>NZ_MJIF01000002.1:0-3545 GCF_001940315.1 Anaerostipes sp. 494a | reverse complement strand
CATTATTTGACATTGATACACGATGGCTTTCCATGATAAATTTCTATGATTCTATGACATTCAATTTTCCCGTAACAGAGTCCATTACATACCCTGATATCTTTACATCTTCTGGAATCAAAGGATGCTTTCTTAACATTTCCACCGAATCTCTTACCGAATTATCAACACAGTCAAATCCTTCTAACCATGTATCAAAATCAATTCCGCAATGACGTATCAGATCAATTTTATCCTGATTGATTCCCCTTTTCTTCATCTGTTCTATCATCATATCACTGTTAATATGCTGAACACCGCAATCAGTGTGCCCGATGACCATAACTTCTTCAATTCCCAGTTCGTAAATACCTACCAGTACACTTCGAACCACACTTCCGAACATATGGCTGATAACACCTCCGGCATTTTTTATCATTTTTACATCTCCGTTTTTGACTCCCAATGCTGCCGGAAGTAATTCTGTCAGTCTTGTATCCATACATGTTATAATAGCTATCTTCTTATCCGGATATTTACTGGTTCTGTATTGTTCATATTTTCCTTCTTCAACAAATTTTTTATTAAATTCTAATATTTGATCTATCACGATTTAGCTCCTTTAATGTGTAATTTGTTCTGTTTTCCCATGACATGCCTTTAAATAATCATCTGGTGTCAGCTCGATCTGTATTCCATTTTTGCCTCCGCTGACCATGATGGTTGTCTGGTCTAATGCACTGCTGTCAAGTACCGTTGGATATTCCTTTTTCATTCCTATGGCAGTACATCCCCCACGAATATATCCTGTAATTTTATTAATGTCTTTCACATGAATCATTTCAACTGATTTTTCATCAACAGATTTTGCTGCTTTTTCAAATCCAGTTCTTTGTGTATGGGTATGACAAACACAAAAAATCCCCCGTTTTTTCCAACTGTTACCAGTGTCTTAAAAACCTTCTCATAAGGTTCATCCAGCATATCCGCAATGGCTATTCCATCAATAAATTCCTTACATTCATATCGATGAATTTCATATGGAATCTTATTCCTTTCCAGTATTCTCATAGCATTTGTTTTTGCTTCTTTTTTTGCCAAAATATTTTCCTCCTGTCAATCGTTTTATAAATTATACTGTTCTTTTATCTAGCAAATAGTCCGTAAATCATTGATACGTAACAGGCAAAATCACCAATTCTTTTTCTTTGAAATCCCAGCTCAATTCTCCATGCGGTTTTTCTATTTTGAGAAGACATATATTCAGCCAGCTGATCAAGAGATTCAATTACACTATCATGCATTATGGTCCTCTGATCATTATCTCTCTCAGACTTTGGTGTAATCTTCCAGTGTGCTCTCAAATCGGCATAAGCAGTCATTCTTTCCAATGCATAACTCCATGCTGCCTCAAAATCCGGATCATCTTCCGGCGCAGCCGCAATAATATCTTCATAAATTTTCATTGCATCTTCAAATGTTAGATTATATGGTGCTTCCAGATAATTTTTATATATAAAGTCTTTAAACATAGAAAAACCTCCTTAAACAGTCTGTGTGATAATCACTTTTCATATAATATAATTTCTTTTTATATTATATCATTTTTACTGTAAAAAGGAGTTTTTCTTTCATTATTGATTTAACTCTGCAATTCTGCTTACACCTACATATATTTCACTGATCTTATACCAGGTTGGATAATCCACAACTCCTGTCTGATCTAATCCAAAAACATTCTGAAACTTCCTGACTGCATCTGCTGTTTGTTCTCCATATTGCCCATCTGCGGCAACTTTTGGAATTGATGGATAATCTCGTGAAATCCGATTTAGCTGTTCCTGCATCTGTTTCACTTTATTTCCGCTTGATCCAATCGTCAGATCATATCCTGGCCAGGAAGAAGGAATACCTGCTATCTGCTCAGCTGTATTAATATACATATTTTCCCCATAATAGTATCGGAGAATCTCAATAGGTGAATATCCCTGATCACCTAGATACTTAGATCCCCATTGTGTCATCCACTCAGGGCAAGTTACCCTCTTTCCGTCGCAGTATTGTGTCAAAATAGGTTGTTTTACATTTGGTCTGGAAAGATAATTGGAAAAAATCTCATCTACGATTCTGTTAATAGATTCATAGGTGGTTTTCCCTGGCATCCACTTATGATCATACGCCGTAGATGACGTAATGGTAAAATCGTGTCCTTTATTACGGTACCATTCTGTATAAACACGATTTAAAGTAAAAGACATGATAGCCAGTATATTAGCCTCTAATGTTGCTCTGGGCCATGTGGAATATATTTCGCATGCAGCTACATTTTTAATGTAATCTTTGTAACGTACATAATGGTCTTCTGCTGTTTTATCTCCAACCGGTCCATCACTTCCACAGATTTCTGTGCATCGTTTTACAACATCTTCTTTAGAACCATTGACAACATGAGTTGCACCTACTTCTAAAGCAACAGGGAAACGTGTTTCTACGTCTTCATCAAGACCAACCATAACAATGTTTACTGCTCCCATGATTTTTGCAATCTGTACTGAGAATAATCCAAGAGGACCTGTACCAAATACAACAACATCCTGTCCTGGTAATAAATGAGGCCTGCTGTGCAACTGCTTTATAAGCATTACAAATAGGATCTAAAACTGCTGCTTCTTCATATTCCACACCTTCTGGAATTTCCCAGATTGCATGTTTATGAATTCTTAAAATTTCACCTGGGACTTTACAGTATTTAGAAAATCCACCGCCCCATGTATTGTTATCTAATCCGAGATTTACTTTTTCTTCACAGCAAAGGAAATCTCCCATTTCACAAGCCGGGCAAACACCACATACATGTGCGCTATTATCAGAAACAACTCTCTGTCCAACTTTCCAGTCTGTTACCTTTTCACCGACTTCAACAATTTCACCTGCAAATTCATGTCCACGGATAGAATTAAATTCATCAGAACCATTATCAACTCTCCAGTGTTTCATATCTGCACCACAAATGGCAGCTGCTTTAATTTTAATGATAATATCTTCTGGCCCACAAGTTGGTTCTGGAACATCTGCCATTGTGTAACCACCAAATTCCTTACCATATCTTACAATTGCCTTCATATTTTACCTCCAATATAATTGTTTAAAATACCTTTTCGTTTCTCCAACATCTTTATTCGAAAGCGCTTTCTTTATTTGATGTCTTTATTATAAACCCACTTTTTCTGTGAGTCAAACATTTTATGTCTGTTTTACAGATATTCATTAATTTTTCACAGATTTATTGTTTTGTTTTCTCGCATTTTGGAGATAAACACTTTTATTTTTGTGCATATTTACTATAAACTTTTTGATTTTAAAGATTTTTATTTTTGATTTCAAGATTTTATACATTAATTTTTCTGTGTAATAAAAAAAGAAACCGGAACTCTGTGAAACATCACAAAATTCCAGTTTCCTGTTTTAATTTTATCCTGATTATTTTTCACTATGAATGTTTAAAATCGCTCTTATCCCTATTCATCTCCGCGGAATATAATTTCTCCGGTCTTTTCATCCATACT
>NZ_MJIF01000001.1:2120000-2444439 GCF_001940315.1 Anaerostipes sp. 494a | reverse complement strand
ATGGTGCTGTCAATGATGGTAACTTCACTTTATAATATCGTTGACAGTTTCTTCGTAGCTCAGATCAATGAAAATGCTATGACTGCATTATCATTAATATTTCCAATTCAGAACTTTATAAACGCAATTACAATAGGTTTTTCTATTGGTATCAATTCCACTATTTCATACTTTTTGGGGCGCTCAAAAAAATACAGCAGCTAATATTGCCGCAACACAAGGGTTGGTGCTTAATGCAATACACGGACCATATTGACTATTGGGTTATTACAATAACCCCTGTCTTTTTAAGAATGTTTACTACAAGTAATAGATTTAGGATTAAAATACTCTCAAATTGCATTTAGTTTTTCTATCATTATTGCATTATCAATGTCTTCGAGAAAATTTTTCAATCTGTTGGAAAAATGCTCATTACAATGCTCAGTATGCTATGTGGATGTATAAAATATTATTTTAGATCCAATTTTGATTTTTGGATTAGGACCATTTCCAGAAATGGGAATAGAGGGTGCGGCATATGCCACCGGAATTGGGCAAAACCTTAGTCTTTTGATGTATATTTTGATTTATGCTATAAATCCAATTCATGTACATATAGCCCCAAAATATATTGTATTTTCAAAAACAATGTGTACAAAATTATATTCCATAGGTATTCCTGCAGTATTAAATTTAGCTTTGCCATCACTATTGATTTCTGCATTAAATATAATCCTTTCTGCCTATTCTCAAATGTATGTGGTCGTTTTAGGTGTTTACTATAAATTGCAGACATTCCTATATCTGCCTTCCAATGGAATAGTGCAAGGAATACGACCTTTAATCGGATTTAACTTGGTGCCGGGAACATAATCGTGTTAAGAACATTTATAAAATCAGCCTTATATTAACAGCTATAATTATGGTTTTGGAACAGTTTTATGCTGGTCTGTTCCAACACAACTAATCAGTCTATTTCTTCAAACGAAGAAACTATTTATGCCGGAAGTGTTGCCTTGCGTATTATCAGCATCGGATTCGTAGTTTCTTCAATATATTTATTAAGTATGGGGGTGCCTCGTTAATTATATCTTTGCTTCGATATACTGTTTTAACAATACCAACAGCATTTGTTTAAGTAATATTTTTGGTGCTGTTGGAGTATGGCATGCTTTCTTCCGAATTGATTACAGCCATTATTGCATATTACATTTTAACAAAACTGCAGTATATAAAACGCAAAAAAGAAAGCCATAAGTGACGTATTTCGCCATTTATGAGCTTTTTCTTTTATTTGATATCAACGACAATTTTTTGTTGCCTTTATTTTTTGCAATTCTTCCCTGCTTACCAATAACCTTCCCATGTCACCTTCGGCAACATGAAGTTCCAGAACAACAGAATCTGCTGTTTCTTTCTCTGTTACAACTACTTTGTCCGGCTGATCAACGAGGGCTTTTGCAATCACTTCTAATAAATGTTTCATGCGTTTGCCTCCTAACTATTTTTCGATCCCTCAGTAATTTAGCTACTGTTTCTGTTGGCTGAGCACCATTAGATAACCATTTTTTGCTGCATCTTCATCAAATTTAATTACGCTAGGATCCTGATTTGGATCGTAAGTACCGATTTCTTCGATGAATTTTCCATCTCTAGGAGATCTTGAACAACAACTCTATAAAAAGGAGCCTTTTTCTGTCCCATTCTCTTTAATCTCATTTTTACTGCCATTTCTCTTTCACTCCGTTAAAAATTTTATCATTTATAATTTATCTATAACGCCAAGCGTTATTATCAAGGTTTAAAAGGTAATCGGAAACCACCTTTTCTACCACCTTTACCACCTAACAATCCAGACATCTGTTTCATCATCTGCTTCTGGTTCTGAACATAAACGGTTAACTTCAGCAATAGGAACTCCAGCACCTGCTGCAATTCTTTTCTTGAAGCATTGATCAGCTTGATTTGCTTTTTCTTTTTCATAGAATAGATGATTGCGGCTTTTATCCATCATACCATCATCGATATCCAATCCCTGCAGTTTTCCACTCATACCAGGAATCATAGATAACATACTGGATAATTTTTTTTCATCTGATCCATCTGATCAAGAAATCATTAAAATCAAAAGAAGCTTTGCGCATCTTTTCCTGCATTTTCATTGCCTGTTCCTGATCAATTGCAGACTCTTCTCGATTCCATTCGAGGATTCTGCTTGTCATACGGTCCGGATAGAATTTCTGAAGATCTTCCAGCTTTTCTCCCATACCAACATACAATATCGGTTTTCCTGTCACAGCACGAATGGATAACGCTGCTCCACCTCTGGTATCACCATCCAGTTTCGTAACAATAATACCATCGATTTCAACTTTATCGTTAAATTCTTTAGCAACATTTACTGCATCCTGTCCGGTCATAGCATCTACAACCAGGATACTCTGATGCACATCTACATTTTGTTTGATAGCAACCAGTTCAGACATCATATCCTCATCGATATGAAGACGACCTGCTGTATCCAGAATCACAATATTATTGCCATTCTTCTGAGCATGTTCAACATGCTTTTGCAATGTCTACAGGACTTTGTTTATCACCCATAGTAAACACAGGAACTCCAACTTTCTCCACCATTTATCTGCAGCTGTTTAATAGCAGCAGGACGATATACGTCACAGGCAACCAGTAAAGGCCTTTTACCTTTCTTTTATACTGTCCTGCAAGCTTTGCACAGGTTGTTGTTTTACCTGCTCCCTGCAGACCTGCCATAAGAATAATTGTAATTTCATTTCCGGCTTAAGAGAAATCTCTGTCATGGTAGAACCCATTAGAGTTTCCATCTCTTCTTTTACAATTTTAATAACCATCTGTCCTGGATTCAATCCGTTCAGCACATCCTGCCCAACAGCTCTCTCCTGTACAGATTTGATAAAGGTCTTTACAACTTTGAAGTTAACATCGGCTTCAGTAAAGCTCTTTACTTCCTTCATAGCCATCTTAACATCATCTTCTGTCAAACGGCCTTTGCTTCTTAAATTTTTAAATACACTCTGAAGTTTCTCAGATAAACTTTCAAATGCCATAGATACACCTCATCTATAAATCTTCCAAAATCTTATTGGAAACAAACTCAATCTGCCTGATATCTTCCTTCATCTGCTCCTTATCTTCGTCAAGAAGCCTTTTAGATAAAGAATGAATCTCCTTTACTTTGTCCTTAGTAGTTAAAACTTCTGTACCAGATGCAGTCTTTCTTCATAATCTCCAAAATCCTGTACATCTGCGAATCATATCATAAAGCCGCCTGTCTGGTAATCCCATAATCGGCTGCAATCTCACTAGGAGTCATATCATTTTCAACATGCTCCCATAGACCTCTTTCTGATGTTCCGTCAGTAATTTCACCATAAAAATCATATAATAAATTCTGTTCAACAATTCGCTCCATCTAATACTCCTGTAAAGCATTTTTCCTTTACCATGTGTTAGTTTACCCAATCATGCCGGCTTTGTCAAGTATTTTTACTTGCACAATCAATTTTTTACTTGAAAAACATTCAATTTTCTGTAAAATGAAGAAAGTGACTCGATTATTATAGAAGAAACAGAAAGGTGATACTATGATACAGGCAAATAATGTAACACTGCGTTTAGGTGCGTGCTTTGTTTGAAGATGTAAATATTAAGTTTACCGAAGGAAACTGTTATGGACTGATTGGGGCCAATGGAGCTGGGAAGTCTACATTTTTAAAAATTCTCTCCGGAGAAATTGAACCTTCCAAAGGTGACGTATCCATTACTTCTGGACAACGTCTTTCCGTTTTAAAACAGGACCATTATCAATATGATGACATCTGGTACTGGATACTGTTATGATGGGTAACCAGCGTCTATATGAAATTATGAAAGAAAAAGAAGCCCTCTATGCAAAAGAAGATTTCACTGACGAAGACGGAATCCGTGCCAGTGAATTAGAGGGTGAATTTGCAGACATGAACGGATGGGAAGCAGAATCAGATGCTGCAACCTTGTTAAACGGACTGGAATTCCAAACGAACTCCATTATATGAAAATGGCCGACTTAAATGGTTCTCAAAAAGTCAAGGTTACTTGCCCAGGCTCTTTTTGGAAATCCTGATATTCTGCTTTTAGACGAACCTACCAACCATTTGGATCTAGATGCGATTTACTGGCTTGAGGAATTCCTGATCAACTTTGATAACACCGTTATCGTTGTTTCCCATGACCGTTATTTCTTAAATAAGGTATGTACACATATTGCAGATATTGATTATGCAAAAATTCAGTTATTCTCCGGAAACTACGATTTCTGGTATGAATCCAGCCAGCTTCTGACAAAACAAATGAAAGAAGCTAATAAGAAGAAAGAAGAAAAAATCAAAGAACTCCAGGACTTTATTGCAAGATTTAGTGCTAATGCATCCAAATCAAGCAGGCAACTTCACGTAAAAAAGCTTTAGACAAAATTCAGCTTGATGAATTAAAACCTTCCAGCAGAAAATATCCATATATTAACTTTAAGCCAAATCGTGAAATCGGAAATGATGCATTACTGGTTGAAAATCTTTCCAAGACCATTGACGGAGTAAAAGTTCTTGATAATATTTCCTTCCTTATGAAACCAACAGATAAAATTGCTTTTGTTGGGCCAAATACACAGGCCACAACAACTTTATTTAAAATTCTTGCCGGGGAAATGGAACCAGACGAAGGAACATATAAGTGGGAGTTACAACAACCCAGTCCTATTTCCCAAAAGACAATACCAAAGACTTCAGTGATGATTTATCTATTGTAGAATGGCTGACACAATATTCTGAAGACAAAGATGCAACTTTTGTCCGTGGCTTCTTAGGTCGTATGCTGTTTTCCGGCGAAGATGCACTGAAAAATGTAAAAGTTTTATCCGGTGGTGAAAAGTTCGCTGCATGCTGTCTAAATTAATGATCAGTGGTGCCAATATTCTTCTTTTAGATGAACCAACCAATCATCTGGATATGGAATCAATTACCGCATTAAATGAAGCTTTGAAAGACTTCAGTGGAGCTTTATTATTCACATCTCAGGATCATCAGTTTGTTCAGACCACAGCAAACCGTATTATGGAAATTACCAGCAATGGTTTAATCGACAGAGAAGGTACTTATGATGAATATCTGGAAAATGATGCTGATGCAAGAAAACGTCAAATCGTAGAAATCAATGAAGAATAATCTCAAAATTAATTCTCATGGTATATCGCAAGATATATCATGAGTTTTTTTTATCACAATTTACTCATTTTTTCTTCACAAAATATACACAGACTCTCATGTATTCTATATGAGAAACCAATAATATCATAATTCAATAAGGAGGACCTATGTATTTACTTAAAAACGCTTGGAAAAATGTCATACGCTCCAAGGGCAGAAATTTATTAATCGGTCTGATTGTTCTTATCATTTCAGTATCTGCCTGTATATCACTTTCTATCCGAGAAGCTGCAGAAAATGCAAAAAAGATGGTTTGAAAAATACAGAAATTACCGGCCAAATTGCAGTAGACCGTCAATCATTAATGGAAGATATGAACCAATCTGGTGCTGATAGGTCAGAAATGAAAGAAAAAATGTCACAAATGCAAAGCTTATCTGTGAGTCAGTTGAAAAAATATGCTGAATCAGATGCTGTTAAGAACTTCTATTATACTATGACAACATCACTAAATGGCAACAATATCGATGAAGTTAGTACAGAAGAGACTTCTACAGATTCATCCACTGCTTCTTCCCAGTCTGGCCCTGGTGGAAATGATCGTAAAATGGAAAATCAGGGAGCCTTTTCTCTCATCGGATACAGCAGTGAAGATGCCATGACCAACTTTGTCAACGGCACCTGTAAAATCACAGATGGTTCTATTTTCACCGAAAATACCTCTGAAAATGTCTGCATTATCAGCGATGAGCTTGCCACTTATAATTCTCTGAAGGTCGGCAGTTCTATAAAATTAGAAAGCCCAACAGATGATTCTGCAACTATTACTTTAAAGATAGTTGGAATCTACCACAACAGCAGTTCCACTTCAGGAGAAAATGGTGTCATGAATCGCTTCAATGCCGGAGCCGATCCTGCCAACCAGATTTACACCAGTTATAAAGCTCTCAACTTTATGGTAAAAAATATTGATTCCATTATGACTCAGACAAGTGGAACTTATGTTTTTGCTGATCTTGATAGTTATGAAACTTTCCAGAAAGATGTAAAAAAAATGGGGCTTGATGACACTTATACTGTAACATCACAAGATGTAAACAACTATGAACAAAGTCTTATTCCGTTGGAAAACTTAAGTAAATTTGCATCCTACTTTTTCATAATTGTATTAATTATCGGTGCTGTAATTCTGGCAGTCATTAATATATTTAATATTCGTGAACGTAAATATGAAATTGGCGTACTGACCGCCATCGGCATGAAAAAGTGGAAAGTATGTACACAATTTGTTTCAGAATTATTCTTTGTTACTATCTTTTCTATGGTCATTGGACTGGGCATAGGCAGTGCTGCTTCTGTACCAATTTCCAACCAGTTACTGGCTTCCCAAATTGAAAATCAGCAGGAGCAGATAGAAAATCAGGAAAATAATTTTGGGCGAGGCAATACACAGCAATCATCTGACAAAACGTCAAACACTCAGGGAAAAGGCGGATTTATGAACCAAACGGTAAACTATGTTTCTGATATTTCTGCCACAGTTAATATGACTGTAATGATGCAACTGTTGGCTGTGGGAATCATACTTACAATCTTATCCAGTTTAACTGCTGTGATTTTTATTGTACGATATGAACCATTAAAGATTTTAACCAACCGAAGTTAGGAGGCTTGCATGAAAATTTTAACATTAAACGATATTTCCTATTCTTATGAAGGAAATACAAAAAAAGTTTTTGAACATTTATCTTACGAATTCAATGAAGGTAACATATATGCAATTGTCGGTCGTTCCGGAGCAGGTAAAACAACTCTGCTTTCTCTCTTATCCGGTTTGGAAACACCTACAGAAGGAACTATTCTTTTTAAGGAAAAAGACATTCGACAGATTGACCGATATCTCTACCGAAGTAAATATGTAGGAATTATCTTTCAAAGTTTTAATCTGCTTTCTCATTTAACTGCTTTAGAAAATGTTATTCTTTCTATGGATGTTTCTGGAATAAAATACCCTGATAAAAAAGCAAAAGCAATGGAACTTCTTGCCAAAGTAGGGTTAAATGAAGATGAAGCCAAGAGACGTGTCTTAAAATTATCCGGTGGACAGCAGCAAAGAGTCGCTATTGCCAGAGCACTTTCCTATGAACCAGAAGTAATCCTTGCCGATGAACCTACCGGTAATCTAGACCAGGAAACTGAAAACGAGATTATGAAAATTTTTAAAAACCTGGCATCTGAAGGAAAATGTATTATTATAGTAACCCATTCTCAGGAAGTAGCCCAGCAGGCAGATGAAATAAAAGAATTAATATAAAATATAATAAAAAGCGGACAAGTCCGCTATCAACTCCCTGTATCCTTCAATCATGAGGGATTTGCTCCGCTTTGCATGCCGATGTGCAGCAGTTTTGACTGCTTTCCTTTGCACATCGTGCATATCTGCGCGGAGCGTTTTTTATTACATAGGAAATTTAAAAGAATTTCCTATGTAATAAAAAATAGCATTTGGTTTTTAAACCAAATGCTTTATTTTTTATATATATTGAATATTTACTGTAACAGGAGAAAATACTCGGCTTACCATATTCAGAACACTTTTTACTACCGTTGTACAAACATGTACAATATAGCGGATATCCTCCTGTACTGTATGCGCCAGCTTCATATAACAATTATGAATACTGGAAATATATGAAGACAACTCTTCAACTGAGTCATATGCTACTACATGATTTTTCACATCCTGTGCTTCTTCTGTAGCAAGAAATGCTTTTAATTCATGTTTTAAATCTCTTTCATAATAACAATGATCTTTTACATTTCCTTTATAGTGATCATTGTGAGGAAAAGTAAAATAATCGGCAATATAGTGAATAATCACACCAAGTTTTGCACAGTGACGCATATCCATACCGTTCTCCGGATTATAGTTGGAAACAAACTTTGATAACTGCTTCTCAATATCGCCATATGTGATACTAAATTTATGGGGTGTGGTTATAAAAGAAGGTCTGCAGTCCGGCCAGATACTTCCCACATAAAATGGAAATTTATAATCAAATACATCTCCCAGCTCCAATGAATCCATAATCTGTCCTGCTAACGAAATATGTGATTTCTTTCTCATATAAAAATATACTCCTTATAAAATATAAGCTGATTAATTATTGGTTCACACCCTACAAAACCGATTATATATAGTTTTCTGATTATATGCAAGAAAAAAATTTATTGTTTATATTTTTTTAATAATTGGAGAATGGAATTGGAAGAATATCCTTTTCTTGCAAAATATGTATAATTTTTCTGAAAATTCTCCATTGTTATAGGACCTTTCTGTCGAATTCTCTTTTGTATCTGCTCTTCTAACACACTTTCTTCATCATATTCATACTCATCCCACACCCGATCAATTAAATCTGAAGCTACTCCCTTTTTTACCAGTTCCTGTCGAATCTGTATACGACTTTTAGTCTGGGATCTATACTCCATAAACCGACGAACATACTCTTTATCATTGACATATCCATAGGATTCTGCATAAATAATTGCTTCTTCAGCTATAAATTCAGGGAATTCCAATCGAAGCAGTCGCTCCTTCAACTCTTTTCTGGTTCTGTCTTTATATTTTAGCAAAGATAAAACCTTTAATTTTGCACGATGCAGTAACATTTCATTCAATTCCTGAAAATCTTCCTGAAGAATCTCCTGCTGTTCTGTTACGCCCAATTTTCTAATTTCACTAAGATAAAGCAGGCAGTACCTTTCTTCATCAAAAAAGATTCTGACCTGCTTTTTTCCTACTTGTTCAAGTTTGGTTATAACCATTACTGTTCAGCCTTTTCTTCTGTTTCTGTTTGTGGTTCTTCTTCGATCAATCCATAATGCACCCGGATTCCATGTTCCACAACATCCGCAATCTCTGGATGCTCTTCCAGATACTTTTTAGCATTCTCACGTCCCTGACCAATTTTTTCACCATTATAGGCATACCATGCACCGCTTTTATGGATAATATCCGCACCGGCAGCAAGATCAAGTAAATCTCCGTATTTACTGATTCCCTTTCCAAACATAATATCAAACTCCGCCTGCTTAAATGGAGGTGCCACTTTATTCTTTACAACTTTAATTCTTGTGCGGTTTCCAATCATCTCTCCTGCCTGTTTCAATGTTTCTATTCTTCGAACATCCAGGCGAATGGAAGAATAGAATTTTAACGCACGTCCACCAGTTGTAGTCTCCGGATTACCAAACATAACTCCTACTTTCTCACGAAGCTGATTAATAAAAATAACCGTACAATTGGACTTACTTATAACACCGGTCAGCTTACGAAGCGCCTGAGACATCAGTCTTGCCTGCAGTCCCACATGGGAATCTCCCATATCTCCATCAATCTCGGCTTTTGGTACCAAAGCGGCAACAGAATCCACAATAATAATATCCACTGCACCGGAACGAACCATAGTTTCAGTAATCTCCAATCCCTGCTCACCTGTATCCGGCTGAGAAATATAAAGATTATCTATATCTACACCAATATTCTTTGCATATACAGGATCCAGAGCATGCTCAGCATCAATAAATCCTGCAATTCCGCCTCTCTTCTGTACCTCTGCCACCATATGAAGAGCAACTGTAGTCTTACCACTGGATTCAGGACCATATACTTCAATAATACGTCCCTTAGGAATTCCTCCAACACCAAGTGCAATATCCAGACTAATGGATCCGGTAGGTGTTACCTCAATGGTACGATCTGCCTGATATTCTCCAAGCTTCATAATAGATCCTTTGCCATAGTCTTTCTCAATTTTCACTAATGCGGCATCCAGGGCCTTCAATTTCTCGTCCTGTTTCATAATATGTTCTCCTTTATTTCAATATGATACTTATCTTCTATCTTCCCAATTTCTTATGGCATTTAGTATATCATAAAGGGGTAAAGAAAACAAGTGTTCGTGCGAATATTTGTTCGCTCTCTATTTTTCTTCTAACATTCCCAGACGCACCATTGTCATAGCACGGCTTACAGATACTTCTCTCACTTTTTGACGATTTCCTTTTAGCTGATATTTATTGACTTTCGTTTTCCCATTAATGCAAACACCTATATACACCAGTCCCGGTTTTTTCTCTGGTGTCTCTCCTCCAGGACCTGCCAGACCTGTAATTCCTACACCTACATTGGCACTGGCCTTTCGTGCCACTCCTTCCGCCATTTCCCTTGCTGTCTCTTCTGATACTGCTCCATAGTTCATTAATGTCTCTTCTTTAACACCAAGATATTTCATTTTCGCTTCGTTGGAATAAGTGATAAAACTTTCATTTACTACATTAGAAGCACCAGGAACATTGACCAAACGTGACATAAACATACCCGCTGTACAGGATTCTGCTGCCGAAATGGTATATCCTTTCTGATCCAGCATTTCCACCAGAACATCTTCCAAAGTCCTGTCCCCTTCTATTGTATAAATTTTATTTCCAAATCTGTTTCTAAGTTCCGCTACCATAGGTTTTACAAGTTCTTTTCCTTCTTCCATAGTATCTGCTTTCGCAGTTACTCTAAGATGAACTTCTCCCAGCTTTGCATATGGAGCAACAGTAGGATTACTCTGTTGTTCAATCAAATCCAGAATCTCTGTTTCTACAGCGCTTTCTCCCATACAGTCGATTTTAATTACTTTAGAATATAAAATCCCAGGCTGCATTTCCTGCAAAACAGGTTCTACCTGACGATGAAACATTGGAAGCAGTTCACTTGGAGGTCCCGGCAATAAAATCACTTTTTTACCGTCTGACGCATGAATTACCATTCCTGGTGCAGTTCCATTATCATTATATAAAACTGTACAATTTTCTGGTACCATAGCCTGCTTTAAATTATTTTCTGTCATTTTTCTCTTAGTAGATGTAAAATACTCCTTTAATCGCTTTAATGCTTCCTGATCTTCTATTAATTTCTGACCACAGACTTTTGCTGCAATTTCTTTGGTTAAATCATCCTTTGTCGGTCCTAATCCTCCTGATAAGATCAGTATATCTGATCTTTCCAGCCCCTGTTTTATAACAGATTCTAACCTTTCCGGGTTATCGCCTACTGTTGTTTCAAAAAAAACGCTTATGCCTAAAGCGGCTAAGCGTTCTGATAAGTAGGCAGCATTTGTATTTACGATGTTTCCCAGTAGGATTTCAGTTCCTACGCAAATAATTTCTGCTGTCATTTGATTTATTTCCCTTCTGCTAATACTTCTTTATTTTTTGCTAAATAGTCAATGAGAGAAATGATTGTTAATGCTACTGCAATAACAATTAAAATATTCTCAATCATAACTGCTGTTTTAGTTCCCAGATCAATAATAAGCATAATAATCATGAACATCTGGAAATTGGTCTTAAATTTCCCCCAATAGCTTGCTGCAATTACAACACCATTATCAGATGCCACCAGACGAAAACCACTGATGATAAATTCTCTTGCAATAATGATAATTGCCACCAATGAAGATAAACGATCCATACCAACCAGTGCGATCATTGCAGAGCAGACAAGAAGTTTATCTGCCAGAGGATCCATAAACTTCCCAAAATTTGATACAAGATTATATTTTCTTGCAATATAGCCATCAAGAAAATCTGTAAGACTTGCAATGATAAATATTGCTACAGCAATCCATTTTCCATTTTCCCCAGCCACATCTGTCATAAGAAAGACTAAAAAGACTGGTATCATAAGTACTCTTAATATTGTTAGCTTATTTGGTAAATTCATACTCTACTTCTCCTATTACATCATATTCTTTTCCCTGAGTAATTCTAACATATACAAAATCTCCTGTCATCAGTTCTTCTGGAGAATTTATAAAAACACATCCATCTACCTTTGGTGCATCCATGTAAGAACGTCCAACATATATATCATCATCATACAGATAACCCTCTACCATTACCCGGATGACTTTTCCAACCAGTTTTTGGGCATTTTCAAATGAGATCTCCTGCTGTAGCATCATAATCTCATCTCGTCTCTGTTCTTTTACTTCTTCGTCAATCTGATCTTCAAATTCAGCTGCCAGCGTATCTTCTTCAGGTGAGTAAGTAAAAACACCAAGGCGCTCAAATCTGCATTCTTCCACAAATTTCATCAGTCCATGATGATCTTCCTGGGTTTCTCCAGGAAAACCGGTAATCAATGTGGTTCTGATCGCAATATCCGGAATCTCTTTCCGAAGTTTTCCAATAACCTCTATCAGATCTTCTCTGGAAGTTCTTCTTCCCATTCGCTGCAAAATTCTATTCTCGCTATGCTGGATTGGCATGTCAATATAATGGCAAATCTTTTCTTCTGTTTTCATGACTTCTATCAGCTCATCTGTAATTTCTTCCGGATAGCAATACAATAATCGAATCCATTCAATGCCTTCAATTTCACATAATTTGCGAAGCAGGAGCGGAAGCTGCTTCTCTCCTGTCAGATCTTTACCATAAAGCGTTGTTTCCTGGGCAACCAGAACCAGTTCCTTCACACCATCTTCTGCAAGTCTACCCGCTTCTTCCAAAAGTTCTTTCATTGGAACACTTCGAAAATGACCTCTGATTTTGGGAATAATACAATAGCTGCATCTTTTGTCACAACCTTCAGCAATTTTTAAATATGCCATATGATTTCCTGTTGTGACAACTCTATCGGTATCTGAGTTATCTGGAAGATAGTCAATACTCTCATAATGCTCATATACTTTTCCTTCCAATGCATTATTGACTGCTTCTACAATGGAATCATAGCTTGTGGTACCAAGAACCGCATCAATCTCTGGAATTTCTTTCAGGATTTCATCTTTATAACGTTCAGCAAGACACCCAGCCACTACCAGAGCCTTTAAGTTCTGCTCTTTATATTGTGCCATTTCCAAAATGGTATTAATACTTTCTTCTTTCGCATCATGAATAAAACAGCACGTATTGATGACAATAACATCCGCCTGAGTCTCATCATCCGTAAGAGTATATCCGTTTTTGGTCAAAAGCCCCAGCATAACTTCACTATCAACCAGATTTTTGTCACATCCTAGTGAAATAAATAATATTTTCATCTTATTCTCCAAACAGTTTTTTAGACTCTACACAGTTTTTCATCAACATAGCAATAGTCATTGGACCAACTCCACCTGGTACTGGTGTAATTGCTGATGTTTTTGGCGCTACTTTTTCATAATCCACATCACCGCATAATTTATTATTTTCATTGCGATGAATTCCAACATCAATAACTACTGCGCCTTCCTTAACATAGGAATCATCAATAAACTTTGGCTTTCCGATTGCAACCACAAGAATATCTGCTCTCTTACATACCTCTTTTAAATCCTTTGTTCTGGAATGACAGACAGTTACTGTTCCATTTTCACGTAAAAGAAGCATTGCCATAGGTTTTCCAACAATATTACTTCTTCCAACAACAACACATTCTTTTCCTTCTATTTCCACTCCAGAACGTTTCAGTAACTGAATTACTCCTGCCGGCGTACATGGCAGAAATCCATCTTCTCCAATTACCATGTTTCCTACACTAACCGGATGGAATCCATCCACATCTTTCTTTGGATCAATAGCTAAAAGAATTTCATCTTCATCCATATGTGCTGGTAAAGGCAGCTGCACGAGAATCCCATTTATCTTAGGATCTTTATTGCATTTATCAACAATTGCAAGCAGTTCTTCCTGAGTTGTTTCCTCAGGAAGTTCGTAACTTACAGATTCAATCCCTGTATAAGCGCAGGCACGTTTTTTATTTCTTACATAAACACTGGAAGCAGGATCTGCCCCAACCTGTATAACAGCAAGAGCAATATCCTTTCCTTCTTTTTTTAATTCTGCTACTTCAGCTTTTACTTCATCTTTAATCTCAGCTGAAATCTTTTTTCCGTCAATTATCTGTGTCATCTTATTCCACCTTCTAAAATAATCCTGTAATTACACCATCTTCATTTACGTCAATTCCTTCTGCTGCTGGTTTCTTTGGAAGACCTGGCATTGTCATGATATCCCCTGTTAATGCAACCAGGAATCCTGCTCCTGCATTTACATAGATTTCACGAATTGTAATATCAAATCCTTCAGGACGACCCAGTTTCTTTGGATCATCAGACAGAGAATACTGATTCTTTGCCATACAGATTGGAAGATTTCCATATCCAAGTTCTGTTAAAGTTTTCTTCTGTCTTGCTGCTGCAGGTGCGTAAACAACACCATCTGCACCATATATTTTAGTCGCAATAGTTTCAATTTTTTCTTCAATTGTTGAATCATAATCATATAACTGATGATAATTGCTTTCTTTTGTATCCAATGTACGAAGAACCGCCTTTGCAAGATTAATTCCACCTTTTCCACCATCAGCCCATACCTGTGATAATGCAAAATCACAATCTCTTTCTTCACAGAAATTCTTAATAAAGTTTAATTCAGCTTCTGTATCTGTAACAAACTGATTCAGTGTTACAACAACCGGCACACCAAACTGCTTGAGATTTTCAATATGCTTTTCAAGATTTACAATACCTTTGCTCAAAGCATCAATGTTTTCTGTTGCCAGTTCATCCTTCGCAACTCCTCCGTTATATTTTAATGCACGTACTGTAGCTACCAGAACAACCGCATCCGGATGAAGTCCTGCCATTGGACATTTAATATCCAGGAATTTTTCTGCACCAAGATCTGCACCAAATCCAGCTTCTGTAATGGTAATATCTGATAATTTTAATGCAAGTTTTGTAGCCTGAACACTATTACATCCATGAGCAATATTAGCAAACGGTCCACCATGAACAAATGCAGGTGTATGTTCCAGTGTCTGAATCATATTTGGCTTTAAAGCATCTTTTAATAATGCTGCCATAGCACCTACTGCATTTAATTCTTTTGCTGTTACCGGTTTATTATCTCTAGTATAGGCAACAATGATTTTCCCTAAACGTTCTTTTAAATCTTCCATATCATTTGCAAGACAAAGAATTGCCATGATTTCAGAGGCAACTGTAATGATAAAATGGTCTTCTCGCACAACACCATCTACCTTACGTCCCAATCCTACAACTATATTTCGAAGAGCTCTGTCATTCATATCCAGGCATCTTTTCCATACAACATTACGTGTATCAATATCCAGCTGATTACCCTGCTGAATATGGTTATCGATCATTGCTGCCAGAAGATTATTGGCAGATGTAATTGCATGAAAATCTCCTGTAAAATGAAGATTCAGATCTTCCATTGGAACAACCTGTGCATATCCACCTCCGGCTGCTCCACCTTTAATTCCAAAACATGGTCCTAAAGATGGTTCACGCAATGCACAAATAGTTTTCTTTCCCAACTGGTTTAATGCCTGTGCAAGACCAACACTTGTTGTTGTTTTCCCTTCTCCTGCAGGAGTTGGATTAATAGCTGTTACAAGAACCAGTTTACCATCCTCGTTATTTTTTACTTCATCCATAAAACCTGAAGAGAATTTTGCTTTATATTTACCATACAATTCCAAATCATCCTCTTTGATTCCAATTGATGCTGCAACCTCTTTGATTGGTTTTAATTCTGCTTCCTGCGCAATTTGAATATCTGTTTTCATAATGTATCCTTTCTATAAATATTCTTCTTTGTATTGTTCAAATTCTTCTGCACTCATTAATACTTTTCGTGGTTTGGTACCCTCTTCCTCCCCTACAATTCCGGCCTCACACAGCTGATCCATCAATCTCGCCGCACGATTAAAACCGATTTTAAACACCCTTTGCAGACTGGCAATAGATGCTTTGTCTTTATCTATAATGAACATGGCTGCATCTTCAAAATACTCATCCCTTTCCTGGGATGAAGCTGCCTTAACAGTAGCTGTCTGTATCTTTTCCTGAACATCCGAACCATAATCATCATCAATATTTTGTTCCTTTAGGAATGAAACGACTCTTCCCACCTCTTCATCACTGATAAAAGCACCTTGTACTCGAATCGGTTTCTGATACCCAGATGGATAAAATAACATATCCCCTTTTCCAAGCAGTTTTTCTGCCCCGTTCATATCGATAATCGTTCTGGAATCTACTCCCGATGAAACGGAAAAAGCAATTCTTGAAGGAACATTTGCCTTGATCAATCCTGTAATAACATTTACTGAT
Organism: Anaerostipes sp. 494a; assembly: GCF_001940315.1. Lineage (NCBI taxonomy): Bacteria > Bacillati > Bacillota > Clostridia > Lachnospirales > Lachnospiraceae > Anaerostipes > Anaerostipes sp. 494a. The sequence goes on along the minus strand of NZ_MJIF01000001.1, from coordinate 2,428,058 downwards.
GGTCTCTGAGTTGCAATAATCAGATGAATTCCTGCCGCTCTGGCAAGCTGAGACAGACGAACAATTGCATCTTCTACTTCTCCAGGTGCTACCATCATCAAATCTGCAAGTTCATCTACGATAATAACAATCTGCGGAAGTTTCTTGAAATCTTCTCCTTCCATACCCTGCTTTGCCATCTCTTCTACTTTGTCATTATATCCTTTGAGATTCCTTACATTCACTTCTGCAAATTTTTTGTATCGGTCTCCCATCTCCATAACAGCCCAGTTCAATGCACTGGAAGCCTGTTTTGGATCTGTAACCACCGGAATAAGTAAGTGAGGAATTCCCTGATAAGCACTTAACTCTACAACCTTAGGATCAATCATAATTAATTTTACATCATCTGGACTGGATTTGTACAGTATACTCATAATCAAAGTATTAATACATACTGACTTTCCAGAACCTGTTGCTCCTGCGATTAGTAAATGCGGCATCTTTGCAATATCTGAAACAATGACCTGTCCGGCCAGATTTTTTCCTACTGCAAAGGAAATATTAGAACGTGCTCTTTTAAACTCATTATTTTCAATCAGCTCCCTAAACATAACAGTCTGATTGGTTTTATTAGGAACCTCGATTCCAATAGCCGCTTTCCCGGGAATCGGAGCTTCAATACGAATATCAGGAGCTGCAAGATTTAATTTTATATCATCTGCAAGACTTACGATTCTGCTTACTTTAACCCCCTGTTCCGGATGTAATTCAAAACGGGTTACAGATGGACCACAGCTAATATCTGTAATGGTTACATCAACACCAAAATCTGCCAATGTCTGCTGCAGCTTCATGGCTGTCTGTTTTAATTCCATCTGGTTATTTCCTTTAGAAATCTTCCCTTTATTCAGTAATGAAACCGGTGGAAACACATAGTTTCCCTGAACCTCTGGACGGGAAAGAACCTCAACTTCTTTCGGTTCTTCCTTTTTCATGTTTACAAAAGATTTTTTTGAGGATCTGATTTTGGGTTCTTCTACTGCAGAAATCTCTTCAGATAATAAATCATCTTCTGCTTGATCCCCTATTAAATCGAAATCAAAATCTGGGACTTCATTTTCCTTAGGTATCTCAGGTACTGGACTTGCATCTTCCGGCTTTGGTTTTCCAATCCGGAAATCCGGTAACTTTTTGTGTAAGATTTTTTGTGGCATATCGGATTTCTGTTTTTCCTCCGACCTATCCTTCTTCCTTTGATTTCTATTTTCTTTCCTTTTTTTATTTTTGGCAAAAGTCTTTCCACTGATTTTTTTTATAAAAGATAACAAAGATTTCTCTGTTATAAGAATTAATGAAATAGCAGAAACAAACAGGATGACAACAACTGCTCCGGCAATTCCAATCTCTTTATATAGTATTGAACAGATGAAACCTCCTACAGCTCCTCCACCGGTATGATGTCTGCTGCTATAAAAAAATGCTGCACTAACATTTTGCACCCGGACATCTAGAATCATCTGTAGTGCTGTAGCTATCATACATATTAATAAAATAGAAAAAAAAGTCTTTTTTATTGCAAGGCTGCTATAATCATTTGAAATCAGGAGCAATGACAAAAACAACCCTGCTACCGGAACAATATAATGTACTGTTCCAAAAAAGCCAAATAAAAATGTACTGATACTGTCTCCTATATATCCGCAAATACCAAAATTACTCAAAAATAAAAAAAGAAAAAGAGCAAAAACAATCAAAACAGCAATTTCTTTATAAAAGGGCTCGAAATCTTTCTGCTTCTTCCGACTTCTTCCAGATGTCTTTTTCTTTCTTCTTTTTGCTGCCATAGAAACTTTTACCTCTCTTATTTTCAATCCTCACAGAGCATATATTATGCTTTATGTTAATCCATTTTACAATTATTTATCAAAATACGCAAGTCATTACACCAGAAAACCATTTTCAAAAAGAAAGAAAGTATGTTAATTTCCGATTTTTCATCTTCAACTTACATACTTTCTTTTTTATCCTTCACTATTATACAAATTATTTTATAATTCGTCTTACACAGTTTACTGACCGATAATCAGCTGCGGATACATGAATACCTGTAGATTTACTTCCCGCATGAACCACCTGATTATTTCCTATGTAAATTCCCACATGTCCAACTCCGTTGATTGCATTATAACAGATCAAATCTCCTGCCTGCTTATTTGCCCAGCTAACGGGTGTCCCACAAGATCTCTGACTGATAGAACTATGTGGAAGACTATATCCATAATGTGCATACACTGCCATGGTAAATCCAGAACAGTCCGCTCCTTTCGTCAAGCTGGAACCTCCCCATACATATGGGTTTCCAACAAACTGCAACGCATATCTTGCTACAGAACTTCCGGTAATCGAAGCTGTGGAACTCACAGTACTTGGCACTTTACTGGAAAGATAACTTGTAGATATGTATCTATAAGATCCACTATATTTTATCTTTGTCCAACTGCCACTGGTTCCATAACAGGTTATTTTGCTTCCTCTTTTGTAAGAACCTACAATCGCTCCACTGTTTGATGCTTTCTTTCGAATATTCAACGAACTGGCCGTTACGTATCTTATGTACGTTGAGGTTATACTTGTCGTAACTTTCGGTGCACTGCTGGACAGATAACGTGTAGATACATATCGATAAGATCCACTATATTTTACCTTTGTCCAACTGCCACTGGTTCCATAACAGGTTATTTTTGTTCCCTTTTTATAAGAACCTACAACTGCTCCACCGTTTGATGCTTTCTTTCGAATGTTCAATGAACTAGCTGTTACATATCTGCTGTAAGTTGTTGCAGCATCAACATGTTTAATTTCAAAACATATTGCCAGCATAAGTCCACAGATTATACTCAGTAAAACAATTCTTAAAGATTTCTTATTCATAATATTTTTTTCGCGGCTTTCCTCCTTCCTGCAAATATTCAGTAAAATAATCTTTTACCTATATATATTATACCATATTGATTTTGTTTTTCAAATGTTTTTGTAATACTTCCGTAATATTTAATCCATGATGATCCATATCTGCAATATTCAATCATAGAAGAAAGATCTCCGAATAATTATTTTAAAAATCTCTTCCATACAAAAAGAAACTCCTGGAATTCCAGGAGTTTCAAGTAATCTCTAATTAAAGTTTAATCAATTTAGTATTTTGCTGTTTCTGGTGGAACAAAGGATTCTGCTTCATTGACAAATTTCTTAACCTGTACTCCAGCTTTAATAACTGGTATATTGGTTCCTGCTCCGGCAACACATCCTCCAGGACATCCCATACCTTCGATCAGATATCCGTTTTTCTTTCCGGCTTTTGCCTGAAGAAGCATCTTCTTACATTCAGCAAGTCCTTCAACATGATCGATCTTCACTTCTGTACCTGGATAATATTCGTTGATACAAGCTTCGATTGCTGTGGATACACCACTGGCAACTGCATATCCTCTACCTGCACCAAAAGCATCATTCATTTCTACTTCTTTATCGTAAGTATTGAAATCGATTTCTTTTGCTTCAAACATAGCTGCTAACTCTTCAAATGTAATAACAAAATCCACTTCACTGCGAACAGTTTTTCTGGATGCTTCCAGTTTCTTTGCTACACATGGACCTACAAATACGATTTTTGCATTCTGATTTGTCTGTCTTGCTGCTCTCGCTGTAGCAACCATTGGTGTCAAGGCATTGGAAATCTGCTCAATTACTTCTGGGAAATATTTCTTTCCGAGCATAGACCATGATGGACAACAGGATGTCAGTAAAAACGGAACCTCTCCAGTTGCAACACTATGTGCATAATGTTCTGCTTCTTCAAGAGCTCCTGCATCCGCACCAACTGCAACTTCCCATACATCCGCAAATCCGATATCCAGCAATGCGGCTTTAATCTTATTTGGAGAAGCTTTCGGTCCAAACTGACCAACAAAAGCAGGTGCAAGAATAGCAATAACTTCACTTCCTTCATTCATCGCTTTAATCAGCTGATAAATCTGGGATTTATCTGCAATAGCTCCAAATGGACAGTTAACCATGCACATACCACAGGATACACATTTATCAGGATTGATTACCGCACGTCCTGCATAATCAGTTTCAATGGCACCAACACCACAGGCAACTTCACAAGGTCTTTTTCTTTCATGAATTGCACCATAAGGACAGACTTTTCTACACTGTCCACATTTGATACATTTATCCTGATCAATATAAGAATATCCATCTACAAAGCTGATTGCATTTTTAGGACAGACTTCCATACATGGATGTGCCATACATCCCTGACACTCACCACCGACAATAAATGCCTTATCTTTACATGCATTACATGCAGATGGAATTACCTGTAAAAGAGGTGGTTCATAATATTTTTCTGAAATATTACTTTCATCAATTCCTTTTGTAATTCTTGCCGGTTTATCTGCAGGTCTTAAAGACATCCCCATGGCAAGACGAATTCTTTCACCAACGATTGCTCTTTCACGATAAATACTATCACGATATGTGGCAACCTCTCCAGGGACAATTTCATATGGTAAATCTTCAATTAAGCTTAAATCTTTTTTTTCATAAGCAAATTTTGCAATTTCCTTAAATACTCGTTTACGAATGTCGCGAACAGGGGTTTCAATTCCTCTCATCTTATCCTCCTTCAAAATGTTTGTTAAATAAAAAACAATCCTCTTTTATTTTACACGATGAGAGAGAAAAATTAAAGTACTTTTTTGTATTTTATCTCCAAAAAATTGCACAATATTTCATACATTTCTTTCATTTTCAACAATATTTATTTTTACAAAGCTCACTTAACTTTTTAAATGCCTCTTTCATTCCTCCAATCTGATTAATCAGTCCATATCTTACTGCTTCCTCTCCTTCAAGAATCGTTCCTGCATCCTTTACCTGTTCCCCAACAGCAAGCATCAGTTCCTCAACCTGCTTCTGATTCATACCAGAATGATCACTGATAAATCTGGTAATTCTGTCCTGGATTTTCTCAATATTACGATAGCTTTGAATTACTCCAATAAAAGTTCCACCTGTTCTTACCGGATGTATCATCATTGTAGCACTTTTTACTATGAAAGAGTAATCAGCTGAAACAGCCAGTGGAACACCAATAGAATGACTTCCACCCAATACCAGTGAAACTGTAGGCTTGCTTAAGGAAGCAATAAGTTCTGCCAGTGCCAGACCGCATTCCACATCTCCTCCTATGGTATTGATCAAAATCAAAACTCCCTTAATCTTATCGTCATTTTCTACTTTTGCAAGCATGGGAATCATATGCTCATATTTTGTTGTTTTTGCACCTTGAGAAGCTGCCTGATGTCCTTCGATTTCTCCAATAATGGTCATAATATGAATTCCATTTATATCTGTTGAACCAGAATCTTTTATCTCATTTCTTCGTTCTTCATCCATTGCCATACCTCACTTTCAAAAAATTTTTCTGATAGAAAAAACAAAAAGAAGGAAGTTTCATCTACTTCCTTCTTCTTATTTTTTCGTTATTTTTCTTTTCTATTCAGCAATTTCAAAAGAAATCAACAGATCTTCCTGATTTACCTGTTCTCCTTCTTTGACATAAATCTTATCAACAGTACCATCTACTTTAGATACAACCGTTGTTTCCATCTTCATGGCTTCCACTGTCATCAATGGCATATTTACTGTTACTTCATCTCCTTCTTTAACAAGGATTTTTCCAACAGTTCCAGGGATTGTAGATCCAAGATGTCCCGGATTAGATTTATCAGCTTTTACTCTTCTGTCTGCTTTAACTTCAAGATTTTTATCCAAAACTTTAATCTCTCGAATAGATCCATTTACTTCAAAGTCAAGGCAACGGTAGCCATCTTCATCTGGTTCAGACATATCAATAAATTTGATAATTAGAAATTTACCTTCGTCAAGTTTCAGGACTGTTTCTTCTCCCTTACGAAGTCCATAGAAGTACACATGACTTTCCAGCCCTGTAACATCATTATAAGCTTCGAAATGTCGGCAGTAATCTTCATAAACCTTCGGATACAGAGCATAACTTAATGCCTTCTGATGAAGAACCTCAGGGTCTTCCATGCTATCCATATAGAAGTTTTCTTTTAATCCGTTTTTAATATAATCAAAGTCTTCATCTGGAAGCAGACTTCCCGGACGTACGGAAATAGGTTTCTTTCCTTTTAAAACAATTTCCTGAAGTTCTTTCGGGAATCCACCTTCCGGCTGTCCGATCATTCCTTCAAAATACTCTACAACAGAATCAGGATATGATAAATTCTTTCCTTCTGTGAGAATATTATCTTTTGTCAATCCATTTTTAAACATAAAGATGGCAAAATCACCAACAACTTTAGAAGATGGAGTAACCTTTACAATATTTCCCAGAAGATGGTTTGCATCTTTATAAAGACCTTTTATAGCTTCGAAATCTTCTGCAGCACCCATTTCCTTAACCTGTGCAAGCAGATTAGAATACTGTCCTCCAGGAATCTCGTATTTATAAATTTCTGTATTCGGTGCATCCATGCCGCTTTCAAACTGCTTGTAGACTGGACGAATTCTTGCATAATACTGACTTAACTCTGTCAATTCATCCGGATTCAGTTTTGTATCTCTCTTAGTTCCTTTTAAAGCTTCAACAAGTGAATTCATACATGGGTTACTTGTCATGGAACTCATAGATCCAATAGCACAGTCAGCAATATCAAGTCCGGCTTCTGCAGCTTTCAGTAATGTACTGACACCATTTCCTGTAGAATCATGTGTATGAAGATTTACCGGAATCTTTAATTCAGATTTTAATGTTGAAATCAGTTTTTCAGCTGCATATGGTTTTACAAGACCTGCCATATCCTTAATAGTAAAGATATGAACACCAAGGCTTTCCAGTTCTTTGGCTTTCTTTACATAATAATCTAATGTATATTTTGTTTCATTTGGATCAAGAATATCTCCTGTATAACAAATAGCACCTTCTACGATCTTTCCAGTTTTTAAAGCAATCTCAATTGGCATTTTCATATTTTCAACCCAGTTTAAACTGTCAAAAATACGGAAAACATCCACACCATGTCCGGCAGCTTCCATAATAAACTGCTGAACCACATTATCTGGATAATTACTATATCCTACTGCATTGGATGCACGAAGAAGCATCTGGATCAAAGTATTTGGCATACGTTCTCTTAATGCAGATAGTCTCTTCCATGGTGATTCCTTAAGGAAACGATATGCTGTATCATATGTTGCCCCACCCCATGCTTCAACAGAAAAAGCTTCCTGCATAAATGCATTAGTTGCTTCAGATGCCATAACCAGATCTCTCGTTCTCATACGTGTCGCCATCAATGACTGCTGAGCATCACGCATGGTTGTATCTGTTATATATAATTTATCCTGTGTCAGGATTTTCTGGGTAAATCCTTTGGCACCAAGCTTCAGAAATTCATCTCTGGAACCATATACAGAACGTTCTTTATCATATTTAGGAGCTGTTGTATTTTCAAAATATGGCTTATCCTCTGCATGCTGAACATTAACCATCTTGTTTCCAAGAAATTCCAGAATTTTTGTAGCTCTGTCCTGGCTTTCCGGAAGCATAAACAGTTCCGGTGTATCTTCGATAAATGTTGTATAACATTTTCCGCTGCGGAATGTATCATGATTCAGTACATTGATCAGGAAAGGAATATTTGTCTTCACTCCACGAATTCTTGTTTCCTTTAATACACGAATAGATTTATCAACTGCACGCTCAAAAGTACGATCATGAGAAATTGCTTTTACAAGAAGGCTGTCATAATATGGAGTAATTTCCGCTCCTGCATAAGCATTTCCACCATCCAGACGAATACCATTACCTGCTCCGGAACGATATACTGTAATCTTTCCTGTATCTGGAAGGAAGTTATTTAAAGGATCTTCTGTGGTAATACGTGTCTGAACAGAATAGCCATTACATACAATATCTTTCTGTGATTTAATTCCAATTTCGCTGGAATCCAACGGATAACCTTCAGCCACAAGAATCTGAGTCTGAACGATGTCAATACCTGTAACAGCTTCTGTAATTGTATGTTCTACCTGGACACGAGGATTCATTTCAATAAAATATGCATTATTATCTGCATCTACGAGAAATTCCAATGTTCCGGCATTCTTATAATCTACATGTTTTGCAAGACGGATAGAACAATCAAAAATCTGCTGACGTACTTCTTCCGGTACACTGAATGCAGGTGCATATTCTACAACTTTCTGATGTCTTCTCTGTACAGAACAATCACGATCATACAGATGGACAACTTCTCCATACTGATCTCCAATGATCTGCACTTCTATATGTTTTGGACTCTTTAAGTATTTTTCAACAAAGATCTGATCATCTCCAAATGCTTTTTTGGATTCATCTCTTGCTTCGGCATATTCTTTAGGCATTTCCTCTGCAGAGTTTACGATACGCATTCCACGTCCGCCTCCTCCGTTGGAAGCCTTTAACATAACCGGATATCCAACCTGATCTGCAATCTTCAAGACCTCATCCAGTTCATGAACTGCATGGTCTACACCAGGAATAATCGGCACATCTGCTTCGATTGCCATCTGTTTGGATGAAATTTTATCTCCCATTTTGCGCATCAGGTCAGAAGAAGGCCCGATAAATGTAATTCCATTCTTTTCACAGGCATCTACAAATTCTGGATTTTCTGAAAGAAATCCATAACCAGGATGAATAGCATCAACATTTTTTTCTTTTGCAATACGAATAATCGTATTAATATCAAGATATGCATCAATTGGTCCCTTATCAGGATTCAGCTGATATGATTCATCTGCCTTGGAACGGAACAGTGCATAACGATCTTCTTTGGAAAATACACCAACTGTGGTAATTCCAAGCTCACTTAAAGCACGAAAGACACGAATTGCAATTTCGCCACGGTTAGCAACCAATACTTTTTTGAACTTTTTTATCTCCATGGTTCTAGCTCCTTTTTCTAGTTTTTCTTTTCAAAATGATTTTAAAAACATTAAAATTTCTTAATACCATTATTTCGAAACATTGCAAAGTAATGTTCTATGAAATAAAAAATGATATTTTTAAGGTCAATTATATCTCATAAAATCCTATTTTACAATAGTCGTATCTAAAAAAAGTTCCTTCTCACTAAATTAGAGAAGGAACTTTTGATAACTAATTCTTATTCTTCAGTTTTTTCTTCTGCTGGAAGTAAAGCTTTCATACTTAAGCTGATTTTCTTTTCATCTTTCTTAAAGTCAACAACTTTAGCTGTAATTTCCTGTCCAACACTTAAAACATCTGAAGGTTTTTCAATATGTTCTTTTGCAATCTGAGATACGTGAAGTAATGCATCAATTCCAGATTCAAGTTCAATAAATGCTCCAAAGTCTGTCATACGAGCAACTTTTCCAGTTACTTCATTACCAACTTTGTATTTTTCTTCTGCTTTTAACCAAGGATTTTCTTCTGGGAATTTCAGACTTAAAGCAATTTTTTCACCCTGAATATCTTTGATCAATACAGTAACTTTGTCTCCGATATTGAAAACTTTCTTAGGATTTTCAACACGTCCCCAGGACATTTCAGAAATGTGAAGTAATCCATCTGCTCCACCTAAATCGATAAATGCTCCAAAGTCTGTTACATTCTTAACAACACCATCGATCTTCATTCCAACTTCGATCTTTTCAAATAATTCTTTCTGTTTTTCTTTCTTAGCAGCTACTAATAACTGTTTACGGTCACCAATAACTCTTCTCTTGCGAGGATTGAACTCACTGATAACAAATTCAATTTCCTGTCCTTCATATTTCTTAAGATCTCTTTCATAAGAATCAGAAACAAGGCTTGCAGGAATAAATACACGTGCTTCTTCAATAAGTACACTTAATCCACCATCTAATACCTGCGCTACAGGTGCTTTTAAAACTTCTTTGTTTTCATAAGCTTCTTCAAGACGCTTATTACCCTTCTCAGCTGCCAGCCTCTTATAAGTAAGGAGTACCTGTCCTTCTCCATCATTAACTTTCAGGACTTTTGTCTCCATAGTATCACCAACTTTGGCTACTGTTGTTAAATCCACGTTGGCAGAATCATTAGAGTATTCATTTCTTGTTAAAATACCATCTGCTTTATATCCGATGTTCAAGATAATCTCATCTGGTTTTACATCAATGACTGTACCTTCTACTACCTCTCCATTATGAATCGTAACTAAACTTTCCTCTAATAATTGTTCAAAACTCTTTTCTGTCATGCTAGCATGAACCTCCTTGATAATTTTCTGTGGGGTTGAGGCCCCCGCTGTAATACCCACCTTACCAGTCGATTCAAAAAGTTTCAAATCCAGGTCTCTAAGTGTCTGTACAAAAAAAGTGTTTTCACACTCATTCTTGCTAATCTCAAATAACTTCTGGCTGTTGGAGCTGTGTTTATCTCCAATAACAACCATTGCATCTACATCCTTAGCGATAGACTTTGCTTCCAGTTGACGTTCTTCTGTGGCATTACATATTGTATTACATACTTCTATATCATAACCCTTTTTGTTGATAATTTCAACTATATCTTTAAATTTCTTGTAATTAAATGTCGTTTGGGAAACCAGACAAGTTGGCTTTTTGAAATCAATCTGATCTAACTGGGATGCCTCTGTTATTACATGAACTTCACCGGTACACCATCCGCGAATTCCTTCTACTTCAGGATGTTCTGCACTGCCGATAATAATAATCTGCTTTCCATTTTCTCCTGCAGCATGTACTATTTTATGGATTTTTCTTACAAATGGGCAAGTTGCATCCACCAGAGTCAGACCTTTATTTTCAATCAGCTCATATATCTCCTTGGGAACTCCATGGGAACGGATAATAACAATGCCTTCAGAAAGATTGGAAAGTTCTTCTCTTGAATGAAGCACCCGAACTCCCTTTTTTTCCAAATCCTTCACAACATGTTCGTTGTGTATGATAGGACCATATGTATATACATGATCCTTTTTTGCTTCCTGATACACTGTATCCACAGCCCGTTTTACACCAAAACAAAATCCCGCTGTTTTCGCCAATATTACTTCCATTGTCCCTCCATTATTTTACTTTATTAAATTCATTGACAACTGTGTCAACAACCTGCTGGATCGTCATATCAGAAGAATCTACCAAAACTGCATCTTCAGCCCTTTTTAATGGTGCAATCTCTCTCTCCATATCCTGTTTATCTCGAGTAATGATATCCTGTTCGATTTGCTTAAGATCTGCATCCACACCTTTTTCGATCAGCTCCTTATATCTTCGTTCTGCACGAACTTTTGATGAAGCGGTCAGATAAATTTTCAAATCCGCATTCGGGAGAACATTTGTTCCTATATCTCTTCCATCCATTAAAATATTAGCTGTTTTAGCCATATCCCTCTGCAAGTCCAAAAGTGTTGCTCTGACTTTTTTATACGCAGATGTCTTGGATGCCATATTTCCTACTTCTTCTGTACGAATTAATCCTGTAACATTTTCTTCATTAAGAAGCACCTGCTGCATACCATCTTCATAAGCAAGACTTACATGAATATCATCACAGGCTGCATTAATAGCTTCTTCATTTTTTTCATCCACATGGTGACGGATAAAATATAATGCCATAGCACGATACATAGCTCCTGTATCCACATATACAAACTCAAGTTCCTTGGCAATTGTTTTGGCAATTGTACTTTTTCCTGCACCTGCTGGTCCGTCGATTGCAATACTATACATAATATAATCCTCCTAATTTGATCCTGCAAGATATCCTGTTGACCAGGCAATCTGAAGGTTAAATCCCCCTGTAACCGCATCCAGATCAAGGACCTCTCCTGCAAAAAATAATCCTTTTATTTTCTTTGATTCCATTGTTCCAGGATTGATTTCTTTTACATCAATTCCTCCCTGGGTAATGATTGCTTCTTTAAATCCTCTTACTCCGATAATGGTTAATTCCAAATCCTTTAATAAAGAAACCAGCTGTATTCTTTCCTTTTTTGTAATTTCATTAACCTTTTTATGTTCCGGAATTCCTGACAGTTCTATCATAACAGGAATCAGCTTTTTGGGCAAAAGAGAATCCAGAGAATTTCTAAAATCTTTATTCATAACCTCTTTAAAATCTCTTAACACCCTCTGGTCCAGCTGCTCCCGTGATAAAGCAGGCTTTAAATCAATATGGAATTTAAGTTCCGTTCCCCGATATCCTGCTACATAACTGCTGGCACTTAATACAACAGGTCCACTGACTCCAAAATGGGTAAATAGCATTTCCCCAAAGTCTTCATGTACCTTTTTCCCATTAGATGTCATGCTTACCTTTACATTTCTCAAAGAAAGACCTTGAAGTTTTTTGCAAATATCCTCTTTTATCTCAAATGGCACCAAAGCCGGTACCACCTGAGTTACATGATGACCTGCCTTTCTTGCAAAAGTATACCCATCTCCTGTTGAGCCTGTGGAAGGATATGACATACCGCCAGTGGCCACAATAACCTTATCGCCTGTTATAGTATCTCCTGATAACAAACCAACTCCATAGGCAATTCCATCCGCAGAGATTAAAATCTTTTTTACTTCCATATTGAGACATACTTTTACTTTTTGCCGCTTCAGTTCTCGCTCCAGAGCAGCAATTATATCTGAAGAATGATCAGATACCGGAAAAACCCGGTTTCCCCGTTCTATCTTTAAAGGACATCCAAGACTTTCAAACAGTTCCATTACTGCATCATTGGAAAAAGTATAAAAACCACTATATAAAAATTCCCTGTTAGTTACAACATGATCAAAAAGTTCTTCAATTTCACAGGCGTTGGTAACATTACAACGGCCTTTTCCTGTAATAAATATTTTCTTTCCAAGTTTTTCATTTTTTTCAAGAAGGATGACCTGATTTCCTTCTTTCGCCGCCTGATATGCAGCGATCATGCCGGCAGCTCCTCCACCGATTATGATTACCTTCATATATTACATCCTTTTTATATAATTCTCTTATCAAGACATTCTTTCATCTGCTCAATATCTTTTTCTTCTAATTCCACCTGCATTGCTTTAGCATTATCTTCAATCTGAGCCGGCTTTCTTGCCCCTCCAAGAACATGAAGACTATCAATCATATTAGCTGTCAGGGCGATAATAAGGCTACTGTATGAACATTTATATTTCTCCAGATATCGCTCCCATTCCTTTAAAATTTCAAGAATGATTTTTCTGCGTTCCGGTTGAAATGATGGATTATTATTTCGAACATCTCCTTTGGGAAATACTGTATCTGTTGTGAACTTTCCTGTCAGCAGTCCCTGTTCCAAAGGAGAATATGCCTGAATCGATACACCCAGTTCCTGACATACAGGAACCAGTTCCTTTTCAATTCTTCTGGTTGCGATGCTGTATTTTTCCTGAATTACATCCAGCTGTCCATATTTACAGTATTCTCTTATATCTTCAGCAGTTACATTGGATGCTCCAATTGCACGAATTTTTCCCTGCTTCTTCAAAGTCATCAGCGCATCCATAGTTTCTTCTATGGGATACAGATTATAATCTGTTGTCTGCCAATGTGTATACAATACATCTATATAATCGGTGCCAAGATTTATCAGACTATGATCTAAATCATCCATGATACTTTTTTTGGATAAGTCCCTGTAAACATCTGTCCCGTCTACATTTTTATGGAAAACAGGTGTTTCATGACGCCATTCTAAAGCACATTTAGTAGATAATACAATTTTATTTCTTTTTCCTCTGATGGCTTTTCCTACAACATTTTCACTATGATATAATCCGTAAATAGGTGCCGTGTCAATCCATGCAATACCAAGGTCTATGGCTTTTTCGATAGTCTTAATGGACAGTTGGTCATCGTTTTCTCCCCACCAGCTTCCTCCTCCAATGGCCCAGGTACCCATACCTAAAAAAGGAACTTTTATACCACTTTTCCCAATCTCAATCATTTTTTCCATAACAGTCTACCTCCAGGCATCTTAATATCTATATTTTAATGAATAAACATTGCATCTCCAAAGGAGAAAAATCTGTATCTTTCTTTTACCGCCACTTCATAAGCATTCATAATATGTTCTCTTCCTGCCAATGCTGAAACCAGCATTAATAATGTAGATTCCGGTAAATGAAAATTCGTAATCAATCCATCAATGACTTTGAATTTATATCCAGGATAAATAAAGATATCTGTCCATCCGCTCCTAGCACAAATAGTTCCGTCATCATCTGCCACCGATTCCAGTGTACGGGTACTTGTTGTTCCCACTGATATGACCCTTCCGCCTGCTGCTTTTGTCTCATTTATCATTTTGGCATCTTCTTCTTCTATTCGATAAAATTCAGAATGCATATGATGATCCAGCACATTATCTACCTTCACAGGCCGGAAAGTTCCCAAACCTACATGCAAAGTTACATAGGCAATCTTTACTCCCATCTCTCTAATTTGTTTCAGAAGCTCTTTTGTAAAATGCAGTCCTGCTGTAGGTGCCGCAGCAGATCCTTCATATTTTGCATAAACAGTCTGATAACGATTTTTATCTTTCAGCTGATGAGTAATATATGGTGGCAGAGGCATCTGACCAAGCTGATCCAGCACTTCTTCGAAAATTCCTTCATACTCAAAACGGATCAAACGATTTCCTTCTTCCACTACCTCAAGAACCTCTCCAACAAGCATTCCATCACCGAATGAAATCCTTGCACCCGGTCTTGCTTTCTTTCCAGGTTTCACCAGTGTTTCCCAGATGTTGTCCTGTTTTCTTTTCAAGAGAAGAACTTCCACTTTTCCTCCGGTATCTTCTTTTGCACCAATGAGTCTGGCAGGAATCACTTTGGTGTTATTCAACACCAGACAATCTCCTGGTTTTAAGTAATTGGTGATATTTCGAAAAATATCATGTCCTATTTCGCCTGTATGTTTATCCAGAGTGAGCAGTCTTGAACTTGAACGATCAAGAAGGGGATCTTGGGCGATCAACTCCTCCGGTAAATCAAATTTAAAATCTGATACTTTCATTAACATTTCCTTCCTTTGCTCTAATACGTAAATTAAAGTATAACATGAATAAGAAGGACCTGCAATTATACAAATAAGCTGCTATAAGAAAACATCCTTGACGGTATTACAATTATTATGTATAATTCCCTTTACCTTTTTAACAGAAACAATTTTATATTGTAGCAATACAGGAGGGATTCAAATGGATTATTTCAAACGTGCACAAGAACTAAAAAATGAGACGATTTCCAATCGCCGTTATCTCCACACCAATGCAGAGGTTGGACTGGATATGCCAGTTGCACAATCCTTTATCATGAAAAAACTAGAAGAATATGGCCTTAACCCTAAGCCGTGCGGTCATGGTGTTACAGCAACTCTTGGGCAAGGAGGGAAATGTATTCTTCTCCGTGCGGATATGGATGCTCTTCCAATGCCGGAAGAAAGTGGTCTGGATTTTGCATGCCCAACCGGAGACAAAGCCCATGCCTGCGGTCATGATTTCCATGCTGCTATGCTTCTTACCGCTGCAAAAATGCTGAAAGAAAATGAAGATGCACTGGAAGGTACTGTTAAATTTATGTTCCAGCCTGCAGAAGAAACCTTTGAAGGAAGCAGGGATATGATGGAACATGGAATTCTTGAAAATCCAAAACCTGATGCTGCCCTGGCTTATCATGTCACTGCCGGACAAATGCCTATCGGCATGTATATGTACAACAACACAGGAACTATGATGTTCTCTGTAGATGGATTTAAAATTACAATTCATGGAAGGGGGTCTCATGGTGCTTATCCACAAAATTCCATTGATCCAATTAATATCGGGATCCATATTCATTTAGGACTTCAGGAACTGATTGCCAGAGAATGTGACCCAACAAAATCCAGTTTATTAACTATAGGAAACTTTTCTGCAGGTTCTGCCGCAAATATTATCCCGGATACCGCCGTACTTCAGGGAACCATTCGTACCAATGATAAGGAGCAACGAAAACTCCTTGTAGGAAGAATGCAGGAAGTCGTAAAACAAACTGCAAAATTATATAGAGGAACTGCTGAAATTGAATTTTTATCAAATGTTCCACCTTTAATCTGTGATCCGGAATTTACAACAGAAATTGCCGGTTATATGAAGGATTTAAATATTCCGGAAATGGTTCCAGTACCAGATGCCTCATCCAGCGCCTCTGAGGATTTTGCATTAATTGCCAATGAAATCCCTTCTTCCTTTATGTATCTCTCCGCAGGATATATGGATGAACGAGGCACTTATAATGCACATAACCCTAAAGTTCAATTTAATGAGGATGTCTGCCCATATGGAGCCTGCTGCCTAGCACACTGTGCGACTGAGTGGTTAAATCATCATTCCAAATAAATAAGCTAGTTAAAAAAGGAAGAAAGCAACAAATGAACTTTCTTCCTTTTTTCTTACCTGATTATTTGTAATAGAATCCTTTAAAATTATATTTCAGAACCCGATAAGAATATTTATCTGCTTCATATGTAAATGATCTGATTAATTTTCCATTTTTATCATATTCACCAAATGACTTACTCATACCACTGCTGAATGTAATATTCCCGCTTAAATGCTGAACACTGCTGACAATAGAAGAATACGGTAATGATATTTTCTGAACCAGCTGATAAGTTCCCTTTTTCTCATCTACCAGATATCTATAATAGTAAGAGGAATTACCTTTTGCATATTCCCCAACTCCTGGATATTTGCTCCAGTCAAAGTCCGGAATGGTTGCAGCATTTCCAAAATTATTGTTAAACATATATAAATAATACTGTCCTTCCGGCAATGAATCATCATATTCTACTGTAATAGTATGCTGTCCTGCCTGTCCTACAAAATTCCCTTTCTGTTTCAACAGATACTTCTCATAAGCAGTCCCGTCATATAATGTTCCACTATGAATGATATAACTGATTTTTGGATTTTCGTAAATATCCGAAACTTTAATCAAAGCACTTTGTTCTCGACTGCTGACAATGATTTGTCCATTATCCAGAATATCCATAGAATTCAGATGAAGCCAATCCAGCTCTGTTCCCCCGTAGGTATTCTTTCCACCTTCTCTTTGTACTGCATTTTCCCGCATTTCTTTTAAAAGGTCTTCAAAATCAATCAGTTTTTTCACTTGATTGGTTTTTAAATCTACAGAAATCAAAACATCTTCGATGGTATCCTTCTTTGTATCATTTACCAGACATAAAATTCGTCCGGAATTTTCATCATAACAAAAATCATGATGTAATTCATACTGTCCGAGATTAATAGTTTTTACAATTTTTCCGATACGATTCATCATGGCGATTTTATTTACATCATAGGAGTAAATCATTTTTCCATTCACAGTAAGAATTCGATCAGTACGATAACTATTCAATGGCATTTTCCCACGATTGATTCCATTATTATCATAAAAATAAATATTGGCCGCTTCCGTCTTATCATGTCCAAGAATAGCAAACAGACCATTGCTCATCTTTGTACTGGAACTTCCCTCTTTAACGTTGGTAATTGCTGGAATTTCAGAATCAGCTGCTGTTGTCACATAAAAATAAGTCTTTGCAATGGCACGATCCTCTCGATCATAAAAGTTCATGGTTATTTTGTTTTTGGCTCCTGCCACAAGACCTGTAATCTGATATTCATGCTGAAGAGTCAGATTATTTTTACTATCATTTTTTAAGGTTTGTGTGATTGTCTCTGCTCCATCAGCTTCAATGGTACATTTTACATAGGAATAACGATCTGATACTCCATAATAGTAAATTGATGTACTGTTGGTTCCATATGGATTACTGATAAGCAGAGGAGAAGATATCGTATAATCTTTCTTTTCTTTCTTCTCATCAATTTTCTTTTGTGCTTCTTTCTGATAATCTTCTGTAAAAATATCCTTTTCCTGATGAGTTATTTTTTCAACTGCTGTCTTAACTTTTTGAAGCTTCACATTGTTATAAAAATTTTCCTGAGCATACACTCTATACGCAAAATAACTGCAGATTCCTAAAACAATGATCAATATCGTAAGATAATACTTTTCCCGACCCCTCTTGCCTGTCTTGTTATTATCTGATATCGTTTCTTGCCTCATGGTTTCCTCCATTTTATAATTTTTTGTTTCGCAGATATTATAGCATGGAATCCGCATAAAATAAGGCTTTTCACAATGTCTCCACAAATGTTTCACAGTTTGGAAACATTTTACCAGAAAAACATTCCTTTAAAATTATATTTTAATACACGATAGGAATATTTATTTGCTTCGTAAGAAAAAGATTTAATTAATTTTCCATCTTTGTCATATTCTCCATACATCTTGCTCATACCACTGCTAAATGGAATGTTTCCATCTAAATGCTGTACACTGCTGACAATGGAAGAATATGGCAGGGCAAATTGCTGTTCAAGTTTATAGGTTCTATTCTTCTCATCCACCAAAAACTTGCTATAATAAGATGTCCCTTTTGTAAATTTCCCGACATTTGGATACAGACTCCAGTCAAAGGATGGTATTGATGTTGCCCTTCCAAAATAATTGTTGAACATATAAAGATAATATTGTCCTTCCGGCAATGAATCATCATGCTCTACCGTAATAGTATGCTGTCCTGCATTTGGAATTAGTGTTCCTTCTCTCTTCAGCTGATATTTTGCAATATCTGTTCCGTTATAAATGGTCCCTCTGTGAATAATATAGTCCAGTTCCGGCTTATCATAAATATTCTTGATTTTAATTAATGAACTGTGTTCACGACTGCTTAAAATCAGACTGTCATCATCAATCAGATCAAAAGAATTCAGATGAATCCAATCTAATTCTGTTCCCCCATAGGTATTTAACCCACCTTTTCTTTGTACGGCAAGACTCCGCATCAAAGGAAGTATTTCTTCACAATCAAATAATTTTGAGGTTTTTCCACTTTTTACATCTACAGATACAATTACATCTTCTATAGTATCTTTAGACTTGTCATTTACCAGGCAAAGAATTTTATTATGTTTCTTATCATACATGAAATCATGATGGAATTCATAATTGCCAATATCAATAGTTTTTGTTACTCTTCCAAGGCGGTTGGTAAATGCGATCTTATTAAAATCATAGGAATAAACCATCTCTTTTCCTATAAACAGAAAACGATCGGTGCGATATTTATTTAACGGCATTCTTCCTCTGCTAACCCCGTTATTATCATATAAATAAATATTGGATACATTCGCCTTATCATGTCCAAGAAGTGCAAATAATCCATCACTCATCTCCACCTTGCTCTCTCCTGTATTTTTACTTAAAACAGCAGGAATCACATCATCTTCAGGCATATTCACATAAAAATAGGTTTTTCCCACTGCACGTTTGTCCTCATTATAAAATTCCATGGTAATTTTATTTTTCTGACCTGGCACCAGACCAATAATCTCATATTCATGAGTTGTAACATATTTCTTTCCTGATGCCGTTTTCAGCTTATGACGATAAATACTTGCTCCTTCAGCTTCCACAGTACAGACTGCATAAGATGCTCGATTGGTTTTTGCATAATAATATAACGAAGTGGTATAAGTTCCATAGGCATTCTGTACCACCAGTGGTTTTGAAAAATTGTAATTCTTATCCTTCTTCCATTTTTCCAGCTGATTATCTGATTCCTTTTGATACTCTTCCGTAAAAATATCAGAAACTTCATGTTTTACAGTTTTAGGTGTTACCTTAATCTCCTTCTGCTTGACACTTTTAAAAAACTGTTCTTCTTTATAGTTATGATAGATATTTTTTACTACAAATCCCAAAATCAAACCTGCAATCAAAATAATAGAAACCATAATCTTTTTCTTATGATTCTCCCGTTCTACTATATCTTTTATGTGTGTCATAATTCCCTCCAAAAAATATTTTTGTAATATTATGTCATATTTTCTTAACATTCGCAACCTATATTTAACATTGTGTACATTCGCACGGAGCGTTTTTTATTACATAGAAAATTCAAAAGTATTTCCTATGTAATAAAAAAGGCCAATACCTTTATTAAAGTATTGACCCTTTTATCATTTTTAATTAGCAGATTATGCTCTCAATTCAATTCCTAAATTTTTCAGTTCCCCAAGAATCTTATCTACAATCTTGCTGACTTCTGCCTCTTCCAATGTTCTGTCTTTAGCACGGAATGTCAGAGAATATGCAACAGATTTATATCCTTCTTCAATCTGATTTCCTTCATATACATCGAATAATTCAAAGGATTCCAGAAGTTTTCCGCCTTTTTCTTTGAAGATTTTTTCAATCTGTCCTACAAAGATGTCTTTTCTCATTACCATACTTAAGTCACGTTTCATTGCAGGGAATTTTGCAACACCTTCATACTTACGATCAAATGTTGCTTTTTCTACAAGCACAGGCATATCGATCACTGCTACATAAACTTCACCTTTCATACTGTAATTGTCCATAACTTCCGGATGAATCTGTCCAATATAGGCAAGTTTTTCCCCTCCCAGCATTACATCTGCCTGTCTTCCAGGATGGAGAAATGGATGTTCTGTTGTTGGGAGATATTCTGTTGCTCCTTTCAATCCAAGAGCTTCCATCATATCTTCTAAAACACCTTTTAATGTAAAGAAATCACAGTCGCCATACATTCCGAGAGTCATTTGCATTCTTTCATCTGGAAGTTCTGTCAGCGGAAGTTCTTTTGGAATATAAATATTTCCAAATTCATATAATCTTACATTAGTATTTCTATGTGCAAGGTTTGTTGCAAGAGATGTCAGCATTCCATTTAAAGAAATGGTCCTCATAATACTGAAATCTTCACCAAGCGGATTGGAGATTTCAATTGCCTGACGTTCTTTTGCATCTTCTGCCAATAACAGTTTATCAAATACTTTCGGACTTTCAAATGAATATGTCATTCCTCCACTGAAACCATTACGCTCTGCCACATCACGACATACATCTTCCACACGGATTTTAAATGGCTTCTTACCTGCAGTTGCCTCACCTCTTGGAAGCGTTACCGGAATATTATCATATCCAAAGAATCTTGCAACTTCTTCTGCAAGATCAGCCATACATCCAAGATCCTGACGGAATGATGGAATCAGAAGTTCATTGGCAGCTTCATCATATTTTAGTTCCAGACGGTTAAAATATTCTAAAACTTCTTCTTTTGAAACATTCGTTCCAAGAAGTGCATTCATCTTATCAACTTCAAGAGGCAGACGAACCTGTTCTTTTGGGTTTGGATATACGTCCACTGCTCCACCTACAACTTCTCCAGCTCCAAGTTCTTCAATCAGCTGACATGCACGATCCATGGCTGCCATTGCATTTTCCGGATCCAATCCCTTTTCAAATTTACCAGAAGCATCTGTTCTTAATCCAATCTTCTTGGAAGAAAGACGGATATTTGTTCCATCAAAACATGCCGCTTCAAATAATAAAGTCTGGATGTTATCTGTTACCATAGAATTTTCTCCACCCATGATACCTGCAATACCGATTTCCTTTTCCCCATCACAGATCATCAGAACAGAATCATCCATTGTACGTTCTTCCCCATCTAATGTAACAAACTTATCACCTTTTTTTGCACGACGAACAATGATTTCCTTATTAGCGATGGTTTCCAGATCGTACGCATGCATTGGCTGTCCATATTCTTCCATAACGTAATTTGTAATATCCACCAGATTATTAATTGGTCGAATTCCCATTGCTGATAAACGTCTCTGCATCCATTCTGGTGAAGGAGCCAGCTTAATGTTTTTCACAACCCTTGCTGTATATCTTGGACAAAGATCCTGATCTTCTACAGTTACTTTAATATAATCATTTACATCTTCATCATTTCCGGTTTTGGTTACTACAGGAGGATAAAAATCCTTACGGAATGTTGCAGCTGCTTCTCTTGCCATTCCAATCATACTAAAGCAGTCTACACGATTGGAAGTAATCTCAAATTCTACTACCGCGTCACGAAGTCCCAGTGCTTCTACCGCATCATCTCCTGGTTTCACATCTTTCTGGAAAATATAAATTCCATATTCAGGAGCTTCCGGATACATATCTCTATTGCTTCCAAGTTCTTCGATGGAACACATCATACCACAGGATTCAATTCCACGAAGTTTTCCCTTTTTAATCTTAATCCCATTTTCAGGATTTTTCCCACCGTCATGACCACCGGCAACTCTTCCTCCGTCTAAGACAACAGGAACCAGGTCACCTTCTGATACATTTGGGGCTCCTGTAACGATCTGAACTGTTTCTGTTCCAACATCCACCTGACAGATAATCAGTTTATCCGCATCCGGATGCTTTTCAATTTTCAATATTTTACCAACAACAATTTTCTCTAAATTTTTATCTAAATATGTGATGCTCTCCATATTAGAACCAGATAATGTCATTTTATCTGCATATTCCTGTGGAGTACATTCCAAATCAGGCACATATGCCTTAATCCATGAAATAGGTGTATCCATTTTTCTTAATCTCCTTTTCTAGAACTGACTTAAAAATCTCTTATCATTTTCATATAATAAACGCATATCATCGATTTCGTATTTTAACAGTGCAACTCGTTCTAATCCGATTCCAAATGCAAATCCTGAGTATACTTCTGGATCGATTCCACACATTTTTAATACATTTGGATGTACCATTCCACATCCAAGGATTTCAATCCATCCGCTTCCCTTACACATACGGCATCCTTTTCCGCCACATTTAAAGCATGTTACATCTACCTCAGCACTTGGCTCTGTAAATGGAAAATGATGCGGTCTGAATTTAACTTTTGTATCCGGACCAAAGAACTCTTTTGCAAACTGCTCTAAAGTTCCTTTTAAATCAGCAAATGTAATGCCTTTATCTACGACCAATCCTTCTACCTGATGGAATGATGGAGAATGAGTTGCATCAACTTCATCAGAACGGAATACTCTTCCAGGTGCAATCATACGAATTGGCATCTGCCCAGTTTCCATAATACGAGCCTGAACAGGTGATGTCTGTGTTCTCAAAAGAATATCTTTATTAATATAGAAGGTATCCTGTTCATCTTTCGCAGGATGATTTTCAGGAATATTCAGCATCTCAAAATTGTATTTATCATATTCTACTTCAGGTCCTTCTACTACTTCATAACCCATACCAATAAATACACGTTCAAGATCTTCCAATGCAATCTGGTTTGGATGACGATGTCCTTTTTCATGTGTCTTTCCTGGAAGTGTTACATCAATGACCTCTTTTTTCATCTTTTCTTCACGAATTTTTTTCTTCAATAAAGTCATTTCTTTTTCCAGTGCTTCTTCGATGACAGTTCTGGTATCATTGACCATCTGTCCAATAATTGGACGCTCTTCTTTGGCAACATCTTTCATTCCTTTTAATACCTGAGTCAGTTCACCTTTTTTACCAAGCACAGAAACACGGATATCGTTTAATGCATCCATAGCATCTGCCTGTTCGATTTTTTCCAAGGCTGCTTTCTTAATTGCCTCTAATCTCTCTTTCATTGCTTTTCTCCTTTATATTATTGTATTTATATTCGGACGAATTCCTTTTTTGAGTAAAAACAAAGCGGCTAAATCCGCTTTAGCATAACAAGGTCTCTCCTATTGAAAAAAGAACAACGCGGACAAGTCCGCTATCAACTCCCTGTATCCCTCAATCATGAGGGACTTGCTCCGCTTTGCGTGCCGATGTGCAGCAGTTTTAACTGCTTTCCTTTGCACATCGTGCACATCCACGCGGAGCGTTTTTTATTACATAGGAAATTCAAAAGAATTTCCTATGTAATGAAAAAGAACCCGTCCACAAAGGGACGAGTCCTTGTATTTACTCGCGGTACCACCCTAATTCCTATGATAAACCATTTTTACCATAAGCACTTAGTTTCTGCATAACGGGCAGCTTCCGTTATCTCCTACTGATGAAACTTATCACGTTCAAAGATACAGCTACGGTGTGAAATTCGGAAGATTTCTCTTCTTACTGTGCACCATCAATGCCTTTAACATTCCTTATTCTATACACAAGCTAATAAAAAGTCAACATAAAATATCATTTTTAATAGCTATATTATCCTTTTTTCTTACACTTCCTGCCGGTATCTGTGCCAGAATAATAGCAACAAACATCAGCAAACACCCAAACATTTCCCTGCCGCTCAGCTTCTGATGAAGAATGAGAAATCCTGCAATAACCGATGTTACAGATTCCAGGCTCAAAATTAAAGATGCCACCGTCGGATTCATTCCTTTTTGTCCAACAATCTGCAAAGTATATCCTACCCCACAGGATAAAACTCCTGCATATAAAAGAGGCTTCCATGCCGCCACCAACGCCCCTATGGAAGGATGTTCAAATATCATCATCGGAACTGCACAAACAATTCCGCAGACAATAAACTGGATACAGGACATTTTTACTCCATCGACAAACTGGATAAAATAATCAATAACCAGAATGTGCAAAGAAAACATTATGGCACAAATAAACACATAAATATCTCCCTGTCCAATGGAAAACGATTCTGTTATACATAAAAAGTAAAGTCCCGCCAGTGCTATAACAACACCCAGCCATACAAATGGACCGCATTTTTTCTTTAGAAACAGCCCCAGGATTGGCACAATGATAATATAAAATGCCGTGATAAACCCTGCTTTCCCAACGGTTGTATGTAAAATTCCAAACTGCTGAAAAGAACTTCCTGCTGCCAGAGCAATTCCACAGGAAACACCTCCCAAAATCAGCATTTTTCTGTTTTCCGGTTTTGATATACCTGCCGTATCTCTTTCCTGCTTTTCCAGAAATCCGATACACGGTATCAGCACAAGGCCTCCAATAAAGCATCGTATACTGTTAAATGTAAATGGACCTACATAATTCATTCCAACACTTTGTGCCACAAAGGCATTCCCCCATATAACAGCTGTCAGTAATAGCAAAAAAGAATTTCTAATCTGTTGTTTTTTCATATAAAATAACCTGCCTCTTTTTTATATTTTCTAATTTTACTATAGTATATATAAGACTGCAAGCTTTCTATATCAACACTTTAACTGTTATTTATTCAAGGTCAGAATCTGTTGTCCTGACTTCTGCAAGCCTGTATTATTAATCGTTACACTTGTATAATCATTACTATTGCTTACTACCACCGGTGTTGTTAATAAATAACCAGCTTCATGAATAGCATTCAAATCAAATTCAGAAACCAAGTCTCCCACTTTTACTTTCATTCCAGGCTCAACCATAACATGAAAATATTTTCCACCAAGTTTTACAGTATCAAGTCCTATGTGAACTAGGACTTCCGCTCCGCCTTCTGAAACAAATCCAATGGCATGCTTTGTGTTAAAAACTGCACTCACAGTACCGTTTACCGGTGAAAAAACTTTCCCATCGTGAGGAATAACAGCAAATCCTTCTCCCAGCATCCTACCTGAAAACACCATGTCTTCTACCTGCTCAAGTTCAATAACCTGACCATTTACCGGCATATATACCTGTTCCGTCTCGACTTTCGGTTCCGCTATGTGTAAGGAATCATCTTCTGGAACACAAACTTCCTCTGTATGTGAAAAATCACAGGAAAGATAGGCTTCCAGATTTGATTTTATAACCGTAACAAGAGGTCCATATATTATCTGAACTCCATCGCCTTTTTTAAGAACTCCCTGGGAACCACTCTGCTTTAAAAGACTATCCTGTACAAGACTGGCATCTTTTACCGTACATCGCAGCCTTGTAACACAACAGTCGATATCTTTAATATTATTCTTTCCGCCAAGTCCTTCTGCAATCAGTGCAGAAATTTCACTTCCATCTGTATCACTAATTCCAGCATTTCGCTCTTTCATATCAGATCTGGTAAATAATTTGATTTCTTTTTCCTCCACATCACGTCCCGGAGTCTTCCAATCAAATTTTTTAATTAAAAATCCAAATACAAAATAATACACAATAAAATATACAACACCTACAGGAACAAACATAAACCAGTTGGTTTTTTCCTGTCCCTGGAGAATTCCGAACAAAAACATGTCAATGATTCCACCGGAAAATGTCATTCCTACACAGACTTTTAAAATATGCATAAGCATATACGCAGCACCTGCAAAAATACAATGAATAACATAAAGCCCCGGAGCCACAAATAAAAAGGTAAACTCCAGTGGTTCTGTAATCCCTGTCAGCATAGAAGTTAATGCTGCAGAAACCATCAAACCGCCAACTATTTTTTTCTTTTCAGGTCTTGCACATCGGTACATTGCAAAAGCCGCTCCAGGAAGACCAAAAATCATCAACGGAAACTTACCTGTCATAAACCTTGTTGCCTCAACTGCAAAATGTTTTGTTGATGAATCTGCAAGCTGGGCAAAGAAAATATTCTGAGCACCTTCTACAGTCCTTCCTGCAATTTCCATAGTTCCTCCCAGAGAAGTCTGCCAGAAGGGCAGATAAAACACATGATGTAATCCAAAAGGAATTAATGCCCGTTCCATAATTCCATATATAAATGTCCCAAAATATCCCGACGCTTTAACCACATTTCCCATTGTATACATAGAATTTTGTATAGGCGGCCATATATAAAACATGATAATTCCAATAAATACATATACCACCGTGCATATGATAGGAACAAATCTGGTCCCTCCAAAAAAAGACAAAACATCCGGCAATTTAATCTTATAAAACCTGTTATGTAATGCCGCAACTCCAAGTCCAACAATAATTCCTCCAAATACTCCCATTTGAAGAGATGTAATTCCCAGCACAGAATCTGTTGCACCTTGAGGCAAGGCTTCCGCACCTCCATGAATTGCTATCATAGTAGAAACAGCTGTATGCATGGTAAAAAAAGCAATAGCTCCAGATAATGCTGCCACCTCTTTTTCTGCTCTTGCCATTCCTATTGCAACACCGATAGCAAAAATAAGCGGTAAATTATTAAATACTACATTTCCACAGTCACCACAGACTCTCAAAACAGCATAAAGAGCTGTCCCTGGTCCCATAATCTTCATCAGACCATAAGTCCGGAGCATTGTTTCATTTGTAAACGATTGACCAATCCCAAGCAAAATACCTGCCACCGGCAAAATAGCTATGGGTAGCATAAAAGAACGTCCTACCCTTTGAAAAATACCAAAAACCTTATCTTTCATAAGCACTTCCTTAAAGTGTTGCAATCATAATATCCATTGTACCATCAAAAACTGTTTCTTTCTGATCAGAACAAATCACAAAATGATCTCCTTTCTTGACTTTCACTTCGTTCAGTGTTCCCTCTCCATTAATGATGCTCACCATCTGAAAAGGTACATCATTGACAATTACATTTTTCCCATTCATTTTATAAGAATCAACTTTAAAAAATTCGCTTTCTACATATCTGGTTTTTGTTCCATGTTCCAGCTGGGTTTCTGCAAAATTTTTGTTCTGATTAATATCTGCCGGCACATTTGTTACATCAATAGACTGTTTGACATGCAACTGTCTTTCATTTCCTTCTGCATCTTTCCTATGATAATCATATACACGATATGTAATATCAGAGGATTGCTGTGCTTCATAAATCAAAGAACCACTACAGATTGCATGTAATGTTCCTGAAGGAATGTAAAAGAAATCTCCCTCTTTAATTGCAAAAGAATTCAAAAGATTTTCATAATCATCTTTTTCGATTGCTTTTACAAATTCATCCTTTGTTTTTGCATGATGTCCCATAACCATTTTGGTACCTTCATCTGCCTGCAATACATACCAGCATTCTGTTTTTCCAAGAGAATCTTCATGCTCTTTGGCATAGACATCATCTGGATGCACCTGAACAGATAAATCATTTTTTGCATCAATAATCTTTACCAGAAGCGGAAATTGATCCCCTTCAATATTTCCAAATAACTCTCTGTGATTTTCAAATAACCAGGATAATGTCTTTCCTTCAAATTCGCCATCTCCAATTACACAGTCTCCGTTCTTATGTGCTGAAATTGCCCAGCATTCTCCTGTATGATCACTTGGAATATCATATCCATAAACATCTTTTAGCTTATGTCCTCCCCAGATCATTTCTTTAAATACCGGTTTCATTTTTAATACATGTCCCATAATGATTTACTCTCCTATCCTCTTTTCAGCAAACGATCTGTTTTCATTTTAATATTTCTCCTTAATACCTGAAAGAAACTTAAAGAACGAAGCATACGTTCTGATGGAATATACTGATTTACAGCTCTTAATACCTTTTTTGGCTCTTTTGCTGAGAACGAAAACGTTCCATTACGTTTTGTCTGAATTCCAAACCTCGGAATTTTCTTTCCTTTGAACATGACAGATGCAACAACGATGTCCACTTCTTCCCATGGAATCTGTATATAATCATTTACATTCCTGTCATTATAGAATTCAAATCCTTTATCTCCTACCATGATTTTTCCATATGTGGTAAGACCGTGATATGATGTCGCTTTTGCAACTAGATCAACTTTTGAATTTAATGATTGCGGCATAATATTCCCCTTTCCAATTCTTTTTTTACCTGTCGGGCTTCTTGTATCATAGAAGATTATATCAGATTTTCTATGATACAAAAAGCCCGGAATACTCCGGGCTTTGATTTTCAATATGATTACATTAATCCAATCAAATGTGCAACAATACCTACAATAAATAAGGCAACAATGATAACGATTGGAGAAACATTTTTCTTCAATAACCAGCAGCATAATAATGTTAATAACAGTCCTGCAAATCCTGGAATCAGAGAATTCAGGTTATCCTGCAAAGTTGTAACTTTTTCAGGTGTTAAAGATAAACCTGATGCATACTGTGAAAGTGCCTGCTGAATACCTGCTGCTCCATCTGGGAGAGCTTTCCAGTCAATATATGCACCTTCGCTTAATGTTACTTTTGATACAACCGGAGTAAATGAAATACTTACCCATCGATCAACCAGTCCACCTAATACAAACATACCAAGGATAGATGCACCTTTTGTAATCTTCTGTAACAATCCTCCAGAAAGGTCTTCTGTAATCTTTGTTCCAACTTTGTAACCAAATTCCTGTGTATACCACATAAATGCCCAACGAATGACATTCCATAATACGAAGAACAGGATTGGTCCAAGAATACTTCCACCCATTGCAAGAGATGCACCAAGAGCACCTAAAATAGGTCTTACAGTAAACCAGAATACTGGATCACCAACACCAGCTAAAGGTCCCATCATACCAACCTTAACACCCTGAATAGCTGCATCATCAACCGGAGCACCATTTGCACGATCTTCTTCCAAAGCTAATGTTACACCAATAACCGGAGAAGCCACATATGGATGTGTATTAAAGAATTCCAGATGACGCTTTAATGCTGCGGATTGTTCTTCTTTTGTATTGTATAATTTCTTAATAGCCGGAATCATTGCGAAACACCAGCCACCATTCTGCATACGTTCATAGTTCCATGAACCCTGAAGGAAAGTAGAACGTATTGCTACGGATAAACGATCTTTTTTACTTAATGTAACTTTTTCTGCCATTTTTCTTACCTCCTTCAATTTTAATAATCATTCAGAATATCGCCTAATGGATCGCCTGTATTGCTTCCTCCGCCATTTGAAGATCCACCCTTTTCAGAAAGTGTCAGGTAAATCAGGGCAAAAGATACACCGATAACTCCAAGAGCAATCAGAGTTAAATCTGAAATTGCTGCTATACAGAAACCAATTGCGAAGAATGGCCATACTTCTTTTGTAGCCATCATGTTAATAACCATTGCATAACCAACAGCTACAACCATTCCACCACCAATAGCCATACCTTCTGTCAACCATGCAGGCATGGAATTTAAGAATCCTGCTACTGCATTAGATGGGATAACCAATAAGCATGCTGCAGGAATTGCAATACGAAGTCCCTGCATGCAGATAGCTGCGATCTGCCATAACTCAACTGCTTTAAAATTACCTTTTTCTGCAGCAGCGTCCATGAAATGAACCATAGGTACTGCAAGAGTACGACAAATCATTGTTAAGAATAAACCTGCTACTGCCAAAGGAATTGCTACAGCAATAGCTGTACCTACACCTTTTACTCCCTGTCCACCAAGAACAAGAATAATTGCTGATGCAACTGAAGCTAATGCAGCATCAGGTGCAACGGCTGCACCGATATTTGCCCATCCTAATGCCATCATCTGAAGTGTGCCACCCAGAATAATACCAGCTTCTAACTGACCAGTTACTAATCCAATTAATGTACATGCTACCAGTGGCTGATGGAACTGGAATTCATCCAGGATACCTTCCATACCAGCCAGAAAAGCAACAATAATTACTAATATCATTGAAACAACTGACATTGTGAATACCTCCTATTTATATTTTCATTATTAACCTAATTCAGCTTTTGCTTTTTTCAAAAGTTCATCCATATTCTCTTTAGAATCAGCTGGAACTTTACGAACATCAAATGTAACACCAAGTTTTTTCAGTTTTTCAAAAGTTTCCACATCTTCTTTTCCAAGGGACAATACCTTATTAACTGCAACTTTTCCAGTTGTATGAGCCATAGATCCAACGTTGATCTCTTTAATATCAACTCCACCTTCAATTGCTCTAAGAGCATCCTGAGGTGTTTCAAAAAGCAACAATGCTTTTGTTGCACCAAAACGTGGGTCTTTTGCAACTTCACACATTTTCTTAACCGGAACTACATGAGCCTTAACACCCGGAGGCGCTGCCTCTATAATCAGACTCTTACGAAGATCATCATGTGCAACTGAATCAGAAACTGCAATGATACGATCTGGCTGTGTTGTTTTTGTCCAGTTTGTGGCTACCTGTCCATGTAACAGACGAGAATCGATACGAGCAAGAACATATTTAATATGTCCATCTCCTAATACTGTTCCTTCTGGAATAGCACCTGTTGGCTGTGCTGATGCTTCTGTTGCAGCTTCTGGTGCAGCAGGTTCCAATTCCTTAGGATAGATTCTAACACCTTCTCTTCCGCTTCCAGCAATCTGTGTAGCGATTTCATGAGCTGACTCCATAGTCATTCGTGATGCATATGCGTCAACCAGCATCGGCAAGTTCAAGCCGGCAACAATTGCCCACTTATCTTCATGCCCTGCAATCAATCCATTTGACTGGTTGAATGGAGTTCCTCCCCAAAGATCAACCATAATCAAGATTTCATCTTGACTATCAAAAGAAGCGATTGCATCTTCCATTTTCTTACGAAGATCGTCTGGGCCTTCACTTGGCTGTAATGTAACAGCTGCAACATTTGGCTGATCTCCGAAAAGCATGGATCCTGACTGCATAATTCCAGCAGCGAAATCACCATGGGTAGCAAGAACAATTCCTACCATTTTTACATTCCTCCCTTTCTTTTATTTGAATTTATATTCTTTATAAGAAAAAATATCTTATAACAGCAAAAAAACCTGCTTCAAATAAACCAGTCCTCCTCAAAGTTTCCAGAATCTGCAATAATTCCGCAAAAATCCAGAATCCCTTTAAGCGACCTCTTATTTGAACCAAGTTTAGCCTGCATTACCAGTAACAATCTTGATCATTACTTTATATGAACTTTTATTTTGTAGTAACCCTTTTTATATGAACAGTAAGATACATCATTTCTTCATCTGTTATATCATGATTACATGTTTCCTTTATATATACTCTGATTTTTTCTACACAATCCAGACATTCCCGGTATTTGTTCCGGATAATCTCCTGAAATTCCGTATCATTGCTTTCCACTTCTTTTCCAGCAAAAACACGCTGTGCGAAAAACTTCAAATGAGTAATGAATCTTTCATAAAAGACAGATTCTTTATCAAGCTGATCAGGGAAACAATCTTCTACGATTTTCAATATATGATTTACAAGTTTGGTCATGGAAACCATCCTTGTCATATCCAGATCAAGCTCTGCATTTACAATATGAAGAGCAATAAATGCTGCTTCATCTTGTGGAAGAGTAACTTTAAGCTTTCTTTCAATCATAGCAATTGCAACTTTTCCTATCAGATACTCCTGATAATAAAACTTCTTAATTTCCCACATAAACGGATTCTGAAACGGAACCCCCATCTCAACTCTCTCAATAGCAAAATTAATATGATCTGTCAGAGAAATATATATATTATCATTGATATTCTTCTGCAAAGTATCTTTTGCATATTGAATAATCTCATTACATATTTCCAATCTCTCAATAGGAATATCTGCAACCATCTGCTGAAAACGATGGGTCATTTCATGATCCTTCATGATATAAGTTTTTTCAATCTTCTTTGAATCAATTATATCACCTTTATGGGCATTGAATCCCAAACCTCTTCCCATCAATACAACTTCTCGATGACTGTTATCTTTGGAAATTACAATATTATTGTTTATAATTTTTGTAATTTGCACAGTTCTACCTCTTATCATTATTCCAAAGGATTGTTCTAATACAGGGCAAAAAAATAAACCACCCCTATAGAATTCTTCCTTTGTGAAATCTAATAAGTTGGTTTAGCCTGCATCACCAGTAACAATCCATCTCGTTTACTCTTTTAACTTGTTTTTATTTTAACAAGTTTATCCCTGTGTGTCAACTCTTTTTTTAGAAACAATTTATAATTTTTTAATATTTTAGAATACTTTTTTCTACATTTCACACAACTTGTATATTTCTCATAACTATGATACTATAAGTTGATAATTAATAAAATCTCCATTTATGAGGTATATATCATGTTAAAATTGATTTCAATGATTGGATCTATTATTGAAAAAGCCCAGAAAGATCATATTACAGCTTTCTCTGCACAGGCGGCCTTTTTCACAGTCCTTTCATTTTTTCCATTTATTATTGTTCTTTTGAGTTTGATGCGATTTTTTCCAATTACCCCGCAGGATATGATTCAACTGGCAAAAACGTATCTGCCTGTACAATATAGCGGAGCTTTAATTCCGATCATCAGATCACTTAACGGGAAACTGACAACCACATATATGTCTTTTACTATCCTGACATTACTGTGGTCCGCATCCAAAGGAATCTTATCTATGATGACAGGATTAAATACCATCCATGAAATCGAAGAAAAAAGAAACTATTTTGTGCTTCGATTTATATCCAGTATCTACATTGGTTTAGTAGCTATTGCTGTGGTCATTGGCATGGTTTTTCTTTTATTTGGAAATTCACTGCTGATTCAGTTATATAAATTTCAGCCGATTTTGGAAAACCAGCATGTAATATTTGCTCTGATTCGATTTTTCTTGGCATTTTTTACCTTTTTAATCGTATTTATCGTTATGTTTAAATTTCTGCCAAGTGATACTTTTAGGATAAAACACATATTTCCAGGAGCTTTCCTTACTTCCCTTGGCTGGATCATATTATCATTCTTTTTTTCAATTTATTTTGATAATTTTACAATGTTTAACATTATGTATGGAGGAC
This sequence comes from Anaerostipes sp. 494a, assembly GCF_001940315.1. NCBI lineage: Bacteria > Bacillati > Bacillota > Clostridia > Lachnospirales > Lachnospiraceae > Anaerostipes > Anaerostipes sp. 494a. The sequence goes on along the minus strand of NZ_MJIF01000001.1, from coordinate 2,394,459 downwards.
TAACCAGTATCTTAATGACATTAATGTGGTTATACTTGTGTATGATGATTCTTTTTATCGGTGCAGAAATAAACTTCTATTTCATGCAGCAACGTGCAAAAAAAGGTCTGAAGGATTAATTCTTCAGACCTTTTAAATTATCACAGATTATAAAATAAAATGTTTCGGTACACCGTTTTCATATGGAATATTTACTTCTCCATGAATCAATGGTTTCAGATACTCTATCAGCTCCTCTTTAATATCTTTTCCATCTTCTGTAATCCATTCCTCTGGAACAGTCTTTTCAAAATTGGCTATTTTAGACAGATCAGCTAATTTTATTTTTACCTGATATGGATCATTGGATACTCTTTCAATAGCTGACATTTTTCCGCTTTCACCACGAATTGCACTGATTGCTGCATAAGCTCCCAGATTTCTTGATTCAATAATATCTGTTTCACTTAGCATATATCCTGCACATCTCTGAAGAATATTCAGTTCCACTGAACGAACCTTACATCCGATTTTTTCTCCCACCAGACCTTCCAGGTACTTTCCGATTCCTGAAAGATATTTATGACCAAATGCATCCTCTTTTCCTGATTTGGTTTCTTCTCCTACATAATTTCCAGAAGCATCTTTGACTCCTTCACTGACTGCAACAATAACATTTTGATCCACTTCCAAGGCTTTATTTACATCATCAATAAATCTTTCTTCATCAAAAACCTTTTCACAAAGGTATATCAGCTGAGGAACCCGTCTTTTTCCATTTCTTGCCAATGCAGCACTGGCAGTAAGCCATCCTGCATTTCTTCCCATGACCTCCACAATGGTAACTGAAGGAACATCATATACAAAACAATCACAGGCAATCTCTGTAAATGCAGTTGCAATAAATTTAGCAGCGGATCCAAATCCCGGAGAATGATCTGTTTCCCCAAGATCGTTATCTATGGTTTTTGGTGCTCCCATAATTTTAATGTCTTCAATCCCGTGCTCTTTACAATAAACTGAAAGTTTATAAACTGTATCCATGGAATCATTTCCACCGGTATAAACAAAATACCCGATATTATTTTTTCTTAAAATTCGAATAATCTCTTCAAATTCTTTTACATTTTTCTTTGGATCTTCTAATTTCCAGCGGCAGGAACCAAGTGCAGCAGCTGGTGTGATAGCAAGAAGATCCCTCTTTTCCTTACTGGCACACACTTTATCCAGCATTACAAGATTTTCATTTAATACTCCCTTTATTCCATTCAGTGCTCCATAAACATGTTCAATTTGATCACTTTCAATACCTGCATCAATAACCCCGGTAATCGTAGCATTAATTGCCGCAGAAGGGCCTCCGGACTGTGCAACCAAAATATTTTTCATGTATTTCCTCCTTCAAAAATTACTTTTCAATATTGTTTGTGTTTTATTATACACTATTTTATTCTTTTTTTTAAATAATTTAGTCTAATATTGCTCAATGACTTTTACCATAAAAGGACTCGTTTTTTTTTCATATACAAGTTATAATGAATTATATCAAATAATGAATGATGGGATATCCCATCGAATTTTTAAAACGGAGGGTTCCCTATGAAAACAAATTTGAAAAAATTGCAATCTTTAATGCGCGAAAGAAAAATTACCTACTATCTGATTCCCAGTGAAGACCCTCATCAATCCGAATACGTTGACGACTATTTCAAATGCAGAGAATTTATTTCCGGCTTTACCGGATCAGCAGGAACGCTTCTTGTTGGACAAAGAGAATGCTGGCTTTGGACTGACGGAAGATACTTTACACAGGCAGAAGAACAGATTGCTCCCTTAAAAATTCATCTAATGAAACAAGGTGTTTCAGGTACACCAACAATTCTCGAGTTTTTAGACCAGCACCTGACCGATGAAGACACTCTTGGTTTGAATGGCCTGATGATTTCCGCTGCTTACGGAAAAAAGCTCAGTCAGCTTACAAAAAAGCACAAAACCAAACTCCACACAGATTTAAATTATGTAGAAGAAATCTGGGAAGACCGTCCTTCCCTTACTAAAAACCCGATTTATGAACACGAACTTATTTATTCCGGAGAAGATACATCTTCCAAACTGAAAACTATTCGAGAAATTCTTATAAAAGAGGGTGCTCAGGCTTTGTTTTTATCTTCTCTTCCAGACATCGCATGGCTTTTTAATCTGCGCGGAGATGATATCAAATGCACCCCTCTCTTTTATAGCTATGCATGGATTACGTTAGATGAATGTTATCTGTTTATACGAAAAGGTTATCTTTCTGCTACAGTATTTCAGAATCTGCAAAAACAGCATATTAAACTGATGGAATATTCTGAAATTGTCTCTTTTTTAAGACTTCAGCATCTTCCGGTTATGCTGGACCCTGACTATGTTAATTACTTTCATTATCAGCTGCTTTTTAAATGTAAAATCATTTGCAGAGATAATCCGACAGAATTATTAAAAGCAGTGAAGAACACTGTACAAATTGAACATTTAAAAAAATGTCACCTCCACGATGGAGTTGCCATGACAAAATTTATGTACTGGCTAAAAACAAATATTGGACAGATCCCAATGACTGAAAGATCTGTAAGTGATTATCTGGAATCTGAAAGAAAAAAACTGCCAGATTACAACGGACCAAGCTTTGAGACTATATGTGCCTATAAGGAACATGCAGCAATGATGCATTATCAGTCCACAGAAGAGTCAGATGTGACTCTCCATCCTGAAGGTATGCTTCTGATTGATTCCGGTGGACAATATTCTGGTGGTACAACTGATGTTACCAGAACATTCATCCTGGGACCGATTTCTGATGAAGAGCGTCAAAATTTTACTCTTGTATGTAAATCCATGCTTCTTTTGGCAGATGCAAAATTTCTTTCTGGATGCCGTGGAAGTAACCTTGATGTCATTGCCCGGGAGCCTCTTTGGGAATGCGGTCTGGATTATCGCTGCGGAACCGGCCACGGAGTAGGATATTTTCTAGGTGTACATGAAGGTCCAAACGCTTTTCGATGGAGAACCAGCCCAGATCGCTTGGATGCGGTTTTGCAACCTGGCATGGTAACAACAGATGAACCTGGAGTTTATATTCCTGGAAAATACGGTATTCGAACAGAAAATATGCTCTTGTGCAAAAAGAAACTTCAAAATGAATATGGGGCATTTCTTGAGTTTGAGCATTTGACTCTGGTTCCTATTGATTTGGATGGAATAGATTTCTCTTTATTTAATGAAAAAGAAAAGAGATTGTTATCTCAATACCAGCAATTGGTATTCGACACAATCTCTCCTTACCTTAACGAAGATGAATCTGCCTGGTTAAAAAAGCAGCTTTGCTAAAGATATCATCAAGGGCATTGTTATAATCGCACAAAGTGTTGAAATCGCAAACAGTTCTGCCGCATAACCTACATCTTTCTGATATTTTACCGCAAACATCGTTGAAATTGCAGCTGTTGGAGCAGAAATTCCTAAAACTGTAATCAGACGTATTGTTTCAGATACGGATACAATCGAAAGAAAATATACAGTAATTACAGGCACTGCCAGAAGCCGCAGAAATAACATCCAGTATATTCTCCTTTTGGCAAGTGCCTTTATTATATTTGTCTGAGCAATGGCTGTTCCTGAGACGATCATGGCCAGTGGTGTATTCATATTTCCCACCGCTTTTAATGAATCTACAACAACAGGCGGCAAAGTTATCCCAAAAACAAAGCATAGAATTCCAATAATAAGTGCAATAATAACTGGTGCTTTTAAAATACTTAGCAGAGATTCTTTTTTAAAACCGCCTTGCATAGAAGATACTCCATGTGACCAGATGAGAAAATTTTGTGCACACATAAATGCTGTAATGTATATAACTCCTTTATCGCCAAACATAGCCTGCGCAATAGGAACACCCATAAATCCACAATTAGGATAAATAACATGAAACCTTTCAATAATCTTATGTTCTTCATTTCTGTTTTTTACCAAAAGATAAGCGACTCCCATTGCAATCAGGTGAGCCGCAAATGCTAAAGAAAAAGAAATTAAAATATCATATAAAATTTTCCGATCATATTGTATCTGAAAGGATGTAAAAACCACACAAGGTAAAACAATAAATAATGCCACATCTGATAATGTTTTACTGCCATCTCTTGAAATAAATTTTATTTTATAACAAAAGGCTCCGATACTCATCATAATAAACATCATCAGAATCTGACGAAATACAATTAGTACAATATTCAAAGCAAACTCCTATTCATCTTTTAACCAGTTTTCTTTAAGCTTCTGATATTCTCCATTGGTATTAAGCACCTGAAGCGCTACATTGAACTGATCCAGGTATTCATACCCTTTCTTAAACATAATACCATAATTGCTTTCCTCAGAATTTAATTTCTCATCCAAAGCTTCCAGATTGGTTTTTTCATTATTCACAAGATAATAATCTACACCGGTTGAGTCATAAAGTGTAACATCGATCTTGCCTTTTTCCAAGTCTTTAAAAACCTGTTCCATAGAATCATAATACTTGATTTTATTATTCTCAGACATATAATCCTGTACATATTGTGCATTAGTCATTCCCTTTTCCACACCTATGACTTTTCCTTCGATTTCCTTTCGGTCTTTAATTCCGGTATTTCTATTTACCATAATCTTTAATGAATTTTCATAATATGCATCTGTAAATGAAAAATCTTTTTGCCGGTCATCTGTTATAGAAACAGCTCCGATTGCCAGTTCAACATCTCCATCTTGTATTTTCTGCATCATCTCTCCAATATGCATTGGATAAAGTTCATATTCAAACCCAAGATATTCACTGACTTTTTCAATCAAATCAATATCAAACCCTGTAATTTCTTTTTTTTCGGTATTATAAAATGAAAACGGTGGCATCTCATCGGATACAGCAATCTTTAATTTCATTCCTTTCATAGTTCCTTCAACCTTTGAAGCTTCAATTACCTGTTTTTTTTCTTCTTTTTGTGTCTCCTGTTTCTTCCATGGCATATTACATCCACTTAAACTTAATACAAGAGTTATCATCATTAAGGATGCTATTATTTTTTTCATAGAAATCTCCTTTTTACATTCTTTGATTCATTTATCATATCACCACAAAAAATATAAGTCAATTTCCCTGGCAATTTTTTCATTGTATAAACCTTTGGTCATTTGTAAATGATTTTACTAGAACAATTTACAAATGGAGGAATCATTATGGCACTGAATAAAGTTGAAATATGCGGTGTAAATACTTCCGCACTACCACTATTAACTAATGAGGAAAAAGAAATCCTGTTTGAACGAATTGAACAAGGTGATGAGTCTGCACGGGAACAATATATCAAAGGCAATTTACGCCTGGTATTAAGTGTCATTCAACGTTTTTCCAATAGCAGTGAAAATGCAGATGATCTTTTTCAGGTCGGATGCATCGGATTAATGAAAGCAATTGACAATTTTGATCGAAGTCTCAACGTTAAATTTTCAACTTATGCCGTCCCAATGATCATTGGAGAAGTTAAACGCTATCTCCGGGATAATAACACCATGCGGGTCAGTCGTTCACTCCGGGACACTGCATACAAAGCCATAAACGCAAGAGAGGCTCTTACAAAAAAAATGAACAAGGAGCCTTCCATTGAAGCCATTGCAGAAGAAATCCATATAAAAAAGGAAGATATTCTTTTTGCACTGGATGCAATCGCAACCCCTCTTTCCCTGTATGAACCTGTATACCAGGATGGCGGCGATACATTGTACTTAATGGATCAGGTAAAAGATAAAAAAAATCGAGAAGATTTATGGATTGAATCTATCGCATTGCGAGAAGCCATGGATCACTTGTCTGACAGAGAATATAACATTATAAAACTACGCTTTTTCGATGGAAAAACCCAGACTGAAGTTGCTGATGAAATCAGTATTTCACAGGCACAGGTCAGCCGCCTGGAAAAAAATGCATTAAAGCATATGAGAAATTATCTAAATTAAATAGAAAAAAATACTTTTCTCATGAAATAGAAAAAGCCGTTGTACAGATTTATTACCTGGTACAAACGGCTTTTGTTATTTATAACAAATTCTTCTTCTTAAGAATATATACTGCAATCAGACATACAATCAAAGAAAAAACAGATATAATTGCAAATCCAAAAGGACTCTGTGAAAAAGGCATTCCTGCTCCATTTACATTCATACCATAGAATCCGGAAATCATGGTAGGAAGTTCTACAACAATGGTTATGGCTGCCAGAAATTTCATCACCTGATTCAGGTTATTATCAATAATCGATCCAAACAGGGACATGGTACTCCTCAAAATATTATGATAAATATAAGTCATCTCCATTGCCTGCTTATTTTCTATAATAACATCTTCCAACAGTTCCTGATCTTCCTCATAATGTTTTAAACCTATATGCTTTCGCAGCTTCTCAAGAACTACTTCATTGGATTTAAGAGAAGTGGTAAAATATACCAGACATTTTTCAAGATCATACAACTGTATCAGATCACTGTTTCTGGATGTTTCATGAAGTATTTCTTCAACCTGATTTGCCCGCTGATCAATAACTCTCAGATAATACAGGAATAATGTTGCATTGTTATATAAAATCTGATAAACAAATCTGGTTTTCATATATGTATAAAAATTAGGAACCAGACCATCGATAAACTGCTTTAGAATATTGGTTTCTTCCAGACATACAGTAAAAACTACTTTTCTGGTAATAAAAATTCCTAAAGGTATTGTTTCATACCACTTTTTTTCATCTTCTTCACGTACTACCGGAATATTCACCAGAATCATAGTATAATTATCTTCATTTTCCAAACGTGATCTTTCTTCCGTATCCAGTGCTGCCTTTAAATCATCCAAATCTATTTGATAACTATCTGAAATATTTCTCAATTCTTCTGGTGTCGGATTCGTTAATGCCACCCAGGACTCCAATTCAATGGAATTTAATTCCTGTAACTCTTTTTGTCCTTCATAATTTTTAAAAATCCGAATCATATCTACTTCCTCCTGCTCCCTAGTATACCTTATCACAGGTTTTTCGTCCAGTCTGAAGGATATATAGACATTTAAAATTTTTTATCACTTATTCAAATGGATAATTCATTCCCCACTGGGTTTTAATACTTGTAAGAATATTCATTACATCATTGGTGATTTCCTGACAATCATCATCACATTCTCCTGCCACAGCTGCTTCCATAGCTTCCACCTCATATTGAAGTGCTTCTTCTGTTTTTCCTGCTTCCACTGTTTCTACTTCACCTGTTGCTGTGTTTGTAATGGTTGCCTTACATGCTCTTGGATATTCATAAACTTCTATATAGCCCTCATCACCAGTTACAACTCCTCGTTTTGGCTGTTTTGCACGCAGAGTCAGACACATAACAACCATTTGTCCTTTTGTATTCTTCATAATAACACCAGACTGTTCATCTGCACCGGTTTCAAGATATTCTACTGTTGTTAAAATGGTATTTGGCGCCTCGTCCAAAAATGTTCTTGCAAAAGTTGTAGCATATACCCCAATATCCAGTAAGGCTCCTCCTGCTGCTTCCAATGCAAAGAAACGATTGGTAGAATCATATCCTTTGTTACTTCCGAAGTTTACCTGAACCATCTTGGTCCTTCCAATAGCACCTTCTGCAATTCGTTCTTTCAATTTTTTATATAAAGGCATATGTGAAATTGTCATTGCTTCTCTCACAACGACTCCTTTTTTTTCTGCCATTTCCAGGACTTCTTTTAACTGACCTGCATTTACTGTAATCGCCTTTTCACACAGAATATGTTTTCCTGCTGCAACCGCTGCCTTCATATTTTCATAATGCATACTATGTGGAGTTGCAATATAAACAATATCAATATTTTCATCTGCAAGCATTTCTTCATATGTTGTAAACACATGTTTTACTCCATATTTTTCTGCAAATTTTTCTGCTTTCTCAACAGTACGATTACTTACTCCATAGATTTCATGTCCCATTTTCTGAAATGTCTCTGCCATTTCATTTGCAATTGTTCCACAACCTAAGATTCCCCATGTACTCATTTCTTCGTTTCTCCTTTTTATATTATTCTGATTCCATTACTTCCTGCAACAACAGCTTTTGTAGCTACCTGATAAAACAGTGATGTTTCAATAACTCCGGTAATTTCTTTTAATTCATTATCCAATGTTTCCAAATTTCTGCCTTCTCTAAAATAAGTTTCCAGCAAATGTAAATCTCTGATTTTTACACTTCCGCCCAATTTCTCTACCTGCTGTGTCACATAGTGAATAGCTTCTGGAACAATTTCTAATACAATCGGTATATCAAAACCTAATTTATCTACCACTTTAGATTCATCCACCAGTAATACATATTCTTTTGACATGCGGGCAATGATTTTCTCCAGAGTATGAATGCCTCCTCCACTTTTATAAGCATTTAAATCCGAATCCACCTGGTCACAACCGTCAAAAGCAATCTCCACAGATGATACTTCCTCTGTTGGAACAACCATAATTCCCAGTTCCTCACAGACTTTTTTAGTTGCCTCTGATGGAGTTACAACAGTAACTTCTTTTCCTGCCTCCTTTACATATTCTGCAAGATAACGAATGGTTTCTCCCCCTCCAAGACCAATCATTCCGTGATCCGGCACCAGTTGGAGTGCTTCTTTGGCACATAAACGTTTCACTTGATTCCTCCTTTATGTTGTAAAACTTAGTTTCTTTTAATTATTTTATCACGAAATTTTATTTTGTCAATCCTACATTGCTTTTTCATTTATTTCATATTAAAATATTACTAGAAAAAGCGAAAGGAGTCCATTATGAAAAAACAATTCAAGACTTTATGCAAACTTGTAACAGCAATCGCTACTATAGGCGGAATCCTCTATATCGCTCGGGATCAGATCAAAGATATCATTGATAAAATTAAAGAAGTCACTGCTTCCAGTGAACCAGAAAATGATGATTTTGATGAACCTTTTGATGATGATGATATTTTCCCTGAGCCATCTGAAGATGACCGCGACTATGTTTCCATCAATATTACTAATGACGAATCTGAGGAAGAAACATCTGATACAGATGATGAGTCTGAGGCATCTGAAGAAGAGGCATCTGATACAGTTCAATAAGTCTGCTTCAACTCTTTCCCCATCAATTTACGGAATCTTGTTGAAATTTTTAAAGATATAAAAAAGTTGTACTTTAATAGTACAACTTTTTTATATCTTTATCTTTTTAGTTTTTGATGCCTCACCAAAATATTTTTTTCCACTAATCTGCTGATAGGCTCTGATTCTAATATAATAGGTTTTTCCCTTTTTCAACTTTTTTGACGTATAAGTACGACTTCTGCTTCCAATATATTCTTTAACTTTTTGATATTTCCCTTTCTTTCCCTGCTTTATATAGAAACAATAACCTGTTGCTCTTGGAACCACTTTATTTGTAATTTTAACCCTCCGTCCAGTCTCTTTTACAGAAGCATACGCTTTTCCAGGCCTTGTTCCGGATTTGTGGGGATCAGAGTAGGTTCCATATATATTTTTAGTCCTTGTGGATCCGTTATAGTTCTTATATGTTACCGTACGGTATGGACGCACACGATAATAATAAATTGTTCCTGACTTTCTTTTTTTATCTATCCAGCTACAAGTTCTTGCAGACACTGTCTTTATTTTTTTATATCCTGTCGTTTTCTTTGAAGATCTATATATACAATATCCGCTAATGTCAGATATTTTTTTCCATTGTATTTTGATAGATGAAGTACTTCTTTTAGATGTTGTCACTGAAGTTTTCCCATAAGGTTTAAAAGACGCAGTATGCCCCAGATATATCGGGTCTATACTTCCTCCAATATAGCATCCATCTTCATATTCCACAACAAGATCATCAAAGACTACCTTCATCTGCCAGCCATCCTCATCATATGCCATCTGCTTTAGCAAATCGGATTTTAATGTCTTCAGATACTCATCCTTACACTTTAGTGATATTTGATTTACCGCTTTAGGCTGATGATTAATTTTTGTAAGAGTTGTCGTTCCATCTGCAAATGTAAATTTTCCATCCGGATTCAGATGAAAAGCTTTTACTCCCTGTTTTCCCTGTGCAGTATATTTATAGACTAAAATCGGATTTTTCTGATATACATCTACAGTTCCTGAAGTCTTACAGGTTACTCCAGATTCATAATCATATTCCCATGTTCCAGACCACGCTTCGAGAGAATTAAATCCTTCATAATGTTCATCCTGATAATATGGCGTACTATATGCAAAAGGGATTCTTTTTAACAGTATCGTTCTTTCTTCATTGCCTGACACCACTTTTTTCTTTATTAAAATTGCCTCATTCATATTGATTGAAGTTGCAACATACCGGCTGGTGAAATTAACAGATACTTCTGCCTTCTTACCATCTTCTGATATTTTATCTGAATCCACCTTTACACTGATATCTTTTTTCCCTGTTTCCGATTCCATCTCAGCAAAAATGCCATGCAAATCCGTCTCGCTTGACTGTAATAAAAAAGTCTTATCTTCGATTCTCTCAAAACTTCCATCAACAGCTCTTTCTTTTGCTGTAATAGAATATACTTTTTCTCCATTTCTCTCAAAAGGCGGATCACCTGTATAGTCTGTAATTTCAATATCATCTGTAGCAGTATCCTCAGATGCAGTTACCGGAACAGCAATAGATAACATTAAAATCACGGTCATCATCATAATAAGGATTTTTTTCATAAGCCCTCCCTTATTTTAAAGATCCGGGTTATCTTGTTGCTTCTTTTAACATTTCTTTTAATTCATCCACCGAATAATTATAATGTGTATTGCAGAAATGACAATTTACCTCTATATCTTTTCCGTCATCAATCATTGACTGAATCTCATCTTTTCCAATACTTATAACAGCCTGCTCTACCCGTTCTTTTGAACAATTACAATAAAATCTGGTTGGCATGGTTCCATAAACCTTCATTCCAAGATCACCCAGCAGTAATTCCATCATTTCTTCTGGTGTATGACCTTCATCCAGACATGCCGTAACAGATTTAAATTCAACAATTTTCTTTTCAAGTGCACTGATGGTTTCTTCTGTTGCAAATGGCATCAGCTGAATAATAAATCCTCCAGCATGACGAACTGTATTATCTTTATTCATCAATACTCCCAATGCAACAGATGTTGGAATCTGTTCACTTGTTGCAAAATAATATGTCAAATCTTCTGCAATTTCTCCAGAAACCAGATGTGTCTGTCCTGAATATGGTTCTTTTAATCCAATATCCTTTATTACAGTCAATACTCCAAGATCCAGAGCCTTCCCAACATCAAGTTTTCCTTCTTTACTTGGAGGCAGCATAACATCAGGATGAATAGCATATCCTTTTACATTGGCTTTTGAATCAGCTGTTACAGTAAGTCCGCCAATTGGTCCACTGCACTGGATCTGTAATGTTAATACATCACTGTCATTTTTACACATGCTTCCCATCATGGCTCCTGCTGTCAGCAAACGTCCTAAAGCTGCTGTTGCAACCGGACTGGTATCATGTTTTTGTCTGGCTGTCTCCACAACCTCTTTTGTATATGCTGCAAAAAAACGAATCTGATCATCTGCAGCAGTTCCTCTAACAATATAATCTTTCATTCTCATAACCTTTCTGTTTTTTTATTTTTACCGGGCAATGAAATACAATCTTTCTGTATCCTTCTTTGGTTTTTCCATTGTCTCAGTATCTAAAACCTGTATTTCTTCAAAACCTGCTTCTTTTAGCAGATCATATATTTCATCTGCCTCATAAGCTTTCTGATAATGAATTTCTTCAAATTTATCATATGTTCCCATTTTATTTTTGATAAACAGACTCAGCTGATATTCATTAATCCTATCGCCGGGATCATAAAAATTATCCCAGATGAAACTGGCTTCTTCTCTGTCTTCAGCAAATGTATTTTGAGCTAAAATCTTTTCATATTTATAACGGCTGTTCATATCAAACATAAATACACCCGCCACATTTAGATATTTTCTAACCTTTAAAAAAATTTCCAGCATATCCTCTGATTCCAAAATATAATTCATGCAATCACAAATACTGACTACAGCATCAGCTTTTTCAGGGAGATTTAATTGTGTCATATCCTGTAATATATAAAGAATATCATCCAAATGGGTATTTTTTGCGATCTCCAGCATTTCTATCGCATTATCTACAGCCGTTAACCGATATCCTGACTCCCGGAGTCTTCTTGTCATTTTTCCTGTACCACAACCAAGTTCCAGAACATGACTTCCTTCTTCAATTCCATACTTTTTAAATGTCCCTAAAATATTACAAAGCCACTGATCATAAGGAGTCTGATCCATAAATTCATCATAAACCTGTGCAAAACTTGTATAACTTTCCATAACAACTCCTATACCAATGGTGCCAAAAGCCTTAACATACTTTGTGCCAGTCTCTTCGGAAGGCTTCCTGCACACATTTCTTTTGAAATCAACTGACTTTCAGAAAATGTTCTGATCATATCATACTTCATCTCCCCAATTACTTCGCTGTCATACATAAAAACACCATTTTCAAAATGAAGATATAAACTTCTAAAATCCATGTTGATGGTTCCCACTGTTGCCACTTTGTCATCACTCAAAAAGCACTTTGCATGAATAAAGCCTGGTGAGTACTGATATATCTTAATTCCTGCATCAACCAGCTGGCTGTAATAAGACTGTGTCAGCAGAAATACTGCTTTTTTATCAGGAATAGCCGGTGTAACGATTCGAACATCAACACCCCGTTTTGCTGCAAGACAGAGAGCTGTTATCATCTCATTATCAACGATCAGATATGGCGTATACATATAAACATAATGATTTGATGCATTAATGATATTCAGATATACATTTTCACCAACAGTTTCTCTGTCAAGGGGATTATCTGCATAAGGTTGAATAAATCCTTTCCCAGTAAACTGTTCCATATGATGTTTATGAGGAACAAATGCACCATATCCTTCATCTGTTTTACCTATCGCATTCCACACCTGAAGAAACATTACTGTAAAATTCCATACAGCATCTCCGGTTACTTTCAAACCGGCATCTTTCCAATAACCAAATCGTTCAATACGATTAATATATTCATCTGCCAGATTCAATCCGCCAGTAAATGCGATATGTCCATCTATAACTACAACCTTGCGATGATCACGATTATTCCATGCTGTAGAAACCAGCGGTTTGATTGGATTAAATGCTACTGCATTAATACCATAACGTTCAAGTTCTTTATAATATTTATACGGAAGCAGATCAACGCATCCCACATCATCATACATAAAACGAACTTCAACACCCTGATTGACCCGTTCTTTTAAAATTTCCAATATGGTATCCCACATATATCCTTGGGAAACTATGAAAAACTCCATGAAAATATAATGTTTTGCAGATTTTAAAGCATCCAAAAGATCATCAAACATTGCCTCACCAGATGGATAATATTTGGCATTGGAATTCTCATAAATAGGATATCCTCCATAATGAGTAATATACTTTGCCTGGGTGGCAACCTGATAATTTGCCTTTTCCAAATGCTCCATGACTCCGTAATCCTGTCCCAGAAGAAACTGAGTCTCTGAAATTGATTCTTCCAGACAAATCCTCAATTTTTTTGCCGGCTGCTTATCTCCAAGAATCAGATACAATAACCCTCCAAATACCGGAAATAAAAGAATCGGTATAATCCATGCCAGTTTATATGCCGGATTTTCTTCTTTGTTTACGATATAGATTGCCACCACCAGACTGAAAATCTGGAAAACCACCTGGATAACCTTAGAATATTCTCCAAGAACAATAAAAACATATGTCATCCATATAAGCTGAAGTACAATCAAAACCACAACAATTACAAGACGCCTTAATAAAAATTTTAAAATCTTAGAAATCAATTTCGCCATATTTTTGGTAAGTTTCATAACCCTCTCCCTAATTTCCAACTATCATTTCTTATACATGTTAAGGTATCTTAGTATCATAGCATAAAGTTTAATCTTATTCAAACCCTCCTATTTCATAAAACCAGACATGATACATCCTCCAGCTGCCCCTGTTTCCATGATCATATCAATATTATCTTTATTTATTCCTCCAATTCCATAAACCGGAATATCCACTGCTTCAACTACACTTTTAAGAAAGTCCAGGCCCCTTGGTTCCAAGCCTTTTTTGCAATCTGTCTGGAAAATATGTCCGGCAAATACAAAATCTGCTCCTAATCTTTCCGCAGTTTTGGCTTCCTCCGGCTTATGTATGGATGTGCTGACTGATTCAAAATCTGTTAAATTTTCTGCCTCTTTTTGAAATACAGGATAAGGAAGATGAATCCTTTTTACCCCCAGATTCCTTGCAACATTAATAAAATTATGCAATGTGAGAACAGCACCTTCTTCCTGACAAATTTCCAGACATTTCCTTGCCAGCTGCTCATATTCTTCTTCTGTCAGATCTTTTTCTCTTAAGACAATGGTTTTCACATCTTTTTTAGCCAAATCCTCCATTACTTCCAGAAACGGTCTCTTGCATAACACCCTGCTTGTCACTGCAATCAAATTTCTATTTTCCATATAAATCCTCCTACACCTCTGTTTCTCCAAGAATCAGTCTAACTGCCATATTCGCCTCATGCCCTGCGCAAATTGATACTCTGGCGGATGTCAATGATTCTTCTTTAGAGATTCCATGTTTTTCATCTCCGCATATATATAAACGTTTCATCATCTTCTTCGTCTGAATCAGATTAGAACTATATGTCCCCGCCATCCCATTTCCAGACAAAATATATGTCTTAGGAAGCTTTTCCAAAACAGCTGTAACAAGTTCAGCCTTTGCCTGAGGATCATCAAATGCTTCACAGACAATAGGATAATTTTGAAATAATCCGGCTGCATTTTCTCCTGTAATTTTCCCTTGATAAAATTCCAGTTCTATCCACGGATTCACTTGTCTGATCAGACGTTCCATGGCTTCTGTCTTCTTCATTCCAATATGTTCTATTGTATATGCCTGACGATTAAGATTAGATATATCTACTGTGTCAAAATCTGCCAGCATCATCTTCTGAATACCTGTTCTTGCAAGCATTAAAGCAATATTAGAACCTAATCCCCCCAGTCCCGCTATTGCCACCTTCCCTTTTTTTAAACGATCCCTTATAGCCTTTGTCTGGCGTTCTTCCAGGCTCTTTTCAAATTCGTCTTTTGTTATCATTAAAACCCTCCTTTATCCAATTTATTATAAATGAAAAAAGAATCGGACACAATTATCCGATTCTCTTTTCTGCTATTTTTCATGTTCTTTCATTTTTCGATTCATAATTCCGCCGATTTTACCAGTTTCACTGGCAGATAAGGACTTCCATCCTTTTTCCATTAACCGGTCTGCCAATCCAAGCTCTTTAGCTGTCTCAAACTTTAATCTTTCATTTTCTGTCATCTCTTCAAATGACTTTTGGGTAAAATCTTTTTCTTTTGACATAAAACCATCCTTTCTGTATGCTGTAATTCAAGAATGCCTCGGCGTTCTTGCTGCGAGATGCGCATCATGCGTTAGCATGACATAATTCTAATGCGCATCTCTGCAATCCGCCGGAGGCTTTTATTGAAGTCGGAGATTGATAATCCCACTTGATGAAATTTATCCTTTACTCACCACTTATAGAAGTGGGAGTCTTCTCCGACGAGATAAAAACATGTAACATCCATAGCATCTCCAAAACAGACCTATCCATTCATCTGCCTAATCACAATCCTCTGATGACCCTAAAATTATAAATTAATGATTTTTTTCAGCCCTACTGCATAAATACAACATTCTTTCACCGTTTTGCCTGTAGTCTGCTCCAGTGCCCTTTTATAGTAATCCAATTGGCTTTGATATCTGTCAACCAAAATCTTTTCCTGTCCTTTTGGAATCCTATCGGTTTTATAGTCTACCAAAACCAGTTCATCGTCTTCTTCAAAATAAAGGTCTATTATTCCCTGAACTACTACATAGGAATCACCCGTACTTTCAGGATTCATTTTAGAAAAAGGAATTCCCATAACAAATTGTTTCTCTTTAAATACATGATTTCTTTTTGCCGCTTCTCTGACTCTTCTTCCCAAATCCGAGTCTAAAAATGCCATAATTTCATTACGATCAATCACAGAGTCATAATTTTGATCTATTATCTTTTTATGAATCCATTGACTAATCTGCACATCCAATTCTTCTTTTGTATATTTTTTAGCAAAGTCTAGCAATTCAAAGACTTTATGAATCACTGTCCCTCTGGATGCCGAAGAAACCTTTTGGTCTTTTTTTATAAATTTAGGAACCTTTTTTTCATCTTCACAGATTCTTTTAAATATCCGTTCTTCCTGGTCTGCCTGCTGGCTCATCCTTTTTATTTCAGACACAGAATATTTCAACTGTCCTGTTGTTTCCGGATTATTCTCATATTCATATAAAAAATTCTGTTTCATTTTCCGGATAGCTTGTTCAGGTTTATCAGATAAAAGGTTTTCCATAAACTTTTGTTTTTCTATTTTTTTATCAATTTCCTTCATTTCATGCATCCAGGTCAGTGCTTCCATTGAATATATCTTAATCTCAAAATCATCTTCAGAAATATATGGAAGAGCGCAGAAAATCCAATCCATGTATGAACTGCCTGTGAACAAATCAACATAAGAAACCATCCCATTTTTTGACCAGTCAATATCTCTCTTTTTTATTCCGGTTAAAATGAGTTTTTCCTTTGCTCTGGTCATAGCTACATAAAGTACCCTTAACTCTTCTCCCAGTGAGTCTTTTAACATTTGCCGTCGAATCATGCTTTTTAAAACGGTAGTTCCTTTTGTTCTTAACACTGGATCTATTATATCTGCACCAATATAATAATCAGGATGAAAAATCAAACTTCCACTGCTGTCTCTTAGATTAAATTTCTGATGAATTTTTGATACAAAAACAATAGGATACTCCAATCCTTTACTTTTATGAATACTGGAAATATGCACTAGATTTTGTTCTTCTCCCAGAGTATTGGCTTCTCCAAAATCCATATCATATTCCTGGCATTGTTCCATAAATCGTATAAAATGAAACAATCCTTTCATCTGATTGGTTTCAAATCCTTTTGCCTGCTCAATTAACATTAAAATATTTCCCTGACGTTTTTTTCCTTGAGGCATAGCCCCGGCATAATGATAATATCCTGTCTCATCCAGTGCCATCCATATCAGTTCTGTTAATCTTAAATATGTTTTTGCATCTCTTAGTTTATCCAGCAGTTCCAATGTTTTCTCAGCCTTCTTCATGGATGTTCGTACATTTACCAGAGAATCATATAAATACTTTTCTCCTCCATCTGCCTTGACCAATCCCAGTTCTTCTTCCGACATGCCGATCATTGGTGAACGAAGTACTGCTGCCAGATCAATATCCAAATAAATATTATCTACAACAGACAGCAAACTCAGTAAAGTTCGAATTTCAACTGTGTCAAAATAACCTTTTTCACTATTACAAAACGCCGGAACTCCTGCATTCATTAATTCTTTCTGAATAATTTCTGCATTTCCTTTCATGGATCGAAGAAGAATTACTATATCACCATATTCAGCTTTACGGAGTACACGATTTCCTTCTTCATCTTCACAAGTCACCATATAAGGATGCTCTCCATCTACCATCTCTTTAATTTTGGCTCCGATCATCTTAGCTTCAATGGTTACAGCATCATCTTCCGCTTCTTTTACCTCTTTTGAATCCACCAAAAGAATTTCCGGCAAAATATTTTCTGTTTCCGGGAAAGACATGGTAGGTACCAGTGATACCTCTTTGGTATATTCAATATTCCCAAGACTTTCATGCATAATCTGATAAAAAATACTATTTACAAAATTAAGAACTTCCTTGCGGCTTCGAAAATTATTTTGCAACTCAATCAGCTGATACTGTTCATCCCATCTCTGATAATTATAATATTTCCCCAAAAATAAATCTGGTCTGGCCAGACGAAAACTGTAAATACTCTGCTTTACATCTCCAACCATAAACATATTGTGTCCACCGGAGAATTCCTTTGAAACACTTCGAAGAATGGCATCCTGAATAAAATTACTGTCCTGATATTCATCTATATATATTTCTTCATATGATTCGGCTTTCTCCCTTGCTATCTGACTTGGTACAGGTTGTCCATCTTCGTCAAAATGATCAATTAATAGTTGCAGAGCAAAATGTTCCATATCATCAAAATCCATTAAATTCTCATCGGACTTTCGCTGAGAATATCTTTCCAAAAACCGCTCCGTTAAATCAATTAATGCTTCTAAAGGTTCTCTTAAAACACGCAGTTCTCTAAAAAGTTCTTTTTCTTCCTGATAAAAGTAAGAAGCCTGTATATCTACAATTAATTTATATGCCCTATTTCTAAGTTCTTTACATTGTTCCTGAAGCTCTGGAATAATCTGATCTGTTTTTTTCTTTCTGCCACTTAAACGAGGTTTTTTCATATTCATAAACTGATTGCATAAATCAGAAATCCCTTCTGCCTCTGTCATATTTTCTATAATTTCTGAATCCTGATCCAGTGTTTTTAAATAAAAGTATGGTCCTCCTTCCTGTAATGCAAGCTCTTTTGCTTCCCTGATCATTCTTCCTGCACTTTCTATAATATTCTTTGCATCTGTCAAAATAATCTTCACAAAAGGGGCTTCCCTAAATTCCTCCAATGTTTTCACCGAAATATTGCGTCTTGCTTCATCCAGCCATTTTTCAGGCTGTACATGACTCCTTGCATTTAAATATAATTTCCAGATATACTGACTGATCACATCATCTTTTTTTCCTGGAGAATAAGACTCTATCAGCTTGATAAATCCATCTTCACGTTTTCCATAAGCTTCTTCCAGTATTTCATCCAATACCTGCTCCCGCAAAAGAGATAACTGGCCTTCGTCCCCAGGAGACATTCCCGGATCCATTCCAATCACATAAAAATAATCACGGATCAATTCCATGCAAAAGCTGTGAATCGTGGTTATCTGTGCTTTATGTATTAAAGAAAGCTGTCTGATATAATGAGCATTTTCAGGATGTTCCTGCACCTTTAACTCCAATGCTCTGGCAATTCTTTCCCTCATTTCACCTGCTGCAGCTTTCGTAAATGTCACTACAAGAAGCTTATCCACATCCAACGGATGAGCCTCATCTGTAATTTTTTGTATGATTCTCTCAACAAGAACCGCTGTTTTTCCTGATCCTGCTGCCGCGGACACTAAAATATCGGCATCCCTCTGATCAATAACCTTTTGTTGTTCCTTTGTCCAAGGCATACTTTCCCTCCTCCAGTGACATTTTATCAATTTTATTTACAGGATCTACACCTGATTCATATGCGCAAATATTTCGAAAACTGCAATAGGTACACGGCATAGTTCCATTATATTCATAAGGTCGGATGGATACTTCTCCTTTCATCAGAGAATTCCCAAGTTCTTTCATTTTATTTTCAACAATACCTCCCAGGGTTATCATCTGATTAGTATTTAAAACAGAAGAATTTTTACTATATCCATTTTTTGTGGCAGTTACAGGTAATGAAAGAAATCCTTCCTCTCCTGGATTTTCCATCTGAGGAATCAGATTATAATCTTCATTGACAATTCCGCTCATCTTCATTGATTTTAATAACTGCACTTTTGCTTCTTCAGGATCTTTTTCTTCCACAATAGGATCATCCAGATGAAAATAAAACATTCCTGCCGGTAAAATCCTTTTATTATTTTTCTTCTCTTCCAGCTCTAGCATGGCATTCATATAAATAATCAGCTGCATTTGAAGTCCATGAAATATTTTTGCAAAGTCAAATTTCATTTTTCCAGACTTATAATCAATAATCTTTATATATTTATTTTCACTGTCCTCAATGCTGTCCATCCGGTCTACCACTCCAGAGAAGGTCATTTTTCCTCCATCATCCAGTGTAAACCGCATAGATTCGAGATGATTTTGCTCAGAAAATGCTATCTCATATTCCTCTGGTGTAAATTCCCCTCTTTGGATATAGGTTTCCATAACCCAGACTGCTCTTCTTGATATTCTTTTCATTCGATCCAGCAAATATTCATTTCGACTGGTACTGTGAAGAATTTCCCCTTGAACATCTGATACGGCTTCTTCTACTATCTTATCTACAAATGAATCTCTTGATGCATCATCTGCAAATTTCCAATCCGTCCGTTTCCCAACCAGTTCCATGGTTTTGTGAAATACCTGACCCATATCCACCGGTAATATTTCATGCTTTAACCGTTCTTTTAATCTCAACCCATACTGCATAAAATGAGAAAAGGCACATCCAGCAAATTTTTCCATTCGGGTAACACTTCCAGAAAGTGTATCTCCATAAAGTTTCTTTACAAGTTCCTGGCTGATCGGTAATGCCTCATTCTGGTAGAACTTTGCGTCAATATAAGAAACTGCAGGGGCAAAATCATCCAATGCAAAGTAAAGTGTCTGTAACTCCTGAAATGTTTCATCATCGGTATCCTGCTGTAACAGCCAAACCAAATGATCCGTTGCTTCTTCCACTGAAAAACTTTCTTCTGGAACACTCTCATCCTCATAGAGTGAAATTTCAGGGAAAATTTTGCGAACACGTTCCAGTACATAAGAAGGCTGTCGATTCTCTCCTGAAGCATTCATCATACAATAAGATAAATACAATTTTTCTGATGGTTTAGACAATGCCAGATATAAATAGAACTGTTCCGTATATGCTGACATTTTCGCAGTAGGGGCCAGCATAATGCCTTGATTTCTAAGAATTTCTCTCTGATCATCGCTGACAACTCCTCCGCCTTGAGACTGCTTAGGAATGATTCCATCATTGATTCCAAGGAAAAACAGAACTTTAACTCCCTCTGCCCTTGTTCGTTCCATATCTCCAATTAAAACCTGATCCAGGCTTGGCGGAATAACCCCAACCGTCATTTCTTCCATTCCACTTTCCAGCACACTTAAGAAATCATCATAAGAAAGTTTTTCTTCTCCCAAAATGTCTGCCATCTGATCCATAAGATCCAGTATCTGACCAAAAATCTTCTCGCTGGTTTTTGCCTGGGCAATTTCTCCCCTTTCTTCAAAAATTTTCTTCTGTTCTTTCATTTTCTCTTCCAGCTGAAGTCTTTCAAAAAATTCATACAGACATGTCAGTTTATCAAGTACCGTACTCCCTCTTTTCTTAACTCCTTCTTTTAACGGTTTAATTTCCTTTATAAATTCCTGCCGGCAGGCTTCAATCCTCTGTAACTCATCTTCTTCAAAAGCTTTTGACTTAAATGGCCGGTTCCATTTTGTATATCCTCGGATCCCTGTGGCAATTACATAATTTTCAAGCAAATCTGCATCTTCCATGGACAAACATGAAAAGCCGGATTTTAAATAACGAAATACCATTTCATAAGAAAAATCCATCTGTATCATTTTCAATGCAGATAAAATTGTCTCAATACATGGATTATTTTGTAACTTTCTATTCACATCCACAAAATACGGTATCTTCAAATCCTGAAAACTTCTTTCCAGTTCACTTTGATAATTTTCCAGATCTGCTGTCAAAACTATGATATCTTTATATTGATAATTTTCTTCCCGTATCAGCCGTTCAAGCTGATGGGCAACCATCCTGCTCTCTGCTCTTGGATTCACAGCTCTTTGAATCTGAATATCTTTTGTTTGCTCCGGAAATACCCCATATGGATATCGAAACAGATTCTGTTCCATAAAACGTAATTCAGGTGAACCCTGTTTGTCTGGGTAACACAGTATATCTGGTTTTACAATTGTCCGAGTCTGTCTCGCAATCTCAATCAGCTGTTGCTTTTCATATTTAGACATAGCAAATAGCTCATATTCCCTATATGGAGTTGATACATCTTTAGCGTCTATTGTAAATGAAATATTCACCTGCTTACCCAGCTCCATTAACTGTCTGATAACTTTTCGCTGAATTGGTGTAAACCCTGTAAATCCATCAAGATAGAAAATTGCATTCCTGAGCTTTTTGGATTCCTTCATTTTTTTTGCAAGCACATCTAACAGCTGTTCAGATATGAGATATCTCTCTCCTATATAATTTTCAAAAGAATCCATTATCAAAAGAATATCATCCATTTTTGCCTGAAGTCCTGGCTTTTGTATTATATCCATCGCCTGCTCCAGCTCTTTTTTTTCAATATCATACTGGTACATTTCAGAGAAAAAAGATTTTAATTCATCAATAAATCCCTGTTTTCCCATACTGGAACCAAATACTTTCAACTCCTTTTTATGTTTCTCCATTACCTTTCGGATGACCATAGATTTTCCTTCGTCTTCTAACAACTGCTCAGGCACATAGGATAATTCCTCAAATATTCTATATGCAAGACGAAAAAAACCTACCACATCAATATTCATTGTTCCATGAGCAGGATGTCGTGTTACCAGTTCTTTTTGGGCATTTAACGTAGACTGATCAGGTACAATAAAAAAGAATTCCTGTTCCGGATGTTCTATCGATTCTCTGATCATCTTTTCATATATATAATTTGTTTTTCCAGATCTTGCAGATCCAAGAATAAATTGTAATGACATATTTTCCTCCGGTTCTTTGCTTTTGACAATTATACTACATTTCCTCAACAATGTGTTCTAAGAAAAAAAAATACCTCATATATTATAGAAGAATCTTTTTGGGAGGAAATTATGTCATCAAAAACGAAAATTGTCGTATTTAAGGCAAGAGAACTGATTTATACAGGGATTTTCGTCGTTCTGGGAATCCTGCTGATTCTTTTACTGATTTTTATGTTTATACCATCAAAAGAACAAAAAAAGACCAAACAAACTTCCGGCTACATAGATGGAACCTATACCTCGCCACTAAAACTAGGGGAAAATGAACTGGAATTACGAGTTACTGTTAAAAACCAAAAACCACAATCTGTTACTCTGAAACATTTAAATAAATCCATTAAAACCATGTATCCTTTAGTGGAACCATCCCTGGAAGAAATTAACAAACAGCTTCCAAAAATAAAAAATATTGATAATATTAAATTTGAAAAACAAAACCAGTATACAAATACCATATTAAAACAGGCCATCAAAAACGCATTAAAACAAGCGCAGGAATAACTAATCCTGCGCTTGTTTATTAATTTCTTATTTGTATTCTTCAACCTTATTTGTATCTGTGTTTTTCTTATAAATTTTCCCAGTATCCTTATCTATATAGAAATCTCCATATTTTTTCCCAGAATCATCAGAAGTATCATATATTTCAAAATGATATCCTTTTGCACCGCTTTTATACTCTGTTACATCCTGTGATTCATTCCGGACTTCATACTGTCCATCTGTATTATCTCTTCCCAATCGATTTAACAGATAGTCTCTGGCATCACCGTAGTCACTAAAACCATTTGCAACGTCATCAACCGCATCCTGGGCTCCATCTGCAATATCATCTGCAGCATCTCCAACGTCATCTGCCAAACTGTCATTATCAGTAGCATCTGCAGATGCATTTCCTGATACATTTCCCGTTGTGGTATTATTATTATTATTTCCACATCCAGTGAACAAAATAGAAGTTCCCAAAATCATGACCGCCGCCATACATAAAGTCCAAATATTCTTTTTCATGTAGATTCTCCTTTTCTTCTCAACAATAATTTATAAAACTATTGTTTCCAAAGAAATAGAAAATATAAGCTATTGGAAAACTTTTTTTGGATTTAATAAATTTTTAGGATCTATTGCTGATTTGATCTGTTTCATTATTTGAAGATTTACAGATGGTGTTGCCTTCAGAAAATACGTTTTTTTACTGATACCTATCCCATGTTCTCCCGATGTCAGTCCACCTAATTCATGACTTTTATCATAAATTTTTTCCATAACCTTGCTGCTTATCTGTTCCCATTCCTCATCGTTGCGATTACCACGGACAACACATAAATGAACATTTCCATCACCGGCATGTCCAAAACTTACCATTGTAACACCGGTTTGCTCTTCCAAATGATTTACATAATCAATAAATTCTGCTGATTTATCAATAGGAACTACAATGTCTACAGGAATCTGCTCTGATTTTGCTTCTACTGCTTTTACCAGACATCCACGAATCTGCCATACAGTATCTTGAATTCGGGGATCCTCCAGAACTAATGTATCCAGTGCCCCGTTATTTTTTGCAATATCTCTTATTTTATCAATTCTTTTTAGAATCTCGCCTTTGTCATCTCCATCCAATGTTAAAATAATATAAGCTTTCGCCTTTGGATAAGGAAATGACAATCCTGTATATTCTTCCCCCA
Organism: Anaerostipes sp. 494a; assembly: GCF_001940315.1. Classification (NCBI taxonomy): domain Bacteria; kingdom Bacillati; phylum Bacillota; class Clostridia; order Lachnospirales; family Lachnospiraceae; genus Anaerostipes; species Anaerostipes sp. 494a. The sequence goes on along the minus strand of NZ_MJIF01000001.1, from coordinate 2,369,990 downwards.
ATGCAATTACTTTTTTCTCTACAAATTCTATTGCCGTAGGATCTACATTTCCACGAATTACATTTAATACTGCATGGATTCCTGTCTTCAGATCTGCAAAAGGCAAAAGAACTCCTATAGAAATCTGTGGTTTTACAATAAGTTTTACCACTGCTTTTGTGATAATCCCCAAAGTTCCTTCTGATCCGATAATCAAATGCTTTAATGGCAGACCGGAACTATCCTTTACTGTTTTTGTACCTGCTGTCATTACCTGTCCATCTGGCAGTACGATTTCAAGACTTCGAACATAATCTCTGGTAACTCCATATTTTACCGCACGCATTCCTCCTGCGTTTGTGCTGATATTTCCACCAATAGTTGCTGTCTTTTCTCCTGGATCCGGAGGGTAAAATAATCCTTCTTTTTCAACAGCAGCCTGAAAATCTTTTAAGACGACTCCTGGTTCAACAGTTGCCGTAAATGTTTCTTTATCAATTTCCAGAATCTGATCCATTTGAGATACATCCAGTACAATTCCACCTTCCAATGGTACTGTAGAGCCAACCAAATTTGTTCCCGCTCCTCTTGGTGTAACAGGTATATCATTTTCATATGCATATTTCATAATTTTGCTTACTTCATCTGTAGTCTTCGGAAAAACCAATGCCTGTGCAGTTCCGGCGACTCTTCCAAGAGTATCTGTCAAATACTTTTCTTCAATATTTTCTAAAATAACACGTTTAGGGTCTTTTATAATGTCATATAATCGGTTCATTGTCATCATCCTTTATTTTCTGGTAAATGCCAATGCAATTTTATCCCCAATCCACTGTCCGAGCTGAACGATAATTATTAATACAATAACCGTAAATAGTAAAACACCTGTCTGGTAACGGTTATATCCATACATAATTGCCAGATTACCGATTCCTCCTCCACCGACAGCACCCGCCATAGCAGAATATCCTATAATGCTGACAAAGGTAACTGTCAGAGCACGGATCAATGCTGGTTTTGCCTCTACAAACAAAACTTTACGGATAATCAGCCATGTACTTGCACCTGTGGAAACAGCTGCCTCAATAACTCCTTTATCCACTTCACTAAAGGCACCTTCAACCAGTCTTGCAAAAAATGCAATAGACGCAATAGATAATGATACTGATGCCGCAAGCGCTCCAATGGATGTTCCAACAAGAATCCTTGTTACAGGAATCAACACAATAATCAAAATAATAAATGGCATAGAACGAATGATATTAATAATGGTTCCTGCAATTCCATTTATGATTTTATTTTTAAAGAACAATGGGTTTGATGTTAAATGAAGTACCAGCCCTATGATAGTTCCAACAATTGCAGCAGCGATCATAGAAATCAGCACCATCTGAAAAGTTTCCAGTGCTGCCTGAGCAAACTCAGATTCAATTATTTCAATTGTCTCATTCATCTTAATTTCCTCCTAAAATTTCAAGTCTGTAAACATTTTTCTGAATATATTCCAACGCTTTTTTCCGTTCTTTGCCAGATCCTCTTAAAATAACGATTAACACACCAAATGGCTTATCATGAATATAATCTACTTTTCCATTGATAATATCCACTGTAATATCATAATTCTTTGATGCCATACTTATGACAGGATCATAAGAATCATCACCTGTATAGCTTAAACGAATCAAAGTTTCATTATCACTTATTGATAATGCCTCTGGAACATTTACATTAAGAACTCTTTCTACAAGACTTTTTGCAATTGATGATTTAGGCTCTGTAAATGCTGAATATATATCTGTTACTTCTTTCAGCTCACCCTGTTCCATAAATGCAATACGATCAAATAATTTTTTCGCAACTTCCATTTCATGGGTAATAAATACAATGGTAATTTTTGTTTTTTCATTAATTTCTTTTAATAAATCTACAATTTCTTCTGTGTTTTCAAGGTCCAATGCAGAAGTTGCTTCATCACAGAGAAGAATCTCCGGATTATTTGCCAGTGCTCTGGCAATTGCAACTCTCTGTTTTTGTCCTCCACTTAAATTTGCAGGATATGCATTTGCTTTTTCTGGTAAATGTACCATCTCCAGAAGTTCTTTCACTCTTTCTGGAATTTTATCCTTTGGATAATTATTGGCATAAAGTGAAAAAGCAACATTTTCTGCAATGGTAGAACCACTGATTAAATTAAAGTGCTGAAAAATCATACCTATATTTAATCTGACTTTCCTTAGCTCTTTACGATTTAAATTTGTAATTTCTTTTCCTTCTATAAATACCTGTCCTTTTGAAGGCTGCTGCAAAAGATTGATCACACGCACCAATGTACTTTTCCCAGCCCCACTTGGTCCAACAATCCCAAAGATTTCTCCCTTTTCGATTGTAAGGCTAACATCCTTTACCGCTTTAAAATCGTGTTTATTTTGTTGAAAAGTTACATCAATATTCTTTAATTCAATCACGTCTTTCCACCCTTTCTTGTCAACTATTTTCCATATTTTTCAATCCACCATTCCGGTTTCTGAAAGTCTTTAAATTTACTGTCCTTTTTTGTAATTGCCTCATAAAATTCTTTGGACTCAACTGCTGATTTCAAATCTTTTCCAAGCTGACTGTCAATATCATCACCTTTTACTGCAATTACATTTTTATATCCTTCTGCCAGTGTCTCAACTGCCAGTGCATCTCCAAAATCAAGATTGGCTGCATATGCATAATTTCCAGGAATTACTCCAATTGCAAGACTATCCAGATTTCTTGAAATCTGTGCTGCATCCAGTGTTTTAAACTTCAAATTCTTTGGATTGGATGCTATATCATTTTCTGTAGCCTTTGTGTCATCAATTCCACTCTTTAATGTTATCACATTCTCTTTTGCAAGAATACCTAAAGCTCTTGCCAGATTTGATGGATCATTAGGAATTCCTACTGTATCTCCATTTTTCAGATCTTTTAAAGATTTAATACTATTTGAGAAAATTCCTGCTCCAGCTGTAGGAACACTGATAACTTTTTTGATATCAAGTTTATTGTCTGATGCAAATTTTTCCAGATAAACTGTATGCTGCATTAAGTTAGCATCAATTTCTCCATTTGCCAATGCTTTATCCGGAAGAACATAATCACTAAATTCTGTTACTTTCACTTTATAGCCTTTTTCCTCAAGAATTGGTGATATTGCCTGTTTTACCATTTCTCCATAAGGTCCGGCGCAAACTCCAATAGTGATATCCTTTGTTTCTTTTTTATTTCCACACCCGGTTAATGCACTAATTGCCAATATCCCAATAATAACAACTCCCAATATTTTTTTCAATGATTTCATTTTATTTTCCTCCTTTTTCCTTAGAATAATGGAACAACTGCACCATTATAATTTTTTTCAATGTAATCTTTTACTTCATCACTTTTTAAAGCTTTTACTAATGCTTTTGTTGCATCACTTTTCTCATTTCCCTTTTTAACAGCAACAATATTTCCATAAGTTTTTGCTCCAAGTGAATCCGCATCTTCCACTGCCAAAGCATCTTTATTTACTTCCAGATCAGCCTCTAATGCATAGTTTCCATTTACAACAGCAATATCAACATCTTTTAAGGATCTTGGTATCTGTGCTGCTTCCAGTTCTTTGATTTCCAGATTTTTTTTATTTTCTACAATATCTTTTTTCGTTGCAGTTAATGCAGCACCATCCTTTAATTTAATCAGTCCCTGTGCCTCTAAAAGCAATAATGCCCTTGCCTCATTGGTTGTATCATTTGGTACCGCTACAACTGATCCTTCTTTTAAATCTTTTAATGATTTTATCTTTCCAGGAAAAATGCCAAACGGTTCATAGTGGATAACACCTGCAGATACAATGTGTGTTTTCTTTTGTTTATTGAAATCATCTAAATATGGTTTATGCTGAAAATAGTTTGCATCTAAATCCCCTGCTTCCAATGCAGTATTTGGCTGAACATAATCAGAATATTCTTTAATTACCAGTTCGTATCCTTCTTTTTTCAGCTGTTTTTTTGCAACCTTTAAAATATCTGCATGGGGAGATGGACTAGCTCCAACTACAATCCTTTTTGTTTCTTTTTCTGAACTGTCTTCTTTTTTCACTCCACATCCTGTCAATGCTCCAGTAATAAATGTTCCTGATAATACAATCGCTAACGCTTTTTTCCATAATTTTTTCATTTTATTTCACCTCATAATCTTTCAATTTTTTCAATCTTCTGATTGCCTCTTTTAGTGTTTCCTCTTTTTTTGCAAAATGGAACCGCACATAGTTATTTACATTTTCTTTAAAGAAACTGGATCCTGGAACTGCGGCAACGCCGATTTCTCTAATCATCCATTCACAAAATTCCATATCGCTGTCAAATCCAAATTTTGAAATATCAACTAAAACATAATAAGCACCTTGCGGTTCATAATATCTTAAACCAATCTCCTTTAGTCCATTTAAAAATAAATCTCTCTTTTGTGTGTACATTTCTCGAAACCGTGTATAATAGGAATCATCAAATTCCAATCCTACGGCTGCCGCCTTTTGAAGAGGTGCTGCTGCTCCAACCGTCAGAAAGTCATGTACCTTTTTACACACATCAATAATCTCCTTTGGTGCAATAACATAACCAAGTCTCCATCCTGTAATGGAATAAGTTTTCGAAAGCGAACTGCAACAGATTGTTCGCTGGCGCATTCGCGGAAGACTGGCAAAATAAATATATTCATTTGGCTCATATACAATATGCTCATACACTTCATCAGTAATCACATATGTATCAAATTCTTCGGATAATTGTGCCATATAATTAAGTTCTTCTCTATTAAACACTTTTCCTGTAGGATTTGATGGATGACAAAGAATCAGTGCCTTCGGTCTTCTTTCAAATGCTTCTCTGAGTACATCCTTGTCAAAGCAAAAATCCGGTGGATTTAAAGGTACATAAATGGGTTTTGCACCACATAAAATTGTATCAGCTGTATAGTTTTCATAAAACGGAGAAAAAATAATAACTTCATCTCCAGGTTCACAGACCGTCTCCATGGCCACCATCATTGCTTCTGTAGAACCACAGGTTACTACAATTTCTTCTTCCGGATTAATATCAAATCCCATCCGTCTGGACTGTTTCTTTGCCAGATTATTTCGGAATAATTTAGATCCCCATGTGATTTCATACTGATGCGGTCCATAGTCTGCAGTTTCTTTCAAAGCATCCAGAAGTTCTTTTGGCGGGTCAAAATCCGGAAATCCCTGTGCCAGGTTGATGGTATCTTCTGTTGATATTCTTGTCATCTTCCGAATTACAGATTCTCCAAAACCATCCAGTGATTTACTAAGCTGTTGCATATAACTTCCTCCTCTTTCCTTCCCATATCTTTTACAATAAACTTTCCTTGTTTCACAAAATAATTCCGGAATATCTGTATTCCATCATTCCTCACGAAAAAAGGAAGTCCGTTTTTAGACTTCCTAAATCATATCAGACTACTAGGTTTTTGTATAATACATGTAATCTTTAACAGGCTATAGTTTTTTTCAATACCTGATAATTTAATTATATTTCATTGCACATCCACACGGAACTTTTTTGTTACATAGGAAATTCCTTTGAACTTCCTATATAACAAAAAAAGCTATAATACCGATTCATATCAGTACTATAGCTTTATAAAAAAATGAGCGTGCGGGGATTCGAACCCCGGACAACTTGATTAAAAGTCAAGTGCTCTACCACCTGAGCTACACACCCGAGAAACTGGGGTAGCTGGATTCGAACCAGCGGTACAGGAGTCAGAATCCTGGGCCTTACCACTTGGCGATACCCCATTATATTATGCTGTCAAAAGTGAGCGTGCGGGGATTCGAACCCCGGACAACTTGATTAAAAGTCAAGTGCTCTACCACCTGAGCTACACACCCGAGAAACTGGGGTAGCTGGATTCGAACCAGCGGTACAGGAGTCAGAATCCTGGGCCTTACCACTTGGCGATACCCCATTAACTTGACAGCTCGTTTATATTACCATGACAATATGATATATGTCAACAGTTTTTTTCAATTTTTTTTATTTTTTTAGTCAAAAGATATTGAGCTCTCCAGAAATTCGCGTTTACAGGTTCCTCATAACAGAAGATAATTTTTCCATTTTCCCCTGTTTCTGACCATTTTACCCTATCCTCATTCTCTCCAACCAATATTTCTTTTATTATGATTTTACCAGAAATTTCTCCATTACAATCATATATTTTTCCCTCTTGATTTACTAAATGTTTTCCTTTCACAAATTCAACCAGCATTTCTCCGGTATCATCTTTTATTGGATACATCTGATTTATATAGGAGAGACTATCCCTTCCATTGTGAATCTCTGATATTCTATTCTTTGCCTTTTCATATTCTTCTGAAGATTCTTGTTTTTTCAGATATTCCCAGAAATGCATCATTATCCCCCTTCATTATTTCTTTTCATCAATTTTTGTATTTTTACTGTATCACAAATATCCCATAGAAAAAAAGCCTTGAAAGTATAATTTTGTATGTTGACACATACATTGAATTGTGTTAGATTGTCATTAACGAAATAATATTAAATACATGGATAAGGAATAGTAGAATATCCTAAGTATACAGAGAGCTGCTGGCTGGTGTAAAGCAGTTGCAGAAGATATTTGAACTCGCCTTTGAGTAGCATGCTGAACTGACAGTAGGTATTGCCGGTCCCAACCGTTACATTGGAGAGATATCGGTCTTAGAACCCGTATCGGTAATGAGTGCACACTAAGATTGTGTGAAATAGAGTGGTACCACGGAATTTTCTTCGTCTCTATCCCTGTGGGGATTAGATTCGAAGTTTTTTTTTGCATCACAGGATTTTATAACTTTACATAAATCATCTGTGTAATTCCTTTATCCATCTTTTATGAGATTTTATTATAAGAAAGGAGATTCATTCATATGAACCCAAAGAAATATCAGAGACAATATTTTATGCCACCAGAACCATCTATGGAGTGGGCATCCAAAGAATATATTACAAAAGCCCCTACCTGGTGCAGTGTTGATTTACGAGATGGAAACCAGGCACTGATCATTCCAATGAGCCTGGATGAGAAAATCGAATTTTTTAAATATCTTGTAAAAATCGGTTTCAAAGAAATAGAAGTTGGTTTTCCTGCCGCTTCTGAAACTGAATATACATTTTTAAGAACATTGATCGAACAGGATCTGATTCCTGATGATGTAACTATCCAGGTTTTAACCCAGGCACGAGAACACATTATCAAGAAGACCTTCAAAGCACTGGAAGGTGCAAAAAAGGCTATTGTTCACGTATACAATTCAACTTCTGTTGCCCAGAGGGAACAGGTTTTTAAAAAATCCAAAGATGAAATCCTTAAGATTGCTACCGATGGAGCAAAATTATTAAAACGTCTGGCTGATGAAACAGAAGGTAACTTCTTATTTGAATATTCTCCAGAAAGCTTTACAGGAACAGAAATTGATTATGCACTGGATGTATGTAATGCTGTTTTGGATATCTGGCAACCTCGTCCAGACTGGAAAGTTATCATTAACCTTCCTGTTACTGTTCAGTTATCTATGCCTCACGTATACGCAAGCCAGATTGAATATATGAGCAAACATATGAAATACCGCGAGAATGTTGTATTATCCTTACATCCACATAACGATCGCGGATGTGGTGTAGCAGATACCGAGCTGGCATTACTTGCTGGTGCAGACCGTGTGGAAGGAACATTATTTGGAAATGGTGAACGTACTGGAAATGTAGATATTATCACAGTTGCATTAAACATGTACACACATGGCGTTGATCCAGAGCTGGATTTCTCTAATCTTCCAGAATTAACAAAAGCTTATGAACGTTTAACACGAATGAATGTATATGAACGTCAGCCATATTCAGGACAGCTTGTATTTGCAGCATTTTCCGGTTCACATCAGGATGCTATTGCCAAAGGTATGCACTGGAGAGATGAACAGCATCCTGATCACTGGGATATTCCATATCTTCCAATCGATCCAAAAGATATCGGTCGTGAATACGAAAGTGATGTTATTCGCATTAACAGTCAGTCTGGAAAAGGTGGAATCAGTTATGTTCTGGAAGAAAACTTTGGCTTCCATATTCCTGGAAAGATGCGGGAAGATGTAGGTTACACCGTAAAAGATGTATCAGACAAACGTCATCAGGAACTGGTTCCTCGAGATATCTTAAAAGTCTTTAAAAATGTATATGTAAATGTCGATTCTCCATGCAAACTGAAAGAAGTTCATTTTGTTCAAAAAGATGGAGGTATTGAAACAGAAATCTCACTTGATAAAGCTGGAATTCCAAAACTTTACCATGGAAAGGGTAATGGCCGCCTTGATGCTGTCAGCAATGCATTAAAACGCCATAGTGATATGAATTATTCTATCGTCACATATCAGGAACATGCTTTAAATGTTGGATCCAACTCCCAGGCATGTGCTTATGTTGCCATCCAGGAACCAAACGGAACTATTACCTGGGGTGCAGGAATTCATGAAGATATCATCACAGCCTCTGTTCTCGCTTTGATCAGTGCTGTAAACAGGTTAAGCAACTAATACAATTATTTGATAAAAATTATTACAGTAAAACAAAAGGAAGTGAATTCATTCTGATTTCACTTCCTTTTTCTATTTTTTTCCAGATTGTATTTTCTAGTATTTTTTAACAAATATCTGATTGAAATTTTAGTAGTTTTTTTCTTCCCTTTTTCTTAAAAAAAAGGTTTTTCCCAATGAAATAACGAAAGCCCGCAAAAAACTATTATTCTAAAATTTTTACCTGCCCATCAATTTCTGCAAAAAATTCTTTTTCCTTTTCAATGATTGTTATTTTCCCGCTGGATACTTCAATAAACTGTTTTTTTATTCTTTCTATCTGTTCCACAGGAATCATCAATTCAAAATCAACAACTTCTGTATAATCCGTTCCAAGAAGAGGTATCTGCTCAGTGGATATCAGATACTGAATCTTCCCAGACATTGTATAATCACATTGTATTTGCATTTTCTGTCCCAGTTTTTTTGTGATAATCTTACTGTTCCTGATTCCCTCCTGTGTACTTTTTGTATATGCACGAATCAGTCCTCCTGTTCCAAGTAATGTTCCCCCAAAATATCTTGTAACAACGATTACCACATTGTGAAGTTCCTCTCCCTGTATTACTTCCAATATAGGCTTTCCGGCAGTCCCGCTAGGTTCTCCATCATCACTGCATCGAAGTACAGGCTGTTTAACCCCTATGCAATATGCCGTACAATTATGTCTGGCATCCCAGTACTGCTTTTTTATTTTTTCAATAAATTCCAGAGCCTCTTCTTCTGTTTTTGCTGGCGCAACATGTGCGATAAATCGCGATTTTTTTTCTACAATTTCTGCTTCACCGCCTTCATATACGGCTTTATAGGACTGTTTTTCCATCCATCTCCTCCATTAACAATATAGTATCTACAGCTTCAGCCAGTGAAATCGGAGTAACCTGATATTTCATCAGCAATACAACCACTTTTTCCACAAGCTGCAAAGAATATGAAATCTTTGGTATTTCCTCCACCTCAATATAATCTGTTCCTTCTTGAGATTTTTCCAAAGATATTCCATAAACTTCTTCATTGTTATCTTCCATTAAATAATAGGATACTATAAATTCCTGCATTCTGTCACCTGTTATCTGGTTTTTCCCTTTTAATTTCTTTTTCATTTTTATACTCCTTCCTCTTTTGTTATTTTCCTTTAGTTTACTTAAATATTGTTATCTGATATAATAAATAGCGCTAGGAGGTGTCTTATGAAATATACAAAAAATAATATTGAGAAAAAAAGAACTGAGTTATCTTCAGCCAAAGTCCGCAGACACGCCAAGATTTCTCTTTTTCTATTTAAGTATATTTTAATCATCTCTATTGTGTTAATCGTGACTGTTCTCGGTTTAGGAGCTGGTTTCGTTCGTGGGATATTAAAAACCACTCCACAGATATCCAAGGAATCGGTTCATTCAAAAGGTTATATCACCACAATTTATGACAATAAAGGAACTAAGATAAAGACTTTATCAAATCATGATTCAAACAGAATTTATATACCTTTATCAAAGATTCCACAGAATCTTCAGAATGCCTTTATTTCTATTGAAGACGAAAGATTCTATACACACAATGGAATTGATTTATACGGTATTATCCGTGCAACCTTCCTCGGTATAAAAACTCAATCTTTAAGTCAAGGGGGAAGTACTTTAACGCAACAATTAATTAAAAATAATATTTTAGGTATTCAGCCGGAAAAAACGACGATTGAACGAATAGAGCGAAAGATCAAAGAACAATCACTGGCTCTTGAATTGGAAAAGATTGCTTCCAAACAATATATCCTGGAAGAATATTTAAATGCAATCAATCTTGGGGAAGGTACCTTGGGTGTGCAGACTGCCTCTCAGAAATACTTCAACAAGAATGTATCTGATCTTACATTATCAGAATGTGCAGTCCTTGCCAGCATAACAAAAAACCCTACTCGTTATAACCCAATCACCCATCCGGAAAACAATGCTTCCCGAAGATTACTTGTTTTAAAAAAAATGCTTGAACATCATTATATCACAAAAGAAGAATATCGAAAAGCTGTCAGTGATGATGTATACCAGCGCATCAAAAAAAATGCAAGCAATCCATCAAACGAGAATAAACCTAATACCTATTTTGAAGATGCTCTTATTCTCCAGGTGGTAAATGATTTAAAATCTCAGCTTGGATATGACGCTACTAAAGCTTACAATGCCATTTACAGCGGTGGTCTTAAGATCTATTCTACACAGGACAGTCAGATTCAAAAGATTGCCAATGAGATATCAAACAATCCGGAAAACTACCCTGCTGGCACTAAAGTATCATTAACTTATACACTTTCTGTAAAGGATATAAATGGTACAGATGTCACATACACAGAGAATAATGTTTTAAATTATATGAAAAAACATAACCTGGGAAACAGTCTGATTTTTTCCAGTTCAAAAAAAGCGAAAGCAGTTTCAAAAAAATTCCGGAAAAGCATCCAGCGAACTGGTGCTACTATTTTAAATGAATTTATTTCAACTCCTATACAACCTCAGATTTCCATAACGATTATCAATCAGTCAACTGGAGAAGTTGAAGCATTAGTTGGAGGACGAGGTGCAAAAACAAGTAATTTAAGTCTGAATCGTGCTACACGCACTACCAGACAGCCTGGTTCTACATTTAAGGTTTTATCTACCTTTTTACCGGCATTGGATTATAGTAAAATGACTCTGGCTACTGTTTATGACGATGCTCCTTATCACTATCTGGATTCAAATCGGCCTGTTAATAATTATTACAGTGGTTATCGAGGTTTTTCAACTATTCGTGATGCTATTACAGACTCCATGAATATTGTTGCCGCCAAAACAATGGCCGATGTTACACCAAATATATCCTATAAATATTTAAAGGACCTTGGTTTTTCTACTATCGTTGCCAACAAGATTACTTCCAATGGAAAAACCTATACAGATATTAATCAATCTCTTTCTTTGGGAGGATTGACTTATGGTGTTACAAATCTGGAACTTACCAATGCTTTTGCAGCTATTGCCAACGGTGGAACATACCACGAACCATCTCTTTATACAAAAGTAGTTGATCAAAATGGTAATATACTTCTACAGTCAGATTCTAAAAGCCAGCGAGTAATGAAGCGTAGTACCGCTTTTCTTCTGACAGATGCAATGGAAGATGTTATTACTAAAGGAACCGGTACATCAGCAAGTCTTGCTTCTGGTATGACTGCTGCCGGAAAATCGGGTACTACAACCAATAATTATGATTACTGGTTCAGCGGATATACTCCTTATCATACTGCATCTGTCTGGATGGGATATGATCGAAATACAGATTTTGACTCAAATGATCTCCACAAAAAGATATGGAGTAAGATTATGGATAAAATCAGCACTACCAAAAATGAGAAGAAAATCTCTTTTAAGAAACCTTCTTCTATTGTGACAGCAAATGTATGTAAAAAATCAGGTAAACTTGCTATTGACGGCGTCTGTGATCACGACCCTCGTGGAAACATGATCGTAACCGAATATTTTGAAAAAGGTACTGTTCCGACTCAGACCTGTGACACTCATGTTGCTGTAGAAATATGTAAAAAATCCGACAGCCTTGCCAATAAACACTGTCCAGAAAAATATCGCAAACAAAAGGTTTATATTGTACGACAGAAAAACAGTCCCGGAATAACGGCAGACACACCATATCTGCTCCCTGAAAAATATCGTAACCAGGTTTGCAAGGCCCATAAATAAAATATTCACTATAAAGAAGTCATGTGCAATATGCACATGACTTCTGCTATATGAAAAGCAATGACAAAGTATTTCTTTGCCGCTACTTTTTCATCTTTGGCTGAAAAATCAATGAAGCGATATAAGAAAAAATTAATGCTGCTGATGTTCCTACTGCTGCTGCCGTAAATCCACCTTCAAATAATCCAAGAAATCCATGCTGATCGATTGCCTCCTTCATTCCTTTCCACAAGCTGAATCCAAAACCTGATAAAGGAACTGTTGCACCACATCCTGCAAATCGTTCTATTTTCTCATATACTCCCAAAGCCCCAAGGACTACTCCGGAAATTACCAGAATTACCATAATTCGTCCCGGCTGGAGTTTTGTGTTATCCATTAGAATCTGTACCAGAATACAAATAAAACCTCCTACTAAAAATGCTCTTAAATATTCCATCAGCACTGCTCCTCCTTCTCCAGTAAAATTGCATGAGCAATTCCTGTCACGCTTTCTCCCTCATTAAAACTGGTTTTGGACATCAATGCCCCTGTTGGAACAAACAGCAATCTCTTCCAGTTTCCATTTATAAAATTTCTAACCAGCTTTGCCGCCAGCACTACAGCACTGCAGGCACATCCTGAGCCACCTGAATGGGTATCCTGAGCTTCATTATGATAAACCTCCAGTCCACAGTCTCCATGAACCTTTGAAATATCGTATCCATTATCCTTAAGCAATTTAATCAAAATGTCTTTTCCAACCTGGCCCAAATCGCCTGTATAAATGGCATCGTAATCTTTTGGTAACAATGAATAATCTTGAAAATGCTGATATATGACCTGTGCCGCTGCCGGTGCCATACATGCTCCCATATTCATTGGATCTTTCATTCCATAATCAACAATCTTTCCTGTGGTAATCCCCCTAATCTTTATAGGACTTTTCTTTTTTGATACAATAAACCCACCGGAACCGGTAACAGTCCATGTTGCTGACAAAGGTCTCTGATTTCCATATTCCAATGGAAAACGGAATTGTTTCTCCGCACTTCCAATATGACTGGATGCCACTGCCAAAACGTGTTCTGCAAAGCCTCCTGCCACTGTAATAGATGCCAGAGATAAAGCTTCTCCAGCTGTAGAACATGCTCCAAACAGCCCAAACAATGGAAGCTCCAGATCTTTTAAACCATAGGATGTAGCTGTATTTTGCTCCAGTAAATCTCCTGCAAAAGCATATCGAATATCCTTTTTGGTTAAACCTGCTTTCTGAATTGCAAGTAAAGCGGCCTGTTTCATAAATCTTCCTTCCGCCATTTCCCACGTATCTTCACCAAAGAAAGGATCATCTATCACCTGATCAAAAGAATCTCCCAATGGTCCCTCTCCTTCTTTTTCAGCTGTTACAGATGCCCAGGAAAGAAGATATGGCGGCTGTTCAAATTCAATACTTTGCTTTCCCTTGATAACTTTCATCACATCCACCCCCATTGTTTTGCAAGAAAATATATAACTCCAATGACAAAAGATGAAAAAATACCAAATAGGATAACTGGACCTGCAATGGTAAAGATTTTAACTCCGATTCCAAAAATCTGACCTTCTTTTTGATATTCAATTGCTGGTGATGCAACAGAATTTGCAAATCCGGTAATAGGAACCAAACCTCCTGCTCCACCAAACTTTGTAATTTTACCATACAGATTGAATCCTGTCAGAATAATACTTAATAAAATCAGTTCAATGGTCACATACAGTAAAGCATCCTTTTTCCCAATTCCCCAATATTTCATCATAGTTTTTTTCATTATTTCTCCTAAAAGACAAAATCCACCACCTACCAAAAAAGCTTTCACACAATTTAAAAAGCAATTATGTTTTGGTGTTATGTCTTCTACCATCTGACAATATTCCTGTTTGCTAGGTTCATTTTTCATGATTATTTCCTTTCCAGATAAAATTGAATATAGCATCCAAATATTTTACCTAATGCAATTGCATAAACTATATAAGGAATCCCATCCCTAATAATCAGTCTCCTTGAAAATATAGGTAAACTTTTTAACATTTCTGCCAGTGCGCCTACGAGACACCCGACAAAAATTCCTCCAAATAATCCATAAATTATCAGGATCGGCCATCCTAAAGGAATATGCCATCGATAAATATAAACTGCAGTTCCAAGAATTCCTCCTAAAGCAATACAATTTTCATAAGTTCTGGCATATTTTATAGTTTTTGTAAGACCTGCCAATCGCGGTATCACACCTATCATACTTAGAAATGCTAAGAAACTGGCTGCAATCAATGCACCTGCTGCTAATCCATAAACCATAAGAATCACACTACGAATCAACATCCTCTTCCTCCTTTTTCCGGTCTGCATCCATCATTAAAGTATCATTTACATCTCTTTCATATAAACGCATTTGTACCTCAAACGGAGTTGGGTCATCTGACAATTTAATCTTTCCTGCATGATTGAAAAATACGATAATGCCTATGGCTAGTCCAATAGTATAAGATAAATGCAAAAGATTAGGTCCCTGAGGCGGCTCTCCCATTACAAGCTGATATACCTTAAAAAACAAGTCATCAATACCGACGTCTGTGTTATAGGACATGATTGAAAAACTTGCACCAAGAAAGGCAGTCAGTGCAACTGCCGCAATTTTCAATTTATTCATCCACGTTTTTTCTGTTCTTTTTTGTTTAAAGTAAACAATAAAGTCTTCTGGCCCCATATTAACTATTTCAGCATTTTTATCAACTTCTTTTATTACTTCTACAATCTTCAGAACAGAAAATATCTTTCTTTGATTCCCTTTGCTGGAAAAACGATATAATTTTGCATGTTTCATTTTATATGTCAGATCATTGTCTGAACAATACAAAGATATTACATCCTTAAGCTGTACGCTGGGCTGATTCAAACAGACACTGTCTTCCGCCTTGATATAAACCGTCATCCTTCCATGTCCTTTCCAATACTAATGTTCCATCTTCCAGCCGGTCTTTTTTCTGTCCATCCAATATCCATAGTGCTAAAATTACAAATACAATCAAAAAAATACAGATAAACCATTGAATATTATGTTTCATTATCATCACCTCGGAATTATTATCTGTATTTTTTTCTATTTCATTCATAAGTTGCAAGAAAAGGCTGTAAATGTTATGATTTAAAAGATATTTAACAGAAAACGAAACACCTGTTTCTATTAGAAAAGGAGTTATATATGGAACAAAATCAGTTAACTTTATATAAATTGATGATATTATATTTAATCGGTAAAGTTGATTTCCCATTAAGTAATTCTCAAGTCTCAGAATTTATTATTGAAAAAGGCTATACAAACTATTTCAATGTTCAACGTGCCTTTCATGAACTTGAGGAAGAGGAAATGCTTCGAATAAAAACAATTCGGAATATGAGCCATTATTCTTTAACAGAAGAAGGAAAAGAAGCTATTGATATGTTTGAATACCAGATTCCAAATTCCATTAAAGAAGACATTGATCAATTTCTAGACGAAAAAGAATACGAACTGAGAAAAGAAACGGATCTTGAGGCAGACTTTTTTCCTGCAAAACGAGACGAATATACTGTTCATTTAAGTATTAAAGAAAAAGACAGCCTGCTTCTTGAGCTAAACTTGAATGTTGTCTCAAGAGAACAAGCTGTCCATATTTGTGATCACTGGAATCAGATGCATTCAGAAATCTATTCAACTCTGATTCAAAAATTATTATTTGATGATCCTCAATCCTAAACTTCTTCAGAGTTTAGGATTTTTTCTTCTATAAAATTCCAGATTTCTTCTCTGCCTTGTTTTGTCAATGCAGAAAAAGGAAATACCGGTGTTTCTTTATTCATTTGAAGTTCTTCTCTGATTTCTTTTACGTGTTTTGCCACCTGGCTTCTCTTTAATTTATCCAATTTTGTGGCAATGATCACAGGATGGTATCCATTATGTAAAATCCAGTCATACATCATAACATCATTTTTTGAAGGTTTGTGACGAATATCTATTAATAAAAATACCAATCGAAGCTGTTTTGATGTCTGGAGATAATTTTCAATCATGTTTCCCCATTTTTCCTTTACGGCTTCTGTTACTTTTGCATAACCATAACCTGGAAGATCCACATAATACAGCTCATCATTTATATTATAATAATTGATAGTCTGAGTTTTCCCAGGCTGTGCAGAAATTCTTGCATAAGCTTTTCGATTCATCAGCGCATTGATCAGCGATGATTTTCCAACATTGGATTTTCCAGCAAAAGCAACTTCAGGAAGAGTATTTTCAGGGAGCTTGCTGGTAATACCACAAACAGTTTCCAAATTTACACTTTTTATTATCATAATAATCTCCTATCTAAAAATCAGCTGTGTCAGATATACCCCATAGCATACAAGCATGATAATTCCGGCACCTCTTCCCAATTGTCTGTCTTTAACGGAACAAAGCCATAAGATAATTGCTGAACCAATTGCCACAACAATATCCGGAATAAAATTGACAGAAAATGGGATTGGGTGAATTACCGAAACAGAGCCCACAACAAATAAAATATTAAAAATATTGCTTCCTACAATATTTCCCACTGCCAGATCTGCTTTTCCTTTTAATGCTGCTGTTACAGATGTAACCAGTTCTGGAAGAGAAGTTCCGAAAGCCACTACAGTTAATCCAATAATACGATCTGATACACTTAATACTTTTGCAATAGCAGTAGCCGCATCAACTGTAAGATTGCTTCCATATACGATTGCCGCCAAGCCTCCGGCTGTGTATAGCAGCATTTGAAAAATACCCATCTGATGAAGAGGTTCTTCATCTGGAACATTATCTTTTTTTGTTAGATAGATCAGATAACCGAAAAATCCAATAAAAAAGATCCAGAAGATTCCCCCATCGATTCTTGACAAATCACCACCTATAATTCCCAATCCAAGCAATAAGCATGTTATGACAATAACAAAAGGCATCTCAACTTTTACTGTTCCTTCTTTTATTGGTACTTTTGTAAGAAAAGCTGTTAGTCCAAGAATCAGTAATATATTCATAATATTACTTCCTACAATATTTCCTATGGTAATTCCAACAGTTCCCTTAAAAGCTGCTGAAATACTAACTGCAGCCTCTGGAGCACTTGTACCACATGCTACAATCGTCAGTCCGATTACAATCTGCGGAATTCCAAATTTACTGGCTATCATCGATGCTCCTTCTACAAAATAATCTGCACCTTTCATCAGCAGTACAAATCCCACAATCAAAAATACTAGCTGTAATAATATTTCCATATAATTCCCCATTTCTATTCTTTTTTATATTAATAAAAAATATTCTACGTTACATGCCTTTATTTGTCAACGGATACATGATGTATCTGCTTTGTATTCCGGGTAATGGGCAAAATCTGATATCCCTCTTTCTTTAAAATTTTAATCAGATTATCAAGGCCTGCAACAGTATTTTTTGTTTCATGGAGATCATGCATTAAAACAATACTGTTTTTTTGTTTTCGAACATCTTTTAAGATATTCTCATTTAACTTTTCAGAACTAATACTAAAATCCAACGCATCTCCACTTAATGCATTCCAGTCAAAATATAACAATCCGTGGCTGTTGACATACTGAATGAATGGTTTAATATTCTTGGCACAAGTATTGCTGCTTCCTCCAGGAAATCTATAAATAAACGGCTTAATTTCCGTAACATGATATAAATAGTCCTGGAGCATTTTTAAATCTTTTCCAAATGCTTCAACTGAAGAATAAATCTGATCATAATTATGGCTATAAGAATGCATTGCCAGCGTATGCCCTTCTAGAACAATTCTCTGATATTGTTTCTGAGCCTTTTTTGTTTTCTTTCCCACAACAAAAAATGTTGCTTTAACCTGATTTTTTTTTAATATATCCAGAATCTCATCGGTGTGATCAGATGGTCCATCATCAAAGGTAAGATATACTTTCTTTGAATAGATAGAATTATTAGCCAGCATTCCGCTTTCTCCATCTTCCTGTCCCGCAATTCCCAATGGATTCACTTTTTCATAAGAACAAATCTGACTGAAAAATCCTAATGCAAACAATAAAACCATAACAAATCCAGCTGTTCTTCTCTTCATGTTTTTCCCTCACTTTATCATAGTTAATGTATTAAAAGTAGCATGTGAAAAATAAAAAAAAAGATACCGGTAAAATCCGGTATCTTTTTCAAAAATTTATATATTTTTTATACTTCAAAAATTAAATCTCCATAGCTTGGGAATGGCCAGTCTTCTTTTGCAACTAACATCTCCAGTTTATCAGCTGGTTCACGAACGGCATTCATTTCTGTAAAGATTGTATCATGATAGAATCTTGCCTGTGCCTGTGCTTCATCTATTGTCTGTGCTTTTGCAGTATCTGCTTCCAGTACTCCGATTGCTGCAAACATAGCTTTCAGATTTTCTGTAATATCAGCAAGTAAATCTTCCTGTACAGAAGTATCTACACCTGTTTCTTTTAATACTGAAACAGAATCTGCCAGTTTCTTCTGGTATTTCATAACTGCTGGAACAATCTGTTTCTTAGCAATATCTAAAGTTGCTAAAGCTTCAATATTAATTGTCTGTGCGTACTGTTCAAATAAGATTTCTGCACGGGATTCCAGTTCGTCCTTTGTAAATACTCCAAATTTTTCGAACATTTCAACTGATTTATCTGTTACTAATGTAGGAATTGCATCTACCATGGATTTTAAGTTTGGAAGACCTCTTCTTTCAGCTTCTTCAACCCATTCATCAGAATAACCATTTCCATTGAAGATAACTCTCTGATGATCTGTCAGCATCTGTTTTGTTAATTCATGAGCTTCCATTGCAACAGCATCTGCTCCACCTTCAACTTTTTCAAGCTTATCACATACGTCTGCAATTGCATCTGCAACGATTGTATTCAATACAACGTTTGGATCAGAAATAGACTGTGTAGAACCTACCATTCTGAATTCAAATTTGTTTCCTGTAAATGCAAATGGTGATGTACGGTTACGGTCTGTTGCATCTTTTTCGAATTCTGGTAAAGAATGTACTCCAGATGCCAGCTTGTCACCTTTCTTAGAGCTTGTAGCTTCTCCTCTTGTTACCAGCTGTTTTACAACATCTTCTAACTGTTCTCCAAGGAAGATAGAAATGATTGCTGGAGGTGCTTCATTTGCTCCAAGTCTGTGATCATTTCCTGGTGTAGATGCAGACATACGAAGTAAGTCAGCGTGTTCATCAACTGCTTTGATGATTGTTGCCAGGATTAATAAGAACTGCTGGTTTTCATGAGGTGTTTTACCAGGATCTAACAGGTTTTTACCTTCATTTGTTACCATAGACCAGTTGTTATGTTTTCCAGAACCATTAATTCCTGCAAATGGTTTTTCATGCAGTAAACATTTTAATCCGTGTCGTCTTGCAACACGTCTCATTGTTTCCATTAATAACTGATTGTGGTCTGTTGCCACGTTATTAGAATCATAAATTGGTGCTAATTCATGCTGTGCTGGTGCCACTTCATTATGTTCTGTCTTGGCACTGATTCCAAGCTTCCATGCTTCAATGTTCAGATCTCTCATGAAACCTTCGATTCTTGGCTTGATGATTCCAAAGTAATGATCATCCATTTCCTGTCCTTTTGGAGGCATTGCTCCAAACAGTGTACGTCCTGTAAAGATCAGGTCTTTTCTCTGTCTGTATTTTTCTTCATCAACTAAGAAATATTCCTGTTCAGGACCTACAGATGTATTAACTTTTTTAACACTCTCATTTCCTAACAGATGAAGAAGTCTTGTAGCCTGAATATCCAAAGCCTGCATAGAACGAAGTAATGGAGTTTTCTTATCCAGCGCTTCTCCTTTATAAGAACAGAAAGCTGTTGGAATACATAAGATTGTAGCACTTGGTGTTTCTTTAATAAATGCTGGAGATGTACAATCCCATGCTGTATATCCTCTTGCTTCAAATGTTGCTCTTAATCCCCCAGAAGGGAAAGAAGATGCATCTGGTTCACCTTTGATTAATTCTTTTCCAGAGAACTCTAATAATACTTTTCCATCATCTGTTGGATTAATGAATGCATCATGCTTTTCAGCTGTAACACCTGTCATTGGCTGGAACCAATGTGTATAATGTGTTGCACCTTTCTCAATAGCCCATTCTTTCATCTCGTTTGCAACTACATCAGCAATTGCAGGATTTAATTCTGTACCTTCTTCAATTGTCTTTTTTAAGTCTTTGTAAACTGCTTTTGGTAAACGAGCTTTCATAACACTGTCATTAAACACGTTTGAACCAAAAATTTCTGCTACATTGATTTTTTCCTTCATAGGTTTTCTTCCTTTCTTTGATAGCATTTGAAGCATTATTATAATCGTTGATTATATAAACAAAAAAATGGGCGACAAACAATATGAACCTAATTGTTTGACGCCCTTGTCAGTAACTTCATTGGTTATAGAATACAATCATTCTTTATAAAAATCAAGTGTTTTTTTTGTATTTTATCAAATACGGTACATATTTTTTAATTATATTAAGCAATTATCACTCTTTTTCCTGAAAATCACTTTTTGGCTAATCTGGAATTAAATTAATTCCATCATCACTCTTTTCATACCTAATCCTTATCTTCATTCCCGGTTTATACTTAATGGACGCCTCATTTTTGGAAAATTCCTGTTTATACACCTGACCATCACGATCCGTAATATAAACATAAGTATTTCCATCAATTGGAATAAATTTTATATCCGCAACAGTAATTTCTTTTGTCTCCTCTGATTCAGTACCAGCTTCTTTTGAAGAAATCAATCCTTCTTCTTTCAGTAATCTCTTATATTCCTTCAACACACCTTTTTGTGTGGTTGATGTTGCCACAATGTTGTATTTCTCAACGTTAACCATTGCATACATTTTGACAAGGCCACCTTTGTCTTTAAGAATCATAACATAAGTTGGCTTTCCTGAAACATTAATCAGTGACGGAAATGCTGATGAATAACCTAAATGCTGCACCTGACCTTCTGCAGCTTCCATTGCAGACTGTTCATTTGCACCAGATACCGGATAGTATTTTGACTGGGCAGTTCTCATATTCATCATTACAAATGCAATATTTGAACTGTCTCCATTTACGGATGTTACTCCGGTAAACGCCCATACATCTCCATCGATCACACGATATCCATAATCATCTGTTGCAACCTTACAGCCCTTTTTGCCAAAAATACTGTTAATATATCCTCCGGATAATAGTCCTTTCCAGTTATATTTTTTCAGCAAAAGTTCTCCATCATAAACATGATCCACCCACTGAGGAATATCTTTTACATCATAATACCTGCTGTTTCCTGTAACCGGATCACAAATTACGGCACCCTTCACATCTTTTGCTCCAAAAAGTCCTGAATATGCTTTCAAAACCGGACAGATATAATAAGGGTTTCCCTGATTATCAATTTCAAAATAATAGCCTTCAAACATCGCTGTAGGATACTGAAATCTCAAATGTCGTTTCAGATTTTTTGAAAAATATGCAGATGGTGAGTATTTCATTGGATTCTTTAGTTTTACATATTTTGCTTCATTGATAATCGGATCTACCTGTACATAACCTGGAATTCCAGCTTTCCGATTATTCATATATCGAATAAAACTTGCATAATACAATGGTGCCACTTTCATCGGTTTACCATCATAATCAATCTGACTGTAGGAATCACTGACTTCGTACTGACTGACAACGTCCGACAGAGAACCAATAGCTCTGTCACCTATGATTCTTGCTCCAGCGGTATCCATCAATGCAATATCTGTAATACGTTCTGTTTCTTTCATATCCTTTTCAAAGGCTTTGTTTTCAACTTTCAGTCTACCAGCATATTTTTTTGAAGAAATAATCTGGGATGATAATAACATTCCAATTGCAAAAGCACCAATTGTAATAACCAGCATAATACTAGATATTTTAAACAGTACCTTTGCTTTTTCCTCTCCTTGAATACCTCTTACAATTGCAAAAATTACCGTCAATAAGATCAGTATGGTA
The DNA here is from genome assembly GCF_001940315.1 of Anaerostipes sp. 494a. Classification (NCBI taxonomy): domain Bacteria; kingdom Bacillati; phylum Bacillota; class Clostridia; order Lachnospirales; family Lachnospiraceae; genus Anaerostipes; species Anaerostipes sp. 494a. The sequence continues at coordinate 2,347,546 of NZ_MJIF01000001.1, read as the reverse complement.
ATAAGTACACTCCAGAATCCTGTTTCCTGATAATTAACTGCAGGCAAAGCAATATAATAATAAATACCAATAAAAATCAAAGCAATTAAAAGAAGAAAACTTATAGTTTTTTTCCCTGGTTTCTTTACTTTGGGACCAGATCTACCAGAACCAAATCCATCGAAATTACCAAAATCAAATTGAAACTGCATAATACTCTCCCTTTATTTTATAAATAATGATTTATGTCTTTTAAATATGGTAACATAAACATTTTTTTGTGTAAAGTAAAGGAGAATATCGGATTTTCAAATCTTTAGATTGTTTTTACTTTCAAAGTTGTATACACTTTTTTACCGTTGACTGTTTTGTATCCTTTTAACCTGAAAGAATATGTTTTTCCAGTCTTAGCCTTGCTCTTTGTATAAGTAATGGTTCCTCCTTTTGTTGTTGTTTTTACTTTTTTATAAGAACCTTTCCCTTCTTTCAGATAAATTACATAACCCTCATATCCTTTAACATTACGATATGTTGCTTTCACTGTTTTGGATCCATTTTTACCTTTTGCCTGATAAGATTTCCAGTATTTACGAACCTTTTTCTTCCCTTTTTTCACATATTTATATGGTCTGACTTTAAATTTATAAGAATATCCTGATTTCAAAGTTACAGTCTTTGATGAAACCTTACCGGCTGTTGTAATTTTCTTATATTTCCCTTTACCTGCTTTAGCATAAATCACATAGCCTTTTGCGCCAGACTTTTTCTTCCAGGAAACTTTAACTTTTCTTGTAGAGGTTTTTTGATATGTAACCGGCTTGGAAGATACAACTGGTGTTGATGGTTGTGATGGTGTTGATGGTTGTGATGGTTCTATCGGTGTTGAAGTCTTTTTCCCAACTGCAAAAAGATATCTTGAATCATTGATATAATACAGATTTCCCTCTGAATCTGCATGTAGGTTATTAGCACAATAATTTACCTGTTCTCCAACTGGTAAAAAGATTTCTTTTAATTTTGCAGAATTTGCATTTTCGGAATCTTCAATAGCATAGATTCCTCCTGGTTGAGCATTAATCGTAAAATATATATTTACTTTATTTCCATCTTTTACGACAACTGGCGTAGATTGAGAATATGCAGGTAGTTCCACTGTATAATTTACTTTATACTGATCTGATTTTACGTCAACAACTGCCATAAATCCCTTTGCATAATATGAATCAGAAGGTTTTTTACCTGCAATATATACTTTTCCTTTATATACTTCCGGTGTACTGGCTACATACCCACCTTCATATAAATTAACCGTTTTTACAGAGCCAAAAGCTCCATCTGGATTTAATTTTATGCCATACAATGTTGCTGTTTCTTTTGCTGTCAGATAAATAGTTTGCTGCTCAGCATCAAGCGCAATTCCGCCACTAAAACTTGAATTCAATTTCATTGAATCTTTTGCTTCACCGTCATTTTTATCTAATGAGATTACGTTTCCCTGATTATCTGCTACAATCAGATAATTTCCTGCAATCACACCCTGATTCCAGTAAAATGTTGAATCTGATTGATAATGCCATAAAAACTTCTTTATTTCATCTTTCTTTTCTGGATCTTCATCTTTTACGCTAACAGCATAGTAAGAACCGGCTCCTGCATAGCTTCCTGTTCCAGCATATAAAGTTCCATTATCATATATCATCTTTGCAGAAATTGCATCATCTGCCTTTTCACTGACCCAGAGAGATTCCAAAGATTCTGCATCAAAAGCCTGAATGATTCCGTTATCATAACCAACAAAAACCTTTCCTTCACCATAGCATACAGAAGCCCCATAATGAATCAAATACTCAGAATCAATATATTTTCCTTCTGCTATGATTTCTCCATTTGATTTATCAATCTTTATAACACGATGCTGACTATCATCGGCTGCATAAATATACTGTCCGGATATTGCAATTTCAGATAGATTATTATAGTTATGAGATGACCAGTCTGACAACTGACCTATTTTCTTAGCCCAGTTTAACTTTGCTTCTTCTGATGTTGTTGGTGTCTGTGCTGTTGTAACTGAAGCTGACACCGGCACATAACTTGTTAACATTACAGCTAATACTGTAATCGCTGCTACGATTTTCTTCATTTGTTTCATACATTTCCTCCTTATTTCTCCGTGTTTTTATTGCTGAATTTCCCTTTCATCGAAAAATCCATATTTATATTTCACCCTGCTTAATTTTTTTATTAATACAGGGGTCAATATCCATAAAAATATTACATTTGATACACAATACTCTACTGTTACAGGTATTGATGTTGCCAGTATTGCTATATATCGTGTCCATTGAAACTCTTCTCCTGCAGCAAGAACAGTCCAGACATCCATAAGCATAGAAAAGAATATTCCTGCCATAATTCCATAAATCATCAGTGTTAATCTGTTTTTTTCTAATATTTGTTTCCGATTTAAAATACCGGCAATCCATCCAATCATTCCCCATGAAAACATCTGAAACACTGTCCATGGACCTTGTCCAAAAAAGAAGTTAGAAACAAACGCACTCATGGAGCCGCATACAAATCCTGACTCTCTGCCAAAAACCATACCACATATGATTACCATGGCACTGACCGGCTTAAACCCTGGTATTATTCCAAAAATAATTCTGGACATAACTGTTAATGAAACCATAACTGCCAAAACTACTGTCTCCCTTGTCTGTGGCTTTCTGGATTCATATTTAAAGTAATATGGAATACAGGATATTCCTGCAAATGTTATCATCACAATATTCACAGGCACCTCACATTCTCCGGCAATACTACCGTTTTATCCATATCTCTTGTTATCTTTGCAGAAGCAGTGGTATAAAAATAATTCTCCTGAAAAAATTTCTCCGGTACATCTACACTTTCAATCTTTCCATTGAACATCATTCCTATTCGATCCGCAAACTCTGCACAAAATTCCAGATCATGGGTTACACATAAAATAGTTACACCCTCTTCCTGTAATTCAAAAAGAAAATGCCCAAATCGCCTCACATGCTGCCGATCCATTCCTTTGGTAGGTTCATCAAGCAAAAGAATTTCCGGATTGCCCAAAAGAACTTTGATCAAAGCCGCCATCTGTCGTTGTCCTCCGCTAAGGTCATAAGGATGACTCTGAAGCTTTTCCTTTAATCCACTATTCTCTAAAAGCTTATCCATCCTTTCTTCCTGCCCTTCACCTATTTCTTTCAAATCATCTATAAGACGTTCTTTCACAAACACTACTGTCGGATCTTGAGGCAGATATACTATTCTCTTTTTACACTTTACTTTTCCATCATAAGACATTTGTCCTGCAATACATTTTAGAAGAGTAGATTTTCCACTTCCGTTGGCTCCTGCTACCGCAAATATCTCCTGATTTTTTATTTTTAAGGATAAATTATTAAGTACTGAATCTTTCCCATATCCTGCATACAGATGGGCTATTTCCATAGCAATTCCATTTCCCTGTTTTTCCTTTACCAGCACATCATAAGAACAATCCTGTATGGCATTTCTCATTTTCATCATAGAAAATGTTGGCTCTATATGAAATTTTCCTGCCAGACGAATCATCTGGGGAAGATACTGTACCATTGCTGATTTTTTGTGAATCAAATCTTCAATAACCGCTTTTGCTGTTCCCTGAGTAAAAACCCTTCCATCTTTCATGAAAATACACTGATCTGCCATTTCCATTACATCTTCCAGATTGTGTGCTGCCATAATAATCGTCATCTGAAATTCTTTTTGAAGTTTTTCAACCATTGCTAGAAAATTTTTCCTGCCAATGGGATCAAGCTGTGCCGTTGGTTCATCCAGTACCAGTACCCTGGGATGCATTGCAGTCAATGCCGCCAAGTTTACCATTTGCTTTTGTCCACCGGATAATTCATCCGTTCTGCTGTTATATATTTCCTGCAAATCAAAATAATTCACAATTTCTGCCACAGTCCGTTTCATCTGCTGGTAATGCATTCCCAGATTTTCAAGTCCAAAGGCAATTTCATGCCATACAGTATCCATTACCATCTGACTGGAAGGATCCTGAAATAAATAACCAATTTCACCCACAGATTCCTCTGGCTTTAATTGTTCTAATGGTTTTCCTTTATAAAAAACCTCACCTTTTCTTTTCCCTTTCGGCATCAGTTCCTTTTTTAAATGACGCAGCAGGGTTGTCTTTCCACATCCGCTTGGTCCTGCAATTAAAACCATGGTTCCTTCCTCAATATTTAATGAAACCTCTCTAATTGAATTTTCCTTTGCAAGTGCATACCGGAAGGAAAGATTTTTAATCTGATACATAATTCCCATCCCTCCACAAAAATGGCAATAAAATCTGTATTGCCATCAAAATTATAAAAATACAATCTACATTTTTTACTGGATTCCAGATAATCATTGGATAAAAGAAAAACCTGGAATAATATTTTACATATCCGTATCCGTTAAATGCTGCCAGGAGAAGGATTTGCACCAGCCGGAACATATCCTTTCGTTCAAATTGGAACAAATGAAAATGCGAGCGTTTTTTCATTCCGTATCCTCTGGCATTCATTGAATCCAGCTGGTCCATAGAATTTTCAAAAGCCCAGGTTGTTTCCATAGAAAAAACTTTCATTACCCTTCGGAACATGGACTCTTTTTTTAAATTTTTCTGTGCCTCCATCATAAGACCTGCCTGTTTTTTATATTTAGGAATCAGTCCCATAGCCATAGACAAGATAACACCTGTTTGGGGGAATACTGATCCGGATATATAAATCCAATGTTCCCTTCGAAAATATCGATTCATAATAGAAAACATCCATAATACATTAACAAGAAGACATCCATAATGAATTCCATAAAGGAACGCTTCCCAGGTAATACGTATATTTCCGATATAGAACAGAATCGTCCGTCCCCTTTGTACAAACAAAGGATTTGTTATTGCTGCCAGACAGAAAACCCCTCCATAAGGTAACAATTTTTTAATGTTTTTTTGATGGTATAAATACATGGTGCACAAACAAACGGTCTGAATACCGGTCATCCATGGATGTCTGCTCCATACGACTGCCACAAAATTCACCAGAAAATAAACCAGAAGTACTGCTGGATGCGTTCGTTCCAGTACTTTTTTCATACTATAAATCCCCTTTTTCACAGGTATACAACCATTGTACTTCATCTCCATCGTCGAGCTTATACTGTGATGCTCCTACATTAGGAAAGTTCCCGTTGACTTTATACATCCATCCGCTATTTCTTCCACAGTCAAATTCATATAATCCATCAATGCCCTGAACATAACCCTTAGATGTGTCAATTTCCACACCGGTTTTTCTAAGAACCGTCATAGCTGTATCCCCCTCTTCAATCTTTATTTTCCCGCTGTAAATTCTTCCACCAGATGGGATTTGATAATTAGACTGAAGCTGTTCTTTATGATTTAGTACAGTTTTACAGCTGATCACTATCTGACAATAGTGTTCATCCTTTGCACTTGTAGTATTGGCGGTGGTACTTTGTTCTTTCTTTTTTTCGGTAGTTTTTGTTTCATTTTTTGTTGTAGATTTCTTTTCAGATTTCTTTGTCTCTGTTACCTCTTGGTTTTTTCCCGTTTTCTTTGACTTTTTCTTTTTTTGTGTTTCTTTTCCTTTTTTCTCTGACTTAGCCTGCTTTTTTTCCGTACTCTTTTCTTTCTTCGTTTCTGTTGATAAGGTCTTTTGTGTTGCAGTTTCCTGCTTTGCCTGATTTTTGCTTTCATCTTCTTTGGTGCAGGCTGTAACAGAAATCATCATCATTACGATCAACAGCCATGTAATAATTTTTTTCATAAAAAATAGATCCTCCATGCTTATCATTTTGCATTTAAGGATCTACTTTAGTACACAGAACAAACCACATCTTCAATCCAAAGAAAAATTATAGTATCCATGTACTGATCCTTCTTTGCACAAAAAAGATATGGCATTATTATTTGCATCAAGAGAACGACTCTATTCATCGTAAAGTATATCCTTAGATAATGGCAAGTATTCCGGCTCTGATTCAACGTCTTGGCACCTTCCCAGTTTCCCAGTGGTATCTTTGCTTTGACTCCTCATCACGGCGGCGGGACCGCTCAGGATTCACACCTGATTCCAATTTCATGCTCCATTACAGAACAACCATTAAATTATGCAATTTGTTTATTTTTTAATATTATCCCTATTTCTCTGTTTTTTGTCAATAGCTAATACTTTTTCTGTTTTCCTGTTGGATCTATCCGATAACCTTTGCGATAAATCAATTGAGACACCGGTACAAATTTATAGCCTTTTTTCTTCAAATCCTGAATCATTGGCTGCAATGCTTCTTTCGTACATTTTGTTCCTGTATGCATCAAAATGATAGCTCCATTTTCCAGTGCCTTATGATTGCATACCTTATTAATAACTTCATCTACTCCCGGTTCCATCCAGTCCAGGCTGTCTACACTCCATTGAATACTGTAATACCCCATTTCTTCCGCATTTTTTATAACTTCAGAATTATAGTCACCATATGGCGGACGAAACAAATCCATTGAAATTCCCAGCAAACCCTTTACTTTATCATGAGCTCCCTGAATTTCTTTTTGCTGTTCCTCTTTGGATAATTTAGTCATATATTTATGATTATCACCATGATTTCCAATATCATGACCTTCTTTAAATACCTTCTTCACATCTTTGGGATATCTGTTTATCCAGTCACCAGAAAAGAAAAATGTGGCCTTTACCTTCTCATTTTTCAGTATCTGAAGAATATCATTCATATCTTCATTTCCCCATGCCACATCAAAAGTAAGACTTAAAACCTTTTCTTTGGTATCTACACAGTAAATAGGAATTTTCCGTTCTTCTCTCTCATCCCAGACATAAATATTTTTCTGAAGAAATTCCTGCATATTTTTAAACACACCGAACACAGAGAGACAAAAAATGATAATAACCGTTATTTTGGATAAAATCTTATGATAAGGCTTCAAAAAATCATTCCCAATCTTTTTTAACAGTCTATGCTTTTATTTACATAATTTTTCCATCTTATTGGCAACAAGCTGAAAATGCCCATTGGAAGTCTGTTAAATAAATACATTCAATATTCCAATCACAAATCCTATGATAGCACCTAGATTTACAATCATTCCAAGTTCATTTTTCATCACTGACATAACCAGTTTTTCCAGTTGAATAGCATCCATATCATTAATCTTGGATTCTACAATTTCCTGTATTTTAAAATGTTTCATAATAATAGTAATATTTCCTTTGACCAGACGATCATACATTTCTTTTATGGATTCCTTCATATGCTCCTTAACACTATCATTAAAAACATTTTCCATTTCCATTGTCTCTATTCTCTGGATTTCAATTGATATGCGCTCTTCAATCAGCTCTTTCCCCTCATTATTAATATATTCTTTTATTTTTTCTCCCAAAGGCTGTGTGATCATCTGAATAGTATCTTCATTTATAAACATTGCCAGCATACCGCCCATCTGACTCAGTACCGCTTGTCCTTTCTGTGCAAGCAAAGTTCCGATATCAATATCAGATATTGCATTTACGACTCTTTCTGTTGCATAATCTTTTAATTTTTCTCTTTTTCCCTGATATTTTTCTTCCTCTATAACTCCCTGAAGAAATTCTTCTATATTTTTCCCATGAATCTCTGCTTCAAGAGAGTTCATGATTCCTTCTGTAATTGTATCTTTCATTTCTTCTGAAATCAGAACCTGTTCCAGATCTTCTGTACGAAGCAAAGAATTTCCCACCGCTTTTCCAACTGCTTTTGCAAGCTCTGGCTTTCTTTTTGGAATAATTCCAGGAGTAAATAGCAGTTGAATTCCTCCAATCATTACAGGTTTTAACGGGCGAAACAGCATTTTCACTGCAATATAGTTGGTACAATATCCTATCAATGCTCCAATAAAAGGACCTGACAACATCTGTATAATTTCCATTTTTCTCATCTTCCTTTCTCTCAGACATTCTCAGCAAGCATTATAACAAATTATATTTTTATTGAATAGAGCCTTATTTCATAATTTTTGAAATAAGGCTCTTTGTTTTAAATATTTACTTTTTTACAACCAACGTATCATATCCTTTTTGCTTTAGCTGATTTTCCAGATTTACAGCTTCATCTAATGTATCAAATTCTCCCAGCTGAACTGCATAATAAGGTGCTTCATATACAATATCTCCATCAAATCCCTGAGCAACTGCCTCGTTTAACGCATACTGCGCATTGGAAAAATTTCTGTATAACCCAATCTGCACCCGGTAAATACCACTTAAAGGCATCTGTCCCGTTCCTATGGTTTCCATAATTCCATCAGCAATTGCCTGAGCAATATCCTGGAATCGTTCATCAAATCGTTCATTATCCTGATCAGAATTTATAAATCCCGTTTCAATTAGCACTGCAGGAATATTAGTCCTTCGAAGTACTGTTAAATTCGGCCTTGTCTGCACTCCGATATTTCGAAACCCAATATTCTCCAGCTGTGCATTTATATTCCTGGCCATCTCTGCTTTTCTTCCACTGTCATCAAACACCAGCGTTTCCACTCCATGATACTGGTTGGCATTGGGACTGGAATTCCGGTGAAATGAAATAAAATAATCTGCTCCACTGGCATTTCCAATTCTTGCCTTTTCCGATGGAGACTGATAAATATCACTTTGTCTGGTATAAGAAACAGGTATTCCATTTCGGGCAAGAATCTCTCCAACTGCAAGAGTCAGACGAAGATTATCATCTTTTTCTCTTCTTCCATTATATTGGGCTCCATTGTCAAAACCACCGTGCCCCGCATCTAAAATTACTCCTGGCATAAAAACCTCACATTGATTCCTTGTGATATTCTATGTACTGAAACAGAAAATGTGCCAGAATAATTCCAGTCAACGCCCCAAAACTATCGATGCCCACATCAAATACCTTTCCTTCTCTTCCTGGAACAAAAATTTGATGAATTTCATCTGTTATGGCATAACTTGTGCAAAGTATCTGAGCCGTAATGACTGATTTTTTAGAATTTGGCAGATCACAGGTGATTGCCTGATAACTAAAAAATCCCAGCACTGCATATTCTGTAAAATGTGCCATTTTTCGCACAAAGGTATGAACACTTTCTGCATGCATCATCAGCAATGCCGGAGTAGAAACATCAAAAATGCCAATTCGTCCAAGAAGTTTCGCTAATTCTTTGGCATAACCAATGCTCATTTTCGAAGATTCATTTCCTGTTTTGGCAGAAAACAGAAAAATTGCAATCATAAGAACGGCTGTTACACTCCAATATAACAGCCGCCTTACTTTCATTGATTTTTTCATAAAACTTATAAACGATTTCCGTACATCTTGTCAAAATAATTTGCATATTCTCCGGATAAAATGTTCTGCCACCATTCTTTGTTATCCAGATACCATTGAATAGTCTGTTTAATTCCAGTATCAAAATTGTACTGTGGTTTCCATCCAAGCTCTGTTTCCAGTTTCGTTGGATCAATAGCATAACGCATATCATGTCCTGGACGATCTGTAACAAACTTAATCAGACTTTCCGGTTTATCCAGCGCTTTAAGGATTGTTTTAACAACTTCCAGATTTGTACGTTCATTATGTCCTCCAACATTATAAACTTCACCAACTTTTCCCTTGTGAATAATCAGATCAATGGCTTCACAGTGATCTGATACATGAAGCCAGTCACGTACATTTTCACCCTTTCCATAAACAGGGAGTTCTTCATCTGCCAGTGCACGGCTGATCATTAAAGGAATCAGTTTTTCTGGAAAGTGATATGGTCCATAGTTGTTGGAACATCTGGAAATCGTCACTGGCAATCCAAAGGTTCTATGATATGCAAGAACAAATAAATCTGCACTTGCTTTGGAACTGCTATATGGACTTGAAGTATGAAGAGGGGTTTCTTCTGTAAAGAATAAATCTGGTCGGTCCAATGGAAGATCTCCGTATACTTCATCGGTAGATACCTGATGATAACGTTTCACACCATATTTTTTTGCTGCATCCAAAAGGACCACGGTTCCTTCAACATTAGTTTTCACAAAAATAGATGGATCTTCTATGGAACGATCCACATGACTTTCTGCTGCGAAGTTTACTACAATATCAAATTTTTCTTTTTCAAACAAATCCATAATAAACGGACGGTCTGCAATATCACCTTTTACAAATTTATAATTGGGTTTATCTTCCACTGGTTTTAATGTTTCCAGATTTCCTGCATAGGTCAGAAGATCCAGATTTACGATTTCATCATCAGGATATTTGTTTACCATATGATGAACAAAATTTCCGCCGATAAATCCGGCTCCACCTGTTACTAATATTTTCATTAATACTTCTCCTTACTTATCCAAAAATTTTCCTGCCATTACATCCAAGAGATATTGTCCATACTGATTTTTCTTTAACGGTTCGATATCTGTCATCAACTGATCTTTTGTAATCCAGTGATTTAAATAGGCGATTTCTTCCAGACAGGCTATTTTTCTATGCTGATGTGTCTCTACCGTTTTTACAAAGTTAGTTGCCTCCACAAGAGATTCATGAGTTCCTGTATCCAGCCATGTGAATCCCTGCCCCAGAAGTTCAACTTCCAGCTCTCCATGTTCCAGATAAATCTTATTTAAATCTGTAATTTCCAATTCTCCACGAGCTGACGGTTTCAATTGTTTTGCATATTCTACAACACGGTTGTCATAAAAATATAATCCTGTCACACAATAATTTGATTTAGGTTTTTCTGGTTTTTCTTCAATAGATACTGCTTTCCCATCGGAATCAAATTCTACAATACCAAATCGTTCCGGATCATCCACATAATAGCCAAAGACTGTTGCCCCCTGCTTTTTATTAGCTGCACGAAGCAAACGTTTCTTTAATCCATGCCCGTGGAAAATATTATCTCCGAGAACCATGGCAACGCTATCATCCCCGATAAATTCCTCTCCGATAATAAAGGCCTGCGCAAGTCCGTCTGGAGAAGGCTGTACTGCATATTGGAGATTTATTCCAAACTGATGTCCATCTCCCAGAAGAGCTTGAAATCTTGGTGTATCGTCTGGTGTGGATATGATCAGAATTTCACGAATTCCTGCATTCATCAACACAGAAAGAGGATAATATATCATAGGTTTATCATAAATTGGAAGCAGCTGTTTAGATGTTACCATTGTCAGTGGATACAATCTTGTACCAGATCCTCCGGCAAGTATAATTCCTTTCATTGGCAGTTCACCATTCCTTTCTTTTTCCATTTAAAACTTAAATGTTTCACTTAAACCTTTCCATTTCTGGTCTTTTTCTGAAATAATCAGATCAACTCCTTCTTCCAGAGGCCAGTCTACACCGATTTCCTCATCACTCCAAAGAAGTCCACCTTCATCTCCCGGATGATAAAAATCAGTACATTTATAACAGAATTCTGCTTCGTCTGAAAGAACCAGGAATCCATGTGCAAACCCTTCTGGAATGTAAAACTGTTTCATATTTTCAGCAGACAATTCTACACCAAACCATTTTCCGTAAGTTTCAGAATCTGATCTTAAATCCACTGCAACATCAAACACTTTTCCCCTGACCACACGAACCAGTTTTCCCTGAGGATACTGTTTCTGAAAATGAAGACCTCTTAAAACACCTCTGGTTGACATGGACTGATTATCCTGTACAAATACCATATCAAGTCCGGCTTCTTTCATATCATTTTGATTGTAAGTTTCTACAAAATATCCTCTTTCATCTTTAAATACTGTTGGTTCAATAACATAAAGTCCTTCGATTTCACAAGGTGTGACTGTGATTTTTCCCATGATTTTCCTCCTAATATTCAATCTCTTTTAAGTATCTCTTTAAAGCATCCTGCCATTCAGGCAACGGCTGAAATCCGTTTTCTGCTAATTTACTCTTATCCATCCGACTGTTTGCCGGACGTTTTGCTTTGGATAGATATTCATCACTTGTTACCGGTGATACAGAAACATCCATTCCTGCCTGTTTAAAAATCTCACAGGCGAACTCATACCAGGTACAAAGCCCTTCATTGGTTGCATGATATCTTCCATATTTTTCTGTCTGAATCATATCAACCAAAAGTCTTGCCAGATCATAAGTATAAGTCGGAGAACCTGTCTGATCATTGACAACCGTCAATTTATCATGTGTTTTCCCCAGGTTCAGCATTGTTTTAATAAAATTCTTTCCATTAATTCCAAATACCCATGCAATACGGACGGTAAAAAATTTCTTTACATATTTTTCAACTGCCAGTTCACCTTCATATTTGGTCTGTCCATAAACATTTAATGGTTCCCTTTCATCGTCTGGCTCCCATGGTCTTTCCCCTTGTCCATTAAATACATAATCAGTACTAATGTACATCATTTTAATGTCCAGTGTTTCACATACTTTTGCAATATTTTCTGTTCCCTGTGCATTAACTTTTCGGCAAATATCCACATTTTCTTCTGCTGCATCCACTGCTGTATAGGCTGCACAATGAATCACGGCATCCGGTGCCGCATCTCTAATTACTTTTTCCACCTGATCTGCATCTGTAATGTCCATTTCATCAATATCCACACCAATGGCATGAATTTCCCGCTTTTTCAACTCATTCATTACATCATGACCAAGCTGACCTTTTACACCTGTTACAAAAACTTTCATATCTTTTCCTTTCTTATTTGCAAATAAAAATTCCTGCAGATTTGGTTATTCTCATAATTTTTTCTGTTGCAATTTTTTTTCGGACAAATTCTTTAAACTCCAGATATCTGTGATTTAAATATTCATGCTGATTTCCATGACAGGATAAAATATAAGAAATCAACGGTTCCGGCTGATCTACCAGAAGTTCATCCTGATAATCAATTTCTTCTACTTCCGTAAAAACCTGTCTTAACTGCTTTTCTCCATTTTCCAGTCCAAACACATCATATAATGTATTGGCAGATAATATAATTCTCTTATCAAATTCTTTTACCAGCTGAGTAATTTCCTGCATATGCTGTGATCCATATGTACTACAGATAAAACAGCCTCCCGGCTTTAAAACCCTATGCACTTCCCGAAATACTTTCTGCCGATCCGGAAGATAGAACAGCACATGATTAGCTATAACTTTATCAAATTTATGATTTTCTTTTGGAATTACATTACAGTCAAATGTCTCATAGGAAAACATTCCAGAATCATCATTTATATTCTTTTTAGCATCTTCAACCATTCCTTTAGACTGATCAGATAAAATAATCTTTACTCCTTCTGGAATCTCTTTCCCGTGTCCTTTCCACAGTTCTCCTGTACCGCAACCAAGCTCTAGAACTTTTTCTCCTTTTTGCAAATGAATCTGCTGAAAAATCCAGTCAAACCATGGAACCGGGTTCTGTGAATATTTCTGATGAAGTCCAATCCGAATATTTAAATTAGAAGAATTCTTATATTGTTCCACCAGACTCTTTTCCATATTAGTTACATGCAGTAAGTTGATGACCTCATTCCAATCAATTTCTTCCGCATTCTCCATACGTTTCGCTGTATCCTTCAGGGACTGTTCTACCATCTTTAAATGTTCCATCTTTTTCTGTACCAGATTCAACTGAAGTCTTATGGATTCTTTTATATAATCTCTGTCATTATCGTTAATTGTCATTGTCATGATTTCTTCCAGAGAAAATCCAAGATACTTTAAAGACAGAATTTTCTGAAGCTTAGCAAAATCAGCATCTGTATATAGACGATATCCGTTATCTGCAACTTTACTGGGTTTTAAAATCCCCTGCCGATCATAATAACGAATCGTGCGAAGAGTTACATTCGCCTTTCTGGCAAACTCCCCGGATGTATAATATCCATCTTTGGTCATGGCCATACCTCCTGATTCTCTCTTTAGTCTATCATAAAGGGTAACGTAAGGGAACTGTCAAGAAAAAAAAGAAAAAGACAGATTATATACCAATCTATCTTTTCTTTTTCTCTTTATTTTCTGAATAAAATTTTTCTTTTTTCAATTTTCACTACATCACCATATTTCGATCAACCTTAATCACTGCAAAATGATTTCCCGGCAGCTCCTGCTGAATTTTTTGTCGGACATCTTTCACAATTTTATTTACCTGATAATTTTCCCCATATGGGATTACCATATCAAAAATTACATTTGTATGAGTCTTTCCTTTCACCATACGAAAATCATGAATGGATAATGTCTCATCGTAATTATGAATCAAGGTTTCCACAAGCTGTTTGCTCTTAGTAGTTTCTTCATCGTCTGTTACAACCGGATCCATATGAATTGTTGCCTCGCATCGATATTCCTGCATCAGACGCATTTCCACATGATCGATCAGATCATGAGCTTCTAAAATATCAACATTATATGGAACTTCTGCATGAAGAGATACAATTCTCCGACCCGGGCCATAATCATGGACTATCATATCATGAATTCCAATAATCATATCATGACGCATAACCATATCTTCAATATTCTCAACCAGCTCTGGATCCGGTGTTTCACCTAAAAGAGGATCTAGCGTGTCTCTGACTGCACCATAGCCACCCCAAAGGACAAAACATGCTACAAAAATTCCTATATATCCATCCAGATTATATCCCATAAAATGGAAGATAAGCATTCCACCAAGAACAGCAGCTGTGGAAATACAGTCATTCAGACTATCCATTGCGGTAGCTTTCATTGTCTCTGACTGAATTTTATCCCCTATTTTATTATTAAATACAGACATCCAGAATTTTACAAGAATTGATAATACTAAAATTATAATTGATACTGCCTGAAAGGTTATTTCTTCTGGATTCACAATCTTAGATACTGCAGTCTTAAATAATTCTACACCCATCATCAAAATTGCCAATGCAACAATAAGTCCTGAAATATACTCCATTCTTCCATGTCCGAATGGATGATCCTCATCTGCAGGCTTCCCCGCCATATGAAAACCAATTAACGTGATAATGGAAGAAGCCGCATCCGCAAGATTATTAAATGCATCTGCCGTAATAGAAATTGCTCCGGTAATAATTCCTGCAAAAAACTTACAGATAAATAACATAATATTACAGCCAATTCCTACGATTCCTCCAAGCACGCCATATGCGTTTCGTACCTTCGCATCCTTTACATTATCCTTATCTTTAATAAAAAAAGAAATTAATAAATTCGTCATCTTATTTTCTGTCCTATTCTTTCATATATATTTGTTATCCCCCGCTTATAGCTTTACGCACATAAAACGGGGGACATCTCTTTAAACATTATGCTTCTACAATTTTCCCTGCAACAGCAGAAGCTGCTGCTGTTTTTGGTGATCCAAGATATATTTCAACCTTAGATGTTCCCATTCTTCCAAGGAAATTTCGATTATTTGTTGCCAGAATTTTTTCTCCGTCAGTAAGAATTCCTCCCGCACGTCCGCAGCAAAGTCCACATCCCGGCTGTGTAATAATGGCTCCAGCCTTGGCTAAAATGGTTAAATAACCTGCCTTTGCAGCTTCTTTGTAAATTTTTCTGCTGGCTGGAGTTACAATGAGTTTTACATAATCTGCAACCTTCTTGCCATCTAAAATCTCTGCAGCTGCTTTCAAATCTTCCAGACGTCCATTGGTACAAGATCCAATAAAGACCTGATCAAGTTCTGTACCTTCAACTTCTTTGACATTACGAATCTTATCCACCTGAGATGGACAGGCAACCACTGGTACCAGATCTTCCGCATTATATGTAATCGTCTGACAATACTGGGCATCTTCATCCCCGTAAATCCAATCCACATCAGATAGTTCAACATTAGAATATTCGGCTGTCTTCTCATCCGGTGCAAACAAAGCACATTTTGCACCAGCTTCAATCGCCATATTAGACATACTCATTCTGGATGCAACACTCATTTCATCAATAGTGCTTCCTGAAAATTCTAATGCTTTATACGTTGCTCCGTCAGCTCTCAAATCACCAATCAGTCTTAAAATAATATCTTTTGCACTGACATTTTCCGGTAATTTTCCATTTACCACAACTTTAATGGTTTCAGGAACTCTTACCCACAATTCCCCTGTACCAAGAATAGATGCCATTTCTGTATATCCGATACCTGAAGAGAAACATCCGACACATCCATAAGTTGTTGTGTGTGAATCTGTTCCAAACACAATATTTCCTGGTTTTGCATAACCGCATTCTGTCATTAGCTGATGGCAGATTCCATCACTTCTGTGAACATGGGTCATTCCGTATTTTTCAGCAAATGCATCTCCAATTTTGAAATGACGAATATCATCCACAGTACTTGCCGGCACCATGTGATCATAAATCAAAACAACTTTGTCAGGATCCCATAACTTTGTAAATCCCATTTCTTCAAATTTATCTGCAACAAAAGGGATAAAAATATCATGTATCATAACACGATCCACATTTACCGTAACAATTTGTCCTGGTTTAACTGACTCAGCTCCAATATTTCTGCTGATAATCTTTTCAATCATTGTACTTCCCATGATACTTATTTCACCCCGTTTCTTTTTTTCATTGCTTCCACTAATCCACCGGCATTGATGATTTCCATCAGATTATCCGGAAGAGAATGAATCTCATATGTTTCACCGTTATGTACAATTTTTTCTCCAAGGGTTACATCAATGGTATCTCCCTCTTTTACTGCATCCTGAATCTTGTCATTTTCAATTAAAAGCAACCCGTTATTAATGGAATTGCGGAAAAAGATTCTGGCAAATGACTTTGCAATGACACATTTAATTTTCAGTGCCTTGATGATTTCTGGTGCCTGTTCTCTGGAAGATCCGCATCCAAAGTTTTTCCCTGCAACAATAATGTCTCCTTCACCAATCTGTCCTGCAAGTTCCGGACGAAGTGGTGAAAATCCATACTGTTTCATATCTTCTACTGTCGGAAGTGCCAGATATTCTGTAGGAATAATAATATCCGTATCAATATCATCACCCAGCACCCAGACTTTACCTGTAAACTGTTCCATATTAAACTTCCTTTTCTATATAAAATATTCCTATGCGCCTACAATAGTTCCTGCAATTGCTGACGCTGTTACTGTTGCTGCTGATCCAAGATATACAAAGGAATCCGGATGTCCTGCACGTCCTTTAAAGTTTCTGGTTCCGGTAGATATTAATACTTCTCCTTCTCCAATAACCCCCTGACAGCTTCCCCAGCAGACACTGCAGTTACAGTTCATCACCATAGCTCCTGATTCCATGAAAATATCAATGAGTCCTTCTTCTAATGCCTGTAAATATACTTCATTTGATGCCGGTGCAATAATAAATCTTACATGGTCATTAACTTTTTTACCTTTTAAGATTTCTGCGGCAACACGCAGTTCTTCAATTCGCCCATTGTTACAGGAACCTAAAAATGCCTCATCGATTTTGACATCCTGCACTTCACCAACAGGAACTACATCATCAATCTGATGAGGTCTTGCAACTACCGGTTCAATCTCATCAAGATTAATATGATATACTTTTTCAAATTCCGCATCATCATCACTGACAAACAGATTATCTGCTTTTCGTCCGCGACTTTCAATATACTCCACTACTTTTTCATCTGGCTCTACAATACCGGTTTTTGCTCCTGCTTCCACTGCCAGATTACAGAGTACCAGACGTTCATCAATATCAAGATTATGAGCACCTTCACCTGCAAACTCCATAACTTTATAGTTGCAGCCATTTGCTCCAACCATTCCGATAATGGAAAGCATCAGATCGCGGGCATATACTCCCTCTTTTAATTTACCTGTCAATTCAAAACGAATGGTTTCAGGCACCAGTACCCAGGATTGTCCTGTTACCATGGCATACAGGAAATCTGTACATCCAATTCCAGTTCCAAAAGCTCCCAGTGCTCCATATGTACATGTATGAGAATCGGCACCCATAATAAATTCTCCAGGACATACGTGGTTTTCAACCATGATCTGATGACAGACACCTTTTCCTTCATACAGCTTAATATCATGTTCTTTGGCAAAATTACGCATTTTACGATGAGCTGCTGCTGTCTTGGGATTCTCAGCCGGTACATTATGGTCCATAATAAACACCAGTTTATCTTTATCCGCAATACGAGGATTTTTCAGCTGATTATGATACATATCAATGGTCAGATGTGTTGTTCCGTCATTACTCATAAGACGATCCACTTCAATGGTATGAATTTCTCCTGCTTTCACCTGATCAACCTTTGCAGCACGTGCAATAATTTTTTCTCCAATGGTCATTCCCATATTTATGCTTCCTCCTTATTCAAAAAACTGATCAATCCACCATTATCTAAAATATTCTGCATATATGGTGGTAATTTTGTACAAGGAAGTGTCTCCTTATCCAGTTCTATTAATCCTTTAGTCAAGTCAATTTCTATCTGGTCCTGATCTTCCACTTTATCATACAGATCTTTGCTTATAATGACCGGCAGCCCGATATTAATTGAATTTCTATAAAAAATTCGTGCAAAAGATTTAGCAACAACTGCTTTCACACCCAGTGCTTTTAATACACTTGGTGCCTGTTCTCTGGAAGAACCACATCCAAAATTCTCTCCTGCAACAACAATATCCCCTTCCTTCACTTTTTTTGCAAAATCTTTGTCAATTGATTCAAAAGTATACACTTTCATTTCTTCAATATTTGGCAAAAGTAAATACTGGGATGCAATAATCTGGTCAGTATCTACATCATTATGAAACTTAAAAACCTGTCCCATAACATTTCCTCCTTTTAAAGTCTTATTATTTTTTATCTTCTACAGATACGGCTGAACGTATTCTGTATATTATTCCATATAGTTTTGTACAAAGATGACGTACTGGTATCATATGAACCCATATATGTTCAAAAAACTCCCACCAGAAATCTCCTGGTTCTATCCATTTTCCTTTTCTCTTTACTTTCGTGACGATTCCAAATACACAGTTCTGATCCACAGGTCCTTCTATCTGTGTTTGTGCATCACCAATTATAAACAGATTACCCTTCTTATCAATATGATGGATTCTATGCATCACATATGCGCCGTTAGGTCTCTGATAAAAAACCATATTACCTCTCTTTAATGGCTTTTCTGGCTTTTCAAATATAATATAATCCCTGTGATGAATCAAAAAGGGACTCATACTGCTGCCACTAATCAGTAGATTTACAGATTTTCCTTGCTGTATCAATTCCCTTAATACCGGAATCAGTTTCTCATTATCAACTATTTTCATCATTCAATTACTCAACTATCATATCATGTTCTTTTAAAGCATTTATAAATCCATCAACATCAGCCTCTGCTGTCTTCTGATCAACTTCAAATTCATCCAGGATCATTTTAACCAGCTGTTCTCTGGTTCCTGCTTCGTCCAGATTTTTCCAGATAAAGGCTGCGACTTCATTTAATGTGATCAGCCCATTAAATTGCTGGGTTGCCTGACCGGTTGGTACCAAAACAACTTCACCTGCAATATCTCTAAGCATAAAATCAGAATTTCGTTTCATTTTTTCCTCCTAAAATACCCTTATTTAAATACACCTCATTCTATTCTACTCTAAAATCAACAGAAAAGGAAGAAGTATTTCTCTTCCTCCTTTTTCTCTATCTCTTATTTCTTTTTCTGAATCATAACTGTGTTGTCCTTATCTTATCATACCTTATGTTAAAACACAAAAAGAGCCACGATAAAATGGCTCTTCTTTGCAAAAAATTTACTCTTCACCTTATGACTTACAGTCAAATGCCGGGTTAAAGGCATAGAAGTTTTTAGAATCCAAATGTTCCTGAACTCTGCGAAGTGCTTCACCAAAACGCTGGAAATGCACAACCTCCCGCTGTCTTAAAAAGGCAATAGGATCTCTCACATCAGGATCTTTAATCAGGCGAAGCAGATTGTCATACGTTGTCCGTGCCTTTTGTTCCGCAGCAAGATCTTCACTTAAGTCTGTAATCGGATCACCAACAGACTGAAACATAGAAGCACTAAACGGCTCTCCACTGGCTGCCTGAGGCCATACTCCTGTAGTATGATCCACATAATACTGGTCAAATCCTCCTGCAACAATTTGCTCTGGTGTTAAATCGCTGGTCAGCTGATGAACAATGGTAGAAACAATTTCCAGATGTGCCAGTTCTTCTGTTCCAATATCAGTAAGGACTCCACAAACCTCTTTATACGGCATAGCAAAACGCTGTGATAAATATCTCATAGAGGCTCCCAGTTCTCCATTAGGGCCTCCATACTGAGTAATGATAACTTTTGCCAGCTGTGGATTGTTCTGTTTAATATTTACCGGATACTCCAGTCTTTTCTCATAATTCCACATCTCAACATCCCTCCTTCATCCATGGCCATTTTGTCGTTGCCCAGGTAAACGTATCTGTAATTTCTGCTGAATCAATGGTTAAAGGTTCAAAATATTGGGAATACTCTTTTAAAGCCTTATTTCTTGCACTTTGATACTTTTGAAACTGAAGGATTGCTTCCTGATCATCCGGATGAGTATCTAAATACATAGTAGTATCAATCAGGGCGAAACTGACTGCATCAATATAATTCAGTAATTTTTTCTGATCATATTTATTCATCGACGACAGGCTCCTTTCCCATAAAATGGCTTATTTAGTTCAGGAAAAATAGTTCCATATCTCAATCCTTCTTCTGGACAATAAATCTGGTTCCAATGCTGCCACGGTACATACTGCATTGCAACGACCATAGAATCAACACCGGCATGACGATGACTCCATCTTCCGTGGTTTCTTATAGGTGTATCATATTCACATCTTGGTTCCATAGAACGCTCTCTCTGACAAGAACAGTTCTGCCCCATATATTTTTCCACAAACATTCTCCTTTCTTCTCTGTACTAACAGTTTATGTGAACAATAACAGAATGTGCAGATTCCAATAAGAAGATACTATGGAAAAAAAGACAAGTTTTTCAAAAAAAGAGGACGAATTTTTTCGTCCTCAGTATTATTTATTCATTTTTACTTAATTGTTTTGCTTCCTCAAATTCTTTCTGTATGACTTCATCCGGTTCTTCTGTACAAAGACTTACCACAATAATAAAGATTGATGAAACTATAAACGCAGGAAGCAGACAATAAATTTCAAAAATACCGCCCAGTTTTGCAAAGGTCATTGGCCAGATAAATGCCAGAATACCTCCGCTGAGCATTCCTGCAACAGCACCTTTCAGATTGGTACGTTTCCAGAATAATGAAAATAAAACCAGTGGTCCAAAGGCACCACCAAAACCTGCCCATGCATTTTCCACCAGTCCGAATACAGAACTGTTTTCATCCATAGCAATGATAACACCAACAATAGCAATGACAATTGTCGTGATTCTTGACACAACTAAAATATGTTTTTCTGTAGCATTATTTTTGAAACGTCCCTGGAATAAATCCTTTGATACACAGGAAGATGCAATCAGCAGCTGTGAATCTGATGTACTCATAGTTGCTGCAAGAATTCCTGATAAAATAATACCAGCTAAAAACAATGGAAGCAGTCCTTTAAATAAATGTGTTGTCATATAAATAAAGATTCTCTGATTTCCAGAACCAGCCAGTTCTTCTACATTAGGATATAATGCAGCTCCTGTAAATCCGATGCATACTGCAACTGTCAGAGAAATGACAACCCATGTCATTGCAATATTTCTTGATTTCTTCATCTCTTCAGGATTACGGATTGCCATAAATCTTACAAGAACATGTGGAACTCCAAAATATCCAAGTCCCCATGCCAATCCGGAAAGAATAGGAATAACTCCCTGTGATACTGCATGTCCAGTGGCCGGATCATGGTATTTCATCACATCAAAAAATCCTTCCAGCCCTTTTCCATATTCAATAACATGTCCTACACCGCCGACCGCTGAAACACCAACAGCCAAAACAATTACAATTGCAAAAGACATTAATAATCCCTGAATAAAGTCCGTTGTACTGGCTGCTAAAAATCCTCCCAGTGATGTATAAAGGACAATAACAATAGCACAAACAATCATACTTGCCTGATAATTCAATCCAAATACAGAGTTAAATAATGTACCGCATGCTGCAAATCCTGATGCTGTATATACAGTGAAAAATACCAGAATCATAATAGCCGCAATACTGCTTAAGATCTTTTTGTCATCCTTAAAACGATTACTGAAAAAATCCGGTAATGTGATGGAATTCTCAGAAACTTCTGTATAATGGCGAAGACGTTTTGCTACAATCTTCCAGTTTAAATAAGTTCCCAGGATCAGTCCAATAGCAGTCCATCCGGCCTGACTGAATCCTGTTGCATAAGCAAGTCCAGGAAGTCCCATCAAAAGCCAGCTGCTCATATCAGATGCCTCTGCACTCATGGCTGTTACCCACGGTCCCAGACCTCTTCCTCCTAGGAAATAATCCTCTGATGTCTTATTTTTCTTACTAAATACAACACCAATTCCTACAACTAGTGCCATATATAATATCATGGCAATTAAAATAGGTATTTTCATAGTCTCTCTCCTCTTCTGTCTATTATTTTATATGTAAGAAACCAAGTCATCTCTGACTTGGTTAAAATAATGATATCAATTATAGCACAATAAAGTGTAAAAGTGCAAGATTATTCCAATTGTATGGAATACCGAATTTATAAATTATTATAAAACTGTTTTTAATTTTGCTACTGTCTTCCTGCCCCTTTTACTATTTAAATCCCGATAGTCAAAGAATAAAAATCCATCTGCACCTTTTCCGCGTCCGTATAATACCTGCTTCTTCAAAACACTGGTATCATATCTCCATTCTTTTTTTTCTCTTGGATTTTCTCCTGTGTAATACCCCGCTCGATATACGGCAATTCCAATGTAAAGTTTTACCTTTTTACTTTTTGCCGCATTAATCCATTGATCGGTCATTTTATCAAATTTTGCTGTTGGATGTTTAAATCCCCAGTAAATCTGCGGACATATATAGTCTACATACTTTGTAGAATTCAACCAGCGATAGATATCAACATAATAAGAATACTTGCTAGTCAGATTATCGATATTTCCTGCAGGACTGATGCCATAAGTCACATTCGGATTAATTTTTTTGATAGCAGCTTTCATCTGACTGACCAGACTATTTACCTGTGCACGACGATATGCATAGATACTTTTTCCACTCTTCTTATAAGAAGATTCTTCGTATTCTTTTGCATCAAATGCAGTTTTAACGTTTTGTTTGGTAAAAAACGGATAAAAGTAATCATCCATATGAATACCATCAACATCATAGTTCTGTACGATTTCCTTTACTCCGTTAATAATCAGGTCCTTTACTGCTTTTTTGGAAGGATTATAATAAAGACTTCCTCCGTATGAAAGAACATTTCTCTTTGTTGATTTCTCAGCATGCCATATCCTTGCCGGATTATTTTTTGATAATCTTTTGTAATTTGTGGAATCATTTGTCACACGATATGGATTCACCCATGCCTCAATCTTCATATCATTTTGATGAGCCACTGATACCATAATCTTTAGTGGATCAAATCCCGGACTTTTCCCTTGTTTCCCGGATATATATTTTGACCATGGAAAATATTCTGACTTATAGATAGCATCTCCAAAAGGTCTCACCTGAACAATAATATGATTCATTCCAAGATTTTTCCCTTTTTTTACCACTCCAGTAAAATAAGATCGAAAGTTTGATGCTGTGCATTTTTTATATTTTACACGATAAGCATCGTAATCATAAAAAGAAAACCAAAATCCTTTATATTCTTCATAAGCTACAGTTGTTTCTACAGGAGCAGCTGTTGTAGTTGTTTCTACAGCCGTTGTTTCCTCTGTACCAGCTGCTTCAATTACTGTCTGGCTGCAAAGATCTACAAACAGAGCACTGACTAACAGCAATACTGTCAAACGGATTTTCCCTATTCTCATCATATAACCCCTCTATATTTAATTAAATCTTTGAAACTATAATGTCTAAATCCAATGAAAATGCTCACATGCTTTCTTTATTCCATCATTTACATTGGTATCTGTCACATAACTTGCAACATCTTTCAGATCCTGACATCCATTTCCCATAGCAATAGAAAACCATTCCGGACAAAACATATCCATATCATTGTAATCATCGCCAAATACCACAACATCTTTAATATCTGCATTTAGATGTTTCATCATATTGATAATTCCACCTCTTTTATTATCCGGCTGAAACATCAGATATTCTGGTTCAAATCGAAGATGTCCTACTAACTCTTTTGTTGTAAGTTTTTCTTCTTCTTCTTTTGGAATTGCCACATATACTTTGAAATATTTTTCTACAGCTTCCAGATCCAGCTGATCATCAATAATATATCTAGTTGGTTCTTTTCTTTTACCAACCTGACGAAGAAACAAATCATCTTTCATATATACATCTCTGGTATCATCTGAAACAATACACCATCCATATCCCAGTTCTTCTGCCTGATTAGCAATCTTTATACACCCTTCCTTATCCAGAGGAATGTTTTCAACAAATTCATTGTCAATTACATAGCCGTTTCCACCATTACAAACCATATTTTTAAATCCATAGGCCTTAGTGAATTTTTCTGCTTTATAATGAGCTCGTCCTGTGGCAATAGCAACAAAATGCCCATTTGCTTCAAGTTTTCTTAAAGTTTCCAGTGCACTTGGTACAACCTCATTGGTTGACCTGTCAGTTAAAGTTCCATCGATGTCAAAAAAGAAATATTTTTTTTCCATAATGTGTCCCTTTCTTGATAATAAATATATTTTATTTGATTTGCAAACTATTTAACTGGTCATAAAATGTAGGATAAGATACATCTACACATTCTGCATCTTCAATAATTGTTTCTCCATCTGCATTTATTCCTGCTATGGAAAAAGTCATAGCGATTCTGTGATCATATTTACAATGGATACTTGCACCATGAAGTTTATTTCCTCCACGAATAATCATTCCGTCATCCGTTGCTGTTGCATCAACACCCATTTTTACAAGATTATCTACAGTTAATGCAATTCTGTCAGACTCTTTTACTTTTAATTCAGCAGCATCCTTAATGACAGTTTCTCCATCCGCAAAAGCTGCCAGCAATGCAATAACCGGAATCTCATCGATTAAAGTAGGGATTACTTCCCCGCCAATAACTGTTCCTTTCAGATGACTGGTTTTTACAATAATATCTGCCGTTGGTTCTCCACCATTGTCCACAATGTTCTCCAATGTGATATCTGCTCCCATATCTCTGCATACACGAAGAATACCATCTCTAGTCGGATTAATTCCAACATTTTTTAAGCATATATGTGAATTTGGAGTAATCAGTCCGGCAACAATAAAAAATGTTGCGGATGAAATATCCCCTGGAACAGTAATATCCGTAGCATACATTTCATCTGGAGGTGTAATGGTTGCCGTTGTACCCTCTGAATCTACCTGAACTCCAAAAGAACGAAGCATTAATTCTGTATGATTTCTTGAAAGTACCGGTTCTGTCACACTTGTCTTTCCATCTGCATAAAGTCCTGCTAATAATGCACAGGACTTTACCTGTGCTGAAGCAACTGGCGATTCATAATGAATTCCTTTTAATTTTCCACCACAGATATGCAATGGAGCACATCCATTTCCATTAACGCTTTCAATATCTGCTCCCATCATTTTCAGCGGATTCATGATTCGCTTCATTGGCCGTTTATTTAATGATGCGTCTCCAGACAGTGTTACCTGGAAATCCTGTCCGGCAAGAATCCCGGAAATCAGACGAGTTGTTGTTCCACTGTTCCCTACATCTAAAATTTCCTCTGGCTGTTTTAACCCATGAAGCCCATTACCATAAACTGTTACATCAGTTCCATTCTGCTCAATCTCTACTCCCATTTTTCTAAAGCAGTCGATGGTTGCCAGACAATCAGCGCCTGACAAAAAATTACTGATATGGGTTGTTCCTTTTGCAAGGGATCCAAACATAACCGCACGGTGACTAATCGACTTATCTCCTGGAATTGATAATTCTCCCTGAAGTCCGTTTACTCTTGTAAGTTTCATCTGTTATTTCCTCTCATATACTATATAATTTTTGTCTCTTAAAATTTCTTTTGCTCTTTTTGCTGATTTATCATCATACAGCATAATTTTCAGAACACCTTCTTCAAATTCTCTGTTATGGATAATACCAATATTTTTTATACTGATATTATTCAGCGCAAGTAATGTAGTCGTAGTAGATAATGTTCCCGGTTCATCTGGAATATCAACAAAGATTTCATATGATTTTTCCATAAGACCTACTGCACTATCCGGTACAGAATCCCGATATTCCCCTGCCTCTTTAAAATATGTATTTAAATAGTCATGATTTTCTTCATCTAATGCCTCAATTATCTCCTCCAGATGATCTTTGGCCTGAAGAAGTAACATTTTGATATTTTTCTTATTTGAAAGGGAAATCTGTTCCCAAACCACCGGAGAAGAAGATGCTATACGAGTAATATCTTTAAATCCTCCAGCTGCCAGCTGCTTTAATATTCCATTATCTGTATCCATATTCTTTACAAGATGAACCAGTTCAGCTGCAATTATATGAGGTACATGACTGATTGCAGCAGTAAATGCATCATGCTGATTATAATCAAGTAAAATCGTAAGTGCGCCTAACTCCTCAATAAAACTGGTAAATTCTTTAACTTTTTCTTCATTTACTTTTTTTGTTGGAGTTATAAAATAATATGCGTTCTCCACCAAACGGTCTGAGCTGAAAGAAAAGCCTGCTTTTTCTGATCCCACCATAGGATGACCTCCAATAAAGCATTCTTCCATCTGAAGTTCTTCAACCTTTTTATGTATTTCTCCTTTTACACTTCCCACATCTGTAATAATACAATTACTTGAAATGGCATTCTTCAGTCCCTGTAAATACATTATATTATATTGTACCGGAGCGCACAAAAAAACATAATTACAATCCTTAAAATCATTTTCATTTCCATCCGATATCTGATCAACAATACCGTCCTTCAATGCTTCTTTTAAAGTTTCTTTATCTTCATCGAATCCTATAATCTTATAATTAGGAAAGACTCGTTTTATTCCTTTGGCTATTGAGCCTCCAATCAAGCCCAGACCAATAAAACCAATCGTAAAATTATTGTCTGTTTTCATCATTTTTCTCCTTAAACTCTTCTTTTCATTTTACCGTTACATATTTGAAAAGTCAACAATTTCCCACTTTAAAGCAGAAAAGTAAAAAATCAAAAAAAATTGTATTGAATGGAGTCAAAAAATGATTTATGATAAATATGGATTATACTTAATTAGATTATATAAAGGAGCATGTCATGTTTGAGAAAGCCGTTATTTTTGCTACAGATGCCCATACTGGACAAAAAAGAAAAGGAACTCATCTTCCTTTTATCATCCATCCTTTGGAAGTAGCCTCAATCGTTGCCGCAATGACAAAGGATGAAGATATGATGTGTGCCGCTGTTCTCCACGATGTTGTAGAAGATTGTGAAGACGTATCAATAGAAGATATCCGAAAAGAATTCGGAGACAAAATTGCTTCTTATGTTGAGCAGGAAAGTGAAGATAAAAGTAAAACATGGGTAGAACGCAAAGGTCGAACCATTGAATTTCTAAAAAATGAAGCTTCTTTAAATTCCAAAATTCTGGCCATGGGGGATAAGCTTGCTAATATCCGTGCAATTTCCCGTGATTACAAATCTATAGGAGAAGAACTTTGGCAACGATTTAATATGAAAGACAAGGACATGCAAGGATGGTACTATAAAAGTTTAATTGACGGCTTTGAGGATTTAAAAGAATTTCATCAATATACTGAATATTGTTACCTTGTAGAACAGGTTTTTGGAAAAAAAAGGACTGATTAAACCATATCAGCCCTTTCTTTTTTCATTTCTTTCATCAATCATTCTATAAAACCAATGATGGCAATTCTGACATATTGTTAATTACATAATCTGCTCCTGCTTTAAGGAAAGAATCTTTTACCTTCTGACAAAGATTATTTTTTTCATCTTCTGACAGATTATTATATTCTTCTTCAGAGAGACCCATTTCTGAACTTCCCTCAATCACACCAACTGATATAACTCCTGCATTAATTCCTTCTTTTATATCTGAAATCGTATCTCCTACTTTAACAACATTTTTTACAGAAGTAACATCTAAAGCTTCCATATTTTTGAAAATCATATATGGATAAGGACGTCCTTTTGAATCTACAGAATCCGGACTGAACCATGCATCCGGCTCATAGCCATTGGCTTTTGCGGTCTTTGTCACAATTTCCATCATCTCGTCTGTATAACCGGTAGTAGACCCGATTTTTATCCCATTGGCACGAAGTTCTCTTACTGCTTCCAGTACATAAGGTTTAACATCTACAAACAGATTCAGTACTCCAAATAACTTTTCCTCATAAACTTTGTACATGGCCTGTACATCATCTTCATTTGACGGTCGACCATATCTCTCCTGCCATAAATTCTGTATACGTTCCATTTTGAGCATTGTTCGAATATGTTCAATTTTTAACATTCCCATAGGTTCTCGGACTTCTTCCATAGTTGGTTTCACTCCGAATTCCTCAAACACTTCTGAAAAAGCCTGTACAGGTGCAAAACATCCATAATCGATAGTTGTTCCTGCCCAGTCAAATATTACTGCTTCTATTTTATTATCCATTCTTCTTATCCTCCAGAAATTCTTTCATAATGTCACAAAGAGCATCCACATCTTCTTTATATATTTCTCCAATATTTCCTATACGAAATGTTGCTGCTTCTGTAACCTTTCCAGGATAAATGGCATATCCTCTTTTCTTGATATAATCATACATTTCTTCAAACGTAAAATCAGCATTTTCAGGAAACAAAAATGTTGTTATGATCGGACCTTGTTGTTCTTCTTTGATATAGGTTTCCAGGCCCATTTCTTTAAATCTACGAATGATTTCCCGGTTATTATCATAATAACGTTTGGAACGTGCTGCGATTCCCCCCTCCTGTTCCAGTTCCTCCATTGCTTTTGCAAATGCAAGCACTGTATGCGTAGGAGATGTAAATCTCCATTTTCCATCCTTATCCATAGTTTCCCACTGGTCATACAAATCTAAAGAAAGACTTCTTGCCTGCCCTTTGGTTTTCATCAAAGCATTTTTCCTGGCGATAATAAATGAAAATCCCGGAACTCCCTGGATACATTTGTTAGCACTGCTGATCAGAAAATCAATTCCAAGATCCTGCACTTTAATGTCAACACCGGCAAAACTACTCATGGCATCAATAATCATGGTACGGTTTTTCTGTTTTACGACTCTTGTTACTTCCCCAATATTATTTAAAATACCAGATGTTGTTTCACTATGTACCATGGATACATGGGTGATGGACATATCCTGATCAAGAATTCTCCCAATTTCTTCAGCATCAGGCACCTTATCATAATCCTGATGATAAATAACATAAGATAATCCTGCATGCTTTGCAATATCCTCCATACGCTCTCCGTATGCTCCATTTGCAACAATCAGAAGTTTATCCTCCAAACCTACTGCACTTGTTAACACAGACTCCACGCCAAAAGTTCCACTTCCCTGCATAAGAATAACGGTATAATCATCTTCATTTGCATGGGCAAGCTTTAAAAGTCCGCTCCGGATATTCAAAGTGATTTTTTTATAATCATCATCCCATGTGCAATGATCAAACATCATTTCTTTTTTCACAGTATCCGTTGTGGTTAACGGACCTGGTGTTAATAATTTATAATTCATACTTTATTTCCCCATTGCTTTTTCTGATAACTGCTGATGCTGTTTCAATAAATCTAATGTTAATTTTTCTTTGAATTCTTTTGGATTACCTGATTTCTGTTCTGCATCTTCTTTTTCTCCATTGTATAATGGCACCGGATAGTATTTAATAAGTTCTAATCTGCCGTTTTTAATAATACATTCTGCCATTTCCATTGCAAGTTTACTCTTATTATTATCGTCTTTATCAACGACTGCTACAGATTCTGTTAATGTAAAGTTTCCTTCTGTTGGATCAACATAATCAATTGGAAGTCCATCTTTTTTGTCCGCAACTGCCTGCTGTCTTAATCCAAATCCAATTGCCACTTCTCCGGCTCTTACTTTTTTGATTGGACCGGAACCTGAATCTTCAATATGATCTCCAGCATTCTCATAAATATTCTTTAAAATGTTCTGAGCTTCCTCCTCTCCATATTCAGAAACAAGTCCCTGAATCAGCAGCCATGCTGTAGAAGATGCTTTTACGTCTGTCACAGAAATAAATCCTTTATAGACAGGCTTTGCCAGATCTTTGATAGATTTTGGTGCTGGAAGTTTATTTTCTTTCATAACTTCTGTATTCAGTATTAAAGTTCCTTCCTGTGCAGTAATTGGAGATTCGTACTTTTCAAATTTATTTTCATTCTGAAGATTTCTGTCAAAAGAAAGATCTTTAAACATTTTATTTTTATCCTGTGCACTTTCTACATAAAAAGTACTCATAGTAATCATATCCGCTTCTATCTTTTTCCCCTCTGCAATTAGTTTTCCTCCAAGTTCTGATGTACCAAAGGTCTGGAATACATATTTCCCTTTATATCCGTTTCCATCCAGCGCTTTTTTCATTGATTCCACAGCTTCGTCATCTGCATTTGAGTAAATAACTACTTTTTCATCTGCCTTTTTTGAACTGCATCCAGTCACTGCCAGACCAGTTGTAGCCATCAATCCTGCCATTAGGGCAATAGACACTTTTTTCATAAATTTTCTCATTTTTCTTCTCCTTTATAATTTGTTTTTTTATTTGCCAACCATTGGAATAAATATTTCGCAATGATATTGGTTATCAGAATTAATATAGATAAAACAAAGACTTCATTAAATTTGTTATAATACTGCAGCTCTTTGATTTTTGTTGTAATTACCATAGTATGTGCTCCTGCAAGAAAGATAACTGCACTGATGGTTACCATGGCATTTACAAAGTAATAACTAAACACTTCAAGAATAGTTCCAAAAGCATTTGGCGTTACAATACGAATGACGGTTTTCAGCCATGTATCACCCATAAGCATTGCCGTTGTTTCCCATGATGCATTCATTTTTGATAAAGAATTCTTTACCATCAGATATGGTGTTGAAAAATAATGAACCACATTACACACAATTAAAATAATGAATGTTCCCTGAAGATTTGTTCCGCTAAACGTCAATAAAAATGCAATACCAAGAACCATTCCAGGAATCGTATTAATTACCAGAGCTATTGCTTCTATAACACTCTTTAATTTATCATTTAATGTACTTCTTGCTGTAATCAAAGCAGCTCCATAGCTTAAAAGAACTCCCACAACCGCTGTGGCTGCTGCCACAAATAAAGAATTTGTATATACTCCAATTAAGTTAGGATCCTCAAATACAGCTGTTACATGCTCCATACTGAAACTTAATCGATACGGCCATTCCTCAACAAATGGAATCACAAATATAACTGCAAAAACAGATAATATAGCAAGCATAATACATGCACTGATTACTCCAAATATTCCATCACGCATCAGATTCTTCTTAATCTCTACAGAAGAAATTTTATTGTAACGAATGTTATATTTCTCCAGCCATTTTAAAATAAGAATACTTATCACTGACGGCATCAGCATAACAATTGCCACCACTGCTCCACGATTAAAATCCGGAATACTTCCAAGCATCTCCTGATAAAGAATACCTGCAATAGTATCCACCTTTCCTCCAACAGAAGCCGGAATACCAAAATCTGTAAAACTTAAAAAGAACGACTGTATCATTGAAGTTGCCAAAGTTCCAAGCAACGGCCTTAGTACAGAAATATTGAAATTTGCTATCGCGCTATCTCCCATTAGTCTGGATACCACACTGAACTTTTTATCAATATATCCCATAGTGTTATAAATCAGCATAAATGCTGTCGGAATCGTATAGATTACGTAACCGAGAGTCAATCCCGGAAATCCATACATATAAATTTCATGTCCAAAGATTTTTGTCAGAAGACCTTGTTTTCCAAAAGAATAAATAATGGCAAATCCATAGGTAATCGTTGGAAGCAGCATGGGAAGTAATGCTATCCAGTGAACGATTTTTTTCCAAAATCCCGGCACTCTCGTATAATAAATGGTATATGCCAGTATAAAAGCCAGAATCGTTGTAATAAGAGAGCTTAGTAATGATACCGTCAGACTGTTTCTCAAGGCCCTTATAAAACCTGTTCCGCTAAGAATATCTTTAAAATATTTAAGCGTAAAAGAACCTTCTCCTAAAAAAGCCTGATTTAAAAGTTTAAAGAACGGCACTGCCAGAAACATAAGGAAAACCAGCATTATAATGGTATATATCAGCTTAATCTCTATATTTTTTCTATTTTTCATCCTTCTATCCTAATCAATATTTCATCTCTTTTATCAAGAAACTAGAATATCCCTTTCCATCTTGCCTTCATTTCCACCAAACAAATTAAAGATATTATTTTTCTTTATTCTCAACTGATTTAAAATAAATTTTTCCACAAATTCATTTTCAGGTTCATTTATAATTTTCTCCGGCTCTCCAAATTGAGCAATTTTTCCTTCATTTACTATCAATACACGGTCAGATAATGTCAACGCTTCTTCCGGATCATGTGTAACAATGATAGTTGTCAGATGATATTCTTTCGCTATTGTCTTGATACGATCTTTTATAGACTCTTTAATAACACCATCCAACGCACTCAATGGTTCATCCAGCAAAAGAATTTTAGGTTTCATAACCATTGTTCTTGCAAGTGCAACTCTCTGTTTCTGTCCTCCAGAAAGCTGTTCTATTTTCTTTGATAAATGTTCTCTTAATCCAAGCAGGTTTATTAAATCCTTTACTTCCTCTTTTGTTGAAATATCAGGTTTATTTCTCAATCCATAAGTAATATTCTTATAAACATTCAGATTAGGAAATAATGCATAATCCTGAAATACAATATTAAATCCTCTCTTCTCCATTGGAAGATTTGTCATATCTTCACCGTTATAAATGATTTTTCCACTGTCTGCATCTGTTATCCCGAGAATCAGATTTAATAACGTTGTTTTTCCACATCCAGATGGACCTAATATAGAGACAATCTCTCCATCCTGGATTTCCAGATTAATCCCATCTAATACTACTGTCTGGTCATATGATTTTTTTATATTCTCCAGTTTTAACATAAAATGAAACTCCTTTTTTTGATCAATCAGATTTAACCTTCTGGTTTTGTCTTGAAACATGGATGATTATAGCAACCGATTTTCCCTTAAACTATCATAAAAAAATAAAAACCATGTAAAGAGAATGTAAATCTTTACATGGTTTTTACTCTGCTAAATTGTAGTAAAATTACAAAATTCTAATGTTCTAAATAAGCTTTATCGCTTATTATCTTACTGCTTCTGTCAAGTTTCTGTGAATAAGTTTCATAACGTGATATCAACAATCCCATATAAATCATATCAACCAGTAAAAGCTGGCTTGTTCTCGAAAAAATAGCATCTCCATAGAACATTTGATCCTGACTGGTACAAATCAGAAGATCTGCATATTTACTAATTGCAGAATCTTTAAAATTAGTTATTACAATAGTTGTTGCTCCACTCTTTTTAGCAATCTTCATAACCTCAATAGTGTCCGCAGAACAGCCGGAATAAGAAATTCCAATAGCCACATCTTCCTTTGTCAGATTGCTGGCACAAATTCTCTGATGATAGTCATCATCCATATGTCTGCAGTTTAATCCAAGATATAATAATTTTGTCAGCAAATCTCGTGCTGTCACATTGGAATTTTCCACACCATAAATATCAATGATTCTTGCCTCATTCAAAACTTCTATAACTTTTTTATAAGTTTTTATAGATATATTTTTTAAGTTTTCTTCCATCATATTTGTTGTTGTCATGAAAATCTTTCTTGGAATATCTTCCAGTCGGTCATCTGGATTTAATGAATATCCATACATGGGCTGAGGTAGCTTCGGCTCCTGTTTTCGAGCTGTTTCTACAGTCAACGCATGGCGAAATTCTTTAAATCCCTGAAATCCAAGGGCTTTAAGCAGCCTTAAAATAGTTGGCTGACTCACATTGCATTCTTTCGCCAGTTTATGTAAGGATTGACCAGGAATTTCATCTATATTTTCCAGAATATAATCTGCCGCCTTTTGTTCTGATGCCCTCAAGTCTCCATATTTCGTTTCTATCAATATCTTAATACTGATTTCCATTATATTTCTCCTGTAATTTTTCTACAAAAAATTAAAATATTTTTTTAATAATACCGCGTTTTTATTTTAGCATATACAGTAATATTCCTAACGGACAACTATGTTAAATGTTTGTAAAACTATATTCTATACTCTTTTATCATGATCACCATTGCTATTAGAAGTAATATGCTACATAAAAAAACAGATGTATTCCCTATTACTCCAGTCATATATCCTCCAATGGCAGCACCTAAAATAAAAAATACAATAATTCCATAGTACCGATATCCCTTTATCAGATAATCTTTATTTTTTGTTTCCAGGTATTGGAACAGAGATTCTGTTCCACTTCTAAGATTCCCTGTACACATGGTACTGGCAAAGGGATGTCCGTGTACTCTACGAAAAGTTTCAACTTGCATTGAGCATACAAAAGAAATTAATACATTGGCAATAACGTTCAATTTCCCCAAAGGTATAAAACCTACCAGCGTTATCAATATGATTTCCAGCAAAATAATTCTTTGTCTCCAATGTATTTTATGTTCTTCTTTAAACAGTTTTTTTACTATTTCTACCAGAATAACGCCAAATGCAAATGCAAGGATTGGAATAAAATAATAAAAAGCCTTTTGCAGATTTCCTTTTTGTAGATATACACCGAACAATACAATGTTCCCTGTCTGGGCATTGGCAAAAACATTTCCTCGAAGCAGGTAACTGTATGCATCTAAAAATCCACCTACGATTGCCAATAAGGCTGTCAGAAGAAAACTTTCCGACATCTGGAGTCGTTGTTCCTCCATTAGAAATTCACTTCCCTTCCTGACAAATAAAATGCTGTCATAAGACGTATCATATCATCTAAGTCTTTACTTCCTGCCATCTCATATGACGAATGCATCGCCAGCTGCGGCAGTCCAATATCTGCTGAACGCATAGATACCTGTCCAGTTGAAATATTTCCAAGAGTTGAACCTCCCGGCATATCTGAACGGTTAAAAAATGTCTGATATGGAATATTTTCCTTTTGACAAAGATATTTTACTACTGCAGCAGACTGTCCATCTGTTGTGTATTTCTGAGCAGCATTGAATTTTAATAAGATTCCTTCATTTAAATACGGGCGATTGGAAGGATCTGTCTTATTTGTATAATTAGGATGAACTGCATGTCCATTATCTGCAGATAACATAAAACTGTCTGCAATTGCCATTAAATATTCTTCCTGATCTTTTCCTGTCGCATAACATATTCTTTGAAGAACTTCCGGTAGAAATGTAGAACCTGCTCCCTGTTTTGTACCACTTCCTACTTCTTCATTATCAAAAATACAGCACATGGTTACATAATCTTCTGATTTAGACTCAAGAAATGCCTGAAGGGATGCAAATGCACATTCCAAATCATCCAGTTTCGGAGATGCAATAAACTCTTCATCAGCTCCAAGAACAGTCCCACTCATACGATTATATAAAAATAAATCATAAGACAAAATATCATCTCTTGAAACATCTGTATTTTCTGCAATTAATTTCAGCAGTGTCCCCTCTTCCAAATTTCCTCCAAATAAAGGCAGTAAATCCACCTGTGGATTTAATTCTTTTTTATCTATGCCTCTCATCATATGAATTGCCAGATGTGGGATCATCAATAAATCCCGGTCAATATTTACCAAATGACTTTTCAATTTCCCGTTCTCGTTGACGATGATACGGCCTGCTACAGATAACGGTCTGTCAAACCATGTATCTAAAAGCATCCCACCATATTTTTCTGTATTTAACTTTGTATAGTGTTTTTCTACTTTTATCTCAGCATTTTCTTTGATCCGAAAAGTCGGAGCATCACTGTGACTGGCAATCAAGTGAAATCCGGAAAAATTCTTTTTGGGAATCCTGAAAGCAAGAATAGAACTGTCATTTCTCGTAACAAAATACCTGTTTCCCTCCTGAAGATTCCAATGATCTTTTTCTGATAATTCCTCAAAGCCTTGTGCACATAGTTGTTTCTTTACATTTTCTATTACATGAAAACAGCTGGGGCTTTTTCTGATAAATTCAAGCAGACAATCTACATTATGATTCATAAAAACACCTCCCATTATCGTCTTTCTATCAAGAATAACACAATCCTTCAAGACTTTCAAAAATCCTGAGAATATTTTTCTACATATTCTCAGGATTTTTCCTATACATTTTTATTTTACATATCAATTAACTTTAATATTTCTTCCTTAGAAACTGCCATACGAATTTTTTCAATCTTTTCTATATCAGAACAGGTAATTGCAAGTTTTGCTAAAATGTCTAAATGTTCTCCATCAACTCCTGCAATTCCTATAATAACATAAGCTGTTTTATTTTTTCCAAAGGATACTCCATCTGGGACTTGAATCAATGCAATTCCTGATGATTTTATATACTTCTCAGAACCTCCAACCCCATGCGGAATAGCCACTCCATTTCCGATATATACGGAAAATTTTTCTTCTCTCTCCAACATGGCATCTATATATTCTGGTTGAATATGTCCTCGATTCAAAAGCAGTTTCCCTGTTTCTTCAATAACTTCTTTTTTATCGCTGAATTTTGCACCTAACACGATACTATCTTTATCAAAAATATTGCTCACAGCCATTCCTTTCTGAACTTACCGAACCAAAGCTCCCTGTTCTTCCATTACTTTCTTCATATCCTGCGAAATATGATTATCTGTAATAATCACATCAAATTCAGAAATTTTAGCAAAAGAACATACGGTTTTTGTCCCAATTTTACTGCTATCACATAACAAATATTTTCGGTTACCAATTTTCATCATTTCCCGCTTTATTTCAGCATTATCAAGATTCGGAGTAGTTGCCCCTTTTGCAACGGATAACGCATTGGTCGTCATAAAAACTTTATCCACGGAAAAATCTTGCAATGCTCGTATTCCCATTCCGCCAACTGTACATTCAAAAGAAGTTCGAACTCGTCCTCCTAAAAGAATCAAATGTATTTCTGGAAATTTCTGAAGCTTTAAAGCAACCTGAAGGTCATTGGTAATAACCGTTAAATTTCTCACATCACTTAATAATGCTGCCAGCTCTAAAACTGTAGTCCCACTGTCTAGTAATATGGTATCTCCATCCTGGATTTCCTCACGGGCCTTCTTTGCAATCTGTTCTTTTTCGCTTTTATTTTTCTCCTTTCGAGAAGAAATGGAGTCTTCTCCAAAAACAGGATCTTCTCTTACAATCGCTCCACCATGAGTTCTGGAAAGTAACCCTTTCTGCTCAAGCTCTGTCAGGTCAATCCGAATCGTTGTTCCACTGACTCCAAATTCCTGTATCAATTCTGTATTGCTAACCCGTCGGTTTTTTTTCAACAATTCTAAGATTTTTTCCTGTCTTTCTTCCGCAAACATCGCATTTTCTCCTTTAAAAGATATCTTTAAAAAAAATTATATCTCATTCCTGAATTTCTGTAAATGAATGCGATTAAATTTTATTTTCTAGCTGCCTTTATTTTCTCAATAATCACATCATACTGTTCTCCTGCAAGGAAGTTATCTACAGAGAAATGTACAGCATTTGGTCTTACATCTTTTGCTCTTTGAGTTAATGATTCATGAGTTACTACAATATCTACATCTTCCGGCAAATCAGGAATAGCTACATTTTTCACCTCAATATCATCAAATCCTGCTTCCTTTATTTTATTTTTGAGAATAGATGCTCCCATGGCACTAGAACCCATTCCCGCATCACATGCAACGAATACTTTTTTGATTACCTTATTTTTCAAATCAACTGCTGTTTCTACTACTTTACTTGTTCCTTCTTCTTTCATAGAATCTTTCTTATCCACTGCATCATCATAGTCATCTCCACCTTTGGAAACCTTTAGAATAAGAGATCCTACAACAAATGATACTGCCGTAGATAACAACATACCTGCGATGATTGGAATATAATCAGATTTTGGAGCAACTGCTAATACTGAAAAATAACTTCCTGGAGATGCTGTTGCAACCAATCCACAGTTAAATGTCTGGAATACGAAGTTACCAGATACTGCACCACAGATGGATGCGAGAATCATCTGAGGTTTCATTAAGATAAATGGAAAATATGGCTCATGAATTCCACCAAATGCATGGATAATTGCTACACCTGGTGCTGTTCTCTTAGCTGTTCCTGTTCCAAAGAAGCTATATGCCAACAGTACACCAACACCTGGACCTGGATTTGGTTCCAAAATGAACAAAATAGATTTTCCAGCTTTGGCTGCTTGTGTAATACCAATCGGTGATAAAATCCCATGATTAATTGCATTATTTAAAAACAATACTTTTGCCGGCTCAATAAATACATTTGCAAACGGTGTTAAACCTTTTGCAATAATCCAGTTTACACCTCCAGATAGAACCGCATTTAATGCCTGTACCAATGGTCCAATTCCAAAATATGCGGCTAATACCAAGAAAATTCCAAGAATTCCACAGGAAAAATTATTTACAATCATTTCAAATCCTGGCTTAATTCTTCCCTCAAATAGTTTATCCACCTGCTTCATACACAATGCTGCAACTGGACCCATAATCATAGCACCCATAAACATTGGGATATCTGAGCCTACAATGACACCCATAGTAGCTGCTGCACCAATGACTCCTCCACGATCACCGTAGAAATTCTTTCCTCCCGTATATCCAATTAAAATCGGTAGTAAATAAGTTAACATTGGTGAAATTAATTTAGCAATTTTTGCATTTGGTGCCCATCCTGTCTCTAAGAAAATTGCTGTAATTAATCCCCATGTGATAAATGCGCCAATATTTGGCATTACCATGCCGCTTAGCACACCTCCAAATTTTTGGATTTTTGCACGAAATCCTGTACTACTGTTTCCCATAGTTATCCTCCTTTATAATATTTTAATTGCTTTCTCTTTCAGTGATTCATTTCCGATTTTTACGATCCGTACTGCCATTTTCCCATCATGCCCGGTTGCCAAAACCTCAGTATCATCAAGAATTGCATCAACAAAAGCTGTATCCTCTGCCACATATGCATCTTTGAACAAATAGGTCCAGCTATGCATCGTCGGACGTTTTATATCATGATTCTTTGTACAAGTCATAACTTTCTTCTCATGAATATCGCCTAACGAAATTACTCCTTCTGTTCCAAGTATTTCTACTCTTGCATCATATCCATACTGAACATACTGAGCACCTTCTACAATTCCCTGCATTCCATTTTCAAATTCCACATTCATAATCACATTATCGTAAAAATCAGGATATTTCTCTGCAACTTCTTTGTTTCGATAATTACCGCCTACAGCATATAAACTGCTGATTTCACTTCCTGTAAACCATCGGACTGTGTCAATGTCATGACTGCATACCTCTCCAAGAGGCCCATTACTGATAGAAATATCATACATCCATTCTTTTGGTTTACTTGGTCCTCTCGTATGAGATTTTACGGAAACAACTTCTCCAATTTCTCCTGATTCAATTAATTTTTTCGCTTCCTGAAAACTTTCATCAAAGCGACGCATAAACCCAATCTGAAGTTTGACTCCATTTTTTTCGGCTGCTGCGATCATTTCATCACATTCATTTTCATCCATTGCCATTGGTTTTTCACAGAAAATGTGCTTTCCTGCTTCAGCTGCTGCAATTGTAATTTCTTTATGAAATTTAGTCGGACAGGCAATCACAACTGCATCAATATCTGGGTTTTTCATTACATCGTTATAATCTTTATAAGACAATTCAATTCCTAACTCTTTTGCTGCTTCTTCTGCCACATTCCCAACAGGATCACAAACAGCAACGATTTTACCTCTTGGAACTCGTCCAACAAAATTATGTCCATGAATCATTCCGGCTCTTCCAGAACCAATCAGACAAATCTTTACTTCCTGTTTCATTTCGGTTTCATTCCTTTCTAATTACTTCTGTTTTTTGTATTCTTCTATGATTGCTACTCCTGCACTTGTTCCAAGTCTTTCTGCTCCAGCTTCTACCATAGCCAAAGCTGTTTTTAAATCACGAATTCCACCAGCAGCTTTTACTTTTACTTCATTTCCAACAACAGATTTCATCAATGCTACATCTTCTACCGTTGCTCCACCAGTTCCAAATCCAGTGGATGTTTTAATAAAATCAGGTTTTACTTCTTTGGCAATTTCTGCAACTTTTTTCTTTTCATCATCTGTCAAATAACAGTTTTCAAAAATAACTTTAGAAATTACATTGGCATCTCTGCATATCTTCACGATTTCTTCCATCTCTTTTTTAATATAATCATAATTGTTATTTTTCAGTTCTGCGATATTAATCACATAATCAATTTCATCGGCACCTTTCTCTATAGCATCTTTTGTCTCAAAGACTTTACATTCTAAAGTTGTCTGTCCGAGAGGAAATCCAATTGCTGCCCCTACATGTACCGGGCATCCTGCCAACTTTTCTTTACATCTTTCTGTCTGTGCCGGATTAATTGCTACCATTTTAAAATTATATTCTCTTGCCTCATCACATAACTTCTGAAATGCTGCATCATCTGCAAATGCCTTTAAATTTGTATGATCCACCATATTTGCCAATTGTTCTACTGATACCATTTTGTAACCTCAACTTTCTTTATTTTCTTTTGTTTTGTTTTATTATTCTTTGTTTGTATCTTTATATTACATCGTTTCCGTTTATTTGTCAACATTTAAATTGTATAATTCAAAACATAATGAAATTAAATAAAGATTATTATTAAAAAAGAGACTTTCATAATTACTTATGAAAGTCTCTTTTTTAAGATTACATATGTTTTAACTTACTCATGATACATGGTATAAATAATCACTGCATTATGCAGTTCCAATATTTCAAATGCATCATGGAAGGATTTTCCTGTTAACTGTTCAATTCGCTGCAATCTATATTTGATTGTGTTTCTATGAATAAACATCTTTTCTGATGTGTTTTGAAGGTTACAGTTTTGCAGAAAATATTCTTTTAAAGTTTCCACTAACTCAGTATGATTTTCCTCATCATACTGAATCAATCCACCTATTACTTCTTCACAATAACTCTCTAATAATTCTTGGTTTTCAAAAGACATCAATAATCGGTAAAAACCAAGTTTGTCATACCACAGAACCTCCTGATGTCTATGAAGTTTTTCTGCCAAAGTAATACATTTGGATGCGTCCTGAAAACTTTTCTGCAAATCTGCCAAATGCTCATAACTTTTCCCAACTCCGATTGCAAAGCTCCATTCCTTCTTTTCATCTGCTAAATATTGGCATATTTCTTCATAAGCAGACTCTGCTTTTTCTCTTTTCTTTTCTTCCGCCTGCATCATTCCTACCAGATTATTGCTATAGCAGGATGCAAGAACCTGATAACCATTTTCTTTAAAAACAGCAATAATTTTTTGAATAATTTCCTGTTTTTCCATATTTTCCATAGCAGGAAAAGCATCTTTTCCTTTTTCCTTAAAAAAGTGAATCACAAAAATTTGCTGTGGCGGCGTTATATCATAACCAATCATTTGACTTTTTAGTTCTAATGTATGAATATTGATATTATTCCCAAAAATAATACTTGCCAATAAATCTTCCCCATCATTTTCCATATTTTCATGATAGGAAATTGCATGCCCCATTTCCTCAAAAATATTGACCAACGGAACATTCCACGGTATCACCATCAGAGGAAAATCATTTCGATTGGAAATTTCCATCACTTCTTTTGAAATTGCCGCTACATACTTTTCACCTATTAAAAGCAATGCTCCAGACATCCGGTTTTCAATGGCTTCCTGTATCAATGCAAACAAATCAAAATCTGCTTTTTGAATTACCGGTGCACTGATAATCAAGAGTTCCTGCCCGTGAATCCATTGAGAAAAATCCATGGTTTCTGCTTTATAAGCCCATCGTATTCCACGATTCATTCCTCCCTTACCTGAAATCACTCTGGCTTTTGCCATACTTGGCA
Source organism: Anaerostipes sp. 494a (assembly GCF_001940315.1). Taxonomy (NCBI): domain Bacteria; kingdom Bacillati; phylum Bacillota; class Clostridia; order Lachnospirales; family Lachnospiraceae; genus Anaerostipes; species Anaerostipes sp. 494a. Next base: position 2,305,135 of record NZ_MJIF01000001.1, on the reverse strand, counting down.
AGGCCAATAAATCTTTGCATTGAAACATTGCTAATCTTCCCTTCTTCTACTTCTGAAGTAACGTTACTGCCTGCTGAATCTTCTCAGGTTCTTTCTTGAATAGATACTCTCCATTTCGGACAGATGCCAGAACTCCTGCTCTTTCACAGATAGCGTCAAATTCGTTTTTGGCATCCAGCACAATAAAATTGGCAGGTTTTCCCTCTTCAATGCCATAATGATCCATAAGGTTCATTGTTTTTGCACCATTTACCGTAACAAGATCCAGATCATTTTGAATTTCTTCCGGAGACATCATCTGTGCAATGTGAATTCCATGATCCAGAATGTTCATCATATTTCCATTTCCCAATGGATACCAAGGGTCTGACATAGAATCCTGTGCGAAACAAACATTGATTCCATTATCATTTAATTCTTTTACCCTTGTGAGCCCTCGACGTTTTGGATATGTATCCTGACGACCCTGAAGATAGATATTTTCTGTCGGACAGGAAATAAAGTTTATTCCAGACTGCTTTAACAGTTTCATCATTCGAAAAGCATAACTGTTGTCTGCAGAGCCGAAAGAACATGTATGACTGGCAGCTGTCTTTGTTCCAATACCTTCTATAAGGACCAGTGCATTTAACAATTCCAGAAAGCGGCTCTGAATATCATCGGTTTCATCACAGTGAACATCTATCAGTTTGTCATATTTTACAGCTAGTTCTACAACTTTATGAATAGATTTCTCTCCAAATTCTCTTGCAAGTTCATAATGAGGGATTCCACCTACACAGTCAGCACCCATTTTCAATGCTTCTTCTACCAGCTCATCTCCACCTTTATATGCATACATTCCTTCCTGTGGAAATGCTACAATCTGCAGATCTACCAAATCTTTCACTTTCTCTTTTACTTCCAGCAAAGCTTTCAAAGAAGTCTGATTTGGATCTGTTACATCCACATGAGTTCTCATACACTGAACACCTTGCAGCATTTCTTTTTGAATTCCTTTGATAGCACGTTCTTTTACTTCTTCAACCGTTTGCTGTTCTTTAAATTCACTCCATCTTTGGATTCCTTCGAACAAAGTACCTGTACCATTGGTTTCTCCGATATTGGCTGTAAAAACATAATCTAAATGGATATGTGGATCTACATATGGTGGAATTACCAGATTTCCCTGTAAATCAATAGTTTCACATTCTGCAGGAATTTCCTTTTCAATCTGCTGAATCATTCCATCCCATACCAAAAACTGTACCAGTTCTTTTTTCCCTTTTAATCTTGCATTTATATATTTTTTCATATTGACTTCCTGCCTTTGTTTATTCTTAAATTTATTTTTCATAATAATATAGAAAAAGTTTTCTAAACAACAAAAGGAGCTGAAGTCTTATACTCCAGCTCCTTTGCCGTAATCTTTTATTTTTCTATGGATGAAGAATATCACTATTCCTGCTGATTCGTCAATACAATTGTTTAAAAAAAGAAATATTTATCTCTGAATAACAAAAAAACTGTCTTTTCTTTGTCTTATTGAAACAAAAGAATATTTATTATCAGATCTTTAATTATTTTTTCAATTGTTTCATCCAGTCAATCATTTCTTCACCGGTTGCCATTGCTGCTAATGCACCTTCCTTTGTTGTTGTATAAGCTGCATATGCATTGGCAAAATCAAGATATTCATATAATTTTTCTTCTGATACTGAATCCAGATTCTTTACCTGATCTCTTAAAATACAGAATAAGAAAGCACCAATAAAAGAATCTCCTGCTCCTGTTGTATCACGTACTTCAATAGTATATCCCGGAGCTTCTACCATACCATTTTGGGTGTAGATTTCTGCACCATCTTTTCCTTTCGTGTAAATCACATATTTTCCACGACCGGAAAGCAATTCAGGTACTGCATCTTTGATATCTGAATACCCTGTAATAAATTCCAGTTCTTCATCAGAAATCTTAATAATATCAGCGTACGGCAGAAAATCATTAACCGTCTTTTTTAACTGATCCAGATCATCCCATAGTGAAAAACGTAAATTAGGATCAAAAGATACCATAACATCCTGCTCAATTGCCATCTCGATCAGCTTCTTATGAGCTTCTTTCATAGGAGAATCCACCAAATCTACACTACAAAAATGAATCATTCCACAATCATTGAGAATATCTTCTGGGATATCTTCCACACTGTAACGTAAATCTGCACTGTTTTTTCTATAAAATTTAAAATCACGATTTCCATCTGCTGCCAGGGAAACAAATGCAAGTGCAGTTTCACCTTCCTGATCTCTGGCAATATTAGATGTATCAATTCCTGCTTCATCCAAAACTTCTACAATATAATCACCAAATGGATCATCTCCAAGTTTTGTTAAAAATTTAGATGGGATTCCAAGTTTTGTGACTGCTCCTACAACATTTGCAGGTGCTCCACCTGCCACCCTTGTAAAAGATGGTACATCCTTCAGTCTTTGACCTTTTAACTCTGGAATAAAATCAATAAGAGCTTCTCCAATTCCACATAATCTGTTATTCATTACATCCTCCTTCTATAGAAAATGACTTTAATGGATAAACTGTCATTATGCCTTCACATTGTCCCAAAATTGAAATTCTTCCTTCCATACTGTAAATCCTTGATGTAAAAACTTCCTCTCCATGATTTACGAAAATTTCCAAAGATGTCGTATCAGCAAAAATCTGAAGATGCTTCAGGGATCTTACATGAACCTTTCTGGTCTCCCTTCCTGATCCAAATGCACCTAAATTCAATGTGAGAATTTCATCTTTGTAAGACAATGTAATTCCATCTCTTAATGTCATTTCCATGTTGATGCATTCATTATACTCTACATTGGCTTCATACACAACATTCCCCAAAATAATTTCCTGCCCATCATAAAAAGTGCAGACTGATTTATCATGGCTTCGGAGATTTTTCAATTCTTCAATCGGTTCTTGAATCAGCCGATCATTTTTTATAGAAAGTTTTCTTGGGATAGTCAGCGCATGCTGCCATCCATTCTCTGTGGTTGGATTTGTATATTCAGCATCTGGAATTCCCATCCAGCCTATCAGTATTCTTCTTCCCTGCTCATCTTCAAATGTCTGTGGTGCATAAAAATCAAATCCGCGATCCAATAGTTTAATATCTGTAATGTCATATTCATCTGTATCAAAATCGTAAGAAAGTTTCATAACTGTTGTCTGATGAACATTTTCAAAGTCAATTCCCTTCTGCTCTACTCCCTGAGGACAGCAAATAATAAACAGCTGTCCATCCAGTTCAAATACATCCGGACATTCCCACATATATCCAAACTTTTCTCTGGTAGTAATACGATTTTTATATTTCCAGTTTTTCATATCATCTGACACATACATCAGAATCATTCCGACTCCACTTCGATCCCTTGCGCCAAGAACCATATAGTATTTTTCTCCACGCTTAAAAACCTTTGGATCACGTATATGATTACTCATATCCTCCGGATAATCATCAGTTGTCATTAATAACTCTTTCTCTGAGAATTCAAATCCATCTTTGCTCGTTACTAAAATCGTATTACTTCCACGTCCTGAATTAATATAGTCGTAATCATCTCTATCGAAATATTTAATATTTCCTGTATAGAAGAAATTCACTGTATCATTTTCAATAAAGGCTGAACCTGAATATACTCCATGCTTATCCAAATCAGAATCCGGGAATAAAACTGGTTCATGCTGTTGATACTGAATAAAATCTCTGGTTGTATAGTGCCCCCATAATTTCAACTCACCAGTGGGTTCAAAAGGTGTATACTGATAAAAAATGTGATAAGTTCCTTTAAACTGGCATAACCCATTAGGATCATTTAACCATCCTGTTTCTGGCATCAAATGAATTTTTAATCGTTTGGGGTCTTTTGCAACCTTTTGTCTATATTCTTCATTTTGTTTATACCATATCTCATAATCTTTTTTCAGGACTTTTTCGTATTTCTTAAACATCTTCTTACCTTTCTGATTTTATTTTAAAATCACGACTTCTGTATCATTATCCGCCATATTACCTGGTTTTATATTTAATTCTTTTCCGTTACTTTCTGCAATCAATAACATTGTCTGTGTCTTATAACCTTTTTCCACAACAAGATTCATATCAAAAGATAAAAGCTTATCTCCTCTTTTTACTTTTTGTCCAGCTTCCACATACACGTCAAAACCTTCACCTTCCATTTTTACAGTATCAATTCCGGCATGAATAAGAATTTCAGCTCCATTATTCAGTGTCATTCCTATAGCATGCTTTGTTGGAAATACAAGACTGATTCTTCCATCTGCAGGTGCATAAACAACCCCTTCCTCTGGATTGATTGCAACACCATCTCCCATTGTCTTAGATGAAAATACCGGATCTTCAGACTGATCTATAGGCACTACTTCTCCCTTCATTGGAGAATATAAAGTAACTTCTCTTTCTAAAACTACTTCTTCTGTTTCTACAGTTTCTTTTGTTTCAATTGTTTTTGTTTCCTGTTCTTCTCCTTCAATATTAAATTTCTTCCAGAAAATCATAGTCAATACTGCTGAAACTGCCATGGAAATTACCAGACCAATTCCAAAGTTCAAATATGCCTCCGGTTTCATTGAAATAAATCCAGGAATACCTGCTGCTCCTAATGCCTGTGCCAGAACTTTTGTCGCTGCACAATATGCACTTCCCGCTGCAGACCCGATAATTGCTGCATAGAATGGATATTTTAATTTCAGAGTTACACCAAACATAGCTGGTTCTGTAATTCCAAGCAATGCAGAAACACCAGATGCAGAACAAATAGATTTCATTTTTTCATTTTTTGTTAAGAATAATACTGCAAGAACTGCTGCTCCCTGTGCCACATTATTCATACTGGCTGTTGTAAAGATAAAACTTCCTCCTGTATGAGCAACATCTGCAATCAGCTGTGTTTCAATTGCAATAAAGCTGTGATGCATACCTGTCAGACAGATTGGTGCATAAGCAAGTCCAAATAATCCGCCTCCAATAAACCCTAATGTATTGTATACCCATGTAATTCCAGCTGCCAGAAGATTTCCTGCTTCTCTTAATATTGGTCCTACACAGATAAATGTTAAAAAGGATGTAATCATAATGGATAACAATGGTGTTGTTAAATTATCCAGCCAAGTAGGTGTTACTTTATGTAATTTTTTTTCTATTGTTGCAAGAATAAATGCTACTGCAAGTACAGGAAGTACTGTTCCCTGATATCCAATAGCTGCAATCTTAAATCCAAAAATATCCCATACAGGTGCTTCGGCTACCCCGATACTGTAGGCATTCAGCAAATCCGGATGCACCATGATCATTCCCATTGCAGCACCAAGATATGGATTTCCACCAAATTTTTTGGTTGCACTAAATCCAATTAATACAGGTAAAAATGTAAATGGTGCATTTGCAAAGGTATTAATTGCCGTTGCAAGCCCTTTCCACTGCGGATATAAATCAATAACTGATTTTCCGTCAAATAGTCCTGAAGTCAGAATGTTATTTAATCCCATTAAAAGACCGCCTGCAACAATTGCCGGGATAATCGGAACAAAAATATCACTGAGCATTTTCACAAAACGCTGTAAAGGATTTCCTTTTTTTTCTTCCTCTTCATCGGCTGATTCAGTTTCAACCAGATTACCCAATTGTTTCTGCACTTCATCACAAACAAGATTTACAAGTCCAGACCCAAAAATAATCTGGAACTGTGACTGTGTAAGGAATACTCCTTTTACTCCCTCCACATCGCTGATTGCATCTTCATTTCTCAGATCATTATTTTTAAGCTGTAAACGTAATCTAGTTGCACAATGCTGAACACTTTTAATATTTTCTTTTCCGCCGACATTTTCAATTACCTGACTGGCAATTTTTGCGTAATCCATATCTTCTCTCCTTTAAAAAATTATTTCGTATTTTTATGGTATCGGTTCCATATTTGTATTATATATTTCTTTTTCTTTTTTGTCAATTCTTTTATGGTATCGGTTCCATATAATTTTAAAAAAAAGAAGAAATCATTATTTCTTCTTTTTTACGCTTGTCCCTTCAATGAATTCGTATTCTACAATCTGTTTTTTAGATACCGGTTCTCCTTTAATCATTTTTAAAACAGTTTCCGCTCCCAGATATCCCATCCCGTAGGAATCAAATTTCAATGTGGTAAGCTCTGGTGTAAGTAAGCTGCTTTCATCATATCCTCCAAAACCTGTTACCGAAACATCTTCCGGAATTTTTTTCCCTTTCTTCTGGAGAATCTTATATGCTCCAAAAGCCAATCTGTCTGTTGCACAAATAATAGCATCTACATCTTCAACCGCTTCTAAAATTTCCCTGGTGACTTTCTGTCCTCCAATAAAACTGTAATCACTTTTCCCCACGATAATATCTGTAATACCATATTCCGCAAGTCCATCCATAACGCCTTGCTTTCTCCTGATTCCTACAGCTTCATCTATCTCATATACTCCGATATATGCAACTTTTTTATGAGCGTTTTTCCCAATATATCGACCCATATATCTTCCTGCGTTATAATCATCATCAACAATAGAAATACCTTCTTCATAATCCTGTGCAAGAACAACGATTGGAATCTGTGCTTCTTCAAATATTTTTTTATGTTCCTTGGTAATAGATATAGAACTGATTAAAATCCCATCCACATTCAGATTAATAAGACGCTGAATATTCTGAAGTTCCAAATCGATATCATGATCAGAATTTTTTATTAATGTTGTATACTCTTTATCTCTTAGATAACGATCAATACTGGTAATAACCCGGCTTGTGATTTTTGAATTTAGTGTGGGAACAACAACTCCTATCACATTGCTCTTTTTTGCCTTTAATCTGGCAAAAGCATTTGGTTCATAGTTATACTCTTCAATAACCTTTTGTATTTTTTCTTTGGTGGCCTGTTTTACATATCCGCCATTAAAATAGCGAGATACAGTACTTTTTCCTACTCCGGATAATTCTGCGATATCCGCCATAGTCATTTTTTGCTTTGCCATAATATCTCCTTTACTACAAACAAATCAAATGATAGTCTATCTCTGCATTTTCAAGAAGCTTTAACATCTCCTGACGGCACGTAAAGAAAATAACCTGCCTTTTTTGCTGTCTGTCTAGAAATGCCAAAGTTCTCTCTATTCTTTCCTCATCGTAATTTCCAAACACATCATCTAAAAGTAATGGAAATCCATCCTTTTCATATAATAAATCTGCCGCTGCTATTCGAAGAGCAAAATAAAGCTGTTCCACTGTACCATTGCTCAGGTATTTCATATCTATATAGTCAAAATCTCTTTTTACCATAATATTCATAGATGTATCCATAACGACTTTTTCATAGTAATTTCCTGTCATCTGAGAAAAAGTTTCCGAAATTTTTTCATTCAGATCATCTCCAAAAGTTCTCTGAACATTTCCAGCAGCCTCTTGAATGGCATGAATGGCAGTTTCTATTCTATGGATTTCCTGCTCCAACCGATTTCTCTGTTGGAGACTTTGATTATATTGCTGTTCCAACTGTTCTTTTCGCTTTTTCTCTTCCAGCAGATGTTTCTTTTTCAACTGAAGGATTTCCAAATCATGAAAAATTTCTTTTTTTCGCAAAGCTTCCTCATCAATTCCAAATAACCTTTTTATAAATAATAGAAATTTCCCCAAAATAGAAATTTTCCGTTTCTGGTATAGTTTCCGTTGAAGTTTTTCTTCCTCTTTTTCATATTCCTGCAGCCTGGACTCTTGAAATGGATGTTCTTTTAACCTTTGACGGTATTCTATCACCTGTGCAAATACTACATTCTTTTTTATTTCTCTTCGCTTTTCTTTTAAATAATTGACTGCTTTTCCAATATCCAGTTTTACATTCTGGCTCCTGCTTAGATTTGCCATAGAATTCTGAAGAATCTGCTGCATCTCTTTCCCTGTTCTTATATCTGACTGAGTCATAGATACAGTGTTCAAAAAGGCTTCTTTTGAACTTTCAAATAGAACATCCTTCAGTTCCTTTCCCTGTAAAGGTATCTCCTCCATGGTATCTTCATAAAACAGACGCAGTTCCTGCTGACCAGTTTCCATATTTCTCCAGATGCGATAACGCTGTCCATCATGAGAGATCACCATGCTTCCACCGTACAATCCCCCTTTCAGAGGACGGTATTTTGAATAATCATCATTTCTCGCTGCCAGACCTCTCCCTTTTTCCAATCCAAACAACATAGCAATGATAAACTTACGTAATGTGGTTTTTCCCGCCTCGTTTTTTCCATAAATCACCTGAATTCCATCAGAAAAAAGAACGTGATAATTATAAAATTTTCCAAATCCACTGATGTTTATTTCCTTTATCTCCATTTTAATTCTCCCTGGATACAGATAAAGCTTCCATAGCATATTCTAATGCTTCCGGTTCATTTTTCAGTAATTCTGCAATATTTTGTATCAAAAGATTGTCCTCCTTAGATAACACCTCATAATCCCATTGACTATCCACATGAAATTGTATCTGTAAAATATAATATTTCTCCATCAAGCATTCAAAATCTAGCTGAACCATGGGATCCTTTGTGCCATAGAAAAAAATCTGATAAATATTATCTTCTCCATAATTCCTGATTTCTGTTTCTACTAAATCAAGAATTTCTTCACCACTCATATCCTCTGAAATATTAATTTCCAAATCTTCATATCTCCGCCTGGCAAACGGCACAAATCTAATAATCTGCTTTTCTTCTGTGATTTCACCTTCAATAAAACCATGTCTTTCTGTTTCTGTCTTTTCTATTGGTTCCAGAGAACCAGCATATGCCATAAGATCTTCAAAGATAATCTCCGGTTTATGGATATGGCCCAAAGCAATATAGTCAAATCCAGACCATTTCAGTTTTTCCCTGGAAATAGGAATATGAGTCTGATCTCCTCCGTGTGCAAGCAAAATATGAATACCATCTTTTTGGGTTGGATGTATATCATCATATAGCGGTTTTGCAATCTGATCCGTCCAATAACTAAAACCATAGACTGTTGTCTCTAAATCCTTAAAATAAACCTTTTCCATAGAAGGACCTTTTAATAATACTGTGTCTGACTGAAAAGGATAATTACTTAACGAATTGTTTTCTGTTAAATGGTCATGGTTTCCTGCAATCCACACCGTCTTTGTATTCAAAAGTTTTGAAAGAAGATAATCCACTTCTCGGACTTCCTGATAAGATGGCAGCTGATGAAAAAAATCTCCAGAAATCAAAAGTAAATCTATCTGATGCTCATTTGCATAGTCTATCACTCTTTGAAAAGTTTCTTTTATTTCTTTTTCCCTTATTATTCCCCATGACTTATCTCGATCCGGCCTTGCACCCCAGTGAATATCCGCAATATGAAGAAATTTCAAAATACCACCTGCCTTTTCTAATCTGTTTTGTTTTCTATTATATCCTAACAAAACTTAAGGGACAAGTCTTCAGATTTTCAGATATTTTTGACATACTCTATCAAAATCTCCATGTTCTTTTTTTAAAATGAAAAAAATTTATCTTGACATTTATTTTTGTAAGACTATAATAAGTGATAGCAAATCGAAGAAAGTTCACCGAAATTCGTTGAAGAGAACAAAGCTGTTTTTATGCAGATAATCAGAGAGCCTGTGGATGGTGAAAACAGGTATATCGGTAAGGACAGATATCATCTCTAAGAAGCTGGCTGAAATATAAGTAGGTCACGCCGGAATCCTCCGTTACAAGGACGACGTATACTGGTACGTTTAGAGTGCTGCAGAATATTTTGCAGAAACAGGGTGGTAACGCGGATTATTTCGTCCCTTTCAGTTTATATCTGAAAGGGATTTTTTTGATTGAAATGGACTTTTCACCTTTGCGTTTTAAATTAATTTTTAGTTTATATATATCAGGAGGATTATTTATGAAAACATTACAGAAATTCAGCAAATTACTATCTGATTACACTTCCATAGTCGTAATCGCTATTGCAGTTGTTACCTTTTTTGTCCCAAGACTTATGCGATGGGTCAATTATCAGTTATTTTTGGATCCGGTTTCCAACAAATTTACCAGTCAGTCAATTATCCTTGGTATCATCATGTTTAGTATGGGACTGACTTTAACAACTGAGGATTTTAAAATACTTGCAAAACGTCCTTTTGACATATGTATCGGTGCGGTAGCGCAGTACCTGATCATGCCATTTCTGGCATTTACCGTATCCAAAGCTTTGCACCTTCCAGACGGTATTGCCCTTGGTCTTATTTTAGTAGGATGTTGTCCTGGAGGTGTATCTTCCAACATTATGTCTTATCTTTGTGGTGGAGATGTGGCTTTTTCTGTTGGAATGACTACTGTATCTACTATTTTATCACCAGTTATGACACCGCTTATGGTTTCTTTCCTTGCAAGTGGTACAAAAATATCTATTCAGGGATTTCCAATGTTGGTTTCAATTATCGAAACAGTTATTATACCTGTTGCTATTGGATTTGTTATCAACTATCTTTACGGAAACAAACAATGGTTCCAGGAAATACAAAAGGTTATGCCTGGTGTTGCAGTTATAGGTCTCGCCTGTGTTGTCGGTGGAGTTATTTCTTCTCAGGGATCAAACTTCTTCCAGTCAGGTGTAGTAGTGTTCATCGCAGTACTGCTTCATAACAGCTTAGGATATCTTCTTGGATATACTGCCGGAAAACTTACCGGTATGAATACCGCAAAGAAACGTACTATTTCCATTGAAGTAGGTATGCAAAATGCAGGTCTTGCAACAAACCTTGCAACAACAACCGCCCAATTTGCATCTACACCAGAATCTGCAATTATTTGTGCAGTTTCCTGTGTATGGCATTCAATTTCCGGTACTCTACTGGCTGGATTTTTTTCATGGACAGACAAAGAAAAAGTTTCCGCAAAACACGTATTAAACTAATATTTTATGCACGTAACGGGATTATCCCTTTACTATATAAACTTATATAAATTTTTTAAATGGAGGAATGCAAAATGGCAAAGATTTATTATCAAGAAGACTGTAACTTATCACTTTTAGATGGAAAAACCATCGCTATCATCGGTTATGGAAGTCAGGGACATGCACATGCCCTTAACTTAAGAGAATCTGGATGTAACGTTATCATTGGTCTGTATGAAGGAAGCAGATCCTGGGAAAAAGCTGAAAAACAGGGATTTAAAGTTTATACTTCTGCAGAAGCTGCTAAAAAAGCTGATATTATCATGATCCTGATCAATGATGAAAAACAGGCAAAATTATACAAAGAATCCATCGAACCAAATCTGGAAGCTGGAAACATGTTAATGTTCGCTCACGGTTTCAACATTCACTTTGGATGTATCACACCTCCAAAAGATGTTGACGTAACAATGATCGCTCCAAAGGCACCAGGACATACTGTAAGAAGTGAGTATCAGGCAGGAAAAGGAACTCCTTGTTTAGTAGCTGTTGAACAGGATGCTACAGGAAAAGCTTTAGACTTAGCTCTTGCGTACGGACTTGGAATTGGTGGAGCTAGAGCCGGTGTTCTTGAAACAACTTTCAGAACAGAAACAGAAACAGACCTTTTCGGAGAACAGGCAGTACTTTGTGGTGGAGTTTGCGCATTAATGCAGGCAGGTTTCGAAACATTAGTAGAAGCTGGATATGATCCAAGAAATGCATACTTTGAATGTATCCATGAAATGAAACTGATCGTTGACCTGATTTACCAGTCAGGATTTGCAGGAATGAGATACTCTATTTCCAACACAGCAGAATATGGTGACTACATTACAGGATCAAAGATCATTACAGAAGATACTAAGAAAGCAATGAAACAGATTCTTACTGATATCCAGGATGGAACATTTGCAAAAGACTTCTTATTAGACATGTCTGATGCCGGATCACAGGTACACTTTAAAGCTATGAGAAAATTAGCTGCAGAACATCCATCAGAAGTAGTTGGAGAAGAAGTACGTAAATTATACAGCTGGAGCAATGAAGACAAATTAATCAACAACTAATCTTTCCTTACATAAATTAAGAACAAAGCAAAAACTTTTTACCATCAGCAGGCAGCAGTTGCAGTATCCAACTGCTGCCTGTTCATTTCTTTTATGATACGAATTACTCCTTTTATGTAAAATCTAGGCCTGTCTAATCTTATATTAAATATCGAAATCCCTGTACTATATAGGATAAAAAAGTAATTAATCGTTCTTTTTTACCATCACCCATACGTTCTTCAACAGCATTATTCTTTTTATAATTTTCATTTTCGTCAACTTCCAGGGAACCATCTTTTAACAGATTGAGATTCTGCTCCAACTGTTTTGTAATCTCTTTACCATGAACCACAAGCATAGTTTCTGTATCCACATAAGTACTTCTGCAATCAAAATTATATGATCCTACAACTGCAATATCATCATCGATAATTAGAGACTTTCCATGCGTAGAATGTTTCCCCATATACTCATAAACTTTTACGCCTGTACCCACAATGTTTTTCCTGTTTTTTTTGTAATCTGCTGAAGCACAAATATTATCTCCTGAGGCAATGGAATTCAGAATTATAGTTGTGTCAGGAACTTTTCTTTTAATTTCTTTCATTCCCTTGTACATTTCCTTTGAAAAAACAGCGTATGGCGTATGAATCAATATACGCTGATCGGCTGATATCATCAGCTGCTTCAAAGTTTCCCACACATATGGTTCTTTTCCATAAATATGAGTTGGATTTGTTACCAATGTTGCTTTCTCTATAGATATCGTCTCTTTTTCATAATCATATCCTATATTGTGTATTTTCTCTGCATGCTTTTTCAACTTTTGAATTTGAGATGTTCTTTTTTCTTTTGACCACTTATTAAATTTTGTTTTACAGACATTAAGATTCCATACTTTTCTAAAATAATTTTTCACCTGATTAACAGAACTATCTTTTTCTGACCCTTTATTATATATTAATATTTCCCTATCCAAGCCTAGCGATTTTCCTTTTCTCTGTTCTCCAAGAAAATAATCGAAATTGTTTCTTCCACCCATTAAAAGGTACTGCTGATCTACCACAAGATACTTATCATGAAGGCAACCATGCACTGTCCATGGTTTTAAAAGATTCGGTGTATTATAGAATCGTATCTCCACATTAGGATGACTGCCAAATGCTTTGAAAATATCTCGTCCCTCCATATGAAGAGTTCCATAAAGTCCATCTACCAGAATTTTAACTTTTACTCCACGGTCTGCTGCCTCTGTCATTACTGAAAACATATCTGTTGTGCTATTTCCTTCTCTTATATCAAAAGTCGATAAAATGATTTCCTCTTTAGCTCGTTTTATCATATCAAGTCGCACATCCAGTGCCTCCTTATTGGATTCAATGATTTTGGCATATTCATGACTGCTCCTATTATTCTGATTATAAAATGATGTAACATCTATTTCTTTTTTATAATCTGAACTAACAGATTTCATCTGAATAAATGGTGCAAGCATCCCTATAACAAAGTAAACAACATATGCCAGTAAAGAGAAAACAATTATCTTTAAGACTTTTTTTCTATTCATTCTGTCACCTCCGTCTTCATTCATGGATGATATTTACTACAATTAAAGTAATTTTTTTCATTTTAGATACATTATATCATAAAATCAATTCTTCTTTTGTCTTCAGACTATCTAATTGAAATAAAAACCCGCTATCAAATAAATTTGACAACGGGTTTTTATCTTATATAAATTTTATAGAGGTCTATTTAAGACTTATTTGTCATTTAATACTGCCTGTGCAGCTGCAAGTCTTGCAATTGGTACACGGAATGGTGAGCAGGATACATAGTCTAATCCAGCTCTGTAGCAGAACTCTACAGAAGATGGATCTCCACCATGTTCTCCACAGATTCCAAGATGAATATCCGGACGAGTTGCTTTACCCTTCTTAGCAGCCATTTCAACTAACTGACCAACACCCTTCTGATCTAATCTTGCAAATGGATCAGATTCATAAATCTTATTCTCATAATAAGACTCAAGGAATTTACCAGCATCATCTCGAGAGAATCCAAATGTCATCTGAGTTAAGTCATTTGTTCCAAATGAGAAGAATTCAGCTTCTTCTGCAATTTCATCTGCAAGCAATGCAGCACGAGGAATCTCGATCATTGTACCAACTTTGTATTCAATATCTGATTCATAGTAAGCTTTCACTTTTTCAGCTGTTTCTACAACCACATTTTTAACATATGCAAGTTCTTTCTTTTCTCCTACTAATGGAATCATGATTTCAGGAACGATGTTATATCCTTTTTCCTGTTTTACTTCAATTGCAGCTTCCATAACAGCTCTCGTCTGCATTTTTGCAATTTCCGGATAAGTAACAGCAAGACGGCATCCACGATGACCCATCATTGGATTAAATTCATGGAGAGACGCACGTCTCATATTGATTTCTTCTACTGTTACATTCATATCTTTTGCAAGTGCAGTAATTTCTTCCAGTGTATTTGGAAGGAATTCATGAAGAGGTGGATCTAAGAAACGGATTGTTACCGGTCTACCTTCCATTACTTCATATAATTCTTTGAAGTCTTTCTTCTGATAAGGAATTAACTGATTCAGAGCAATTTCTCTTGCTTCTTTTGTTGTTGAAAGAATCATACGACGAATCTTTGGAATTCTTTCTGCATCAAAGAACATATGCTCTGTACGGCAAAGTCCAATACCTTCTGCTCCAAATTTAACTGCATTAAGAGCATCTGCAGGTGTATCTGCGTTTGTTCTTACCTGAAGTGTACGGATTTCATCTGCCCATGTCATAATACGGTCAAAGTTTCCGCTAATGCTTGCAGGAACTGTACGGATTTCTCCAAGGTAAATCTTACCTGTGGAACCATCAATAGAGATATAATCTCCTTCTTTTATTGTTTTTCCACCTAATGTAAACTCTGTGTTATCATCATTAAATTTAATTTCTCCACATCCGGCTACACATGCTGTACCCATTCCACGAGCAACTACAGCTGCATGAGATGTCATACCACCACGAGCTGTCAGAATACCTTCTGCTGCATGCATTCCTTCAATATCTTCTGGAGATGTTTCCAAACGAACTAATACAACTTTTTCTCCTGCTTCATGATGAAGTTTTGCTGCATCAGCTGTAAAATATACTTTACCTGCTGCTGCTCCTGGAGATGCTGGAAGTGCTGTTCCAATAGGAATCGCTACTTTAATTGCTTCTGGATCAAAATTTGGATGTAATAACTGATCCAGTGCTTTAGCTTCAATTCTTGATACAGCTTCTTCTTTAGAAATCATACCTTCGTCTACTAATTCACATGCAATACGAAGTGCTGCAGGAGCTGTTCTCTTACCATTTCTTGTCTGTAAGAAATACAGTTTTCCTTCCTGGATTGTAAATTCCATATCCTGCATGTCACGATAGTGATCTTCCAGTGTATGAGCAATATTCATGAACTGTTCATAACACTCTGGCAGATCTTCTGCTAATTTGCTGATTGGCTGTGGTGTACGAACACCGGCAACTACGTCTTCACCCTGTGCATTGATGAGGTATTCACCATAAATCTGCTTTTCACCTGTGGATGGGTTTCTTGTGAATGCAACACCTGTTCCTGATGTATCTCCCATGTTACCAAATACCATTGTCTGAACGTTAACAGCTGTTCCCCAGTCTCCAGGGATATCGTTCATTCGACGATAATAGATTGCACGAGGATTATCCCAGGAACGGAATACTGCTTTGATTGCTTCAAACAGCTGATCTTTTGGATCCTGTGGGAAATCTTCTCCCAAAGCTTTTTTATAAATCTTTTTATATCGAGCAATAACTTCTTTTAAGTCATCTGCATCTAAATCCGTATCAAATTTTACACCCTTGTCCTCTTTCATATCATCCAGGACTTCTTCAAATTTAGCTTTGTCCACTTCTTTTACAACATCAGCAAACATCTGAATGAAACGACGATAAGAATCATATGCAAAACGTGGATTTCCTGTTTTCTTTGCAAATCCTTCTACAGCAACATCATTCAGACCTAAGTTAAGAATTGTATCCATCATACCCGGCATAGATACTCTTGCTCCGGAACGAACAGATACTAAAAGAGGATCTTCCAGATCTCCGAACTTTTTACCCTGGATCTCTTCAAGAGCTGCCATAGCATCATAAACCTGACCTGCTACTTCGTCACTGATTTTCCCGCCGCAGTCATAGTAGTTTGTACAAGCTTCTGTTGTTACAGTGAAACCTTGAGGGATTGGAAGACCCAGTCCTGTCATTTCTGCCAGATTGGCTCCCTTTCCACCAAGCAGGTTACGCATTTCAGCATTTCCTTCACTAAATTGATAAACCCATTTTGTTGACATGTCTCTACCTCCTAAATTTTAAGTTGTCATATCATATGTCATTGGTCTAATTGTAACACAAAACTTATGATTTGGGAAATATTTTTATGCGTTTTTCACAATAAATTTTATTTTTATTTTTTTTCTTATTTATTTTGCATATTTCGCGCTTTTTTCTAAATAAAATTTACTAAATTCTATACAATTATCTGTTTTCTTTAATTTGCAGAAGAAATTTTCTAATAAAAAGAAGCAGATAATTTTATCTGCTTCCTGATTTATTTATTGAATTGCTTTCTTGATTGCCAGCGGAACCGCATCTAATCGGCTGTGACTCTTTCTGACTTCTTCTTTATAATTAATTTTCTTTTCCTTTTTACTGATTTCCCAGAAAGGTCCTCCGGCATCTGCTCCTTCTTTTCCCTGTCTGATAATCTTTTTTAAAGACCATGTTTTATAAGTATTGGCACGGCTTCCAACATCTGCAACTTTTACCTGATCTTTCCCTACCATCCTGGTCAGAACAACAAAATGCCCTTTATTTGTAAAATCACCCGGTCCCATTAAAGCTACAACAGGATGTCCTGCCAACAGTGCTTTCTTTACTGCTTTATAACTATATCCCAAACCATCACAATTTAGCCCATACATTTTAGAAAGTCCCGGAACCACATCATGAGTACATCCTTGTCCAGTATAATACCATCCATTTTCATAAGCCTGTTTGCACATTTTAGGTACACTGACTTTTTTCCCTGTTAAGGAGCTATAACAAACCGCAACAGATGTGGGACCACATCCTGCAGCCTGAATTGTACTTCCACCAATTTTCTCTCCTGGATAATCAGCCTGATTATAATATACAACCTTCAATGAAGAAGTATATTGATTCTGTCCTGCCATAACGCCTGTTGTCTGTGATGCCATAAGTATTGTAAAACTAAATGCAGCTAACAATCTGCCTGCTTTTTTCAGGATTCTCATAAAAACCTCCGGTAGAACCTGTAATTCGACATTTTTTCCTTTTAAACAGAATTATACCAAGATTAATTATGTTAATCAAGTGTTTCAAATATTAAATTTGTATGAATTTTATTGATTTTTTCCTTTTTCAAATTTTGCTCCACTTCTATGACCACCTGTCATATGATCTATTTCTCCATCTAGAAAACTGGCTCTTTGAATAGAATCTCTACCATATTTAAGACGAATCCGATCAATGGAAGCATCTAATTTTCGAAGTTTTTCTCTTTTTTCCTGTTGAAATAAATTTATCTGGGCAAACTCTTCTCTGGTAATATCCGTGACACGTAGTCCAAGAAGCCTTACAGAAATTCCACTATAGCTTTCCCTATAAAGCTCTCTTGCAATTTTATAAATCTCATTGGTAATATCTGTTGGTACATCCAGTTTTCTCTGATGACTGCTTCGCCGAAATTCAGTATCTTTAATCTCCACACATATACAGGAACTTCTCACATGATCTGCCCGCAGTCTGGATGCAACCATCTCTGCCAATGATAACAGCACATGCTCAGCATCTTTAATATCTGATATATCCTTTGCCAAAGTAATACTATTGCCATATCCTTTATTTAAACCTTCTTCACTTTCCACAGGTGAAGAATCAATACCTTTGGCATAATTATAGAGGGTCTGCCCATGTTTGTTTCCCACATGATCCTGTAGGAGTTTTAAATCCACAGAAGCCAATTCTCCTATAGTCCGTATTCCCAGTAATTCCAGTTTTTTTTGAGTTGCTTTCCCTACCAAAAATAAATCTCTAACCGGTAAAGGCCACATTTTTTCCGGAATTTCTTCTGGAAACAAAGTGTGCACTTTATCGGGTTTTTCAAAATCTGATGCCATTTTTGCAAGAAGTTTATTCGGTGCAACTCCAACATTGACAGTAAATCCCAGTTTTTTGCCAATAGTATCCTTTAATAAACAGGCCGCCATATAAGGACTCTCATAACGATGAATCGTTTCTGTCATATCAAGAAAAACTTCATCAATACTATATTGTTCCAGTACCGGAGAAAATTTTAAAGCTTCATTCACAAATCTTTGTGAATAACGACTATATAGACCATAACGGGATGGACATATTTTTACTTCCGGACATTTTATTATTGCTTCCCGAATAGTTTCTGCCGTCCTGATTCCATACTTTTTTGCCGGAAGGGATGCCGCCAGCACAATTCCATGACGTTTCTTTTCATCCCCTCCTATAATTGCCGGAATTTTCCTTAAATCTTCATCCTCACCCAGTTCTTTCATTCTATATACAGCTTCCCAGCTTAAGAATGCAGAATTAACATCAATATGAAATATTACTCTCCGATCCATCTGCATCCCCTTTCTCTAAATTTTAGCTTAAGACTCTCTCGGGAGTCATCTTATATCTGATATGAAACAATTCAGTGGTTAAATGGCTCTCCCTAAAGGTTCTCCCTGACGGATCTTGGTTTCACAGCACTGCTTTGTCCTTTCCAGTAATTCTTCTCTTATGATTACTTTATTTTTTTCTATAAGAAGGACAATCGTTGAACCTCCAAATTCAAAGTATCCCTTTTCTTGTCCTCTTTTCATAGTACCGTATCCATGATGGTTAACAATTCGTCCCACCATTAAAGCTCCAACTTCCATCTGAATCATATTGCCAAAATGTCTGGTTTTCATCATTGTAAATTCCCGGGCATTTTCTTTATAAATAGGAACAAAATCATTTGCCACCGGATTTACAGTGTGATATACCCCTGGAATAAAATAATTTTCACTTTTTATTCCATCATCAACATAACAATAACGGTGATAATCATCTACAGTCAGACGCAAAATGACTGCATAGCCTCCATCAAAATAGCTGGCAATCTTATCATTCCTAAGTAATGATTCAACAGAATATTCTGTATCCTTTACAACGAATGTGGTGTCTTTTTCAATGGGATATACACTGACTTTACTATCGCAAGGGCTGAACAAAACATCCTGATCATCTGGAAGCGGACGTTTTCCCTCTTTTATCTTCCTGGTAAAAAAATCATTATATGACCGATACTTTTTCTTCTGATATTGACTCATATCAATATGATTTTTTTCAATGAAACTTTGTATCATACATTTAGAAAAAGGAGAACTTAAAAAAGCTCCCCCTATTTTTGATACCCATGGCCTGGTTAGTATTTTTAATTTTAACCTTCCTGTAAATGTAGAATACAAAAGTTTCAGAAATCGATCCTGGAAATTTTCTTCTTCATAAATTTTCCCATCCATATCTGCATACTTCATATGTATTCCTCCTAAATCTTAAACAGAAACATTTTTGCTGCAACAATTGCACCTATAATTACAAAAGTAAGCATAGATTTCTTTCCTGGTTTAAAAACTTTAAAATCAATAACAAACAGCAGCGAAATCACAAAAATCATAAAAACATATATGTATGGAAACTGTTCAGGAAAAAATCGTCTCAACTGATATACAATAGGTATAATCAGTGCAACCGAAGTAACAGGAAGTCCCTGATAATGTTTTCTTCGTTCAGTGGTTGCAGCCTGCCGCTGTTCCTCTGTAACATTAAAATATGCCAGTCGAATCACAGCTCCTAAAATATACATCATATATGCAATTTTTGCATACCATGTATCCATTCCCAATGCATATCCGATTACCACCGGAAAAGCTCCAAAACAAACTAAATCACATAAAGAATCAATTTCGATTCCAAATTTCTTGGCATCATCACTTCTTTTAATCATTTTTGCAATGGTACCATCATACATATCTGTTAATCCTGATATCATCAGACACAAAACCGCTATTTTAAAATTCCCATCAAAAGCCGCTGACATGCCAAAAACAGCACTGACAACCCCCAGATATGTTAAAATCACTGAAACGTTATAAAATCCTATCATAATTAATACCCTCTATTCTTTACCCTTATCCTTTATTGTGACATGTGCAACACAAGTCATTAGTGCACTGATCAGTACCAATGCATAATAGCTGATTCCACGACTTAAAAGCATCGCAGGATATAAAAGACTACCAGAAAAAATCTTACAGAAGATTTTCAAAAACAGACCTTCGCTGATTCCCATTCCTCCCGGAAGAGGTAGCATATCCACTGAAATAGAAATTACACACTGAAGCGCTACAACATCCACAAATCCCAGATGTGTCAGTCCAAACGCCTTATATACCAGATATGTAATAGAAAAATGAATAATGCGCTGGACCAATGTTACAAGAAACATCTGAAACATTAATCCCCGATGTTCCTGGATGACGGCTGCTGCCTTATGATATTTTGCCATGGAATTCTGCAGCTTCGTCATTCTATCATCTTTTTTTCGAAGAATGTGCATCCTCTCTAACAAATGCATAAATGTCAAAAGCAATCTGGAAGCTAATGTAGGCTCAAAAACCAAAATAAGCATAAATGTAACACAAAAAATATTCAAAGCCATTCCAAGATAAAAGAAAAAAGAAACTTTCCAAATATATTCTGTTATTAAAAAATGTCTAAACAAAAATATTAATACACCTAGAAAAACCAAAACAAATTTATATAAAATTGTTATGATCATTAATATGACAGTTCCCACCGAAACGTCAACCTGATCTCTATTCATATAATACAGCTGTGCCGGTTGTCCTCCTGTTGCGGAAGGGGTAATACAGCTGAAGAAAAACCCAACAAATGAATATTTGATACAATTTCTTCCTGGTACCTGATCATACTTTAAAACTCTAAGCATTCTGTATATTATGTATGATTCACAGCATACAAATACTATAATGAACACAAATCCTGCAATATAGTAAATCGGCGAAACCGAATGGATAACATTCAGTAATTCTGGCAGTTCTTTTCCCCTCAATACAGCATATGCTGTTAATCCAAATAGAGCAATAAAAAATACTGCATTGCCTATAATACTTTTTTTATTTTTCATGGAACCTACCCTTTTAATTCTGATAATTCTCCAGATTCATCCTCATTGCTTTCAAAACCAAAAAATTGATTTACTTTCGTAAAAAATTTCCATAAGCCCTGATACCAGTCTGTTTTCTGACCAATTGCAAAACACAATTCTGCCAGAAAAATTCCACCGATCAGATCAATAATATAGTGCTGTTTAATGACCTGAGTAGAAACACAAACCAGAATTGCAAAAAAGGCAGAAAACTTTCTGTACCATTTAGGAATCTCCTTCTGATTCCTGATTCCTACATAGCAGAACCAACTCACCAGACAATGAATTGATGGAAATAAATTAGCAGACTGATCTACTTTATATACATATCTTAATACATAATCCCAAAATCCTGTCCCTGTTACTTCTGGTCTGACCAATGTAGTGGGAAGAAAGACAAAAAAAAGTCCACATATAAATCTTGAAATAAAATCTCCCACCAAAAAGCGATACATATGCTCTTTGCCAATACGTCCTATTAATATATAGTTAATCACCCAGAAAATGTAGCATATTAAATATATACTGATAAATTCCGGTATCAATGGCACCATACGATCAAACCCGGTCGTAAAATCATGGTGATAAAAACCAGAGCAAAGCTTCATTGTTCCACTGTATACCAATGTATTAAATACAAAAGATGAAATCAGCGGAATAACAGCATATTTAGGAATAAAACCAATAATAGTGTTTTTTCCATCTTTCATTATCTATGCCTCTTCTCCTTTTTTTATTAAAATGCCCTCATGGCATGTGGTTCTGGTATTCAGTTATAAAAGACCTTCTATACTACAAGAATCATGCCAACATCTGACATGATCCTTGTAATATTATATCTTTGTTATGTTTAAAAGTAAAGGAAAGCCCTTATATTTAATATTTTTGTAAGATTCTTCTATTCAACCTCTTGAATTTCTAATCTTTTATTCTTTTTTCTGTTAAACAGAGCATAGATACATGGTACTACAATTAAAGTGAGAAGCGTGCCGTAAATCAGTCCTCCAATGGTGACAATTGCCATAGGCTGCATCATTTCCGCTCCCTGTCCAAAACCGATGGCCATTGTTGATAATCCAAGAATCGTAGTCAATGCAGTCATTAAAATCGGGCGAAGTCGCAGTGTTCCTGCAGTCACGATGGCATCTTGCAATTCATATCCCTGTTCTCTCAGCTGATTGATCATATCTACCAGAACAATACCGTTATTTACAATAATTCCTGCCAGCATTACAAATCCGATCATTGCAATGACACTTAAATCTTTTCCTGTAATCAATAGTGCCAAAAATCCTCCGGTAAATGCCATTGGAATTGTAAACAAAATAATAAATGGAAATTTCAGTGACTGGAACTGTGCAACCATAATCAAATACATGAATGCGATTGCCAGCAGAAGCATCAGTCCAATCTGTCCTGTTGTTTCCTCTATAGATTCCATTTCACCTTTCATAGTATATGAATAACCTTTTGGTGCTTTATATGATTTTAATTTCTTTTGTACCTGCTGGCTGACTTTTCCTATGTTATAGCCATCTTTTAATTCAGCTGTCACAGTAATAGTTCTTTCCTGCTGGTTTCTGTTAATAGAAGAAAGACTATCACTGTTTTTAAATGATGCAATGGATGATAATGATATCTCTTTACTTGTTCCATTTTTTGTTCCACTTAACTTCAAATTCCTCAAATCACTTCTTGTCAACGTATTTTTAGTACTGTTGCCAACCTTCACATTCATTTCCTTGTCGTCAATAACTATTGTTGTTGCCTGAGATGCTTCAGAAAGCTTCTGGTTCAATTGCTGATAAACACTGGCAACTGTTAATCCATACTGAGCAGCCTTTTTCTTATTGACAGTGATATGTATATCTGGTGTAGTTTCCTCAGAACCATCCATAACATTCATTGTTCCTTTAACTTTTTTCACCTTTTGGGCTATCTCTTCTGCTGTGGCACGAAGTGTATCTAAATCCCTTCCTTTAACCTGAATCGAAATACCACTTCCTCCAAGGGCACTCATATCCATATTAGATTCCATTACTTCAATTTCACAGTCAAACTTCTTTGTTTTTTTCAAGATTTCCTTTTTTATTTCTTTGTTTGTTTTCTTTTTATTTTCCTTTAACAAAATGTACATACTGGAACGATCTGTATTACTTTTTCCAGATGACATTCCCATACCAGTTGAATCTGTTGTAATCATAGCTGCCACACTATCCACATTTTTTATTTTTTTAATCTTTTCCATTACTGTATCAGACATTGCAGCTGTATCTTCCATGGATGATCCTTCTGGCATCTGTATAGTCAGTGACATCTGTGTACTATCCATATTTGGCATAAGTGAACTGCCGATTTGCGTTGCTCCATATATACTTCCTGCAAATAATACCAATGTAATCAAGATAACTGCAATTTTACGATTCAATATTTTTTCCATGAATCCCTGATATGCACCCTGCAGACGATCAATTAATTTACTGTCCTTTTCTGTTACTTTATGAAGAACTCCAGCAGACATCATTGGTACAAATGTTACTGCTACAATCAGACTGGCCAGCAAAGAATACCCAATAGTCAATCCCATATCCACAAACAGCTTCTTTGTAATACCTGTTGTAAACACAATTGGTAAGAAAACAGATACTGTTGTAAGAGTGGACGAGGTAATGGCACCTGCAACCCCTTTTGCTCCAGTAATTGCAGCTTCTTTTACCGGTACTCCATCTTTTCTCAGACGATAGATATTTTCTATAACTACAATAGAATTATCTACCAGCATACCTACCCCCAGTGCCAGACCTGAAAGTGATATTACATTTAATGTAATTCCGCTAAAATACATTAAAACCACTGCTAAAATAACACTAAGAGGAATAGAGCATGCAATAACAAGTGTCGGCTTTATATCCTTCAAAAACAGAAGAAGAATAATAACTGCCAGACCTGCACCCATCAGAAGATTTTTCATTACAGATCCTGTAACCAGATCAATGTAGATACCCTGATCCATAATATTAATATAATGTAAATCCTTATTCTCTTTCTTCAGTTCCTGCAATTTATCTGCAATCCGGTCTGATACATCAGCTGTTGAATAATTATTTTGTTTCTGTATTGTCATAATAACTCCGTTATATCCATTGACACGACAATACATGTCACTTTGATTATTCACGACAGCTACATCAGCCACATCACTTAATTTTACCGTTGGAATACCTTCTATTCCAAGATCCATCAATTCCATATTTTCCAAATCTTTCTGGCTTTCGGCTTTATCTCCAACCCTAACCAGATATTGGACATTATTTTCTGTAATATATCCTGCAGGCATTTCAAAATTCTGTGCTACCAGCAATGCTTTTACATTTTCTACAGTTAATTTATCTTTCACATTTGCTGAGGCTTCTGCCTGAGCTTTAGCTTCATCCAGTTTTTGCTGACCTGTGGTAATCTGTGTCTCCCTTTGGGCAATTCCAATCTCCGCTGTTGTCATTTGCTGACCGGCAGATGCAGATTGAATATTAAACTGGGTAATCTTCGCGCTGATTTCTTTTTTCCCTTCCTGAATCTGCTTTAATGCCTTATTTAATGATTTAATATTTTTATCAATTGTTTTTATTGATTCAGATGCTGTACTTTTTTGTTTCTTTAATTCTGTAAGCTGTGCCACCAGCTGAACTTTCTGTGCCCCATCTGGAAGTTTTTTTACCTGGTCTTCCCATTTTCCAATCTGAACGGAAAGCTCTTTGACCGTCATCTGCAGTGTTGTCTTCTGATTTTTTAAATTGGTAATGGCACTGGTTACCTGTACTTCTTTTTGCGCAAGGGAAATCTGTCCGTCTGATAATGCCGTCTGAGCTTTAGCCAGTTGCTTGTTTGCCTGATTTCGTTTAGCATTCAGTGTATTTTTTCCTGTTTCCAACTGATTTTTTGCCTGGTCCAATTTGTTCTGTTGTTCATCAAACTGTCCATTCAAAGCATCTTTAATCTTATTGTTCAGTTTTTCTATTTTCTGTTCATTTATAATAACATTGATATTTTCTTCAACTAATCCAGTAGTATTAACTGAAGCGACTCCATCCACAGCCTCAACAGACGGAGCTATCTTTTTTTCCACTAATTCTGATAGTTCTGCTGTATCCAGCTTTTTAGCATCCATCGCTGTTACCATAACAGGCATCATATCAGGGTTAAGTTTCATTATCGTCGGATTTCCAACTTTATCTGTCCAATACCCTGTCAGCATATCCAGCTTCTCTCTCATATCAAGAGATACAGCATCCATATTAGTGTCACCTTCAAATTCCAGGATAACCATAGATAAATTTTCACTGGATATGGAATTTACTTCCTTAATGTTTGAAATAGTAGCCATAGACTGTTCAACAGGCTTTGTTACTGTTGTCTCTACTTCCTCTGGAGATGCTCCCTGATATGTAGTCATAACAATAGCATATGGAAGTTCCATGCTCGGAAGCAAATCTGTTGTCATTTTTGTAAAAGAAACAATTCCTAAAATAAGAATTAATGCAACTCCTACAATTACTGTATAAGGCTTTCTTACACTAAATTTTGAAATCATAATCTTCACCTTTCCTGTTATGAAACAACAATTCAACTCTGCTCCATTTTTCTCTCATGAAAGCAAAAAGTTCATTCTGCTTTTAAATACTATCCAAATATACTTATGTTATCTCAGTAAAAAAAAGAAGTCAACCATTTTTGAATAATATCTATGTGATTCACGTACAATAAAAAGAAAACAAGGAGATCTTAATTATGAATGAAACTTACCCTTTTTCTTTGGAACCTCTTCCATATGACTATCACACTCTAGAACCTGTCATCAGTGCTGAAACTCTTCATTTTCATCACGACAAGCATCTTGCTACTTATGTAGAAAAACTAAATCACGCTTTGCAGCCTCATGAGGAACTTCATAACATGACTCTGGAACAGCTCCTTACAGAGCCTCTGACAGTTTCAGATTCTGTTAAAACCGAGATTAAAAATAATGGCGGGGGTGTTTATAACCATCAGTTATATTTCAAGTGTATGAAGCCGGCAGAAGAGATGACGCCTCCAAAAGGACAGTTATTAGATAAAATTAAAACATCTTTTGGATCACTTGATACTTTTATACAAAATTTAACAAATGAAGCCTTATGTTTATTTGGTTCAGGCTATGCATGGCTGATTATGAATAACGGCAATCTGGAAATTACTACTACGCCAAATCAAAACACACCATTAACCAGCTCTGTCTATCCACTTCTTCCTATTGATGTCTGGGAACATGCATATTATCTCCAGTATCAGAATCGTCGCATGGATTATGTTAACAACTGGTTTTCAATCATTAACTGGGATTATGTTGAAGAACGTTTCGCCCATCAGTTGTAATTTGAATACTATATTTACAAAACAAAGAAAGTTTTGGAATCTCTTCCAAAACTTTTTTGTTTTTAATAGAAAAAGCTTCTTAAGTAAAGCTGCCTTATCTACTTTGCTTTTTTACTATTCTACACTATAGTTTGGTGCTTCTTTTGTAATATGAATGTCATGTGGATGACTTTCTTTCAATGAAGCAGCAGTAATCTTAACGAATTCTCCTGTTTCCTGTAAAGTCTTAATGTCTTTTGCTCCACAGTAACCCATTCCAGAACGTAATCCACCTAACAGCTGGAATACAGTATCTTCAACTGTTCCTTTATAAGCTACACGTCCTTCTACACCCTCTGGTACAAGTTTCTTTGCGTTTGTCTGGAAATAACGGTCTTTACTTCCATTTTCCATAGCTGCCAAAGATCCCATTCCACGATATACTTTATATTTTCTTCCCTGATATAATTCAAATTCTCCAGGACTTTCATCACAACCTGCCAGCATACTTCCAAGCATACATACATCTGCTCCAGCTGCAATTGCCTTTGTGATTTCTCCTGAGTATTTAATACCTCCATCAGCGATAATTGGAATGCCTGCTTTCTTAGCTTCTTCATAAGCACTCATAATAGCTGTTACCTGAGGTACACCAATACCAGCTACAACACGGGTTGTACAAATAGATCCTGGTCCGATACCAATCTTAACACAATCAGCTCCAGCTTCAATTAACGCTTTTGCACCTGCTCCTGTTGCAACATTACCTGCAATAACCTGAAGATCCGGGAATTTTTCTTTTACCATTCTGATAACTCTTAATACGTTTGCAGAATGTCCATGTGCTGAATCCACTACAATAACATCTACATGCACATCAACCAGTGCCTGTACTCTATCCAGAACATCTGCTGTAATTCCTACACCTGCACCACAAAGGAGTCTTCCCTGATCATCTTTTGCTGCATTTGGATATTTAATCTGTTTTTCAATATCTTTAATAGTAATTAATCCTTTTAAGTTGAAATCATCATCAACAATTGGAAGTTTTTCTTTTCTTGCTTTTCCAAGAATCTTTTTTGCTTCCTCTAAAGTAATACCTTCTTTTGCTGTTACCAGTCCTTCAGAAGTCATAGACTCTTTAATCTTTTTAGAAAAATCTGTTTCAAATTTCAAGTCACGATTTGTAATAATACCAACTAATTTTGTACCTTCTGTAATTGGCACACCTGAAATGCGGAATTTTGCCATTAAATCATCGGCATCTTGAATGGTATGTTCTGGTGATAAGGAGAACGGATCCGTAATAACTCCATTTTCTGAACGTTTTACTTTATCTACTTCTTCTGCCTGCTGTTCAATAGTCATATTCTTATGAATAATCCCAATTCCACCCTGTCTTGCCATGGCAATCGCCATACGGTGTTCTGTTACAGTGTCCATGCTGGCACTCATTAATGGAATATTCAACTTAATTTTATTTGTCAGGCGTGTACATGTATCTACGTCATTTGCAATTACTTCTGAATATGCTGGTACTAAGAGCACATCATCAAATGTAATTCCTTCACCAATTAACTTTCCCATTTTTTTCCTCACTTTCTCTTAAAGATTAGATTATTTCTTTTGTTATTGTTCTGATTATATAGTATGTTATCTTAACAAATATTTTTTTTACTGTCAAGATTGTTTTGGTTAAATGTTTCAACTTACTATTTTTGAAAAAAGGAATTACTGATATTACAGCAACCCCTTTTTTTCTATAATACTGATACTTGCATAAGTATCTCTTCTAAATCAGGCATTAATTATTCTACAACAGCAATCTTACTTCCCAGATTCAGATTAGGCAGAGGTTTTGCTTCTACACAGATACTTCCTGGCAGTCCTGCTTCCTTTGCTCCACTGAATACAACGGTCAAGTGTCCAAGAGTTTCCAGATTTGACTGGGCAATATCTCCTACAGCTGTAATCAGGTATTCTTTCTCATCTATTATCAGCTTGTCACCTGCTTTAATAGTTCCATCAACTTTTTTAACATTAATAAAATAACAAAAATCTTTCAATGTATCCGGAACATTCTCTCCGAACAGAACAAACATTCCTTCGTCAAAAAAAGCTTCTATCTGATCTCCCATTTCAATGATTTCTGTCTGAAATATTACTTTACTCATATGGAATCCTCCTTTTACCCTCTATTTATTCTGTAATTCTTTGTCAATTGCTGCAGCTGCTTTCTTCCCTGCACCCATGGCAAGAATAACTGTAGCTGCACCTGTTACAGTGTCACCTCCAGCGTATACACCATCTTTACTTGTCTTCATTGTGTCTTCATCTACGATAATTCCGCCCCATCTCTGTGTATCCAGACCTGGTGTAGTCTGACGAATCAAAGGATTAGGACTCTGTCCGATTGCAATAATCACTGTATCAACATCCAGATCATAATTTGATCCTTCAATCGGCTGTGGGGAACGTCTTCCAGATGCATCCGGCTCTCCTAATTCCTGCTTGATGATTTCCATCTTATTGACCCATCCATTTTCATCAGCTTTGATGGATGCAGGGTTATTTAAGAATTTGAAAATAATTCCTTCCTCTTTTGCATGATGGAGTTCTTCCAGACGTGCCGGAGCTTCTTCTTCACTACGGCGATATACAATATATACTTCTTCTGCCCCAAGACGTTTTGCTGTTCTCGCTGCATCCATAGCTACGTTACCTGCACCTACAACAGCTACTTTCTTTCCAACTTTTACAGGTGTTGGACATTCTGGGAATTTATAACCTTTCATCAGGTTGACACGAGTTAAAAATTCATTTGCAGAATAAACACCCAGATGGTTTTCTCCTGGAATATTTAAAAATCTTGGAAGTCCGGCTCCACTTCCTACGAATACAGCTTCATATCCTTCTTCCATCAATTCATCAATCGTAACGGAACGTCCCACGATTACATTAGTCCTGATTTCTACACCCAGTTTTTCCACTGTCTCGATTTCTTTTGCAACTAAATCTTTTGGAAGACGGAATTCAGGAATACCATAACTTAATACTCCTCCTGCCTTATGCAGTGCTTCAAATACAGTAACGTCGTATCCTTTTTTGATCAGTTCCCCTGCACAGGTAATTCCTGCCGGTCCACATCCTACTACAGCTACTTTCTTTCCGTTTTTCTCGATTTTCACTTCTGTCGGTTTTGCATTTGCCATATGCCAGTCTGCAACAAAACGTTCCATACGTCCGATACCAACTGGTTCTCCTTTGATACCACGTACACACTTTCCTTCACACTGGTTTTCCTGTGGACAGACACGTCCGCAGATGGCAGGTAATGCATTTTCGCTTGTGATAACTTCATAAGCACCTTCAAAATCTCCTGCTGCAACTTTTTCAATAAACGCAGGAATCGGTACATTAACAGGACATCCATTTACACAAGGTTTATTTTTACAATTTAAGCAGCGTGTTGCTTCTTCCATTGCCATTTCTTTTGTATATCCCAGAGCAACCTCTTCAAAATTCTTATTTCGTACATTAGGATCCTGTTCAGGCATCGCTACTTTTTTCAGGCTCATATTTGCCATGACTATTTCCCCCTTCCAATTCTGCATTCATGTTCTTCTTCTCTAAACATTCCCTGACGTTGCATACATTCATCAAAATCAACTTTGAATCCATCAAAATCTGGTCCGTCTACGCATGCGAATTTTGTCTCACCACCAACAGTTACACGACAACCTCCGCACATTCCAGTTCCGTCGATCATGATCGGATTCAGGGATACAGTTGTTGGAATATCGTACTCTTTTGTAATCTTTACTACATTTTTCATCATGATCAGTGGTCCGATTGCAATAACTTCATCGTATTTTACCCCGGATTTAATCTGTTCTTCCAAGACTGTTGTAACAAATCCTTTTGTTCCAAGGCTTCCATCATCTGTTGCAATATATACATTATCACAGAATTCTTCAAATAATTCCTTAAGGATAACAAATTCTGCACTCTTACCACCAATGATTACATCGACAGGTACTCCCATCTTAGCCAGTTTACGAAGCTGTGGATATAAAGGTGCTGCACCCACTCCTCCGGCAACTCCTATTACACGTTCACATTTATGTAATGGAGAAGGCTGTCCTAAAGGACCAACAAAGTCCTGTACATAGTCTCCTTCTTCTTTTTTACTCAATAATTCTGTTGAATAACCAACCACCTGATAGATAATGGTTACTGTTTCTTTTTCACGGTCAAAATCAGCAATGGTCAATGGAATTCTTTCCCCGTCTTCATCTACCCTGATGATGATAAACTGTCCAGGTTCACATTTTCTTGCTACGTATGGAGCTTCAATCTCCATTAACTCAACAAGATTGTTAAGTTTCGTTTTCTTTACGATTTTATACACCACGTACACCTCTTTCTCAAAATATATCTTTCTACATTATACATGTTAAAAGTTCAATAGAAAAGAACTTTTTTTAAAATGTGTAATGCAATTGTTTTATTTCATTATCAGCATCTATCCACGACTAGTCTTTCTCAATGGATGAATAATAATTTCATAATAATTTTCTGCCGTTCTATCATTCTCCCATAAAACTATTATAACAGAAAAAGGAAAAGCAATCACATGCTTTTCCTTTTTCCCTTCAAATGCTATAGAAGTATATAGAATAATTTTACTTATTCTCCTTATATAATTTAATAAACAGATTTTCAAAATCCGCCTCTGTAAATATGACTGGATTATCAAAAGTTTCTTCTGCATTTGCTGCTGTATGAGCAAGTCTCTTAAAATCCTTTGGATCCACAACATCCAATTCACAGAACTTTGGTATATTTAATCTTTCAGCCAATTCTTCCATATAGTCAACACCTGCATATGCTGCCTCTTCAACTGTTTTTCCTTCTACAACAACCCCGAGGAATCTGGCTACATCTGCATATTTTTCCGGTGCTCCTGGAACACTTAATCGACTGACTTCTGGAAGCATCATTGCATTGGCAACTCCATGAGGAATATCATAATATCCACCCAGTGCCTCTGAAATAGAATGAACAGATGCCACATCTGAATTTCCAAAAGCTGCTCCCGCCATACAGCTTGCTGCCATCATATCAACATAAACTTCTTCACTATTTTCTTCTACCGCTTTTACAAGACTCTTTCCTATGAGCCTGATGGCAGTTTCTGCCAATGCATCTGTAAATGGATTTGCCGCTTTACATACATATGCTTCTACTGCATGGGTCAATGCATCCATTCCTGTGGATGCCAGCAATCTTTTCGGAAGATTTATTAGAACATCTGGATCAAGTACAGCAACTTTTGCGCTGACCTCATCTCCCCAGATACAGTCCTTTTCCAGTGTTTTTGTATTATTTACAATAGACTCATGGGTAACTTCACTTCCTGTTCCACAAGTTGTAGGGACACAAATCAAAGGGGTTATTACATTTTTAAGGTTTCCTTCTCTCCAGTCTTCACATTTCCCGCCATTTTCAAGAATTGCCCCTATTGCCTTGGCTGTATCAATGGCTGATCCTCCACCTACTGCAACCATAGAATCAATTTGCTGTTCTTTTGCAAAAGCTGCTCCCCGCTCAATATCCACATCTCTTGGATTCGGAACAATTTCTGACCACAAAATATATTCTATATTTTTCGCTTTAAAATCTTCAAAGACAGGATCAAGCAAACCTGTATCAAGCATTGGCTTATCTGTTACGATTAATGTTTTCTTCCCTATCTTTGCCGCCTCGTCAGCTACCTGTCTGATAGCTCCACGTTCAAATATAATTTTAGTCGGCATATAAAATTTAAATGGTTGAATCATATTTTTCTCCTTCAATATATTTATCCTAGTACAAATCCTGCTACCAGATACATTACACCGGAAATAACTGCCGAAATAATAAAATATGGCTGACAGGCAATATACTGTTCATATATCTTTACACCACAGGATCTTGCTGATACTACTCCAAGGTCAGATACAACACATGCATTAGCACCAAACAGACTTGCAGAAATCAACGCCCCTAAACATAACGGAACGTTTGCCCCCATATTACTAAGTACGACCATTAGAACTGGAATTGCTATCTGGAACAATGTATAATTCAGACTAAATAAATATTCTTCGCAGCAGAAAAATACAAAAATCAGGAACGGTATCAGACTTGGAATAGGTATTGCATTACAAACCCCCTGTACAAATGCTTCCATGCCCATAGCATACATTACTTCCTGCATACAATATCCGATCATCAAGATCATGACCATATCCATCATGTCAAGAAATCCGTCAACTGTACATTGTACATAATCACTAATTGTCATCAATCCCTGAAGTACATATAATACTCCGGTAAAAATTGCAGCAATACCAAATGCCAGATAACAGTTTAAATCCGTTGCAATCAGTGCAACTACAATTACAATAATCGGAAGAATCAGATTTAATACACTGACATTTTGCGTTCTTGGATTATTTTCGTCAAACCCATCATCTTCGTCATCATCTTCACCACCATCAATTGCACCCATCTGGATTCCTTCTTCTTCCATCATCTGATATGCTTTTTTCATTGGTCCGATTTTTGGAAAAATTCCTACAGCAAATAATAGTGCAATCACACAGGCAACAATACAATAAAACATAAACGGAATCGTCTGTATGAAAATATGCGTTGCTTCTGCACGGCTTTCAACATTTTTTGCATTTGCAATCTGATAGATTACAAAATATCCCCATGCGCCAAATGGAAGCATTTCTGAAACATTGATACTTAATGTTCGAACAACATATGCCAACGCCAGTTTAGGTTTTCTAATCGCTTCCATCAGTGGAGAAAAAGACGCTCCTGCAGTTAAAGCCGATACATAATCATCAATAGATGTTGCTCCCGCATATACTCCAGATGCCGCAAGAATCATTTTCTCATTTTTACCAAATCGGGATGTAATAAAATCTGCAAATGCCTTTGTACTTCCGCTTCGCTTCATGGCAATGATGATTCCTCCACATAAGAAAAAGGACATATACATCTGTATATCTTCTTCATCTGCAAGAACTACCATTAAATCATCAAAGAAACCACCTACACATCCTAATTTGTACCATAAAATATAAGATGAAAACGTACCCAGTATCAAACTGCTCATGACATCTTTTGTTGTCAGCGCATAAACAAACAGTACAACAATTGGTGCAAGAATCAGAATGTTTCCTTCTACCATGCTTTTAGGTAACAAGAAGAAGATGATATTCATGATCAGATAAAAAGACCATAGTTTTACCATTTTAGGATCAATTTGTTTTGGATTCATATAATACAGAATCCTTTTGATTATATTTTTTTCACTCATATTTTTCACTTCCTATCTTTCCAAAAGAAAAGGACATAAGCAGCTATTGCGCCATATCCTTTTCTTTCATCATTTTAACGGTCTGCCTTAAAACGGTCATATCGTAAAGGACTGATATCTACAATGGTATCTTCTCCCACGACCATCTGTGCAAGCATAAGTCCTACTGCCGGTGCAGTTCCAAATCCATGTCCTGTAAATGCGCATGCCAGAATCAGACCAGGTACTTCTTCTACCGGGCTGATAACAGGAACACCATCAATACAAAGATCTAACCATCCACCCCAACTTCTTACAATCTTAGCATCTTTCAGTGCCGGGATATATCCCATGATCGCACGACATCCTGCTGACATCGTTAAAGAAGATGTTCTAAGATCTGTTAACTCTTTATCTGCAGCTTCTTCAAGTCCACATTCAGAACCAAATACAAAAGATCCGTGAGCAGCCTGATGTCCATAGAAATCTGCATCTGCGGTTCCAAGCATTTGTTTAAACATTGGTGGCTGCATTTCTGTAACCAGAGCTTCTTCAAAATATTTAGTCATAGGAATATCAATACCTACAGTTCTTGCAATTTCTCTGCTTTCATATCCTGCTGCAAGGATAATAGTTTCTCCTTCAAATACAGTGCCATCAACTGTTATAACTTTTCTTGCCTTTCCTCTTACCTTTTCAATTTTCTTTACAGGTGCACCTTTGATAAAAGATACTCCTAATTCTACTGCTCTTTTGTAATATGCCAGAGTTGTCATCATTGGATTTGCATGTCCATCTGTTGGACACCAGCTGGCTCCAATGATATCATCAGATAAATATGGATTAATTTCTTTTACTTCTTTTGCATCAATCATTCGCACATCCAGACCAACACTCTGTGCATTTGTTGCCAGCTGATTTAACTTCTTTAAATGTGCTTCTGTTTTTCCAAGACGCAGGTTTCCTTCCTGACAGTACTCCACATCTACCCCTAATTCTTCAGATAAAGTAGGCCACATATTTTTGATAGCATACATAGCATATGGAAGTTCTCTCACATCACGTCCAGACTGACGGACACCTCCACCATTTCGACTGGATCCTCCATGCCCAATACTATCAGAAGCTTCTAATACAATAACATCTTTTACTCCGCGTTTTGCAAGATAGTATGCTGCTGCACAACCATTAACACCGCCACCGATAATTATTACTTCTGCTGTCTGTTTCATTACTGGTCACCTCCATCTCTTCCAAGAATCTCCATTGTCATCGGACGCATTGGAGCTCTTGATACTGCAGGCTCCAATTCAGCAGGAGATATCTTTAATTCTCTTGCAACAATTCCTTTTACCAGTTTTCCACAGGTCTGTCCCTGACAAAGTCCCATTCCACTTCTTAAAAAACGACGAATTTCTTCTATTGTAAACATTCCCGCATGAACTGCCTGTCTGATTTCTCCTTTGGTCACTTCCTCACAGCGACATACTAACATATCATCATCCGGCTGCGGTACATATTCTCCAATTTCTTTTAATTTATCATCTACACTAATCATATCCGCATCCTCCTATCTTTTGAAAAAGCGAGCTTTATCAACCATATCTGCTGGTACTTTAATCGTTAACAGATTGGTATGATCAAATGCTTTTGCACTTTTGACACCAATAACTTCTGCTTCACAAACCGGGCTTCCACTACGGTCAAATGCCATTCCTTTGTCACCTTTTTGTGGCAGAGGCAAAAATTCATATGGCATTGTAACACTTGCATATCCTTCCTCGTATCCTTCATCGATCAGGAAAATTGCCTGTCCGGAGCAGGAAGCTACACACATTCCACAACCGATACATTCTTTTTCCACATCAACAACTGGAAGTGATGTAATATTTTCACCGATTGTAATACATCCTTTTGGACATGCATCCTGACAAGGATTACATGGGATATTCTGAGTACATTCCATTACCGGATGAACACCCACTTTTTTTACAAAACCAGGATATCTTGCAATTTCATCATCTGCCACATAACCTTTTTTCAAAAGATTGGTTGAAATTTCGATTCCTTCTTCTGTCTCTTTTATAATCTTACCTCTGTTTTCAGGAGCGAACATACCTTTGCGAAGACTTCCCAATGCCTGTTCCAGTGATTCACACTGCGCCATACGTTCTTCTTCTGTCATATATCCGGCTGCCGCCGCAATGGAAACACCTGCGATTCTTCCTTCTATCATAGCTGAACTTGCTTCTTCAATGCTGGAAACATCTCCTGCTGCAAAAATTCCATCAATAGATGTCTGTCCAAATTCGTCACATTCTGGAATATATCCTCCTGGTGTATCCATCATTTTACATCCTGCCTGTTTTAATAACTGAGAGCTAGGTGACAATCCAACTGCCACACAGATGGTATCAACATCAAAATGTTTTTCTGTTCCAGGAATAAACTGGAACTTATCATCTACTTCTGCAATGGTGACTCCAGTTACATATTCGTCACCTTCTGCTTCTTTAATTGTATGGGATAAATAAAATGGCACGCCACAACGAGATACTTTAGATGCATGAACTCCATATCCACCAACTCTTGGAGCTGCATCTACCAGTGCTACTACTTCACATCCTGCCTGTAACAGCTGATAACTTACAACCAATCCTACATTTCCTGTTCCAAGCATCAATACTTTTTCTCCTGGCATTACATGGTGAAGGTTCATCATTGTCTGTGCTGCACCGGCACCAATAACTCCTGGTTTTGTCCATCCCTTGAATGTAACCATATTTTCACTGGCTCCTGTTGCTACCAGAATGGAATCACCCTTAAAATGTTTTACCTGATCTCCAATTTTTACTGTAATTTCTTTTTCAGGATACAATCCAATAACTGTTGCATTTAAAACAACTTCTACTCCATATTCCTCAGCTTCTTTTAATAAATCTTCTCCAATTTTGAAACCTCGGATTTTAGCTCTATGTTCTTTGGATCCAAAAAATTTATGAATCTGTTTAAACAGCTGTCCGCCTGGTTTTGCATTTTCGTCAAAAACAATTGGTTTCATTCCACATTTTGCGGCTTCAATGGCAGCAGATAACCCTGCAGGTCCTGCTCCGATTACAATCAAATCATATCTTTTCATTATAGGCTGCCTCCTTCCTCTTTTGCTGTAACTCCATATTGAGTCTGCACTGTCATCCCCTCTTCCAATGGAGTAATACAAGTTCTCACATTTGGCTGTCCATTTACGATCATAACGCAGTCTGTGCATCGTCCAATCGCACAAAAAATACCTCTTGGCTCATGACGTTTCTTTGTATATCTATGTACCATAACCCCTGCAGCTTTCAATGCTGCAGCAATCGGTTCACCTTCCATTCCTTCCATTTCTTTTCCATCAAAATAAAACTTTACCACTTTTTTTCTGGTGCAGTTCCTAAAATTGGATGTTCTTTAATTCTACCCATGTTATTTCCTCCTATCTTTATATTAAAAGGCTACTGGTTCTTCCCATAAATTAAGCATTGTTCCAATGCCTTTCTTTTTTGCCTGATGATAACACTCATAAGCCCATGCTACGTCTTGAATTGGCATTCCTTCTATGGATACAAGGAAGATTTCATCTTCTGATGTTCTTCCTTTACACTCTCCATTTACAATGTCTGCCAGATTCTTCACATCTTCTCTTTTGATCATGCCATCTCTGACCATAAACACAAAATCTTCTCCTATAGTTCCACAATTCTTTCTTGTTCCATCCGGATAAAAGTCATCTCCATCTTCCTGAGCGTATTCTTCATACATTCCCCAGTTGTCAACAACTTTGGAAAATTTCTTTTCATCTTCCCATGAAATATTTAATCCGTTGGTGGAAACAACAACTGCTCCAGGTTTTAACCACTCATATTTTAATTCCGGCCAATTTGGATATGTTACAGATGCTGCTTCACAAACAATATCCGCATCCTTCACTGCTTCTTGCACAGTAGCACAAATCTCAATTGTCGTAATTTCTGGAAAATGTTCTTCGATAAACTCCTTCATTTTTATTGCTGTTTTTGAATTTGGTGAACTTCCAACCATTTTAACTGTATGAATCGTTGGAAATTTAGCTGCAAAAGCTCTCATGGAAGAACGATTGATAACTCCAGGACCGATGATACCAACAGTTGTTGCATCTTTTTTGGCAAAATGTTTTGCTACCAATCCAGGCATAGCTCCGGTTCTCATAGAACTCAGCAGATTTGCAGACATATAACTGATCGGTGCTCCGGTCTCTACGTCATTTAAAGTTGCCATTAAAATAGATCTTGGATAACCTTTTGCACGGTTTCTTCCATTTGATCCATACCATTTCTGCCCTGCTACATGAAATCTTCCTCCCAGATATGCCGGCATTGCTATAAAACGACGATCTCTGGAATCTTGCAGCGGAAAATCTTCAATATCAGATTCTTTAGGAAATTCCAACATCAATCCATGTGCATTGTGATCAGGACCTCCCATCAGATAATCACCTTTTCCTAAAAGTGATACCACCTCTTCCATTACATCGACACATTTTCCCGCATCCAATACTCCAGCCTTAATCATATCCTGTTCATTCAAATATAAAAAATCAATCCTTGCGTCACTCATCATATCCTCCTTTTTATTATGGCGAACATTGAAATTTTCAGAAAACTTAAAAAAAGGAACACTATAGGTGTTTTACAACCTCAGTGCTCCTTTGCGCTGTTTTCTTTGTCTAAACGCATTATATAGTCTAGTATTATACTAGAGTCAATAACCTTTTTCCCAATTTTTTTCAATTTATGTTAGAATATCAATAAACAAGTCGTATAAAAAGGAAAAAAAAATGAACGAAGAAATATATTTTAAAATAGGTGAACTATCAAAGTTATACAATATAGGTGTGGACTCTATCCGTTATTATGAACAAGTGGGACTTTTACACCCAAAAAGAGATCCAAACAATAATTATCGATTATACACTTTGGAAGATATCCGAAAATTAACAATGATTCGAGAATTGCTGGCTTTGAATATGCCTTTAGAACAAATCAAAAATTTCGATGACCATCGTACCGTCGAAAATTCTATCAAATTATTAAAGACAGAATTGGATATCATTGATGAATCCATTGAAAAGTTGGTTCAGAACAAGAACAGTATCCTGAACCGTCTTTCAAATATTCAAAGTGCTTTGGAAAAAACAAAATATCTTAACCAAATTCGTACCCTGGACTTACCTGTACGTGATTGTGTTATGATCAGTGATACGAATCTTCCCAACGATTATGTTGATTATGCTGTTACACAATATATGCAAAATCATCACCAGGATATACATACCATTGGTGCATGTGACTGCTATACTCTGGATGTAAAAAACAGTAATCCAAAATCTAAACAATTGAGAACAAAAAATGTGTTTTTTTATTCTCCAAAGCCAATGTATGATAGCAACTATACTCTTCCGGCAGGAAAATACCTTTCTGTCATATATTCCGGCAGCTATGATTACACAAAAGAATGGGTAAATAAAATGTTTCTTTATGCCAAAGAACATTCTTTAAAGATCATATCTGATCCCATTGAATTTGGTTATATTAATGAATATGAAACCACCGATGAAAATGAAAATATCATTGAAGTCCAGATGCA
Organism: Anaerostipes sp. 494a; assembly: GCF_001940315.1. Lineage (NCBI taxonomy): Bacteria > Bacillati > Bacillota > Clostridia > Lachnospirales > Lachnospiraceae > Anaerostipes > Anaerostipes sp. 494a. Next base: position 2,265,324 of record NZ_MJIF01000001.1, on the reverse strand, counting down.
GATTAAGTCTTAATCTGCATCTGCACACAAAAAAAATAGAGGCTGCCACTATAGCAACTTACCCAGTTACCCTGATGACAGCCCCAATTAAAAATTACCAAGAGATTCTCTATATTATTCTGATTTTCCCACGAATCTGATTCTTTACTTTCGCTTAGTGTCCAGCGTCTACATCATACCCATTCCTGGTGCTCCTGCTCCTGCTGGCATTGCTGGTGCTTCTTCTTTGATGTTTGCAACTACAGATTCTGTTGTTAACAGAGTTGATGCTACAGATGTTGCATTCTGTAATGCACTTCTTGTAACTTTGGCTGGATCAATGATTCCTTTTTCGATCATATTTCCATATTCCTCGTTCAGTGCATCAAATCCAATTCCAATTTCCTGTTCTTTTACTTTATTTACAATAACAGCTCCTTCTAATCCACCGTTTACTGCAATCTGGAATAATGGTGCTTCTAATGCTTTTAAGATGATATTTGCACCTGTTTTTTCGTCTCCTTCCAGATCTTTTGTTGCTTCTGCAACTTTCTTGGAAGCATGAATATATGCTGATCCTCCACCAAAGATGATTCCTTCTTCTACTGCTGCTTTTGTTGCTGCTAAAGCATCTTCCAGACGAAGTTTACTTTCTTTCATTTCTGTTTCTGTTGCTGCTCCAACACGGATAACTGCTACTCCACCAGATAATTTAGCCAGTCTTTCCTGTAATTTTTCTTTATCAAATTCAGATGTTGTTTCTTCAATCTGACCTTTAATCTGTCCAATACGTGCCTGAATTGCATCTTTATCACCTTCACCGTCAACGATGACTGTATTCTCTTTTTCAACTTTGACAGATTTTGCACGTCCTAACTGATCTAAAGTTGCATCTTTTAAGTCCATTCCAACTTCTTCAGAAATTACTGTACCACCTGTTAAAATAGCGATATCTTCTAACATTGCTTTTCTTCTGTCACCATATCCAGGAGCTTTAACAGCACATACTGAGAATGTACCACGTAACTTGTTAACGATTAATGTTGTTAATGCTTCTCCTTCGATATCTTCTGCAATAATCAGTAACTTCTGTCCACCCTGTACAATCTGTTCCAGTAATGGAAGAATGTCCTGAATATTAGAAATCTTCTTATCTGTAATCAGAATATATGGATTTTCTAATTCAGCAACCATTTTTTCCATATCTGTTGAGAAATATGCTGATAAATATCCACGATCGAACTGCATACCTTCTACTAAATCTAATTCTGTTTTCATTGTCTTAGATTCTTCGATTGTAATAACTCCATCATTAGATACTTTTTCCATAGCATCTGCTACTAATTCTCCAACTTCTTCATCTGCAGCAGAGATTGCTGCTACTTTGGCAATCTGATCTCTTCCTGTTACCTGACTGCTCATTTCTGCGATTGCTTCTACAGCTGCTTCTGTTGCTTTTTTCATTCCTTTACGAAGAATAATTGGATTAGCTCCTGCTGCCAGGTTCTTCATCCCTTCATTGATCATTGCCTGTGCAAGAACTGTAGCTGTTGTTGTACCATCTCCAGCAACATCATTTGTCTTTGTAGCAACTTCTTTTACTACCTGTGCTCCCATGTTTTCAAAAGCATCTTCCAGTTCGATTTCTTTTGCAATTGTTACACCGTCATTTGTAATCAATGGTGTTCCAAAAGATTTATCAAGAACTACGTTACGTCCTTTTGGTCCGATTGTTACTTTCACTGTATCTGCTAACTGGTTTACTCCTGCTTCCAGTGCTTTTCTTGCTTCAATTCCGTATTTGATTTCCTTTGCCATGATTTACATACCTCCAAATGAATTATTCTACAACGGCTAAGATGTCATTCTGTTTTACGATAATGAATTCATCATCTTCTAATTTTACTTCTGTTCCTGCATATTTAGAATAAATTACTTTCTGTCCTACAGAAACTTCCATCTTCACATCTTCTGTTCCAGGACCAACAGCGATAACTTCTGCTTCCTGTGGCTTTTCCTGAGATGCTGTTGTTAAAACAATACCAGATTTTGTAGTTGTTTCTGCTTCTAACTGTTTCAGAACAACTCTGTCTCCTAATGGTGTTAATTTCATAATCGTATTACCTCCAAAAAAATTTTTAGAAAATTGTCATTTTTTATCTTTTATTGTTAGCACTCACTTTAACCGAGTGCTAACTCTATGTTTCTTAGTATAACACCGAGGAAAAAAAATGCAACCCCCTTTTTTATAAAAAATGTGTAAACTTTTCCACTGATGTAAATAAAAAAGAGACATCTTACTTTTTTATAAGACATCTCATTTTTATTTCTACTATAAAATCTCACTTGCGAACTCGGACACATCTGGACGAAGCGCCAGCGAAAGAAGCGTTCCAAGAAGCATGTGAATTTTTTAACTTTAATATATCTTCATTCATTAAGTAACAAAAACGAGACATCTTATTTTTTTATAAGACATCTCATTTTTATTTCTACTATAAAATCTCACTTGCGAACTCGGACACATCTGGACGAAGCGCCAGCGAAAGAAGCGTTCCAAGAAGCATGTGAATTTTTTAACTTTAATATATCTTCATTCATTAAGTAACAAAAACGAGACATCTTATTTTTTTATAAGACATCTCATTTTTATTTCTACTATAAAATCTCACTTGCGAACTCGGACACATCTGGACGAAGCGCCAGCGAAGGAAGCGTTCCGAGAAGCATGTGAATTTTTGTTTTAATTTGGTTTATATGAACTCTTCAGATTTACAATTCGATTAAATACCAGATGATCTTCTGTGGTATCCTTTGTATCAATACAGAAATAACCGGTTCTCATAAACTGGAAACTGTCTCCTGGATTGAATTCTTTCAAAGCAGGTTCTACATAAGCATTTTCAATAATCGTCAATGAATTTGGATTAATGTTCATAGTACCATCTTCTTCGTTATAAACACCTTTTTCTTCATCTACGATATTTTCATATAATCTTACTTCTGCCTGAACTGCTGTAGGAACTGCTACCCAGTGAATGGTTCCTCTGACCTTTCTTCCATCAGGACTGTTGCCACCTTTAGATGCAGGATCATAAGTACAGTAAACTGTCGTTACATTTCCATCTTCATCAGCATCATATCCTGTACAGGTTACAAAATATGCATTCATAAGACGAACCTCGTTACCTACATAGAGGCGACGATATTTTTTCGGTTTCTCAATCTTGAAGTCTTCTCTTTCAATATATAATTCTTTACAGAATGGAACAGTTCTTGTTCCCATCTCTTCATTTTCCTGGTTATTCGGCACTTCCACATATTCCATCTGATCATCTGGATAGTTTGTAATAACCAGTTTAATCGGATCTAGGATTGCTGCCATACGAGGTCTCTTTAACTTCAGATCATCACGGATACAATACTCAAGCATTGCATTATCCACTGAACTGTGACTCTTTGCTACTCCTACCAGTTCCATAAATTTACGGATAGCCTCAGGAGTATATCCTCTTCTTCTCAACGCAGACAATGAAACAAGTCTTGGATCATCCCATCCATCTACAACTCCATCTTCTACCAGTTTTTTAATATATCGTTTTCCAGTAACCACATTAGTCAGATATAATTTTGCAAATTCAATCTGCTTTGGCGGATTTTCAAATTCACATTCATTTACCACCCAGTCATATAATGGTCTATGATCTTCAAACTCTAAAGTACAAATAGAATGTGTAATTCCCTCAAAAGCATCTTCCAATGGATGGGCAAAATCATACATTGGATAAATACACCACTTGTTACCTGTATTATGATGTTCCATTCTGGCAATACGATAGAGAATCGGATCTCTCATATTCATATTACCTGATGTCATATCAATTTTGGCACGAAGTACTTTACTTCCATCCGGGAATTTACCATCACGCATATCACGGAATAACTGCAGATTTTCTTCCGGTGTACGATCTCGATATGGACTGTTCTTTCCAGGTTCTGTCAATGTTCCACGATATTCACGGATCTGTTCCGGTGTCAGATCACATACATATGCTTTTCCTTTTTTGATCAGAAATTCCGCACATTCATACATTTTATCAAAATAATCTGACGCAAAATAAATGTGTTCTTTGTAATCTGCTCCAAGCCATTCTACATCTTCTTTGATAGATTGAACAAATTCCTCTTTTTCTTTTGTTGGATTGGTATCATCAAATCGAAAATGAAATTCTCCATTATACTCCTGAGCCAATCCATAATTTAATAAAATAGACTTTGCATGACCAATGTGCAAATACCCATTTGGTTCTGGCGGGAATCTTGTAACCACTTTTTTACAATGTCCCTCTTCTATATCTTTATCAATAATCTGTTCTATAAAATTCTTTGATACAGTTTCTTCCATGTCTGTCCTCCATATGATATTTCTTTCCTTATCTTAAATTATCTGCACAATATAATCAAGTATATCTCCACATACTCTGTATTTTTCTCTTATCAGCCAATTAAATCCAAGGCTTCAAGAACATTTGATACGCCCATTAGTTTCATATTCGTGAAAATTTTTAATTGATCTACATTAGCCTGCGGCAGAATACATCTTTTAAATCCCAGCTTTTCAGCTTCCTTTATTCTTGCTTCCCCGCCAGATACTCCACGAATTTCTCCAACCAGTCCTACTTCTCCAAAAATAATCGTATCCTGCGAAATCGACATATTCTTGTAACTGGATGCAATAGCCATTATAACACCAAGATCAATTGCAGGTTCTCCAAGTCTCATTCCGCCTGCCAGATTCACATAGGCATCACAGCCTCCCAGTTGTAATCCAACTCGTTTTTCCAATACAGCCATTAGAAGATTCACTCTGTTATAATCAATACCTACCGCTGTTCTTCTGGGCATCTGAAAACTGGTAGGTGAAATCAATGCCTGAATTTCAATTAAAATCGGTCTGGTTCCTTCCATGGAACAAACTACTACAGAGCCAGATGCATCTAATGGTCTACCACTTAGCATGGTCTTAGAAGGATTCTCCACCTCCATCAGTCCATTTGAACACATTTCGAATACGCCTATTTCATTTGTTGAACCGAAACGATTTTTGACACCTCTTAAAATTCGATATACCGCTTCCCGCTCTCCTTCAAAATAAAGCACAGTATCTACCATATGTTCTAATGTTCTTGGACCCGCAACAACACCCTCTTTGGTTACATGTCCAACGATAAATACTGCAATATTCTCCTCTTTTGCAATTCGCATCATCTGTGATGTTACTTCCCGTACCTGGGACACACTTCCTGCTGCAGAAGATAATTCTTCACTGTACATAGTCTGAATAGAATCAATCACCACAAATTGTGGTTTAGTTTTCAGAATCGCACTGCAGATTGCATCTAAATCTGTCTCACAGAAAAGTAACATTTCCTGTTCAAATGTACCAATCCTTTCTGCGCGAATTTTAATCTGATGCATTGATTCTTCCCCGGATATATACAAGACTTTTCTACCCTGATTAGTAAGATTGCGGCATACCTGTAAAAGAAGAGTTGACTTTCCTATTCCAGGATCTCCACCTACCAGAGATAGAGAACCGGTCACAATTCCTCCTCCAAGTACACGATCTAATTCATGAATCCCTGTTGGAAATCGTTCTTCGTTTTGAACAGTAACCTCTGATATACTCATAGGAGAGGCAGAAGCCTTTACAGGCTTTGCCCCTCCTTTTTTGGCTGCTGTTATCTTTTCTTCTACAAAAGTATTCCATTGTTTACAGGCAGGACACTGTCCCATCCACTTGGAAGATTCATGACCACATTCACTGCAAAAATATACGGTCTTTTGCTTTGCCATAGATTCCCCTGTCCTCTTATACTTTTATTGTTTCTTTACTCTTACTGAAACAGCTCTTCCTTCACTTAACTCTACTCCCATTGTTAATTTTCCGGCAAGGTTTGCTTTCATTGTTCCAATATTCGTATTATCAATATATACTTTATAATCCTGCTGTGGTTCCACCTCTAAAGTAACCTGAACATCACTGTCAGATTCTATATCAAATGCAACCCCATCTGTTGTAGCTACAAAATTATGTACTGCTGAACCAGGTACAGATTCAAAAATCAGCTGTCCATTCTTATCCAGCTTTGTCATTGTCTTAAATGTTTTAATTTTGTAGATATCTCCTTCAAATTCGATATCACCTTTTTTAGCTTTTGCTGCTAATGTGTAGTCACCAAAGCAAAGGGTTCCATTCTCTTCGCTGCGAAATAATTCAGTTACCACTGCCATTGTTTTATCCTCCTATTAATGTTTGGTTACGCACCGTTTATACTTTTATTATTATATAATATTTCTTATTTATTTACTAGCTTCCTTTACAGAAAATGTCAGTTTTTTATCTTTCTTACCAATAGTCATCTGACTGCCATTTTTTAATCTTCCTTCTAATATCCAGTCTGCAAGAACATCTTCAATTTCACTTTGAATGACTCTCCTAAGAGGTCTTGCTCCATAGTTCTCATCATAGCCTTTCTCTGCCAGCCAGTCCAGGGCACCTGGAGTTACTTTCAGGGAAATCTGATAACTGTTCATCAAACGACTTTTAACATCACTAATAAATAATTTTGCAATTTCTCTTACTTCTTCTTTTGTAAGCACTGCAAATACAATAGTTTCATCAATTCTATTGAGAAACTCTGGTCTGAAAATCTGTTTAACTTCTTCCATTACACCTTTAGTCATGATTTCATGATTCTTCTTTTTATCCATAGATGCAGCAAATCCCAACTGTTTTGGTGCAATAATACGATTGGCACCTGCATTGGATGTCATAATAATCACTGTATTTTTAAAATCTACCTGTCTTCCGTTGGAATCTGTAATATGTCCATCATCAAGTACCTGAAGAAGAATATTAAATACATCAGGATGTGCTTTTTCAATTTCATCAAATAGAATAACAGAATATGGATGCCTTCGAATCTGCTCACTTAGCTGTCCTCCTTCACCAAATCCTACATATCCTGGAGGAGATCCGATAATCTTTGACACACTATGCTTTTCCATATATTCTGACATATCTACACGAATCAGGTCCTCTTCCCGTCCGAACATTGCTTTTGCCAGTGTTTTAGATAATTCTGTCTTACCAACTCCTGTTGGACCAAGAAACAGGAATGATCCAATTGGGCGTTTTGGATCTTTTAATCCAACTCTGCTTCTTTTGATTGCTTTTGCCACAGCTTTAACCGCCTGGTCCTGTCCAATCACCTGCTTGTGCAATTCTTTTTCCAGATTACGAAGACGTTCCAGATCTCCTTTTTTCAACTGATTAACAGGAATTTTTGTCCACAAAGCAATTATATTTTCAACATCTTCTTCATTAATCTCAGGAATAATATTCTGCTTTTTGTTTATTCTTTTAATTTTGCTGTCTAAAGCTTTCTGCAGTTTCAGTTTTTCTTCTTTAATTTTTCTGGCTTTTACCATATCCCCGTCAGAGATTGCTTCTTCTGTTTGTTGCACCAGCATTTCGATCTGGTTTTTTTCCTCATAAAAATCTTCAGAATTTTTCAACAGTCCCATACGTTTCCTTGCACATGCTTCATCTAATAAATCAATTGCTTTATCTGGCAGAAAACGGTCACTGATATACCGATCTGATAATGTAACCATAAAATTTATAATCTCATCTGGTACCAGCACTCTATGATAATCCTCAAATCTGTATTTTAATCCTTTTAAAATCGTCACAGTCTGTTGAATGGATGGTTCTTCAATTCTAACCGGCTGAAATCTTCTTACAAGCGCTGCATCTTTTTCAAAATACTTTGTATATTCCTCGCTGGTAGTTGCCCCGATCAGCTGAAAATCTCCTCTTGCCAATGCAGGTTTTAATATATTGGATGCATCCATTGCCCCTTCTGAGCCACCTGCTCCAATCATTGTATGAATCTCATCTATAAATAAAATAATTGACGGATCCTCTGTTACTTCCGTAACGATTCTCTTCATACGCTCTTCAAATTCTCCACGATATTTTGTTCCCGCAATGACCCTTGTCAAATCTAATGAAAGAATTCTCTTATTTTTCAAAAGTGATGGTACCATACCACTTGAGATTTTCTGTGCCAATCCCTCTACAATTGCTGTTTTACCAACACCAGGATCTCCGATAAGACATGGATTATTCTTGGTGCGACGGCTTAAAACCTGCATTAGACGTTCCAGTTCTTCTATCCTTCCAATAACAGGATCCAGCTGTCCTTCTAAAGCCTTTTCTGTCAGGTCAGTGCTGTACTGCTCCAGTATAGTATCTCCTGATCCCTCTCCCTCATAAATATCTGAATTGATTGCTTCTGTAAACTCCGCTTTGGCGACTTTATAATCCATTCCTGCCGTCACAAGGATATCTGTATAGATTCCATCCAGTGCAATCTTATTCTTTTTTAACACCTCCAGTGCTTCATTATCTCCATCTCGAACCATAGCCATTAAAATATGTTCTGTTCCAATAGCATCACATCCATATTTTAATGCAGTTTCACCTGCAATTTCTAAAATTGCTTCGCTTTTTGGGGTAAGAGAGGCTTTTCTTCTTCCATCTTGAGGTCGAGTTGCCTTTTGCTGCACAAATTCCTCCAGCATATCTCTGGTAAGACCATGCATTTTTAATACTTCACTGGCTAAAGATCCATCAGTCCCGTATAATCCGAGAATCAGAAAAATACTGCTAATATCTTTAAATCCCAGATATTTTGCAATTTCTTTTCCTTCTTCTATAGCTCTTGCAGCAAGTTTGGTAAATGGTAATCTGTTCATAATCCCTCCTGATTTCTATCTAGCTTTTGATACATGCAGTCAACAAGATAACACATCTCTTCTTTCGTAATCCCCTTGCAGACAGCTTCTGCAACCAGCAGCTGGAGATTCTCTCCAATTGCTTCCAGTTCTTTTTGTTTCTCTAAAGTTTCAACGCTGACTACTGCACCTTTTCTTCGGTCTAATTTCAAATATCCTTCTTCTCTTAAAATAGCATATGCTTTATTTACAGTATGCATGTTTACACCTAATATCTGTGCCAGCTGACGTACAGAAGGAAGTGATTCACCATCTGCAAATTCTTCACATGCTATTCCTAATATAATCTGATTTCGAAGCTGGACATAGATTGCTTCATCACTATTGAAATCAATCTCCAATACCATATGCAATCCCTTCTTTCTATTTTTTACTTTTCTTTAGTTTGTGTTATACTCAGACTATAATAAAAGGCACAGCCTGTCAAGAAAAAAAGATCACAGACAATTCTTGTCCATGATCTTTACTCATACTATTTCTAATTTGCAATTCCTCTTTTTCTTCGAGTCGCATAATACATGCTATTTTCCATAGCCATAACTTTTTCAACCGGCACGCTTTTAAACACTGGAAGCTTCATTTTATATTTAATCCAGAAAAATGCGTATACTGCCAATATTCCAAAAACTACAATAGTCAAAAGCCATATGGTATGTTTTTCTGTTGGATCAGTAGAAATATTTAAAATCATATAAACTGTACCCAGAATTCCAATAATCTGTAAAATTCCTCCACCTGGACTTTTGAAAGAACGAGGTGCTTTAGGAAGCCTCTTCCTTAGGATTAATACATCAATATGTGCAAAAATATAAGAAATCATCCAAAATACTGATCCCACTAAAATCATGAAACTGATGGCATCTGTAGAACCATTACTTGCAATGGCAAACACTGTAATGGCAATACTGACAAACCATACTCCAACATATGGAACTCCATTTTTATTAGTCTTTGCAAAACACTGTGGCATCATATTCATCTTTGCCATTCCCTGACATATACTAGATAGCCCCTGCACCCCGGAATTCTGAGAGCTTATAACTGCCAGAGCTGCAACAAATGCCATCCAGATTTTTCCTGGCTGTCCAAGAAGTTTTACGCCATATAACAGATGTGGTGCTGCAGAGTCCGCCAGTTCTCCCCAATCTGTATAATTATGAAATCCAAGTACCAGTATAGACTGAACAAGACAAATTAATGCCAGACCAAGCATCATTCCCAAAGGTACATTTCTCTTAGCATTTTTTACCTCTTTTGAAATCGGTATTGCATATTCTGCACCAATGAACAGCCAAAATGCAACTGCTGTCATAGAAATGACAGATTTAAAATCGGTTGCCATACTCCATGGCTGATGGACCATTTTTCCTGTTCCTAATCCCAATGCTCCCATAAGCCCCATCAGAGCCATAGAACCAATCAGCAGATACGCAACCAGATCCTGAATCTTAGCGAACATATCCACACCTCTTAAATTTGCAATCAGCAACACTACCGTCATCACAAGAGTATAAGTAATTCGCGGAATCGGCAGATGAAATGTCTGTTCCATTGCATAAGCAAAAATTGATGCCTCTACTCCTGATGAAAGAACATTACACAGAAGATATCCTCCTACCATTGATATAAGCGTTGGGAAGGGTCCCATACTTGCCAGTGTATATTGTGCCAGTCCTCCTGTTGTATTCGGCATTAAAGCATTTAACTCTGAAAGTGATGCCACTGTTGTCATATTTAAAAGACAGGCCATAATCATTGCAAAAATAAATACAACACCTATGGTTCCAGCACCTTGTCCTAAAGAAACCAGACAGCTGGTAGCAATAACCAATCCTACGGAAACCGAAACAACATTTCTTAATCCCAGTTTTTTTTCATTTTCCATATGCGCCTCCAACTATAATGCATCTATTCCCTCATCACCGGTTCTCACTCTGATTACATTATCAATACCAAATACAAAAATCTTTCCATCTCCGATATGTCCTGTATATAATTCATGTTTTACAATTTCGACAATTTCATCAACCTTTTCTTTTTCAACAACAATACTAATCTGCTGTTTAGGAAGCAATTCCATTTCATAATCATCGTCTACTTCGTATTCACGGGTTCCTTTTTCAATTCCGCATCCCAATACCTGAGTTACCGTCATTCCACGCACTCCAGCTTTACTTAAAACTGCTTTTAGATTTGGTAATTTTGACATTCCTGTAATAATTTCAATTTTTGATAAACTCATATCAAAGTCCTCCTGTGTTTTTCTTTTTATTATTTAGTAATTGCAAATATATTTCCGGCGTCATACCAGCAAAGGATTTAAAATCTTTTATCATATGAGATTGATCATAATATCCGCATGATAAGGCCATTTCCTCCATTTCACTGGATTTCCCCATTACATCCATTTGTTTTAATAAATTCTGAAATCGTACAAATCGTTCAAATACTTTTGGACTGATTCCATGAACTTTTTTAAATACTCTTCTTATATAGCATTCAGTATAACTGGTTTCATCAGCCAGTTGTTTTATACTGATATTTCCATGACTTTCGTAAATTCGTCTTTGAATATAATTTTCCAACAACATAGTTGGGTCATTTTGCTGGAAGCCTTCTTCCTGATTCACTAAATACTTTTTTAAAAAAATATGTGCACGATTTCTCAGACTATCTTGTTCCTGCAATTCTTCTGTTAAATGATCTCCAAAATTGTTACCATCAATTTCCAAATCTTTATCAATGATCTGTTGAATCGCTAATTCCTTTGGTAAAATACATTTTCCCGGCTGAAAGCGAACACCAAAGTATGTTTTTCCTTCAGTCAACGGCCAGTTTTTTGCCTGTAATACTGTTCCACCAATGTACGTTCGAACATTGTTCTGACCAATATCGAAAAGGAGATCCACACTTCCATCTGGAACTGCCTGAATCTGCTTCTCAGACTCATGTTCTATTGTAAACTCATAAAAATGAGAAATTCCATATTTTCTTTGCACCATTGAATGATATTTACTTGTATACATAGAAACATATGGCTGTACCATAACATCATATGGCACTTCTTTTTCCATAGCATTCACTCCTCCTGGATCTATGCCATTTCAGGAACATCCCAAAGAGGAAGTTCAATTCCAATTCCTTTCTCCATAGCATTTTGATAAACAACATTTCCCCATGCAATATCTTCTACAGGCATTCCTCCTACAGAATAAATAATAATATCATCGTCACTTTCTCTTCCCGGATGATTTCCCATCATAATATCTGCAAGATCAATAATGTCATCTCTTTGGATTTTTCCTTCATGCATAAGATCTGTAAATTTAGACCCGATAATCTGTACCATTTCATAGCTAGGATATGGAAATTCTTCTGCCCACGCTTCATACAGTTTGTAATTATCCACAACAAGTTTACAATCATTAATCAAAAAGTCATCGTCAAATCTCGCTGCAGAAGGCATGCAAATCAATGCACCTTTCTTCACCCATGCCTTGTCAATATACTGGAAATCTTTCTCTTTTACCGGAGCTGTTGTAGTCATGCAGACAATATCACTATCTCGCACTGCTTCTTCTACTGTGTCGCATACTGTAATATTTTTAAGCTGTGGACACTCTTCTTTCACAAATTTCAAGAAAGAATCCATGGATTTTTTCCCACGACCTTTTACTTTCAATGTATCCAGATTTGGACATGTACTAACAAATGCTCTCAGAGAGGTTTTTCCCATAACTCCAGGTCCAACGATTGCAACCGTTGAAGCATCTTTTCTGGCAAGATATTTTGCTCCTACTCCTGGAATAGCTCCTGTACGATAACTGCTTACCAGATTTGCTGACATCATTGCCACTGGAGCTCCTGTATCTTTATCGTTAAGCATCATCATTAAAATGGATCGTGGCAACCCGCTTTTCTTATTTTCCACATTGGAGCCATACCATTTCATTCCTGCCATTTGTGTATCTCCTCCAAGATAAGCAGGCATTGCCATAAATCGACGGTCATCTGCGTTCTTTGGCATCCCCGGAAATTTCGGGTCATCAGGAAATGTCACCTGAGTTCCATGAGAATTGTGGTTATTTCCACCCATTACGTAATCACCTTTTTTAAGGGTAATCAACATATTCTCCATGACTTGCACACACTGGTCCATGTCTTTTACACCGGCTTTAATCATATCGGGTTCACTTAAATATAAAAATTTGATTTTTGTATCCATAATTTCCTCCCATAAAACAAAAAGATGCCTGCATAGAATACAGACACCTTTGACTGAACTTCGTTAATTTCTATAGTAATCATCTTATCACAGATACAAAATTATGTATTGTAAAAAACGATACTCATTTTTTACTTTTTTACTATACAGGATGTGAAATAATTTTTCAAGAGTTTTTCATCTATATTTAATAATATCTTCTACGTCGTTCTCTCTCTCGTTGTCTTGCCTTCGCTTTCGCTCTTTACCTTGCCTTTTCTCTTGCTATTGCCTTTCTTTTCAGATGAATTCTTCTTTTTACATAAAGAAAAAGCAAAACAATGAAAACAATCAAAATCCAATCATCTTTTATTTTCTCAATGGCAGTTTTTAATATGTTACCTGTTTCTTTCATTATGGTTTTCTGAGTTTGGGTATTTTCTTCTACTGATTCTTTATTTTTTTGCTCTACACTTCTTTGCTGATAGACAGAAAAATCTTTATTTTCATCTATATATTTATATAACTTAATACTATCCTCATAAGCTTTTGCAGAATTTTGACTTTTTAAAATGACACAGGCAAGAACTCTATCATGAAGTCTGGCATAAGTAATCAAAGTTCCTCCAGCAGCTACAGTATAACCAGTCTTTCCTCCAAGGCAAGGTTCATAATAATACTCACTGCCTTCACGAATCATTCGATTCCCATTGATCCACGTCCGAGTATTCTTGGTCAGATTTGTAGCAGGCTGTTCATAGCGTACCGTCCCCATGATTTTCTGAAGAATTTCATTACAATACGCTGCCTGTGCAATTTTAGCTATATCCGATGCTGTCGTATAATGATTAGAATCATTCAATCCACTGGCATTTACAAAATTAGTGTCCGTACATCCCAGTTCTTTTGCCTTTTTATTCATCATTTGCGCAAAACCAGGAAGATCTCCACCTACCTCATAAGCCAGTCCATGAGCAACATCATTGGCAGAATGCAGCATCATAACATACAGACTTTCTTCCACCGTCATAATTTCTCCTGGTTTAATGTATGCAGCACTACTCCCCGATTCAATGGACAATAATGCCTCATTACTATATTCCACCGTATCATCAAGATCCCGATTTTCCAAAACAACCAATGCTGTCATGCATTTTGTAATACTTGCCGGATAATGTTTAATATCCGGATTTTTTTCATATAATACATCACCTGTTTCTACATCAATGACAATTGCGGATTCTCCCACAATTTTAGGAGCACTCTCCACTGCTGAAACAGGAGATGTGGAAAATGATGCTGTTAATAATATGATCAATATATTTATAATTCGTTTTATTTGTTTCATAAAAAATCCCTCAAAAAAACCGCCAGCCCTTTGTTATCAGGCTGACGTGTATTTCTACTTATTTTATTTTTTATTTAGTATACATGATTTTTTAAAACGAGTCAACTTTTAATCCGGTACGCAATCAGAGCATCAACAAAGCGCACAAGTCCATTCAGATTCATTTCTGAACCTGAAGGACTTGTCCTGTTTTCTGTCTCTTTTCAATTATATCTATGCCTCATCAATGGCTTTTCCAATGTCATTTCTCTTGTATTTATTTGCAAAGTCAATCCACTCTGTTGCTTCATATGCATTAGCTCTGGCTGCTTTCAGATTATCTCCTTTGGCTACAACACCAAGAACACGTCCTCCATTGGTTACAATCTTGTCACCATCAAATTTAGTTCCTGCATGGAATACGTAATATCCATCTTTATCCTTAAATGTATCCAGACCTTTGATTTCAAAACCTTTATCATATTTTTCCGGATATCCATCAGATGCAAGTACGACACATACAGCTGCATTATCTTCAAATTCCAGTTCTACATCTGCAAGTTTTCCATCAATACATGCTTCCATCACATCAATAATATCATTCTTCATACGAGGAAGAACTACCTGTGCTTCCGGATCTCCAAAACGTGCATTATACTCCAGCACTTTTGGACCATCAGCTGTAAGCATCAGACCTGTAAATAGAATTCCGGTAAAAGGTCTTCCCTCTGCTGCCATTGCATCAATGGTTGGCTGATAAACATATTTCTCACAAAACTCTTCTACTTCTTTTGTGTAGAAAGGACTAGGTGAAAATGTTCCCATTCCGCCTGTATTAAGTCCCTGATCACCATCTTTTGCACGTTTATGATCTTGTGCAGATGTCATACATTTAATAGTCTTTCCATCACAGTATGCAAGAACAGATACTTCTCTTCCTGTCATAAATTCTTCAATAACAATTTCATTTCCGGCATCACCAAACTGTTTATCCAGCATCAGGGTTTTTACTCCCTCTTTTGCTTCTTCTAATGTATTACAGATTAATACACCTTTTCCAAGTGCTAGTCCGTCGGCCTTTAAAACAATCGGCATTTTTGCTGTTTCCAGATATTTTAATGCTTCATCCGGGTCTGTAAAATTCTCATATGCTGCTGTTGGAATATTGTACTTTTTCATTAAATCCTTGGAAAAAGCTTTGGATCCCTCAATAATCGCAGCATTTTTTCGAGGTCCAAAGACTCTTAATCCTTCTGACTCAAATGCATCTACAATTCCTCCTACCAGAGGATCATCCATACCGATGATAGTCAAATCAATTTCTTTTTCTTTTGCAAATGCAACCAGCTTCTCAAATTCCATTGCTCCAATATCAACACATTCTGCAAATTCTGCAATTCCTGCATTTCCAGGTGCACAGTAAATTTTATCTGCTTTTGGGCTTTTAGCTACTGCCCAGGCAATTGCATGTTCTCTTCCGCCGCTTCCTACGATTAAAACCTTCATTTATCTTTCCCTTTCTGCTATACCTGCCGGTCTAGCCACTGCTGCTGTTTTCCGGTACCATGGGTCCTGGTAAGAAGGAGAAGCTCCGTCTGCATGAAGCATTTTCCCATTTCCAATGTAGATTCCCACATGTGCGATATTTTTGAAACGTCCGTTGTTTCCTTTTCGCTTTGTATAGAAAATCAAATCTCCCGGTTCCAGTTTCTCACTATGACCATTGACAGTTTTCATCGATAGTAATCTGTTATTTTCCCGACACCATCTGGCAATCTCTGCTGCCGTTGGTGCATAATCCTCCTGTCCAAAGGAAATTCCTGCCTTGGACCAGCATCTCCATACATAAGAACTGCAGTCCACATATCCATCAAGCATCCTTTTGCTCTGGCTATAAACAGGTTTTTCTTTATAGATTTCCAAAGCCTCTGCTATCGCCTTTTTGGTTTGTTCATTCTTTGGCTTCTCAATCTTTTCTTTTGTTTTATATTCTGCCGTTTTTGTGATCTTTTTCGGGTTCTCTTTATTAAAATTATTCTTAAATAGAGAAAACCAGATGGCTGTTGCCATAATCCCTATAATGATCACTGCTCTGATCAGAAATCTTTTCATTATGCTTCCTTAGAAGTAAATTTTACTTTCCCATCTTTTACACAAATTCGTCCATTAGCAATATCATCAATGGCTTTTGGCATGATAACCCATTCTGCCTGTTCCATAATTCGTCTCTGAAGAGTCTCCGGTGTATCACCTTCTTCAACATAAACGGCTTTCTGATTGATGATTGGTCCTGTGTCAGTTCCCTCGTCTACAAAATGTACCGTTGCACCTGATACTTTCACTCCACGTTCCAGTGCTTTTTCATGAACTTTCAGCCCATAATATCCTGTTCCACAAAAAGATGGAATTAAAGATGGGTGGATGTTAATAATCCGGTTTTCAAATGTTTTGATAATCTTTTCCGGAATAACCACCAGACATCCTGCAAGTACAATCAAATCAATCTTTCGGTCAACCAGTTCCTGATACAGTGCTTCATTAAACAACTCTCTGGATTCAAAATCTTTTGGAGACAATGCAACCGCATCAATATTATGTTTTTTAGCACGTTCCAGTGCATATGCATTTTTATTGTTACTGATGACCACATTAATTTCTGCATTGGTAATGGTCTGGTTCTCAATTCCATCAATGATTGCCTGCAGATTTGTTCCTCCTCCAGATACTAAAACAGCCAACTTTAGCATAAAGTAACTCCTTTGTCTCCTTCTTTGACTTCACCTACAACATAAGCTGTTTCTCCAGCTGCTTTTAATGCTTCTAATGTTGTATCCACATCAGCCGGATCTACTGCAACGATCATTCCAAGTCCCATATTATATGTGTTGTACATCATTTCTTCATCAATATTTCCTGTTTCTGCCAGAAGTTTAAAGATTGCAGGAACTTCGTAGGAATCTTTATGAACAACTGCGTGAATTCCTTCCGGTAACATTCTTGGAATATTTTCATAGAATCCGCCACCTGTGATATGACTGCAGGCCTTCACTGTAACTCCTGCATTTTTCACAGATTTTAATGCCTTAACATAAATTCTTGTTGGAGCCAGAAGTGCTTCTCCTAAAGTTGTTCCAAGCTCATCATAATATGTATTTAAAGATTCTTCTGTCATTTCAAAAACTTTACGGACCAGAGAAAATCCATTACTATGAACACCGGTAGATGCCATACCAATCAAAACATCTCCCTCTTTTAAGTTTTCTCCTGTAATCAGATTCTTACGGTCACATACACCAACAGCAAATCCTGCCAGATCATATTCATCTTCTGGCATTAATCCTGGATGTTCTGCTGTTTCTCCTCCAATCAACGCTGCATCTGACTGAACACATCCTTCTGCCACACCACTAACAATAGTTGCAATCTTTTCAGGATAATTCTTTCCACATGCAATATAATCCAGGAAGAATAATGGTTCTCCTCCTGCACACGCAATATCATTCACGCACATTGCTACCGCATCAATACCAATGGTATCATGCTTGTCCAGAATCATGGCAAGTTTTACTTTTGTTCCACATCCATCTGTACCGGATAATAAAACCGGATCATCCATTTCTTTGATTTTTTCCAAAGAAAATGCACCGGAGAATCCTCCAAGACCTCCTAAAACCTCTGGACGCATGGTTCTTTTAACATGCTCTTTCATCAGCTCAACAGATTTATATCCCGCTTCAATATCTACACCTGCTTTTTTGTAATCCATTTGTTAAAATCCTCCTAAATGACTTGAAATATTACTTATAGTCTTTATAACCAACCTGATCAAGCTTTTCAGCTTTTTCTACTACAGACTGTTTCATTGTCTCGCTGTAATCTTTTAATTTAGCTAAAAGATCTGAATCTGATGTCGCAAGAATCTTTGCTGCAAGAATTCCTGCATTTAATCCCCCGTTAATTGCTACTGTTGCAACCGGGATTCCAGATGGCATCTGTACGATGGAATATAATGAATCCACTCCTCCTAAATCTGATGTCTTCATTGGGATACCAATGACTGGCATTGGGAATAATGCCGCACACATACCTGGAAGATGTGCTGCTTTTCCTGCTCCTGCAATGATAACCTTTACGCCTCTGTCTTCTGCGCCTTTTGCCCATTCAAAGAAAATATCCGGTTCTCTGTGTGCAGAAATGATTGTCATCTCAAAGTCAATTCCCATCTCGTCTAAAAATTCTGCTGCCTTTCTCATAACAGGCATATCTGAATCGCTTCCCATTACAATTGCTACTTTTGCCATCTTTTTTCTCCTTAAGTTTATATTCTAATTTATTTTTTCACTTACATTTTACTAACTTGACCGTTTCCCGTCAATGCTTCATTTAACCTTTCTGTTCCCGGTAGCACAAACATACCTTTCCTGATCAATGGTATTTCCTCTCCGCCAAGTCCAATTGCTGTGATAGTATCCAGTTCCTCATAAGGAATCGTAATATCTGTATGACACTGGAAATATTCTCCCTCTATTGAACATTCATTATGTTTTGCCACAATTTCTTTTCCATCAGGATTATGAACCTCTGTTTCTTCATTGTGGCTGTAACATGTATCTCCCACTGCAAAATGCGGTCCCATTTTTTCAACAATCAAAATTGGTAATTTATATAAAATATCATATTTTTTTGCCATTACATAGGCTGTCGTATTTGTTCCAATTGCAAACTCTCCCATTGGAAGTGTATCTCTATTATATAGAAGATTCTCTTTGATAAATTCTTTATTTTCTTCTTCACTGCTAAAATTTTTACAGGAATATGAAACAATTTTTCCATCTTTAAATTCCAGCTTTAAATCAATAAATTTCAAATCGTTCAGATAAACTTCCCCAACATGTAGAATTCCATTAGTCCCAGCCAGTTTTGGTGAAGTGAATACCTCACCTACCGGAATATTTACATCTGCCAGACAATTTTCAAAATTAGTTTCCTGATCAGGATTTTGCAGGTCATGCATAGCAATATATAAATCCGTCTGGTTATTTCCTTCACCTTGTACATGAACTTCCACTGCCTGATCTAAAGCATCAATAAGTTTCTGCTGTATTTCACAATACATTTTTTTGTCTAGCGTATTTACTTTAATAACTTCCTGAAAAATCTTTTCAAAATCTTCTCCAATTTCTGGAACAGGATACGCTATAATGGTAAAACTTCTCTGGTCAGGTTTTATATATTGATTCATAATCTCTGAAGCCTTGATTTGAAACTCTACAGATAACTCCTGCTGCTTTTTTGATAATTTATAATTTGCCTCTTTATTCTGCGGTAGAAATGGAGTTTCCCCAAAAGTTTCCATACATGCCGGACCTGCAAATACAAATGCCTCTTCTTTCCATTTTTCATAGGAGTTTTTATAACATTCCAGCTTATGTTTCATAAATCGGTTATCAAAGTAAACTGCCTGATCATATCTATGGTCATATTCATATTGAAGATTTGGACTGGATGAAACATATCCTATTTTATTTAATCCTCTGACCAGAGTGGAATGTCCGCAACGATATATAACAGGAGATAATCCAATTTCTGCAAATTGCTTCACCGCTTCACGAATAATCGGTTCAAATCCAATGCTATATCTTATATTAACAGTCCTTTTGGGAGTCATATCGATGTTATTTACAATAAATCCTTCATGAAAACCTTCCACATATGTTTTTGCAATATCCCGAATTTTTTCTTTAGGAAGATGATTCAGAAATTCAAGTGTCCGGATTTCATTTTCTGAAATATATTCTCCATACTGATACAGAAAATCCGGATTTGATAAATCTGACTTCATAACAATATCTGTTGCAAAAGAAAGTTCTGGATTTAGTTGTTCCTGAATACGATATTCAAAAACATCACTGCTGTAATCTCTCATATGTTCATATATAATCTGTCTGATTTTTTCAGGATGTTCTTCACCATCACGAAAAACCTGATATACTTCCAAAAATAACTCATTATTAATTACAAGATCAAACAATCTTCCTTCTACTGCATAAATAAATCCACAACGCATTTCTGCAAATAAAAAACTGAAAAGCTGGCCAAAATCAATTCCCACCTGTTTTATAGAAAATTCTGGATTGGCAAAGCTCATTTCATAAGCTGCTGATGATATCTCTGCATACCATTCCTGATTCCATTTTTTCAGCTGTTCTAATGTTTTTGGCTGCACATCATAAATATCGTTTAAATACTGCAGCATTTCTGCCACTTTTTTAAAATACGCAGCATACTTACCACCCTGTTTCACTTCTTGTAAAACAGTCTCTAATCCGGTTTGATTCAACTCATGTCTTTCTATTAACATTGGATCCAAAACTAGCTATCTCCTTTTAATTTTCCCTTTTTCTATATTCTTGTCAAAAATACCTTCCAGATACTGCCAGATTGCAACAGAACCCTCTTTTGTATGCAGATTTCTTTCTCTTACCTGCTTTTCTGTAATTCCATGCTCCAACCATGCTTTTCCATCGGTTGCGTCATTTAAAAGAATCGGTTCTGTACGATCCAAAGTAGCTGCAAACTTTGCTTCTGGTGTTTTTCTTTCCTCAAACTCTCTCCAGAGATCAAACAGCTCTTTCCCCTGATCCTCCGGCAGTAAATGATAAATTCGGTTAGCTGCCTTCATTTCACGTGCTGCCTTTGTTTTCGTTCCTTCTTCATCATATAGATAAGTATCACCTGCATCAATCTCCACCAGATCATGGATTAATGCCATTTTTATCACTTTCAAAACATCTATAGGCTCATTTGCATATTCTGCAAGTAAAACTGCCATAATAGCAAAATGCCATGCATGCTCTGCATCGTTTTCTTTTCGTTCTCCACTGGACACATAAGTTTGACGAACAATATTCTTAAGCTTATCAATTTCAATAATAAAATTCATCTGTTGTTCTAAACGCTTCATAATAGTCTCCTTATATTCCTAGAATAAAAATAATAGCAGAAAATACTAAAACGAGTCCGTTGGTTGTACATCCGATGATTTTCCATATTACCATAGATGCCGTATCTTCAAAACTTTTTATTGAGAGGCGCAGCCCCACAATTGACATTATCAGAATTGCCCATCCTGCAAGTCCATATATTACACCACCATTTCCTTCTGAATAAAATGATCCCGCAATCAGCAATCCATAACCAACAATTCCCACTATTCCTAAAAAAGCAGAAACAGCAGATGCTCTGGAAACTACCCTGTCTGATGGACGATATGCAAATTTCTTCTTTCTATTTCTTCCCATGTATATGCCTTCTTTCTAAGATTTGGCTAATTTCCAGTAAAATTCTATACAAAATATATCCAATAAATCCACCTACTGTATTCAGCAGAAGATCATCCACATCAAACACTCCCACTTTCATAATCAACTGGCTGGTTTCGATTACCAGACTGAAAATAAATGTGCCTAAAACTGCACGAATACATCCCTTTCTCTTCTCCGTTACGATTGGAATCATAAATCCAAAGGGACTAAATGCAAAAATATTACCAAACAAATTAGTTATAAAAGCTTCCAAAGATAATAAATGCCGATATTCCCAAAATCTGCGAATTTCTTTTAAAAAAATAAAATTGACATGGGAGGTCTGATAACCAGTCTCCCTCCCATATCTCTCGCTTAGCAGTACAAAATAAAATATAAGAATAATATATAAGTAAAAAAGTATCTTTATACTAAAACGCCCTATTCTTTTTTTCTCAATTGTCACTGAAACCATCCTTAATGTTTTACACCATATTTTTCATAGTATGCATCAATTGCAGCCTTTAATGTATCATCAATGATAACTTTCCCTTTATATGGTTTATTATACAGATGTTCAACAACCTCTTCCATTGTTACGATTGCTGTAGTTTCCAATCCATACTTTTCATGGATTTCATCTAATGCGCTTTTTTCTCCCTGACCCCGTTCCATACGATCCACAGAGACAACCAGTCCAAGAACATCCACATCTCCCTGCGCTTTCACTATTGGAAGTGTTTCCTGAATGGAGGTACCTGCTGTTGTTACATCTTCGATGATTACAACCTTATCACCGTCTTCAATAGGACTTCCAAGAAGAATTCCCTTATCTCCATGATCTTTTACTTCTTTACGGTTCGCGCAATAACGAATATCCTTATCATATTTTTCAGAAATTGCAATAGATGCAGCAACACTTAATGGAATACCTTTGTACGCCGGTCCAAATAATACATCAAACTCAAATCCGAATTTACTTTCAATTGCTTTTGCATAATATTCACCTAATTTACGTAACTGTGAACCTGTTCTGTAAAAACCTGTATTAACAAAAAATGGTGTATTTCTTCCACTTTTTGTTACAAAATCTCCAAACTTCAGTACATTGCAATCAATCATAAATTCAATAAATTCTTTTTTATACTGTTCCATATTTTCTACTCCTATTCTCTTAATGGTTGATTTACTTTTTTATATTCATTGTAATAAAATTGAATTACATCTTTTCTTGTCACGATTCCGATAAAATTTCCCTGGTCATCGTTAACCGGTACAAAATTCTGATCCATGATTACATCCACAAGATCATTCATATCTGTATCAATCAATATGGACTGATTATCCCTTCTTCGATGGATATCAAGAATTTTTACTTTTTCTGCAGCTTCCAGACTCCAGTTACAGAAATCCTGCATAGCCCGCAAAATATCCCCCTCTGTTATGGTTCCTGCATATTTCCCTTCTTTTGTAAGCATCGGCACTGCAGTATATCCGTGATATCTCATTTTTTCAAGTGCCTGCCTTAATGTATCTGATGCAGGAATATACGCAACTTCTTTTTTGGGAGTCAGAAAAAATAATATATTCATATCTTCTCCCTCCTTTTTCTATAACGGATTATTTGACACATCCAATCAATTCCTTAATATCTTCAATCTGATGACGTCTCATATAATCTTCTATTCCTTTAATAACATTAATCGTAGATGTCGGATCAATAAAATTAGCTGTTCCTACTGAAACGGCTGTGGCACCTGCCATAATAAATTCCAGTGCATCTTCTGCTGTGGCAATTCCACCCATGCCAATGATTGGTACATCGACTGCATTTGCCACCTGATAAACCATACGGACTGCAACCGGTTTTATTGCAGGTCCGGACATGCCTCCTGTCTTATTGGCCAGAACAAAGTCTCTTCTTTCAATATCTATTTTCATACCTGTTAATGTATTGATCAAAGATAATGCATCACTTCCAGCGTCTACTGCTGCTTTTGCCATTTCTGTAATATCTGTAACGTTTGGACTAAGTTTCATAATAATTGGCTGTCTGGCTTTGGCTTTTACAGCTTTTGTAATGTCATATAAAGCCTTAGGATCTTGTCCAAAAGCAATTCCACCTTCTTTTACATTTGGACATGAAACATTGATTTCTAACAGATCAACCGGCTGTTCTGCAAGACGCTCTACTACTTCAACATAATCTTTTTCAGATTTTCCACATACATTTACAATAATAGTAGCCCCTGCATCTTTTAAAAATGGAATATCTCTTTCTACAAATACATCAATTCCAGGATTCTGTAATCCAATGGCATTGAGCATTCCTCCATACACTTCTGCTACTCTTGGTGTTGGATTTCCCGGCCATGGAATATTGGCAACTCCCTTTGTTGTAACTGCTCCCAGCTGACTTAAATCAACAAATTCGTTATATTCCTGTCCGGAACCGAATGTTCCAGAGCCGGTAGTTACCGGATTTTTCATGGTAACCCCTGCAATATTTACTGATAAATTCATTACAGTTCCACCTCCCTGGCATCAAAAACAGGTCCATCTTTACAAATGCGTTTATTGTGAACATGTGAATGTGCATCAATTTCTTTTGACTTACAGACACATGCAAGACATGCTCCAATTCCACATGCCATACGCTCTTCCAAGGAAATCTGTGCTTCTATATCATGTTCTTCTGCATATGCTTTGATTCCTCGAAGCATCGGAGTAGGACCACATGCATAAATAATACTTCCCGCCACTGCCTGCTCTTTTATTGCATCAATAACATTTCCCTTTGTTCCCACAGAACCATCTTCCGTAGAAATAACCACTTCGCCATATGGTTCAAACTCTTCTTTCAGAAACATCTGACTGTCACGATATCCCAGAACAATAGTCTTGTCGCATGAAAGCCCTTTAGCAAGTTCCAGCATCGGTGGAATCCCAATGCCGCCTCCAATTAAAATCGCTTTACTGTCTTTTTGAGTAAATCCGTTACCTAACGGTCCAAGAATCTTAACAGAATCTCCCTGACCGTAACCTGACAACTGCTTTGTTCCTTCCCCAGCTACTCTATATACAATTCTTAAAGTTCCTTCTTCTTTGTTAATCCCACAAATACTGATCGGTCTTGGCAGAATTTTGCTTTTATCATTTACATAAACAGAAATAAACTGTCCGGCCTTTGCCTCGGATGCTATGTCTTCTGCTTTTAATGTCATATCATAAATTCCATCTGCCAAAGATGTCTGTGATAAAATTTGGGCTATAACCTGTTTTTTACTCATTGGCATCTTCCTTTCTTATCGTTCCCAAGCCTGTCTTAAATCTTCTTTCATATCCAGTACTGCCTGTCTTGATGCGTCTGCATAATTCTCAGCTCCAAACTGACTGTACTGTTCCTGTTTGTATGCACAAATAATACCTCTGGAGGAGTTAACAATAGCTCCAAGACCATCTTCGTTAAAGAATGGTGCCAGATCTTTTGCCTGTCCACCCTGTGCTCCATATCCAGGTACCAGAATATATGCTTTTGGCATAACATTTCGCAGGATTTCTCCCATCTTTGGATAAGTCGCTCCTACAACGGCTCCTACATAGCTATAACCATCTCCCATTAATTCTTCTCCCCAGGAAGCAACTTTCTCGGCTACCATTTCATATATTGGCTTTCCATTAACTTCCTGATCCTGGAATTCTCCACTGGACGGATTGGATGTTTTCACAAGAACAAACATCCCTTTCTTTTCTTCCCTGCAGACTTCCATAAACGGACGAACTCCATCACTTCCAAGATACGGATTCACTGTTACAAAATCTTCACAAAATCCGCTATATTTTTTACTTCCAATCTGTACCTGACCTACATGTCCTATAGCATATGCTTTTGATGTAGAACCAATGTCTCCACGTTTAATATCTCCGATGATGACCAGTCCTTTGCTCTTTGCATACTCACAGGTTTTGTTAAATGCAACGAGGCCCGGAATTCCAAACTGCTCATACATGGCAATCTGAGGCTTCACTGCCGGAATCAGGTCATATACGCTGTCAATAATTCCTTTATTATATTGCCATATGGCTTCGGCTGCACCTTCCAGTGTTTCTCCATATTCCTCAATTGCTGCCTTCATAATATGTTCCGGCACGTAATCAAGCATAGGATCTAACCCTACAACAATCGGTGCATCCAGTTTTTTGATGTTTTTTACTAACTGATTGATCATGGCAATTTCTCCTTTTTTTAGCTATCTTTGCATATTCAATTAATCATAACATGAAAAATCGCCTAGGACAAGATACGGAAGCAGTTCTTAAGAAAGAAAAAAGGAAGTTTTTCAACTTCCTTTTACTTTAACATTTGTTTTATACATAAATATAATCCGTCATAACCGGCTGCATTCCGTTTTCCTCGATGGCATGATAAATTTCTTCTACATTTCTTGCATCATCAATTTCAAATTGCTCATCACCTTTTTCTTCTCCAGTATGTCCACCAATTCCAACGTTTACTCCTGCTGAAATCTTGGTTGCTGCAATCTGAATGATATTATCACGGAACCTTGCACATTCTCTGCTGGAAATGGTAATACTTGCAAACGGCATAAAAATACGATATGCACAGATTATCTGCAATAGCTGCGGTTCATGAACATCTTTTGGATTAATTTTATCATTGTTAATGATCGGACGTAATCTTGGACATGAAAATGCGATTTCTGCATGAGGATATTTCCTCTGAAGAAGATAAGCATGCATTCCTGTTGCCAGAGCATCTTTACGGAAATCATCCAAACCAAGAAGTGCTGCAAAACCGACACCACGGATTCCTCCCATGACTGCACGTTCCTGCGCATTGAAACGGTATGGGAAGATTCTCTTTCTTCCGCCTAAATGTAATGTCTTGTATTTCTCTGAATTATAAGTTTCCTGGAATACTGTTACAAAATCTGCACCACATTCATGAAGATATGCATAATCTTTGGAATCCATTGGATAAACTTCAAGTCCGACAACCTTAAAATATTTTCTTGCTATTTTACATGCCTCTCCAATATATTCCACATCAGACATTTTCGGACTTTCTCCTGTAAGAATTAAAACTTCCTCCAGTCCGGTTTCCGCAATAGTTTTCATTTCCTTTTCTATTTCTTCTGCATTGAGCTTTGCACGTTTAATTTTATTATGACAGTTAAAACCACAATAAATACAGTAATTCTCACAGTAATTTGCAATATATAACGGTGTGAACATCATAACTGAATTACCAAAATGTTTTCTTGTTTCTTTCTGTGCCTTTTGTGCAATTTCCTCCAGAAAAGGCAGTGCTGCCGGTGAAAGCAGAGCTTTAAAGTTTTCTGGGGAACAAGTCTCCGCATTTAATGCACGTTTTACATCTTCTGCTGTATATTTTTCCGGATCAAATGCATTCATTTCGGCAATGACTTTATCCATAATATCAGAATCAATTGCTTCCATATCTTCTGTATATTTCATATGATCTGTATGTTCATCTATTCTTTCGCTCATGATATCCTCCTAGTCCTTTAAAAATCCTGTCAGTGGTGAAGATGCACTTCCACCTTTTTCAATAACTCTTCCAAGGCCGGCAAGGTAAGCACTTCTTCCTGCTTCAATAGCTTTTTTGAAGGCTTCTGCCATAGCCGGGATATCCCCTGCTGTTGCAATGGCTGTATTAGCCATAACTGCTGCAGCACCCATTTCCATAGCTTCACATGCCTGTGAAGGTTTTCCAATTCCTGCATCTACAATAATTGGAAGATCAATTTCATCAATGAGAATCTGGATAAAATCTTTTGTACAAATTCCTTTATTGGAACCAATTGGTGCACCTAAAGGCATAATAGATGCTGCACCTGCATTTACCAGGTCTCTTGCTGCATTCAAATCCGGATACATATATGGCATTACAACAAATCCTTCTTTTGCAAGAATCTCTGTTGCTTTAATTGTTTCATAATTGTCTGGAAGCAGATATTTTGAGTCATGAATGACTTCGATTTTAATAAAATCACCACACCCTACTTCTCTTGCAAGTCTTGCAATTCGAACAGCTTCTTCTGCATTTCTTGCTCCTGATGTATTTGGCAGCAAAGTTACTCCTTCTGGGATGTAATCCAGAATATTTGCTGTATCTCCTGTATTTGTTCTTCTTAAAGCCAATGTTATAATCTCTGCACCTGCATTTTGTACAGCTGCGTTAATCAAATCCAGGGAATATTTCCCAGAGCCTAAAATAAATCTGGAGTCAAACTCGTGTCCACCAATTACCAACTTATCCTGTTTCATTATATTTCTCCTTTAAAAAACTTTTTTATTTTATTTCTGTTTCCATTCAAAACCATCTCAAAAGTCTTGACACGGAATTCATCTTCTATCTGATATATCAGCCGCCTCCAACAAAAGAAACCACTTCCAGTGTATCTGCATCACTTAAAATCACATTTGTATACTCACCCTTTGGAACAATTTCTCCATTACGTTCTACTGCAATTCGCGCAATCTGATAACCTTCTCTGACAAGAAAATCTTCAAGAGACATTTCTGTTTCTAAAGGTTTCATCTCACCATTTACTTTCATATAAAATCCTCCTGTTTAAGAACAAAGCGGACAAGTCCGCTGTCAACTCCCTGTATCCCTCAATCATAAGGGACTTGCTCCGCTTGGCGTGCCGATGTGTAGCAGTTTTAATTGTTTTCCTTTGCACATCGTGCACATCCGCGCGGAGCGTTTTTTATTACATAGGAATTTCCTATGTAATAAAAAAGGTCCACGAAGAAACCCACACCCGAGGTGGTGTGCCCCTTCGTGAACCTTTTAACGAACTCACTCTATATGAAATAGTATCATAATTCAAAAACACTGTCAATTATTTATTTAATCTTCCAAGCTGTTCTTCTACCTGACTTAACATCTGCTGATATTTTGCCAGTTTATCCTTTTCTTCCTGTACTTTTGCAGCTGGTGCCTTGCTTACAAATCGTTCATTTCCAAGCATTCCTTCACAACGTTTGATTTCTCCTGTCAGACGCTTCTGTTCTTTTGCCAGACGTTCTTTTTCTTTCTCAATATCTACCAGTTCTGCAAATGGCATATAGATAACTGCTTCTGGAATAACCGTTGATACTGCATCTTCTCCAATGCCGTTTTTATCATTCTGAATGATAACTTCGCTTGCATATCCTAAAGTTGCAAAGAACACTTTACCTGTTTCAAAGATATTTCGAATTTCCTCACTTTCAGATACCACATATACCTGAGCTTTTTTCTTTGGTGATACATTCATTTCTGCACGTACATTACGGATGCCGCGTACTGCTTCTTTGATTGTTTCTACTGCCTTTTCATCTGCTTTAAAGTTCCATTCTTCTTTAAATTCAGGCCATTTTGCAAGCATAATAGATTCTTCATCTGTCAGATTACAGTAAATTTCTTCTGTTATAAACGGCATATATGGATGTAACAGCTTCAAAGCTTCTGTAAGAACTGTATTCAATGTCCAGAGAGCTGCAGCTTTCGTTTCATCCTCGTCATTGTACAAACGTGGTTTCACCATTTCAATATACCAGTCACAGAATTCTTCCCATAAGAAGTCATTTAATTTCTGAACTGCAATTCCCAGTTCATATTTTTCCATATTTTCTGTTACATCTTTTGCCAGAGTATTTAATTTAGATAAGATCCATTTATCTGCACTTGTCAGATCATCTAACGTCACATTCGTAAAATCTGCCTGTTCCAGGTTCATCATGATAAATCTGGAAGCATTCCAAACTTTATTTGCAAAATTTCTGCTGGCAATGACACGTTTTTCTGTATAACGCATATCATTTCCCGGTGCATTTCCTGTAACAAGAGTAAATCTCAATGCATCTGCTCCATACTGGGCAATAACTTCCAGAGGATCAATACCATTTCCTAAAGACTTACTCATCTTACGTCCCTGTTCATCTCGAACAAGTCCATGGATCAATACAGTGTCAAATGGACATTTTCCTGTATGTTCATATCCTGAGAATACCATTCTGACAACCCAGAAGAAAATAATATCGTATCCTGTAACCAGTGTATTGGTTGGATAGAAATAATCCATTTCTTCCGTTTTATCCGGCCATCCAAGAGTTGAAAATGGCCACAGAGCTGAACTAAACCATGTATCCAATGTATCTTCATCCTGTGTTAAATGTTTGCATCCGCATTTTGGACATACTTCTGGTACATCTCCTGATACCACAACTTCTCCACATTCATCACAATAATATGCCGGGATTCTATGTCCCCACCACAGCTGTCTGGATATACACCAGTCACGAATATTCTCCAGCCAGTGTAAATAAGTCTTTGTATATCTTTCTGGAACAAATTTTAAATCTCCATTTTTTACTGCCTCAATAGCTGGTTTTGCCAGCTCATCCATTTTTACAAACCACTGTGGCTTGATCATTGGTTCAATGGTTGTTCCGCAACGGTCATGTGTTCCTACATTATGCTCATGATCTTTGATTTTTACCAGATATCCCTGTTCTTCCAGATCCTTAACAATAACTTTTCTTGCTTCATAGCGATCCATACCGGCATATTTTCCGCCATTTTTATTAACAGTTGCATCATCATTTAAAATATTGATTTCTGGCAGATTATGACGTTTTCCAACTTCAAAGTCATTTGGATCGTGAGCAGGTGTAATCTTAACTGCTCCGGTTCCAAATTCACGGTCTACATATTCATCTGCAACTACAGGAATCTGACGATTACATAATGGTAGTTCCAGCATTTTACCTACCAGATGGCTATATCTCTCATCTTCCGGATGTACTGCAACAGCAGTATCTCCGAGAAGAGTTTCCGGACGTGTTGTCGCAATTTCAACATATTCATTTTCACTGCCGACTACCGGATATTTAATGTGCCAGAAATGACCTGCCTGATCTTCATATTCAACTTCTGCATCAGAAATAGATGTCTGACAAACAGGGCACCAGTTGATAATTCTTGATCCTCGGTAAATATATCCTTTTTCATATAACTTAATAAATACTTCCTGTACTGCTTTGGAGCATCCTTCATCTAATGTAAAACGCTCTCTATCCCAATCACATGCAGAACCAAGTTTTTTCAACTGACTAACGATAGTTCCACCATACTCTTCTTTCCATTCCCATGCACGTTCCAGGAATTTTTCACGACCCAGATCTTCTTTTTCAATACCCTCTTCTTTCAGGGCATTGATGATTTTTACTTCTGTTGCAATACTTGCATGGTCTGTTCCCGGCTGCCATAAGGTATTATATCCCTGCATTTTCTTAAAACGAATCAGGATATCCTGAAGAGTTTCATCCAGCGCATGTCCCATATGCAGTTTACCTGTAATATTTGGTGGTGGAATTACAATAGTATAAGGTTTCTTTGTACGATCCACTTCTGCATGAAAATACTTGTTATCAAGCCATTTCTGGTACAGACGCTCTTCAATTTCACCTGGATTGTAGGTTGTCTCTAATTCTTTCTTCATGTCTCAAACTCCTATAATTAATATTTTTATTCATTATTATTTCTTGTATCTATTTTCTGCTGGTGTCTTTCCAGTGCGTCCTGACATATATTTTGCCGATTATTTAATCGCTCCACATACGCACCACGTTTTGGAATTTCATACATGGCTTTAGGATAATAAAGCCATGCATCTATTTCTTTTAAATGATGTTTTTGAAGAACTTTCTTTAGAACTTCACTCTGTTCTTTCAGTTCCGCAGAAAATTTAAGCCCGGCTGACACTTTAGCACAAAACTCAAATAATTTCCACTGTTCTTCTGAAATATATCCAAGAAGTATTTCGTATTTCTCATAGTAATATTTTAAATCATTACCAATATTCTGGAAATCCGATTCTAAACGACATCTTGAATTGAATTTATGAGTCGCCATCATATGGTACAATTTTTCGCTTTCTACCGCTTTTTTATATAGTCGATACAAAGTAATCAAAAGTAATAAAACAATGAAAATCACTGTTACTACAGGCAATATATATTCAATAATCGGAAATTCCAGCTTTACCACTGCTACCGCCATAATTACAACTGCCACCAGTGTCATAAGAAAAAAAGAAAGCAACACTGCCTTTCGATTGAGACGAATATCTTCTGCCTTTTTTCTCTTCTCTACAAGTTCATCTTCTTCCCCGATTACAATATCCATTTCTCTTTCAAGCTGCTTTTGCTCCCCTTCCATAGAGGAAATTCTTTGAAGATCTCTTTTTAATTCTTCTTCCCTTTCCCACAAAGGATAAAACTCTTCCTCTGTCACTATTCCGGCTGACATCTCATAGAAATTCCTTGCCAAAATACGATGATATAATCTTGCTGATTCCTCTACCTCTTTTAACTCCTCGTCATCCAATTGTCCAATAATCTCCAGATCTTCTTTTTTTGCCTGAAGATGTGAAATCTCATTCTGGTAAAGTGTTACAAATCTGTCTTCAATCAAATCTTCTTTTGTATTTTGAATATCCTTAGATAATCTCTTTTTTGTATTCATCCTTCCATCTCTCCAGTACGGCTTTTGTGAGCCTTCTTGTTGTCATATCGTCCGTTTTCTTTCTATGGTAATCTATTTTCTTCAATTTGACAAACTCTTCTTTATTTTTTATTTCTTCTTCTCTCTGTTTTATATTACCATAAATAATCTTACAGCGTTCTTCTGAAAAAGATATTTTTTCACCATCCTGCAGAAACGTATGATAATCCCCCTGGATATAAGAAACAAGGAAATATGCTTCCTGAATTTCTTTCAGCTGTCGAATTTCCAGTGCCTTTTTAAATGAAACCTTTGCCTCTTCAAAACAAAACATCCTGCTTTGACACAATCCCATATGATATAATACTTCTGCCTGTTCTCCGGTACGTAACTGTCCTGAGATTTTCTGAAGATTCTGATATGTCTGCAATGCACCAAGATACAAATGATTCTTTAAATACATATCTGCCAGAAGCTTCTGTTTTTTTGCTACAGAATACAAATATGTAGTTCGTATTTTCTGCTGTAACTGCAGTTTCTCATCTATTGTAAAATAATTTCGATAATTAATGATTTCTTTTATCTGTCGAACCGGATCCTCACTCTTCAGCGTTATTCCGATTTCATCCTTGATGTAGGCCTTTATAGATGTATCAAACCCCTCCATTAGAAAATAAATAAAATAATGTTCGAGAATATAACATAATTCTCCATAACCTGAAAATGACTGATTCAATTTTTCAATATGATATACTGATGTGGTTTTTTGTGTTTCACATAATACAATCTTACTCACGGAAATCACCTCTTTCCAAACAGATCACCTGCTGCCATACCTGAAATGTTGTAGGTCTTATTTCCCCAAATCCCAGATCTGCTATCTTAATTTTACATTTATCCGGAGAAATGTATTCTCCTTCAATTTTCAGCTGATAGACCACATCTTTATCTTTTGTCATTCCAGTTAAAGGGAAACAAACCATTGCCTGCTTAATGCCGGATTTATTTCTCAGTTCTAAATTCAGACGGTTTATTCCTGATACAAATATTTCTATTTCCCCTTTACTCTCAAACCATGGCCGTCCTTCTTTCATCAAAGGATAGAACACGTCCCTGCCATGATGATGTAAGGTTAATCCTATTTGACAGATTGTCATAGTTTCCGTTAGAATGAGCGCCTCTTCTCTGCTTTCGGAGAAAACCTCCTCTCCTGCCAGGTAAGCAGCTCCGCATGCAAATAAATGCTTCCCCATAAAAACTCTCCTGCCAAGACATAGGGTTTTAACAGAATCCTGAAACCATTGTCCATCAAAGCCTGTACCACATAAATATACCGTGACTGTAACTCCCTTTGCCAGTGCGTTTTTTATTATTTTCAAAAATGCCTGATCTTTTTCACTTTTTGTTACAGCACCAGATATTTCTGACGTATAGTCTTTTTTTTCAATCCGTATCTTTCCGTTATATTTCTGTATCTGATAAAAACACAGGCCACTCTGATTATAATCAAAAATCACTGTATTTCCACGATCCAACTGGTTATTCTGTACTTTTACCAGTCCTACCAGGGCTTCTTCCTTAGTATAAAGTTTCAGTCCATGAGCTGTAAATCCAAGGTGTTTTTCAAGATCTGCTGCTTCTTTCATCACTTCCGGGGTCATTCCATCCATGACAATACCAATCTTTTCTCCCTGAACGCCCTTTTCCGCAACTGCTTCTGCAACATAATGTGTCCACGGTTTCTGCATTCTCACCGGTTCCTGTTCAATTGTACTTTGCTCATCCATGTAACAGGTATATACCTGTCCATCTTCAAAATGTATTCCCGTTCGCATACATTATTCCTCTATCATTGGTTTAATAAACTTTATCATCTGTTTCTTCAACTCATACTGTTCCATAGAAATCCGGACAGAATCCTTGTGCCTTTCTTTCAGCATTTCATTAAGTTCATAAAATCTGCTTCCTTTACTCTTTTCAATATGATCTTTGCAACGGATATCTTTCCGCCTGCGCTTTTCCTCTCCCGAAGCAGTAATAAAACAATCAACAATCTCATCATCAAAAATCACTGCTGACGCCACATAATACCCCGGCATTAATTCTTTCATGGAAAGTTCTTTCCACTTCTGCCCTCTTGATCCTGTATAGTGAAATATAAGAGATAATCCTTCTTCCGCCTGATATTCCACAAATGTTTTTGCATATAAATATTTAGGAAGCTCTATTACAGCTGAATAATCAAATAAAACCGGAAAAATATCTCCTGTATACATCTGAACATCCTTAATCTTTTCTATTCGACGCAGCTGTGAATCATCCAGTTCTCTGTTTTTATGATAATCCAGATACAATCCCTGATACAGTTTATCCATTTTCCCTGCATCAATTTTCTTTCCAATCAGCTGATAAAACTCTTCAGGAAGTTCCTTGTGTTTTCTCCATACAAAATCCACATACTCTACCAGCATTCCATCGATCAAATCAGTTTTCTTATCTTCCTGCTGTAAATATCTGGAATAAACAGGAAACTCACTTCCATCAACTCCATCTCTGATACAAATCCTGAGAGTCTCCTCAATAAAATCCTGCTGATACATTCCAATTTCTCTACCGCAATTCCATAATTCCAGCATCTGATCTTTGGATCCTTTAAAATATTTTTGCAGATATCCTATCATCTCACTGTTATAATGACCATATTCAAATGCTCTGCTGCACATACCAACAAGCATATCTGATCGTTTTGTACTTAATGTTGTTAATGCATAGATACAAACCTTCTTCAGAAGTTCTGGTTCAATAAAATGATATCCATATTGCTGAATTCCTTTTAATGCTTCTTCATACAATCCTCCAGCAATAAAATATTCTATCATTCGTATTCTGTTTTCTGATGGAAGCTCTCTCCAGTTTACATACATAAGAGCATCTTTTAACTCTTCCTTTTTTCCATTTTTCCAATAATATTCCAGAACTTTTTCAAAAATATTCTGCCGGTATTCATCTTTAATCTGTCCACAATTAATCACTGACATTACCGTTGGAAAATCTTCTTCTGTCAATTCTTTTTTTTCACCGAGTTCTAAACTTTTAAACATTAGATAATGCTCATTATCATTACATTTTTCACAGTATAAACGGATTTGTTCTTTTTTCCAGAGAGGTTTTGTTGTATATACTGCCGAACCAATATATCGATTTTCATCCTGGTCAAAAAAGACGAACATCGCATCCGGATCAAAAATTTCTATATATTCTTCTCCATTGAGAAATACTGTATCTGCCTGTTTCTTTTGTTTCTGGAAAATCATCACTTTTTTCAGATATTCCTGTTTACATGTCAGTTTCTGATAAAATATGATATTTCCAAGATTCTCTCTTGTTTTTTCATTTTCCAGCATTTCTTCAAAATATGCATGATACAGCAAAACTAAATACTGATTCAAATGCCCTTTCTCTAATTCTTCTTCCAAAAATGGTCTTATCATCTCTTCATAATTTGAAAAATAATTTCCATATTTTCTCCGATTTTTTACAAGATTCGCATAAAGTGCACTCTGCTCCTTTTTACTTAAGCTGTCACTATATGTAAAATATGTTAATGTTTCTTCTGGGAGAATCGGATATTCTTCTTCCGGAATTGTTCTAAGAAATGCTTCCTGTAGTCCGATCAGCTGTATTCCTTCAGAAATAGCTGTTTTAAAATATGGATGACAATCTGGATCCATACAATTTCCCTGAATCAATAATGCACAGATTGCCTGCAGTACATCTCCATAAGAGTATTCTTTATAAATACAGATCAGCATCCACAGCATTTCTTCTGAAAATGTTTTTTCTCTGGAAATAAGAAAACATACTCTTTGAATCAGTTTATCATTTAACAGCCTTTCCTCTGCTGCAAATTCAAGAACTTCCAATTCAAATGACCCAAGTCGGTGTAAAAGATCTGGATTCTCTCCGAATATACAACACGCTTCAAAACGCAGAAGATGATTTCTGTCCCCTTCTAGATATATTTCTTTCATTTCTTCAAGCTGTGCCGTCTCATCGTAAGCAATGGATGCATCCAGATTCATTCTCATCCACAGCAAAAACCCTCGCTGATTTTCTTCTCCATATGCTTTACAATTCAATTCTACCGCTTCTTTAATTGATTCCTCTGTCTTGAAATATAAAGCCTTTAAATACATAAAATAGCAATATGAAATTCCTTTTTTCTGTATTTCCCCCTCTATTTCAGTTAATTGATCCTCTAGATCGGAATCTCCATTTAAAATCTGCAGATGAATCTTCATAAGATCATAGATCATCTTATCAGATATATTCTCTGGCATCTGATCCAGCAAAGTTTTTTCCCGT
Source organism: Anaerostipes sp. 494a (assembly GCF_001940315.1). Taxonomy (NCBI): domain Bacteria; kingdom Bacillati; phylum Bacillota; class Clostridia; order Lachnospirales; family Lachnospiraceae; genus Anaerostipes; species Anaerostipes sp. 494a. The sequence goes on along the minus strand of NZ_MJIF01000001.1, from coordinate 2,228,740 downwards.
TCAATAAATGTTGTAACTGGTATTCTTCCTGTACAAAAATCAACATAGCCTTGAAACATTTTTTTATTTCTTCTCTGCTCTTTTTGAAATTCCGGAGTTTCATTCTCATGAAATACTATCTGTAAAGATAATTCCTCATTCACTGTCTTAATGAGAACATATGCTTTACTTCCGTTCTGCGTAAAATCTGTTAGATACACATGAAGCTTCATAATGCCGTCTTCAAAATCACTATCTGTAAAACTCTCCTCTTCTACAGACAGAAAATCCCCATCAGCTACAATTTTACCTTCTATATATCCCCATCCTTCTTTTTTTACATAAAGAATTAATGGCTCATCAAAATGATCCATTGTAATCTGGTATTTATTTTTAATTGCTGATAAATGAACAGGCTCTTTTTCCCCTGCGGTCACAAGAAATTCTTCCAGAATCTGCTCGCGGTTACGCCCCAGCAGTAACTGATGATATACTTCTCCATATTCCAAAGACGTTTCCAGAAACTCCTCTTTAAAAGATTCTGAAAAAAAGAGGGCTTTAGCTCTCTTTTTATCTTCCTTAACCATATTTGTAAATTTTCCTAACAGTTCTGACATAATCTGCTTTCGCTCCTTGCCAATCAAATCACTTACACGTATAATAATCTAATGTACACTAATTAAATTTCATTATAACAAATTTCGACAAAATATTAAAGGAAAAGAAGGATAACCATGTTAGAAAAAAAACAAGCTTTTCACGGAAGCGATTTAGAAAAAATCGAAGAGATTTACGGAATAAAAAAAGAACAAATTATTCCTTTTGGAGGGAATGTCAATCCTTTGGGTATCTCCCCCTTATTAAAGAAAAGTATGGGAAACCACATTGAGGCAATATGTGAATATCCTGATCGGGACTATAAAACATTACGCTCAACATTAAGCTTATACTGTAACACTCCTATGGAACATATTATTGTTGGAAATGGTGCTACAGAACTGATCAGTTTAACGTTAAATCTTCTACGTCCAAAAAATGCCTTGCTGCTGGCACCAACTTATTCAGAATACATGCGGGAAATTTCCCTTGTAGGTGGTTCTTATCAGGAATATTTTTTATCAGAAGAAAAGAATTTCTGTCTTGATTTGGAAGACCTGAAATCTCATTTAACAGACAATGTAGATTTATTTGCATTTTGTAACCCAAACAATCCTACTTCCAGTGCACTTACTGCCTCCGAGATTGAAAACCTTCTGATTCACTGTAAGAAACATAATATCTTTGTTTTAATTGATGAAACTTATGTTGAATTTGCACCAGATATCCAGAACATTTCCGCCGTATCACTAACTGAAAAATTCGATAATTTTATGGTTCTTAGAGGAACTTCCAAATTCTTTGCTGCTCCAGGACTTCGTCTTGGTTATGGAATCTGCGGAAGTCTTGATTTTCTTAAAAAGCTGAATTCCATCAAAAATCCATGGACTATCAATACTCTTGCTGCTCTTGCCGGTGAAGCAATGTTCATGGACTCAGATTATATAAAAACAACGAAAGAATTTATTTCATCAGAACGCAGCCGCTGTCTGAAAAAATTGAATCAGTGTGAAAATCTTAAAGCCTATCCTGCTTATGCCAATTTCATACTGGTACAGCTTTTAGATGGAACCACCTCCTTTGAAATGTTTGAACGATGCATCAGAGAGGGTATGATGATTCGTGACTGTAGCAGTTTTGACGGTTTAGATGGTGAATTTATTCGTTTCTGTATCCGTTTAAAAGAACAAAACAGTAGGTTACTAAGCATTCTTACTGAGAAAAAGAACTAAGAAGCCAAAATATAACAAAATCTTTCCTAGCGAAATAAAAAAACTTGCAAAAGAAAAATTCTTTTGCAAGTTTTTTATTGCATGATTATTTTACTCAATCCGATAAAACTATCTTCTATATCTGATTCATCCTACTGATTATCAATTGTCACCTTTATATCAGCATTATGATCATCAATCTTTTTGAGCTGTTCCTCACTTTCAGGATCTGCTGTAGGATAATAATCTACATAATAGTAAGTTCCTTTTTTTAATCCTGTAAATGTATATTTTTTCCTGTTTTTCTTAATTGCAATAATTTGCGGATCATCCTCATCATTTACTGTATTAAAAGATAAAACCGGTTTTAAAGTAACATCAAAACTATCTGGATTGTCCACTATAACAGTAAGTTTTCCTGTCGAAGAATGAAATACATTTCCTACAACAAAATCTCCAAATCTGCCACTGGCAGCTTTTGTTCCTCTTAATGCATCAACATCAAAATACAGAGTCCCATCTTTGCTTCGCTTCAGCCATACCTTATCATCACTAGCCTCCAGCTCATCTGAATCTTTCTGCTGGTTTAGCCGGATATAATCATAAAAAACCGGAAGGCTTTGAAATTCATTTTTCGTAACATCATATGAAATAATCTGCAGATTTTTAAATTCTTCTTCTGGCTGGATAAAAACATCTGATGGATATCCTAAATACATCAGTATATTATCACTTTGAACACAGACATCAGAATTACCTTGTCCATTTTCAATCAGAATTTCTTCAATATCCTTTACTTTCTTCCCTGCAAAGGTATCTTTCTTATAATCTGTATAAAAGGCTCCCTGATATGTCCCGTTCAGTTTTTTTTCTGTTTTGACAATCTTACCATCGTCCACCATAAGGCAGTAATCTTTTACAACCTTATTCTTTTTCCTTTGGAGTAACTGAACCTTTTTTCCATCTGATGAAGCCAGAACCCGAGTCTCATAGCTGCCTTTTGTAGAATACAGTTTCAAATCTTCTAAATTCAGAGCCTCAATAATCTTTTGTTTTTTCATATCAAAAACAAATAATCCAGTCTGATTATAAAAAATAACTCGACTTTCTGAAGCATATGCAACTTTCGGTAACTCTCCATTATTTGGATCTTCCTGTTTCTGCACTGTCTCTGTGATCAATTCTTTTATTTCTTTTTGAGAAGAGAGAACCTTGAAGGTTTCCTTTTCCTTATCATTTTTGCATCCGGACAGCAAAACAAGTCCGCAAAATACAATCAAAAAACAAAAAAGATTCTTCTTCATACACAGACTCCTTTATTTAATCCATTTCAATGACGGATAATAGCGGAACCATGCCTTTCCAAGCACCTCATCTCTGGAAACATAATGTGTGTCCCAGTCTCTGGCATCATTAGAACAATTCCGATTATCTCCCATTACAAAATATCCGTTTTCAGGTACTTTGTATGGGCCAAAATCATCTACAGGTTCTTCTTTAATATAAGGCTCTTCTAATGGAGTCTTACTGCTATTAATATAAACTTTTCCATCCTTTACTTCCACTGTCTCTCCAGGGAGAGCAATGACTCTCTTAATATACCATTCCTCTTCATTATCCGGATATTCAAAGATAATGATATCTCCCCGCTGAGGATCATTAAACCAATAAGAAGTTCTCAATGCAATCAGCTTGTCATTGGTCATAATGGTATTTTCCATGGAACCACTTGGGATATTTGCATTAATAATAACAAACCTTGTAATCAGCTGTGTCAGTACAATTGTTACAACAATGCATAATACCCAGCTTAATGCTTCCTTTTTCCAGGAGTTTTTCTTCTCCTGTTCCTTTTTTTCTTCCATCTTCTCTAGTCCTCAAAACCACGACGGATGATTTCATGTCTTCCAGGACCGTTTGAAATAAGAGTAATTGGATATCCAATTTTTTCTTCAACAAATTCAATATATTTTTTACAATTTTCTGGAAGATCATCATATTCAGTAATTCCTCGGATATCTGTTTTCCATCCTGGAAGTACTTCAAGAACTGGTTTTGCTTTTTCCAGTTTATTAGTTGTTGGGAAATCTGTTGTTACTTCACCATCAATTTCATATCCAACACATACCGGAATTTCATCTAAATACCCCAGTACATCCAGTACAGTAAAAGCAACATCCGTTGTTCCCTGCATACGGCATCCATATTTTGTTGCAACTACATCAAACCATCCCATACGTCTTGGACGACCTGTTGTAGCTCCAAATTCTCCGCCATCTCCACCGCGTCGTCTTAATTCATCGGCTTCTTCCCCAAAAATTTCGCTGACAAAAGCACCTGCTCCTACAGCACTTGAATAAGCCTTGACAACTGTTACAATTTTCTTGATTTCATATGGAGGAATTCCTGCACCAATTGCTCCATATCCTGCTAATGTTGAGGATGATGTTACCATTGGATAAATTCCATGATCCGGGTCTTTTAATGAACCTAACTGTCCCTCCAGAAGAATATTCTTTCCTTCTTTGATCGCTTCATGAAGGAACAAAGAAACATCACATACATATGGTGCAACCATTTCTTTATATTCCATTAATGTATCAAATAATTCATCTGGGTTCAGTAATGGTTTATGATATAAATGTTCTAATAAAACATTCTTTGTTTCGCAAACTTTCTTAATCTTTTCTTTCAGTGAATCTTCATCAAATAATTCGCTTACCTGAAAACCAATTTTGGCATATTTGTCAGAATAAAAAGGAGCAATTCCTGATTTTGTAGATCCAAAAGAATCTTTTCCAAGTCTTTCCTCTTCATATTGATCAAATAAAACATGATATGGCATAACCATCTGTGCACGATCTGAAACCAGAATTTTAGGTTTTGGCACACCCTGTGATACAATGCTTTCGATTTCCTTAAACAAAACCGGAATATTTAATGCCACACCATTTCCAATTACACTGGTGGTATGATTATAGAATACTCCAGATGGCAGTGTATGAAGTGCAAACTTTCCATAATCATTAATGATTGTATGCCCTGCATTTGCTCCTCCCTGGAAACGAACAATAATATCAGATGTCTCACCTAACATGTCTGTAATTTTCCCTTTTCCTTCGTCTCCCCAATTGGCTCCAACGATTGCTTTTACCATATGTGTATCCTCCTAAAATCAACCTGTTATGACTTTTGTTATTTTTTTAATATACTGCAAAAAATAAAATCACAGCATTTTTATTCTATATTGTTTTAGGCACTCTGTCAAGGCAGAGTGCCTTTCCCGCTAATTTTTACTGCTGTTTTCAGTTGAAAATAATGTCTTGCTTACATTTTTCTTATCCATCAAACTGTTATATTGCAGATATTGATACTGTTTAATCAGTTTAGTATATTCATTTTCATCTTCCAAACTATGGTTTTGCCCATCTGAAGTAACATATCCATTAGCATTGATAGCCGGAATCGTCTGATTAAGATTCAGCAGAAACTCATTATACGGTGACAGCTTAAGATTTGTCTGCTCCATCATAAGACTGGCAAGATAATTTGCACTGATCAGCTGCTCATTCTTCTTTTCATCAATATCATAGTTAGCCCAGATAATATAAGGTACTGTATATTTCTTCTGCAATTCTTTTAAACTTAAACTGTTTAATGATTTTCCATACAGTAATTCATAAAATGAATCTTCCAGTTTTGGCTGATGATCTCCGAACATAACAACAATCGTCGGTTCATCCTGATTCTTAAAGTAATTTACTATTTTTTCAAAAGCACGGTCTGATTCATGAATCAGGGATAGATAACGATTGGCTGTATCTGTAGCTTTTTCATCCTGAATCTTGATTTCTTCTTTAAAATTCTTATCTGCAATTAAATATCCACCATGATTCTGAATAGTTACATTAAACAAAAATAATGGATCTCCTGCTTTTTTCTTATTAAAAATTTCAATAATCTTATTATAATCTTCGGAATCACTATACCATCCACGGAATTTTTCTCCATTTGGATTCATGGAAGTTTCATCCAGAAATTGATCAAATCCAAGAAGCGGATACACTGTATCTCGATTCCATCCATGGGCTTTATATGGATGAAAGGCTATCGTATCATAGCCCTGTTCCTTAAGCTGTGTTGCAAGACTTGGAACATTATGTTTCACAAACTGGGTATAAGCATTTCCATTTAAAGGAAGTGTTGAAACAGAATTTCCTGTAAGGAATTCATATTCTGAATTACTGGTTCCTCCACCAAAAACAGATACTAGCATATTTCCCTTAATTGTATTATCCGTTAAGCTGTTAATATAAGGCATTACCTCTTTATTTGTTTTTATCTTATTTACAACATTTAAATCAGAAAATGTCTCATTCATAATAACCACAATATTAGGCTTCTGTTTTAAATTTTTATTTTTTCCTGTTGTCACTTTATATTCATCAGCAATTTTCTCAACCTTTTCAGGACTGTATCCTTCCGGTTCAGATACGATCGTATATTGAATATTCATCAGAAAACTTAAAATATAACCATTTTGTTTATATCCTTTTTTCTGATTCCAGAAGTTGACTTTAATTCCTTTGGTTTCTAAAAAATCTGTTCTGGTCATGAAAAAGGTGCTTCCTGCTGTAGCAATTGCAACCACTGCCAATGCTATCACTCGTTTTTTCCAGTAAAAAACTTTATATGTATCCAGCTTGCAGGCAATCACACACAGGCCAAGAAGTACAACTGTTGCTACAATAGCAGGTTTGTCGTATGACAATGTATAATGGTCAGCGACATCCATTGCGGTTCCTAACGCATAAATATCTGCGGGTGTAATTGGAGTTCCTCGAAATGCCATAACAAAGTAATTTCCAATGGCTGCTGCATATAACAAAATATCCCCAACTAAAATAGAGTACTTAATGCGATTAAAAATCAGCAATAGAATTCCAAAAATAATATAATACCAGACAATGTTCATTCCATAAGCAAGTTTATTCATTACACTAATCGGGTTATAAAAAACCTTCTCCACCATATAAAAAGCCACCCACGGATTAACAATAAACAGTGCCCATGTAAGTCTGCGATTCAGTTTTTCCGGAATATCAAGAGGAATCAGAATCAGTGCAATCAAAGCAACTGCAATAGCAATAGTTAATGCAATAGCCCATTTATCAATCTGGGTTGTCCACACCCTGGTACGGATATGAATATTTTGACTGTCACCATTCACCTTAACTTTCTGGAATATTTTCCCCATTTTCTCTGATGTATACAAATATAACGGGCGGTCTTCTTTAATTCCCTTTCCCTGAATTTCCAGAGTATATAGTTCTCCTTTATTTAGTTTTTGGTTTACAATAATCTTATACCACTTTGCTTCATTTCTCTCTGTACGACGCATAGTAGCTTTCATATCTGTCAATCCATCAACTTCCAGGAGAGTTGGTGTAATATGGAAAACTGAGTTTCCATTCTGATCTTTTACATTTAAATCAATACTTCCGGCGCGTCCTGTCTGTTCGTTTCTGTCTATCATAATATCCAGACGTTCCATAGTATCCGATACTGCCTTGAATTTTTGAACTACCTTATCTCCATCCGTTACTGCTATTCTGGTATACTTGCTTTCTGGTACACCTTTTGCAACTTTCTCAGAAAACTGCTGCTTGTTGACAATAACAAGAACAATAAAAGCAAGCAGAGCAGCTACCATTACAAATTTCAGAGATTTATGTAAAAATCCATGAACCTTTCCAAACTTTTCCCCTTTTTTTCCCTGATTCTTCATTTTACTACCTTCCATTCGTTTGTTTTTTCTTATTTTTTTCTTTCCCCTTAAATCCTTATTGTTTATTAAAAGTTTCCCAGTATTTTAAAATCTTTAGTCTCTTCTCTGATTCCTGCCAGCGCATTACGAATTGCAGGATCATTTAAATTTCCAATTACATCAATATAAAATCCATATTCCCACTGTCTTCCAGGAAGCGGTCTGGATTCAATGTTGCTCATATTCACATTATTAAACATAAAATGAGTCAATATGTTATAAAGAGATCCTGATTCATGAGGTGCACTAAAACTAATGCTGACTTTCCCTGCATCCTTCCGATACTGTTTCTTTTTAGACATGATAACAAATCTTGTAGTATTGTTTTCTTCATAATTTACTTCTTCCTGTAAAACCTGAAGACCATAGATTTCTGCTGCCCGACGGCTGCAGATGGCTACTTTCGTCATATCTTTATCATCCGCCACTTTTTTAGCACTGATTGCTGTATTGGCAACCTTTACCTGATCCCAATCCCATTGATCCAGGAATTTTTTACACTGCAGAAGTCCTTGAGGGTGAGAATATACTTTCTTGATCTGATTCAGATCAGATCCTGGAAGTCCTGCCAGTACATGATGGCATTCAACTGTTTCTTCCCCTACTACACAAATATCATAATCAAGGATCATGTCATAAATACCACTGACAGTTCCGGCAGAAGTATTTTCTATAGGCAGGACACCATAATCTGCCAGCCCCTGATCCAATGTTATAACAACATCTTTAAACTCAGGAACGGAGAAGTTCTTTACATTCTCACCAAAATATTTTACCATAGCCTGTTCCTGATATGCACCTGGAATTCCCTGGTAAACAACCTTGGTATCCTCATGAATATCAAGAGCATCCACTTCTTCAAAATGTTCTTCAATATAAGTATCTGCCTGAGCTAAAATACTATATTGATACCTTCGACTGACAGACATAATCTGTAAAAATATCTCTTCAAAAGCTCTTACCATAAAAGGGTCTTCTTCATTTTCTGTCAATACATTAATTTTAGCCTTTTCTCTCACCGGATCGTAAATAGCCTTTCCAGTTCCCCTTTTATATTCTGCTACCTCTTCAGAACAAAGCATTCTTTTTTTTAACAACCTTACCAGTTGCGTATCAATATCATCAATTTCCTGTCGTATTTCTGTTAAATCTCTCATGGGTATTTTATTCCTTTTCTATTATTTCTTTTAATTCCATAACCGTTTTTCGCAATAACGGATGCATCAGATATGGTGCAATCTCTGCAAGAGGTTCTAGAACAAACAATCTTTTATGCATTTCTTTATGCGGAATGGTTAATTCTCTTTCATTCATTACCAGATCATCATACATTAAAATATCCAGATCAAGTGTTCGAGGCCCCCAGTGAACGGTTCTTTTTCTTCCTGCCTGTTTTTCAATATCCATTAAAAAGTCCAGCAGTTCCATAGGTTCCTTTAATGTATCAATTGCCACACATCCATTAAGAAAGTCATCCTGCTCTACACCACCATATGGTTTTGTTTCAATCAATCCGGATACATGCATTACTTTTGTATCCTCCTGCTCTTCAATTCGATCAATAGCATTACTGATATACTCCATACGGTCGCCCATATTGGAACCCATACCTATATAAGCTCGATGCCATCCACGGGAAATTTTTACGGAAACACTGTCTAGAGGCAGTCCTATTGGTGCCCATGGCTTCTTCACCTGAATATCCAGTTTCTTAATCAGAGGAAATTCAAGTAATAATGTTTTTGCAACTGTCTCTGCAACTCTCTCTATCAGGTCAAATGTATTTCTCTCCATTATCTCTGCAATTCGATGACAAACCTCACCATAATCAATAGAATATTCAATCTTGTCACTTACACCAGCCCGCTTTGTATCTGTATATAAAGTTGCAGACACCAAAAATTTCTGTCCTAAGACTTTTTCTTCCTTATAAACTCCATGGTTACTGTAAATTTCCAAATCCTGAATGATAATCTGATCTGCCATGTTCCTCACTCCTTTTAATGGCGGCTGATTGCCTCTATCATTGTAAGTGCCCGTTTATTTTCCTTTACATCATGAACTCTGAAAAATCGACATCCTTTCATAAAACCACACACAGTTGTTGCTACAGTTCCTTCAACTCTCTGATCAGATGGCAGATCCAGTGTAAGACCAATCATGGACTTTCTGGAAGTCCCAAGTAAAACCGGAACATCCCATTGACCTAAAATTTCCAGATGATTCATCATTTCCAGATTCTGCTCAAGATTTTTGGCAAATCCGATACCTGGATCCAACATGATCTGTTCTCTTTTCATCCCTGCTTTCATTGCCATATCCATGATTTCCTGAATATCTTCCTGAACATCCTTCAAAAAATTTCCATACTGTGTATTCTTTCTGTTATGCATCAGACAGGCAGGAACCCCACTTTCTGCCAATACTTCTGCCATGGTTCCATCCCATTTAAGTCCCCAGATATCGTTGATCATATCGACCCCTGCGTCTATTCCTGCCTTGGCAACTTTTGATTTGTATGTGTCCAGCGAAACAGGCACATCAAATTCTCTCTTCAGGGCTTCAATAACCGGAACAACCCTTTCAATCTCTTCTTCATCAGAAATCAGAGTATACCCTGGTCTTGTAGATTCTCCCCCTACATCGATTAGATCTGCCCCTTCATTTACCATCTGCTCTGCATGCTCCAATGCCGCATCTAACTGATTGAATTTACCTCCATCGGAAAATGAATCTGGTGTCACATTAAGAATTCCCATAATATATCCGTGTTTATCAGTCAAAAATTTCTTTTCTCCAATTATCATAATGTCTCCTAACAAATATAAGTATCATTTTTTTTGTCATCTGGCCAATAACAGTCTTTTCTTGCTTTACAGTGAATACAATCTCTGGAAAGTTTGTCTGCCAGATAGAACATTTCTGCAAAACTATGATCTTCTGATGCACCGGTACGATGATTTCGTATAACTTCTGTTATCACTTTAATTTCTTCCGGTTCATAATCACATTCCTTTAAAATAATTTCCGCAAGTTCGGCACCTGCTTCTTCATGAGAAATGCCTTTTTCATACTGAACTGTCCTTCCAAGATCATGAAGAAAAGCTGTACCATATATGATATCTTTCGATAAATTTTCATTTCTTTCCAAAGAAAAAATATAACAAAGTCTTGCAACTGCTAAAAAATGATTCATATCATGCCCGCAAAACTGTCTTCCCTGTTCCAGATTCTGCAGTTTTTCATATTCTTCCTTATATCTTTTGTTCCAAATAATTTTCTGGAATCGTTCCACTGTCTTACCCTCTATAGTTCATTTTGAAAAGATAATGTCCCAAATACTACGATGACATCATCTTTTTCTGATATTGTTTTTACTTCTTCCAAACATTGAGCCAACCGATCTCTTACAAACACTTTAGAATGACACTTTCTAACCATATCTGCAAGATCCTTGCTGGATAGCGCTCTTGGATTATCCGGAGCAACTGTATAAACAGAGTCTGCAAGCCATACAGTTTCCTGAATCATCTGTTCATATTCCTTGTCAGCTAATACTCCCATTATATAAATTATTCTTCGGTTTGTAAAATTTTTTTGAAGAAAATCTGCCAGGCAACGGGCACCATCTGGATTATGAGCACCATCACACAAAATGATCGGATCTTTCTGAAGTATTTCCAAACGGCCTCTCCATTTTGTCTTTCGAAACCCTTCTTCTGTCTGAAATTCACTGATACAATAATAGTTTTTAATAATATCTAAAACTTCCAATGCAACTGCAGCATTCCAGATTTGATGCTCTCCAAGCAAAGGAATCTCTATTTTTTCATACCATCTTCCACTGTTGCTTCGGTATGTAAAACTCTGTCCATTTAATGACTCCGATAAAATCCGTATTCCCTTTTTATTAACGAACTTCAATGGACAATTCTTTTCTTTGGCAACATTTTTGATTACCTGATTTGCTTCTTTTGAATTATCATATGAAATGACAGGACATCCTTCTTTAATAATTCCTGCTTTTTCATATGCAATTTTTTCAATTGTATCTCCCAGATATTGCATATGATCATAACTGATAGATGCAATAACAGTGCAAATTGGACGATCCACCACATTAGTAGCATCCAGACGCCCGCCCATTCCAGTTTCCAGTAATACCACGTCGACCTTTTTATCAAGAAAATAAAGAAAACTTAATGCTGTCTCTATTTCAAACATTGTTGGATGATTTCCCCCATCTGCAACCATTTCCTCTGAAGTTTTCTTTATTTTCTCCATATAGTAACACAAATCATCCTGCGAAATATTTTCCTCGTTGATCCGGAATCTTTCTTCATAGGAAAAGGAGGCAGGAGAAACATATCGACCTGCCCGATATCCACTTTCCCTAAATACACCTGCAAGATATGCAAGGATAGAACCTTTTCCATTGGTTCCGGCAATATGTACTACTTTCAGCTTATTTTGCGGATTTCCAAGTCGTGAAAGCAATTCTCTGATATTATCCAGCCCTAAGACACTCCCAAATTTATTTATATTACTTATAAAATCCATTGCTTCTTTATAGTTCATAACTGCCTCCAAGATTATTCGTTTATCTCTTTCTCCACAAATGCCTGCTTTATTACCTGATTCATATTGCGAACATAGATAATTTCCAGACCTTCTGTAATTTCTTCATGAAACTCTCTAACATCTTTTTCATTTGATCTTGGTACCAGAACCTTTTCTATACCAAGTCTTTTAGCTGCCAACAGCTTCTCTTTTAGTCCTCCAATAGGAAGTACATCTCCACGAATCGTAACTTCTCCTGTCATAGCCAGATTTCCATAAACCTTCATACCTGTTATCGCTGATAAGACAGCTGTAGTCATGGTAATACCTGCTGACGGTCCATCTTTCGGTACTGCTCCCTCAGGTATATGGATATGTATATCATGTTTTTCAAAATAATCTGCTTTGATTTTATATTTTCTGCTCTGGCTGCGAATATAACTGATTGCAGCCTGAGAAGATTCTTTCATTACATCTCCCAGAGAACCTGTCACCTGAATTCTTCCTTTTCCCGGCATTACATTAACTTCAATTTTTAATGTTTCACCACCAACTGATGTCCATGCCAAGCCATGAACAACTCCGATTTGATTTTTTAAAGAATCCTTTTCCCACTGATAAGGTGGGTTACCTAAATAGTCTTTTACTGCTTTTTTAGTAATTGTTACTTTTCTATGCTTTTTCAGATAAATATCCTTTGCAACTTTTCTAGAAATCTGTCCGATTCTTCGTTCCAGATTTCGGACACCTGCTTCCCTTGTATATGATGTTATCAGCAGCCGAATCGCATCTTCTTTCCATTGAATTTCTTTTTCAGTCAATCCATTGGCTTCCATCTGTTTTTTCACCAGATATTGCTGTGCAATATGAAATTTTTCATTTTCGGAATAACTTGATACATCAATTACTTCCATTCGATCCAGTAGCGGTCTTGGAATTGTCGATAAATCGTTGGCTGTAGCAATAAAAAGAACATCACTCAAATTTAATGGCACTTCCAGATAATGATCCTGAAAATGTTCATTCTGTTCTGGATCCAATACTTCCAAAAGAGCAGATGCTGTATCTCCCCGCTGATCTTTTCCTGTTTTATCAACTTCATCCAGTAATATCAGCGGATTTCGAACCTTCACTTTTTTCAATGCCTCTACAATTCTTCCTGGCATAGCCCCCACATAGGTTTTTCGATGACCACGAATCTCAGATTCATCTCTAACTCCCCCAAGAGAAAGTCGTACATATTTTTTCTCAGTTGCTCTTGCAATAGATTTTGCAATGGAAGTTTTTCCTGTTCCCGGAGGACCTGCAAGACATAAAATAGCCGCATCCTTCTTCCCGCTCATAGCACGCGCTGCAAGATATTCCAGCACTCTCTCTTTGACTTTCTCCAATCCATAATGATCTTCATCTAAAATCGAAGCTGCTTTTTCCAGATCCTCTGAATCTTTAGAAAGAGTCTCCCATGGAATTTCCAGCATAGTTTCAATATAGGTGCGAAGTACCGCATTTTCTGGACTGTTTCCTCCTATGGCCTGAAATCTTCCAATTTCCTTTTTTATTTTTTCTTTAACTTCTTTTGAAGCGTTTAACTGTTTTAACTGATTTAGAAATTCATGAGCTTCATCTTCAATATTTGTCTCTCCTAATTCTTCCCGGATAACTTTCATCTGCTCACGAAGCATATATTCTTTCTGGTTTTTATCAACATTACTTTTAACCTTCTGCTGAATACTATTTCGAAGCTTAATCAGTTCCTGTTCTTCTTCCAAAAGAATCAGCATTGTCTCACTTCGTTGCTTAAGATCCATTTCTTCCAAAATCTTCTGTTTATCTTCTATAGCAAATGGAAGATGAGTGGCTATCTGATCCAGAAGGAGTTCCAAATCTGGTTGCATCTCTATATACCCGGCTATATTCTGGTCAAGCTTACTCCAGGAATTACTGTATTTTTGAAAAGCTTCTTTCACGGCACGAGTTAGGGCTTCTTTCTCATACGGTTCAAATTTCTGCTGTTCCACATGATTATATGCAACTTCTACCCTGAATAAAGGTTCCTCTTCACAAACCTCTGTCATCTCGGCACGAAACAGTCCTTCCGCAAATACTCTAACTACATTTTGCGGCATCTTAACCACCTGTCGGATTTTAGCTAAAGTGCCTACACTATATAAATCAACGATCCCGGGATCTTCGATTGTAGGATCTACCTGATTATCTAAAAAAATCATTTGATCATTTTGCATTGCCTCTTCGATTGCTCTAATCGACTTACTTCTGGATACATCAAAATGAATCACTGTATTAGGGAAAATGTATTTCCCGCGTAAGGTAAGCATCGGTAAAATTTTCTTCATTTGATTCTCCTTTTTAAAAGAAAAACTGCTCCGATACAAGACTATCTTGTTCAAAAGCAGTTTTTTCTTCAGGCTCTTGCCTGTTTATGCAATCTCATGATTGCTTTTCTTCGTTCGTTTTTTTGGTGCAGCAGATTTTACTTTCTTTTCAGAACGCTCAACCACGGGATCTGCCCCATTTTCTACTACTTCTTTGGTAATAATGCATTTTGACACATCTGTTTCAGATGGAATCTGATACATTAAATCCATAATTTCCTTTTCTACAATTGCACGAAGTCCTCGTGCTCCTGTCTTTCTCTGTAATGCCTTTTCCGCAATTGCTTCCAACGCATCATTCTCAAATTCCAGTTCAACACCATCCATCTCAAACAGCTTCTGATATTGTTTCACCAATGCACTCCTTGGTTCTTTTAAAATACGAACCAGTGCTTCTTTATCCAATGGATTTAATGAAACATTCACTGGAACTCTTCCGATAAACTCAGGAATCAATCCAAATTTTACAAAATCTTCCGGAAGGACCTGTCTAAGCAATTCTCCCAGATCGTCCTGTCTTTTACTGACTACATCGGCGCCAAATCCAATGGATTTCTCTCCAATACGAGACTCAATGATCTTTTCCAGTCCATCAAAGGCTCCACCACAAATAAACAGAATATTTGTAGTATCAATCTGTATAAATTCCTGATGTGGATGTTTCCGTCCTCCCTGAGGCGGAACAGATGCAACAGTACCTTCAATAATTTTTAAAAGAGCCTGCTGAACACCTTCTCCAGATACATCTCTTGTAATAGATGTATTTTCAGACTTTCTTGTAATCTTATCAATTTCATCAATGTAAATGATACCATACTGTGCGCGCTCGATATCATAATCAGCTGCCTGGATAATCTTTAAAAGAATGTTCTCAACATCTTCTCCAACATATCCTGCTTCTGTCAGCGCAGTTGCATCTGCAATGGCAAACGGTACATTCAGCATCTTGGCAAGAGTCTGTGCAAGAAGTGTTTTTCCTGAACCGGTTGGCCCAAGCATTAAAATATTACTTTTTTGCAGATCAACATCTGAATCACCGCCCATAAGAATTCTCTTATAATGATTGTATACGGCAACAGAGAGAACTTTCTTTGCCTCTTCCTGCCCAATAACATACTCATCAAGAAAAGCTTTGATTTCCTTTGGCTTATTTAAATGTATTTCTGTATCTTCTGAATATTGCTCATACAGCTCTTCTTCTATAATTTCAGAGCAAATATCAATACATTCATCACAAATATAGACTCCTTTTGCCTTTGGCCCTGCAATCAGCTTTCGAACCTGATCCTGAGTCTTATTACAGAAAGAACATCTTAATATTTTTTTATCGTCATTATAATTTGCCACCAGGTTACCTCAATCTTTCTATTTATTATTGTCTGTTCTCAACAACCTTATCAATCAAACCATACTCTAACGCTTCCTGTGCATAAAGCCAGTTATCACGTTCTGTATCTTTGGCGATGGTTTCATATGACTGTCCTGTATTCTGACTTAAAATAGTATTCAATCGTTTCTTGGTTCTTAAAATATGTTCTGCAGCAATTTCAATTTCAGTTGCCTGTCCCTGTGCTCCTCCAGAAGGCTGATGAATCATAATCTCAGCATTCGGCAGAGCCAGTCTTTTTCCTTTAGCCCCTCCTGCCAGAAGAAAAGCACCCATGCTGGCAGCCATACCCATACACATGGTAGACACATCACATTTTACATACTGCATTGTATCGTAAATTGCCATTCCTGCAGTTACAGATCCCCCTGGACTGTTAATATACAAATTAATATCTTTATCCGGATCTTCAGATTCCAGGAATAATAATTGTGAAACTACTAAACTTGCAGTTGTATCGTTTACTTCTTCTCCTAAAAAGATAATTCTTTCTTTCAGCAGACGGGAATAAATATCATAAGATCTTTCTCCTCTGCTTGTCTGTTCAATGACATAAGGTACTAAACTCATACTGCATCCTCCTAATTTTTGCCTATTTTGATTCTGCTACAAGGAAGTCAACAGCTTTCTGAACTGCAATATCAGCCATCATCTGATCTTTCTGTGGTCCCTGAATCATTTTTTCCAACTGTTCAGCTTCCATCTGATACATAGCTGCCATCTTATCCAGTTCTTCTTTGAAGTCATCTTCACTTGCTTCAATATTTTCTGCTTTTACAATTGCTTCTAATACCAGGCGTGTTTCAATTCTCTTCACTGCCTGTGGTTTCATATCATCTGCAAATTTCTGTGCATCCATTCCTGTAAACTGGAAGTACTGTTCCAGATTCAGTCCCTGATAGCTTAATCTCTGAGCAAATTCTTCAGTCATCTGCTGAACCTGTTCTTCAATCATTGCTTCCGGGATATCCATAGATGCATTTTCAACAGCAGTATCTACGATTTTGTTTTCTCTTTCTGTTTTAGCCTGTGCTTTCTTTTCTTCACGGATCTTTTCTTTAATATCTGCTTTATAGTCTTCTAATGTTTCAAATTCAGATACTTCAGATGCAAATTCATCATCTAATTCCGGAAGTTCTTTTTCTTTGATTGCTTTGATTTTTACTTCAAATACAGCTTCTTTACCTGCTAAATCAGGTGCATGATATTCTTCAGGGAAAGTTACATTAATAGCTGTTTCTTCGTTTAATTCTTTTCCAATCAGCTGATTTTCAAATCCTGGAATAAATGCTCCTGAACCGATAACCAAAGTCTGATCCTCAGCTGTTCCACCTTCAAATTTCACACCATCAACAGATCCTGAATAATCAATTGTCAGAATATCTCCATCTTTTACAGCTCTGTCTTCGATTGTGATTTCTCTTGCGTTCTGTTCCTGAACTTTCTTTAATTCTTCATCGATTTCATCTTTTTTAACAGTAACTCTTGTTTTTGCTACTTCGATACCTTTGTATTCACCTAAAGTTACTTCTGGTTTTACTGCCAGTTCAGCTGTAAAAATAAATGGTTTTCCTTTTTCTAACTGAACTACATCAATTTCAGGTCTTGAAACAATATCCAGATCACAATCTTTCATTTCTTCTGCATATGCATCTGGAATCAGAATATTTGCTGCATCTTCATAGAAGATTTCAACTCCATATTCTTTTTCAATTAATTTTTGTGGTACTTTTCCTTTACGGAAACCAGGGATATTAAACTGATTTTTCTTTTTGTTAAAGGCTTTTGTAATTGCTGCATCTAATTTTGCTGCATCTACTTCGATTGTAACCTTTACCATATTATGCTCTAAGTTCTCCACTTGCAAACTCATCTCTATAAATCCTCCTAAAAATTATTATCATATTGTATTTTCACAAACATTCAATTATTATAGCATAAGCCTTACAGACTGTACAACTACTTCTTTGCTTAATTTTCGTTTTTTTCTTTGTAAATATAGGCATTGGATGTTCTTAACACTCTTGGTGCCTTACTGATAATACTGACTGTAAAAGTATCTCCATCCTTTAAATCCTTCTTTGATACTTCTAAAAGGTGTTCATTATGATATGTCGTATTAATCTGCATATCACCAACTGATACTTCACAGTAGTTTGTAAAATTATCACCTACAATAAATACACTGTCCTCTGTCTCATAAGCTTTGGTAACTACCAGATCCTTAATTCCAAATGTAATATCCGTAGCTTTAAATGGATTTTCCTGATTCCAGATATAGCGTTTTCCATATAACATATCATATTGAAGTTCTTTCATATCTTTCTGATAGTTTTTCGTACCTTTTCTTGTCTGATGAAAACTATTCATGATTCCATTATGAATATTACATTTATCAAGAATCTCTGAGCCCAGATCATATGCCTCAATAACACCATCTTCTTTTTTCAGATTCATATTATCCCAGATAAAGTAACTTGTCTCATATTTATTTCCATAAGTAAGATCATTATCCTCAATTTCCAGACTAGGAAGATGATCACCATACATCACAAGAATTGTTTCTTCATTTCTTTTTTCCAGAGATTTTACCAAACGTCCTACAAACTGATCCATCTGATAAACCTGATTTGCATAATAAGTATATTTGTTCCTTAAGGCTTCATCTTCTATACCGTTAACTGTGATTTCCGGATTTTCAATAATTTCTGTTGTTGGATAATCTCCATGACCCTGTACAGAAATACAGTAAATATAATCCTGATTTTCTGTAGAATCCAGACTGTCATTAATACAGCTGGTAAGAATCAGATCTTTTGCCCATCCGTTTTCTGTCCATTTCTTAATATTCATACTTTCCTTTGTAGTAAAAGTATCAAATCCCAGTTGTGAAAAGACCAAATCTCTGTCATAGAAAGCTGCACTGTTATTATGAATAGCATGTGCTGTGTATCCATAAGATTTCAATACAGTTGCCATACTTTCTGTAGTAGTATCCTGAAGAACAGTCTTGTACGGATATTCTGCTGCTCCAAAATGATCCAGGTTCATTCCTGTGATGGTTTCAAACTCAGAGTTAGCAGTTCCTGCTCCATAAGATGGCATAGACAACTGTCCGGAAGAATAACCTTTCATGTATTTATGGAAGTTCTCCAATGGATCTTTATTAAAAGAAATCCCTTTTACCTGTGTAATATCAAAATGTGATTCCAGCTGAACAAAAATGATATTAGGTGTTTTTACCTTCTCATTGTTCTTCTTTTCAGCTGCTTCTTTTTTAGCAATTTCATCGTTAGTCCGCTTCTCGATACTTTCGATCTTTTTCTCTGAATAATCAGACGGTTTCTCAATTCCATTCTTCAATGCTGTAATGGAAAAGCAATAAGGAGTACCGTAATCACTAAAAGCTATTCTGATATTATGAATCTGATCCACCAGCATTCCTGATTTGAATCCATAGATTGTTGTTCCTGCAAATACCACAACTATAAAAAGCATCTTCACAATTCCGGTTTTTCGGTTCAGATTCTTCTCCATAGGAAGATACATATAGGAAACAACCAGAAGAACAAGAAGAATCAAAATCAGTGTTCCCATGGATGCAATCTCCATAGGACTAAAATAATTAGTCATAACCGGCAGTACTGATTTCATCAGCGTAATATCAACATAAGTAAATGGTGTATTTCTTGAGCTCAGCATCATGAAATTAACAATTCCAACAATACTCCAAAGCAAAGTTACTATTATATAAGTAAAAAGTCTTCTCTTTACAATAAACACAATCGAATATGTTAAAAAGATAATCAGAACACTATATATGAACATTTTACTTCGTTGATCGACAAATCCTACTGCACTTAAATCAAAAGTCTGGCGTCCGAGAACTTCCAAAAGGAAAGCCATTACCACTGATAAAATAATATTACAAAAGAAAGGATGATTTCGAAGCTTTTCGACAATGATCATACCTATCTTTTTCCCTTTTTGCTGTATATTAAAAAAAGCCTTCATACTTTTCTCCTTATGATACAAAATTTTCTTTCTTCTATTTCATTACAATCATCGTAATATTATACCATTCCTGCAGAAAAGTATCTAGTTTTAACTTCTTAAAAAAATATTAAATATTATTTTTTTCTAAACATTTTCCTTATTATTTGACTTCCTAAAACATACATGATACCATTCTACCGTTGGAGGTTTTGGGTTTTGAACATCCGGCAAAATCTATAGAAAGGAGTTTATTAGTGTACGAAGCGCCATGCACCTTCCTGATACGGAAACAGCAGATTAATTCTCTGCAATCGGAAGGTTAACGAGGTGGAAAGTGATCGAAAAATTCGGCGGATGCTTTCCCGTAGCCCCGGTCTATGTGATATACTGCACAAAGCCATGAGTAATCATGAAACAAAAGCAGTATAATCCGGGCAAAACCGCATATGAATAAAAAACAAGTTAACACTGGAAATATTATGAAGAAAAAAATAGTTTGCTCTTCATTATTTCGCTATGTCAATTTTAATAAGGAGATTTTTATTATGTGTGGAATTATTGGATTTACTGGTAAACTGCAGGCAGCAGAAATTCTGGTAGGAGGTCTTGAACAGTTAGAATATCGAGGCTATGACAGTGCCGGAATTGCAGTAAACGAACAGGAAACTACAAAAATCATTAAAACAACTGGTAAAGTTTCACAGCTTCGTGAAAAAGTTGAAAATGCAGAAGATATCAGTGGAACATGTGGAATTGGTCATACACGCTGGGCAACTCATGGTGGAGTTACCACAAAAAATGCTCATCCTCATGTGTCAGGGAATATTACTTTAATTCATAACGGAATTATTGAAAACTATAAAGAACTGGCTGCATCTTTAAAAACAAAAGGATATACAGCAGTTTCAGAAACAGATACAGAAGTTGCAGCAATGTTAATCGATTCTCTGTATAACGGAGATCCTTTTGCTACTTTAAAAGAAGCTGATAAAATTCTGGATGGAGCTTACGGCTTCTGCGTTATGTTTAAAGATCATCCAGGAGAAATCTACTGTATGCGTAATGCAAGCCCTCTGGTAGCAACTTCTACAGAAGATGGTGCATTTATCGCATCTGATATGGTAGCTCTGTTAAAATATTCCAAAGATTATTTTGTTGTTCCAGAGGAACATATCGTGGTATTAACAAAAGACGGAATCAAATTATACACTATGGAACAGGAAGAAATCGAACCAAAAATGCTCCATGTAGACTGGGATACAACTGCTGCTCAGAAGGGCGGTTATGACTTCTTTATGCAGAAAGAAATTTATGATCAGCCGGAAGCACTTCACAATACTGTTATGCCTCGTCTGCACAATGGTCATGCAGATTTTACTGCAGATGGCATTTCCGATGATATTTTCAAAGGAATTAACCGTATTATTGTAACAGCCTGCGGAACTGCAATGCACTCTGGTCTGATTGGAAGAACATTGATTGAATCTATGCTTCGTATTCCTGTAACTGTAGAATTATCTTCCGAATTCCGTTACATGAATCCAATCTTAGATGAACATACTTTAGTTATCGTTGTAACCCAATCCGGAGAAACTGCTGACTCTCTTGCAGCACTTCGTCTGGCAAATGAACGTGGAGCAAAAACAATTTCTATCGTAAATGTAAAAGGATCAAGCATTGCCCGTGAAAGTGATTATGTACTTTATACACATGCAGGCCCTGAAATTGCCGTTGCAAGTACAAAGGCATTCTCTGTACAATGTGCAGGTATGTATCTGATTGCTCTGAAACTGGCTGAAATCAACAATATGATGACAGAAGAAGAAATGCAGGAATACTGTAAACATTTTGAAGAAGCCATTAATACCGTTGAGGAAGTCCTGAAAATGGATGATTATATTA
Organism: Anaerostipes sp. 494a; assembly: GCF_001940315.1. Taxonomy (NCBI): domain Bacteria; kingdom Bacillati; phylum Bacillota; class Clostridia; order Lachnospirales; family Lachnospiraceae; genus Anaerostipes; species Anaerostipes sp. 494a. The sequence continues at coordinate 2,206,888 of NZ_MJIF01000001.1, read as the reverse complement.
AGTCCATTGCAGAAAAAATCAAAGATACTTTCTCTGCATTCTATCTTGGAAGAGGCTTAGACTATGGTATTGCAAGTGAAGGTTCATTAAAATTAAAAGAAATCTCATATGTAAACTCCGAAGCATACAACGCCGGAGAATTAAAACATGGAACCATTTCTCTTGTAACAGAAGGCGTACCAATCATCGCCATCGCAACACAGGATCATGTTTTATCTAAACTGATGGCAAACGTTGAAGAAACAAAAGCCCGCGGAGCACATGTAATTATGGTAACAGATAAAGACATGACCAAGTATGAAGGATTATATGATGACCTGATTCAGGTACCAGAAGTAGACGATAAATTCGGAACCTTCGGCGTAACCGTAGCATTACAGTTACTGGCATACCATGTAACTGTATTCAGAGGATACGACGTAGACCAGCCAAGAAACCTGGCAAAATCTGTAACAGTAGAGTAACTCCAAAAGAACCCACTAGGAACGGCTTCCGCGCTTCGCTTGTGCAGATTGTTCCTGCGTGGGTTCTTTTTCCGCATAATCATAGTATTACCCTAGAATACTCTGCATTGAACACTTAATGAATTCGAGCCTTCGGCGATGAATGAATTTAGTGAGAAAGCCGTTCCCGAGACTCAGCGGATCCGAGCCATCTGCGAGAGATAAGCGCTAGTCGAGTGGAACTTCCTTGTAAATTCTAAGGGGCGTTGCATCTTGCAACACCCCCCTTTGTCTACAGTCTGACAATAACGTTATTTTTTGTTTGAATCTTCATTATCATTTGTATTATTGTTTTTAGAAAATCTCTTTTTATTCAGTATAATATCTTCCCAATGCATCTGCTCCCATGATTGCCGCATATACATCATCCGGTGTTACTTCAAATGGCATATTTCCCATAGTATCATCTTCTGCGCAGGAAAGTTCTGCCACTTCCATAATTTGCTCTGGTTTTACTTCTGTAATTCCAAGTTCTTTTAAGGTAATCGGAAGGCCGGTTTCTGTACAGAAATCAATGACTTCCATAATTTCATCTTCCCCTGCATCTTCCAGCACCAGCTGTACCAGAGTGCCAAATGCAACTTTTTCTCCATGATAGAGTTTATGAGTTTCCGGTATTGCCGTCAATCCATTATGAATTGCATGTGCACCAGCCAAACCTCCACTTTCGAATCCAATTCCAGATAAATATGTATTTGCTTCAATAATATTCTCTACCGCTTTTGTACAAATTCCTTCTTTTACTGCTGTCATTGCCTGAATACCGCTATCTATCAATGTATTGTAGCACAATTCTGCCAGATTCATTGCAGCCAGAGTACATTTTCCGCCAACACAGTTGGAAGCATCGGATCGTTTACATGCTCTTGCTTCAAAATAAGTTGCTAGTGCATCTCCCATACCGGAAATCAATAGCCTTGCAGGGGCTTTGCTGACAATACCTGTATCAACCAAAACCATATTTGGACTGGATGGCAGGAATAAATATTTCTCAAATACCCCTTCATCTGAATAAATAACAGATAAAGCACTACATGGAGCATCCGTAGAAGCAATAGTTGGAACGATAATCACCGGTTTGTGCATATAATAAGCTACTGCTTTAGCAGTATCATGGATTTTTCCTCCACCAATACCAACAATGATATCACTTCCCACACCTTTTACTACTTCAATCAGACGATTGATTTCTGTCATACAGCATTCTCCATTGAACACATCATATGTGATCTCTGTATCGCCTTTTCCTTCATTGATAGAAGGTTCTACTCTTTTTCTTCCTGAAGCACTAGTCAATACAAACAGACTTTCTCCAAAATTCTTTGCATATTCACAAAGATTCTTTAATTCTCCTTTTCCCTGAATATAACGAGTTGGACTACCGATAATCTGTGCCATAATACACCTCCATCATAAATGTTCTAACCTTTGTTATAATTATAACATTCATTATAACAAAAAGAAACCGGATGAAACAAAACATCCGGTTTCTCTTAATAACTTATGTCATCTTCATTTTATCCGATAACATCGCTCATGTCATACATACCAGCCGGTTTCCCTGCCAGATAAAGTGCCGCGCTTACTGCACCTTTTCCAAAAATAGCTCTGGAATAAGCTGTATGCTTTAATTCAATCACTTCATCCTGTCCTGCAAAGATGATTTCATGTTCACCTACAATGGTTCCTCCACGTACTGCAGAAATACCGATTTCTTTCTTTGGTCGCTGCTCTCTTCTCTGGCTGCGATCATAGACGAATTCATATTCATTGTCCAACGGTTCATTTACTGCTTCTGCAAGAGCTAACGCTGTACCTGATGGAGCATCCAGCTTTCTACGATGATGTTTTTCAACAATATCAATATCAAATCCTGCATCTGCAAGGAGTTTTGTCATGGATTTTAATAACTTAACCAATGTGTTAATTCCCAGTGACATATTGGCAGAACGTAAAATAGCAACTTTAGTACTTGCTTCTTTTACTTTTTCCAGCTGTTCATCACTTAATCCTGTTGTACAAAGAACCAATGGAATCTGCTTTTCCACTGCATAATCAACAAGAGCATCCACTGCTGGTGCTGCTGAAAAATCAATGATAGCATCAATATCAACATTACAATCTGCAAGATTGGTAAATACCGGATAGTCATTATGTCCATCATCCTGACAATCCACTCCTGCTGCCATTACAGCATCATCTGTTTCTTCAATAATCTTACTAATTACCTGTCCCATGACTCCATTGCAGCCATGCATCATAATTTTTGTCATCTTCTGTTTCTCCTTAAAGAATACCTGTTTCTTTCATTGCCTTTATTAAAAGTTCTGCATTTGCTTCTTCCATTTCTGTCAATGGACGTCTTAAAATATCACGACAATATCCCATCTCAGCCACTGCACGTTTTACAGGAATCGGATTTACTTCACAGAATAATTTATGAATAACTTCAAGATATTTTAACTGAATATCTTTACTTCCTTCAACATCCCCTTCCAGGAACTTCATGACCATATCATGAGTTTCTCTTGGTGCCACATTGGAAAGTACAGAAATAACACCTTTTCCTCCTAGAGATAATACCGGAAGAACCTGGTCATCATTTCCGGAATAAATATCCAAATCTCCCTGGCTTTCATATGCAACAGTAGCAACCTGTGACAGGTCTCCGCTGGCTTCTTTGATAGCAACAATATTTTCAGCTGTCCTTGCAATCTTTACAGCTGTCTTAGGCTGAATATTAGTTCCTGTTCTTCCCGGAACATTGTACATAATGATCGGAACATCAACTGCACCGGCAATTGTTGTATAGTACTCTTCCAGACCACCCTGTGTTGCTTTGTTATAATATGGAGTTACAACCAACAGTGCATCAGCACCAACCCCCTGTGCTCTCTTTCCAAGAGATAATGCTTCTTCGGTACAATTTGCACCGGCACCTGCAATAACAGGAACACGTTTATTTACATGAGAAACGCAAGCTCCGATTACTTCAATCTGTTCATCGTGGCTCATGGTAGAAGCTTCTCCTGTAGTACCACAGATAATGATACTATCTGTTCCATTATCAATCTGAAAATCGATAAACTTTTCAAGCTGATCGTAATCAACTGATAAATCTTCTTTAAAAGGTGTAATTAATGCAACACCAGCACCTGTAAATATTGACATATTCTTTTCCTCCTATCATCTTATGTAGAAATATATCTAACGACATACATTATTTATTTTTTAAGATTCTTTTACTGTATTAATACAATAGGCTGCATCAACATAATCTATGAGTTCTTCTGGCAAACTTCTTCCTGTCATAATAACCTCAAGCTCCTCATCCCTGTTTTCCAGAAGCTCAATGAGATTTTCCGGCTTAATAAGCTCCAGATCCAAAAGCCCAAGTACCTCATCAAGTACAAGAACATCACACTGCCTTGTATCAATAACCTTCTGAGCATACTTCAGCCCATTAAAAATATAATGGTCCTGATCTTTCTTCTCCTCTTCACTAAGATTCATGTACTGTTTTTCATACTTTTCAAATCTGAAAAGCTGAACTTCCGGTTCTAATCTTCTGATAAAGCTGATTTCCTCTGTATCTTTTCCTTTAAGGAACTGCACGATAATAACCTGCTTATCCTGACCTGCCGCTTTTACACAATGACCTATAGCACAGGATGTTTTTCCCTTTCCTGAACCATAGTATGCTTCCACTCGTCCTTTCATCTTTTCACCTCAAAGAATCTTCCTTTTGTAATATTGATTTATTATATCATTTTTACTACAATAAATCCAATTTATTCTACATCCTTTTCATGAATTTCCAATTTATTTACAGAAACTTCATATGCAATACGTTTTATTGTTTCATTTTCGCTTATTCGTTTCTGATATTCTCGACTTTGAATTCTGCCAATTAGTTGAATTCTAGAACCAATTTCCAGGTTCCCTGCAAATCTTGCATTTCTGCCCCAGCAGATACATGGTATGTAATCTGATTTACCATAAGACCGGTTTACGGCAAGAAGTATATCACAGATTTCCCTTCCTAAAGGTGTCATCCGATATACTGGCTGTTTACAGATAAATCCATCCAGCGTAATCTGATTTGGTTTTACATTTTCCATCGAATCCAGAAATTCAATATCGCGAACAAACACAGATAAAATCAGATGATTTCTATTTTCCTCATGTTTGTTATAGGATCTAAATTGTCCACATGCTTTCACCAGCATCCCTCGATAATCTTTTGTAACATCGATTAAACGTTCAGAAATTAATAATGGTATCTCGTCAGTTGCTTCACTTAATCTGTTTACTAAAAGTCTGACGGTATAAAATCCTTCTCCAAAAATCTCGTGGCTGTATTCAAAAGATGAATGAATTCTTCCTGCCACCTCCACTTGATTATGATTGGTTCCCTGTTCTGTCATCCTTTTTCTCCCTTCTTGTGTCAATTTGTATACTTTAAAGAGTATTCCAAATGAATCACAAATAGAAGAAAAATCCATCGACAAAGTTTTCCAACGTTTTTCGACATTCCATTGCCGCTCTATGAAAATTTTGCTCTTTTTCTCAAAGTCGGATCAAGAATTTTTTTTCGGATACGAATATTTTCGGGTGTAATTTCCAGCAGTTCATCAGTATCAATAAATTCTAAAGCCTGCTCCAGACTCAAAATTTTAGGTGGTGACAATTTTAATGCATCATCTGAACCAGATGCACGAGTATTGGTCAGTTTTTTTGTTCGGCAGACATTAATTTCGATATCTTCCGTTTTACCTGTCTGTCCAACAATCATTCCACCATATACCTTTTCTCCAGGACCTACAAATAATGTTCCTCTTTCCTGAGCATTAAACAGACCGTAAGTAATTGTTTCACCTGCTTCATAGGCGATAAGTGAACCCTGTTTTCTATACTGAATATCCCCCTTATATGGTCCATATCCATCAAATAAGGTATTCAGGATACCATTTCCTTTGGTATCTGTCATAAATTCCCCTCTATATCCAATCAAACCTCTGGAAGGAATAGAGAATTCCAATCTGGAATAGCCTCCATTTGCCATGGACATATTTTGAAGTTCGCCTTTTCTCTGACTTAACTTTTCAATAACAGCTCCTGCAAATTCCTCCGGAACATCTACGATAGCAATTTCCATTGGTTCCAGTTTTTTACCCTTTTCATCTGTATGATAAAGAACTTCTGCTTTGCTTACAGCAAATTCATATCCTTCACGACGCATATTTTCAATCAGAACAGATAAATGCAATTCTCCTCGTCCGGATACTTTAAAGCTGTCTCTATCTTCTGTTTCTTCTACACGAAGACTGACATCCGTATTTAACTCTCTAAAAAGACGATCCCGAAGGTGTCTGGAGGTTACGTATTTACCTTCCTGACCTGCCAATGGACTATCATTTACCATAAACTGCATGGAAATGGTCGGTTCAGAAATTTTCTGGAATGGAATTGCCTGAGCACCTTCCGTATCACAGATGGTATCTCCAATAGAAAGATCTGATATACCTGAAATCGCAACAATAGAACCGATATTTGCTTCTTTTATATCTACTTTATCAAGTCCTTCAAATTCATATAACTTCGTAATTCTGACTTTTTCCTTTTTTTCCGGATCATGAGCATTTACTACAACACATTCTTTATTAACAGCAATTGATCCATTATCTACTTTTCCAATTCCAATACGCCCCACATATTCATTATAATCAATCGTACTAATCAGTACCTGAAGTGGTTTTTCCGGATCACCTTCTGGTGCTTCAATATGATTTACTATGGTTTCAAATAAAGGTTTCATATCCTTTTTCTCATCATCCATATCTTTTACTGCAAATCCTGCTTTTGCTGATGCATAGACAAATGGACAATCCAGCTGTTTATCTCCTGCATCAAGTTCCATCAGAAGTTCCAGTGTTTCATCCACTACTTCTTCCGGTCTGGCTTCCGGACGGTCAACTTTATTGATACATACAATCAAAGATAAATCCAGTTCCAGTGCTTTCTTCAAAACAAATTTTGTCTGTGGCATTGGGCCTTCAAATGCATCTACCACAAGGACAACACCATCAACCATTTTTAAAACACGTTCAACTTCTCCTCCGAAATCTGCATGTCCTGGTGTATCTACAATGTTAATTTTAATTCCATTATACATAACACCTGTATTCTTAGAAAGTATTGTAATTCCTCTCTCTTTTTCTATGTCATTTGAATCCATAACTCTTTCGGCAACTTCCTGATTTTCACGAAAAGTACCGCTTTGTTTCAGTAATTCATCGACTAATGTTGTTTTTCCATGGTCTACATGGGCAATAATCGCAATATTTCTTACATCTTCTCGCTTCATGATATCCTTCTTTCCTAATAAAAAGCAGACAATGCTGCCTGAATTCTCAATAACTGTGTTATTTTATCACAACCCATGAAAGGATTCAATTTTTCTTATGTTTTGTACTAAAAAATAGACAATTCTTTTTATTATTGTTTCCTTTTATTGTTTAATATGTTATATTTGCAAAAGAGATTATCTTTCTTATAAAATCTATCGGAGGAGTATGATTATGAACACCCTGACAATCATTGATACACTATATAAACAACAAACTCTTTCTCGAGAAGAACTTATTTTTCTTCTTGAAAACCGCAATGAAGAAAATGCTTCTTATATTGCAGAACTTGCTAGAAAAGAAGCGCAAAAAATATATGGAACCGGTGTTTTCCCCAGAGGGCTTATTGAATTTACAAATTATTGTAAGAACAACTGTTACTATTGTGGCATCCGAGGTGGGAACCATAATGCTCATCGATATCGTCTGACAGAAGATCAGATTTTATCTGCCTGTAATAATGGATATCAGCTTGGTTATCGCAGCTTTGTACTGCAAGGTGGAGAAGATCCTTATTTTAACGATGATAAAATGGTCCCAATTGTTGCGGAAATCCGAAAAAAGTATCCCGACTGTGCCATTACTCTTTCTCTGGGAGAACGTTCAAAAGAAAGCTATGAAAAATTATTCAAAGCTGGAGCTAACCGCTATCTTCTGCGTCATGAAACCGCCGATTCCAAACATTATCACATGCTTCATCCAGACAGCATGTCTTTGGAATACAGAAAACAATGTCTCTGGAATTTAAAGGAAATCGGATTCCATGTGGGAACTGGTTTTATGGTGGGAGCACCGTATCAGACACTGGAGAACCTGGCAGATGATTTATTATTTATCAAAAAATTAGATCCCCAAATGGTTGGAATCGGTCCATTTGTACCACATCATGATACAAAATTCAAAGATTTTCCATCTGGGACTGTAGAACTTACTACATTTTTAATCAGTATTCTACGGCTGATGAATCATCATCTGCTTCTTCCTTCTACCACGGCTCTTGGAACCATTGATCCAAAAGGAAGGGAAAAGGGTATTTTAGCAGGTGCCAATGTAGTTATGCCAAATCTATCTCCTGTAGCTGTAAGAAAAGATTATTCTCTGTATGATAATAAAATCTGTACTGGAGAAGAAGCCGCTGAATGTGTTGGCTGTCTAGGCAGAAGAATGGAAAGTGTTGGATATCATTTAGAATTTAGCCGCGGAGACTATAAGTAAAAAAGAACTTACGACTTGAACTGCTTCCCGGACTTATGTCCGGTTCAGATGTTCTGTGTCGTAAGTTTTTTTATTTACTTTTCTCAATTCAGATTGTTTTAGGTATTATTTATTGTTCATGAAAATCTCCTGAACAAAGCGGACAAGTCCGCTATCAGCATGAAAGAAAAAAGTACCAGGAAATCTGCTCTACAGACTTCCTGATACTTTTTTCATTACTCATAATTAATTTTATTTTCTTCTGCTCTTTAATAAAAACTCTGGTATCACAATTTTGGAATCATTATCTTCCATTGCTGTTGCTGAAGCTTCAGTGGTATATGCTGCTGAAGTCTCTTCCGTCTCAACCTTTCCATTGTGAATCTGCTGTCCTGAAAATGCCGGTGCCGGTCTGGTGGTAAAACCAGTTCTGATTCTTGCCTGCTCTTCTGCTGATTTGATTCCAGTTGCAATAATAGTTGCACTGATCTGATCTCCGAAATCCGCATTGACTGTACCGAAGATAACATTGACTTCTTGTCCTGCAGCATCCTTTAAGTATTCTACTGCCTGCTGTGCTTCCAGCATACCAACAGCTCCGGCAAAGTTTACAATAACGTCTGTTGCTCCTGAAACTGTAGTTTCCAGTAATGGACTTTCCATAGCTGTCTTAATAGCTTCCAGTTCCTCATCAGCAACACCCATACCGATATGAGCAATACCTTTATCACGCATAACAGTCTGAATATCCGCAAAGTCCACATTGATAAGTCCTGGATTATAAATCATATCTGTAATTCCCTGAACTCCCTGCTGCAGTACTTCATCTGCTTTCTTCAAGGCATCCGGAATTGTTGTTTTCTTATCACAAATCTGCAACAGCTTATCATTTGGAATTACAATCATAGTATCAACCTGATCGCGAAGGCGTGCAATTCCTGACATGGCATTATTCATACGAGGTTTTCCCTCAAAAGTAAACGGTTTTGTTACAACACCAACTGTTAATATTCCAAGACCTTTGGCAATCTCAGCAATTATAGGTGCTGCTCCTGTACCGGTTCCTCCACCCATTCCACAGGTTACAAACACCATATCTGCTCCTGTTACCAGTTCTGTAATTTCTTCTCTATTTTCTTCTACTGCCGCTTCACCGATCTCCGGCTTAGCTCCTGCTCCAAGTCCTTTAGTAAGTTTTTCACCAATCTGTATCTTTGTTGAAGCTTTACATAAAGATAAAGCCTGTCTATCTGTATTAACGCCTACGAGTTCTACACCCTGGACATTTTCATCTACCATACGGTTTACTGCATTATTTCCTGCTCCCCCGACACCTATCACTAAAATTCTCGCTTGTGTACTCTCTACACTAGGCATAATTTCAACCACGTTGCTCCTCCTTCATGTCTTTATGACAACCCTTTATAATTTTATAGACTATTTTTATGATACCGTTTTTACTTGTTTTTTTCAACCTTTTTTGGTTTAAAAATCGTAATCTTCTGATATTCATCAAAATATCTCATATTAATGGTTCCACTTTTTCCTTTCAGTTTTTTCAAAATACCAGACAACTCCGGTATCTTTATATCAATATTTTCTTTATCATATAAATCTATGGTAAGATTACCACTCATTAGCAGGGCATTTCCATCATCTTTGATATATATCTCCTGAACCGGGAGGTTATATTTATCTATTGACATTGTCAATTCAAGAATATAAGCGAATATTTCCTGCTTTTTTACCGGGATTTTTTCCTGCATAACAAGTTTTTTAAATTGTAATCCTGTAACCAGAGGGACATCTCCATATTTTTTTTCATAGCTTTCCAAAGCATATCCATTTTTATCAAAATACACATATTTACCATTATATGCAAGGCAACCTGCCCTTTTTCTTTCCTTTACATGAATTCTTATAATATCAGGCTTTTCTAATTCCACCTGAAAAGATTCAATAAACGGAAGCAATTTGGGTTGAAATATCCTGCTTTTTATGAGATATGCTACAGAATTATCAATATATCCATTTTTCTTAACAGCCTGTTCAACTTCTTTATCCGTATAATGACTGTTCCCGCTTATTTTTATGGTTTTGGTGGTACATGTAGCCCAAATGATCATGATAGAACATATCAAAAGAATACCTATTCCTAACAGAAATTTTTTTACTGAAATGTGAGGAATTATCTTTTGTTTTTTATGATCATTTATCTTAATGACTTTATTTTCTTCTCGTTCTTCTTTTTCTTCCATTTATGTAATCCCTTCTAAAGCCTTATTCTTTTGGAAACTGACAAAACGATTCCCATCTCGATCATAATAACCATTATAGAAGTACCACCATAACTGATAAATGGAAGAGGTATTCCTGTTGGTGGAATCGTATTGGTTACAACTGCAATATTTATGAATACCTGGATGCCGATATGTGTTAAAAATCCAATGGCAATCAGCGAACCAAACAAATCCTCTGCATTCATGGCAATCAACAGCATTCTCCAGATCAATGCTATAAACACCAGAATAAGACAGACAGCTCCAAATAATCCCAGTTCTTCGCATATAATGGAAAAAATCATATCATTATGAGACTCAGGAATAAAGCCCATTTTCTGCATACTTTGTCCCAGCCCTTTTCCAAAGATTCCTCCTGATCCAATAGCATACAACGCCTGCATTGTCTGAAGGCCCTTTTCGTGTGTCTCCGGATGTTTCCAGATGGCAACCCTTTCATTTCTATAACTATCTGAAAATGTCAGGTACATAACCAACCCACCTACTGAAGCAGCCGCAAGACCAAACAGCTCTTTTGTTTTTGAACTGACAACAAAAATCATGACACCTGCAATAGCACACATAACCAGTGCTGTACTAAGATTCTGATACGCAACCAGACCAATAATCGGTACACACCAGACAAGCATCTTCATGGCATCTAAAAATGTATCCATTTTATGAGCATTAAGGGACAGCATATATGCCAGAAAAATAACCAGACCAATCTTGGCAACTTCTGATGGCTGAAACTGTAATCCTCCAATGGAAATCCATCGCACAGCTCCTTTTTTGGCTGCACCAACAAGCAAAACAACGACCAGCAATGCAATACTTACAAAATAAAGACCCAACGCAATATACTTATTGTTAAAAACACGATAATCCAATTTACAAGACATTATCATTGCAGCAGCTCCTACAGCAACAGCTATTCCCTGACGGATTACCCAGTGATATGGATTTCCAAAATTCACTGTGCTTTTGTATGAACTTGTACTAAATATCATAACCATACCAAAAAATATCAGAAATATAACGAGAAACAGCATAGGATAATCAAAATATTCCTTTTTTGACATGTATTTTTCTCTGATACGATTTGCCACTGCTTACAGCTCCTTTAATTTTTTTACACACTCTTTGAAAATATCGCCTCGTACTTCATAATTTGGAAACATTCCCCAGCTGGCACAAGCCGGTGACAACAGAACCGCATCCCCATTCTGTGCCTTACCTGCTGCATAAGAAACTGCTTCTTCCATGGAATCAACAAAAACAATGTTCTCAAAACCATGTTTTTTTGCAGTCTCTGCAATCTTAGGTGCGGTCACTCCCATAAGAATCAATTCCTTAACTTTTCCATCAAAGGCTTCAATCCAGTCATCATAAGGAGATTTTTTATCATATCCTCCCCCTATAAGATATGTTGGACGATTCATTGCCTGAATCCCTTTGATAGCTGCATCTGTATTCGTTCCTTTAGAATCATTATAATATGCGACTCCATTAACAGTATCCACATATTCAATTCTGTGGGCAACTCCATGAAATCTCTTTATTCCCTCTTTTATCTGTTTTACCGGAACTCCCATATAATAAGACACAGCAATTGCCGCAAGAATATTCTCATAATTATGGTCTCCCAAAAGATGTATATCCTCCATTGTACATACTGGAATTCTCTCTCCATTTTCCTCAATGATAAATGTTCCATTGTCAAGGGAAACGCCTTCTGTAATTTTATGATGGAGACTGAAAAATACTACTTTACCCTTTGCACGTTCTGCCATGGCACGAGTCGTATCATCCTCATAGTTTAATACCATTACCTGATTTTCATTCTGATTCTTTCCTATAGACTCTTTTGTCTGGGCATATATTTCCACTGTTCCATGGCGATCCAGATGATCCGGGGTAATATTAAGAACTGCACATACCTGCGGACAGAAATCAACAATAGTTTCCAGCTGGAAACTGCTGATTTCCGCAACAATTACACTGTCATCTTTCGTATCAAGAGCTACACTGGTATATGGTGTTCCAATATTTCCAACGACAAATGTACTGTCAAAATATCCCTTTACAATTTCTCCAGTCAGGGCTGTGGTGGTTGTTTTTCCATTGGTTCCTGTAATGGCTGCAATTTTCCCTTTGGATACCTGATAAGCTAATTCAATCTCACTCCATACAGGCTTCCCCTGATTTGAAAATACCTTTGCAATCGGTGCATTTACAGAGATTCCAGGACTTAAAACAAGTAAATCATAATCTTTCACTGCGTTTTCTGTTACTTCCCCAAGCAGAACAGGAATTTCCTTATTATCATATATTTTTTCATACAATGCATTTAAATCCAGTTCCTTATTTCCATCATATAGGCTAACTTCTGCCCCTGCCTGAAGCAGCAGATTGACAGAACCGACTCCACTTTTTCCTGCTCCTGCAACTAAAAATTTCTTATCACTTAATGCCATTTTTTTCTCCTTACTAAATAGCTACCAGACCAATCAGACAACAGACAGCTGTAATAATCGCAAAAATTGCAACAACTTTTGTTTCCGGCCATCCAGACAACTCAAAATGATGATGGATTGGCGCCATTTTTAATAATCTTTTCCCTTTTGTAGCTTTAAAATAACATACCTGCAGCATTACAGATATGACTTCAATCATGTAAATGAAGGCAACAATTGGTATAAATAAAGGAAGATGCAGCATCACTGCTGTAGCTGCTACAAATCCTCCCAGTGCCAGGGATCCTGTATCTCCCATAAATACCCTTGCCGGATATACATTAAACACAAGAAATCCCAGCAATGATCCTACTGTTGCACACGAAATCGGCCATATTCCAGGATCCTTTCCTGAAATTCTCATTCCCACTGCTGCCACAGTAAAAAATGTTGCAATTAAAACTGTAACACTGGACGCCAGTCCATCCAGTCCATCTGTAAAATTTGCTCCATTTACTGTTCCTAATAAAATAATAAAAATTCCTGGTACAAACAATATCCCCATATCCAGATACTTTCCATGGGTAAATGGTATAATCATAGAAGTCCCTAAATCTGTATAATTAATAAGATAATATGCGAAAACTCCTGTTACTATAATCTGTCCCATCATTTTCTGCCAGGCTCTCAATCCCAGATTTCTCTTCATTACAACTTTTATATAGTCATCTATAAATCCGATAAATCCAAAACCAAGAGTTACAAACAAAATCGGTATGATAAGTGGATAATCTCTGACATAAAATAAAGATGCCACCACTATTCCCAGTAAAATAATCAAGCCTCCCATAGTGGGAGTACCAGACTTTTTCAGGTGTGACTCCGGACCTTCGCCACGGATAAACTGACCGAATTTTAACTTATGAAGATACCTGATCATCATCGGGCTCAATATAACGCTGACGAAAAAGGCAATTAAAATCGGCTTCACAATATTATAATTCATGCTTCCACCTCATTTGTTTTCTAGTATATAATTATTCACTTTTTTTATCAACCGTATAATCTTTTGATATGCCAAGATAAGGCAATGCAATCTCAAATACATTTCTCATAACCGGTGCCGCTATGGTCCCTCCATAGTAGGTTCCAACCGGTTCATCAATCAGCACGATACCCATTATTGTTGGGTGACTGGCTTTTGAAAACCCCAGAAAAGACGAAATATATTTTCCATTTCCTCTTGGGAGTTTCTCACTTGTAGCCGTTTTTCCCCCAATGGAGAAACCATCTATGCGACAATTTCTTCCTGACCCCTCTGAAACAACCGCTTCAAGAAGTTCTCTCATAGTCTCGGATGTTTCTTTTTTAATGACATTCTTTTTTACCGGATAATGAAATACTTTTTCTTTTTTGCCATCAGCAGAAACCAGACTCACTCCAAAATGCGGTGTTATCAGTCTGCCTCCATTTACAGCTGCACTGGCAGCTCTTAAAAGCTGTAGTGGCGTGATCTGGATAGACTGACCAAAAGACATGGTAGCAAGTTCAACCGCTTTAACATTTTTTTTCTGATGCATAATAGATCCGGCTTCACCAGGCAAATCAATTCCTGTTTTTTCAAACAATCCCAGTTTCCTGAAAGTGTCATACATGCCATCGACGCCAACTCTGGCACCTACTTCCATAAATACAGGATTACAGGAATTCATAACACCTTCTTTAAATGTTTCTGGCCCATGACCACTTGTTTTATGACAGCGAATCTTACGGTCTTCTACGATTCGAAACCCTGGACAATTAAAATGGTCATCAGGCCTGACTTTTCCAGACTCTAATCCTGCCGCTGCTGTTACGATCTTAAATACAGATCCAGGCTCGTAGGTATCATTGATACAGGTATTTCTCCACTTCCTATTCAAATATTCCTGCTGCTTCTTACTGCTTTTTTCAGATACTTTTCTGCTTAATACAAAAGGTTCATTAAGATCATATTCCGGAACATTTGCCATAGCAAAAATTTCGCCATTCTGCGGATTCATAAGTATCATGGATACCTGTTTTGCTTTTTTTTCTTTTTTTACTTTTTCACATGCCTGAGTGATATAATTCTGTAGATTTACATCCAAAGATGTATACAGATCTTTTCCTGGAACAGGTTCATCCCGCTCCTCAAAGGCCCCTTGTATTTCAATGCCTTTCCCATCCGTTAATGTCAGGATTTTTCCTGATTTTCCTCTCAAATACTTATCATATGCAACTTCAAGTCCTATGATTCCCTGATTATCTCCTCCTGTAAATCCAAGAACTTTCGATGCCAGAGAATCAAAAGGATATACTCTTTTGTAATCCTCATCTACTTTAACCCCATCAAGTTTATATTCCCTTATTCTATCTGCTTTCACCTTATCAACATTACTTTTTATTTTCTCTCTGACAGAATTTTTATAAACTTTCTTTTTTACCTCTTCCTCATCAATCTGGAGTACCTGAGATAAAACCTTTACAATCCTGGCTTTTTCTTTCATTTGTGAATAAATGACAGAAATCGAATAAACTGCTTTATTAGAAGCAATCTTCACTCCATTTCTGTCATAAATATTTCCTCTTGGTGCTTTTATTTCTCTTTCCCGCTGATGAAGATTTTTTGCAAGTTTCAAATATTTATCAGCCTGCGCGATCATTACATAACCAAGACGACATGTAACAACTAGAAATCCTACAAAAAATACAATGATAATTCCCAGGATTCTCTTTTTATAAACCGTTTTCATAGTTATTCCTCATAATCTCATATAGTATAAGATTATGAGAAATTTCCATGTGTATTACTTTTTACTGCTTTTTGGCACTTTTAATTCTTTCAAGGATTCTTTTAAAACCTTTTGAGCCATCTCAACGGCAAGACCGGTATTAGTCTGAGAACTTTTCTGGATTTCATCAATAACCACATAAACAACGACCTGAGATTTTTCCACTGGTGCAAATCCACAGAATGATACTATATAGGTTCCTGCACTTCTAGGAATCTTCTGTGCTGTTCCCGTTTTACCACCGACAGTATAATCATCTAACTGTGCTTTCGTTCCTGTTCCAGATTCAACTGTTTCTTTCATATACGACTTGATTTTATCCGAAGTACCTTTGGAAACAGTCTGTTTTACCAGAGTTGCATCTACAGTTCTTACAACTTCTCCCTTATCATTACGAAGCTGTTTCACAACATGCGGCTTGTAATAATTTCCCCCATTGATCAGGGAGGAAAATGCACTTGCCATCTGAATCATGGAGCAGTTAAAAGACTGTCCGAAAGAACTGGTTGCCAGATCAGCTTCTGTCATATCATCTGCATCATGAAGCAATGCAGAGGTCTTTGCTTCTCCTGGAAGATCAATTCCTGTTAATTTCCCAAAATTAAAATCTCTTTGATAGCTTGCAAAAATATCTTTTCCTTCTTTTTCTGCAATTTGCATCAAAGCATCATTACAGGAAAGAGAAATTGTCTGAGACAGTGTAATATTTCCATGTCCGCTTCTATGAGAACAATGGATGGTATGAGGCCCGACTTTCTGGAATCCATCGCAATAGTAGGTTTCATTTCCTTTAAGAATTCCTTCCTCTAATCCTGCAGCCACTGTAAACGGTTTATATGTGGAACCCGGCTCAAATGCATTGGAAACTATCGGATTTTTCCAGATTTCATTAAATGCCTTGACTTTCTGTTTTTCTGTCATTGCAGCAATCTTTTTTTGCGAATACTTCTGAAGAAGTACACCATCACTTCTCGGATCTTCCAGATTAAAAGAAGTGGAATTTGCCATTGCATACACTTCCCCATTATTTGGATTCATTACAAGAATACTGCTGCCTTTACTTCCATATTTCTCCTCAAATTTATTCAGTGTCTTCTCTGCTATCTTCTGTATATTTGAATCAATAGTAGATACAATAGTCTTACCATTCTCCGGCTCAACTATTGAGCTATCCTGTTCAAGTTCTTCATTAAGATACTTATATTTTCTTCCATCAACCCCTGATAATGTACTGTTATAATATTGTTCGATTCCTCCTGTTCCAACGTTTCCATCAGATACAAATCCAAGAACATGACTTGCCATGGATTTATTAGGATAACGTCGCTGATATTTTTCAGAAAAGACAATTCCCACAACATTCTTGCCCTTTTTGCCCTCAAGATATTCCTTTAAATCTGAAACCTGGCTGTAACTGAGATTCTGCCTGTACACAGAATAATAAGATTCTTTATTATTATTCAAGAATGAAATCAGCTTATCTTCATCCAGATCCATATACTTGGTTAATGCATTCAGTGCATCCGTTTTTGTTTTTTTCGTTCTTAAAATGTTTTTGGGCTCCAGAACCAGATTATACATTTTCTGACTGGTAGCTAAAGTATTACCATTTCGATCTAAAATATCCCCTCGTTTATATGGTATTACTTCATTATCATAATTTTGCTGTGATAATACCTGACGCTTGTAAATTCCATTTTTAAAAATGCCAAAATATACCAATCTTCCTATTAAAACTACAAAAAGAATTGCTATGACGGCAACGATTTCAACAGTTCGTACCTTCATAGCATGATTTAATCTTTTTATTTTCTTTCGTCTTCTTTTCTTCAAGTAAACCACCTCTTAGTTGGCATCCGGAATTTTCCCGTACTGACGTACATATTCCACATCCTGACTATCATAATGAATAATTTGTTTTGAATCTGGTTTCTTCATTCCGTAGCTTTTTGCTGCTGTTTCAATAGCATCTAAGTTGATACTTTGCTCAATTTCAAGATTTAAATCTTCATTTTCTGTCTGAAGAGTAGAAAGCTGTGCCTTTTTTTGTGCCAAGACTGTCCTCTGATTTAACAGTTTCGTTCTTTCAGATAGATAGAAGAAACTGACTCCAACAATAACAGCCAATGCCGCCAGCAGAGTGCGGATAAAGGCCATATCAAATTCCAGGGCCTTTTGCTGATTCTGTCGTGTTCTCGGAGTCGCCTTTGGTCTTGATACCGGCTTTCTTTTTCTCTGCGGTTCCCTATATGCCGGTTCAGGTTCTATTTTTCTTACGGTGTTTCCATATATTAAGTTGTAACGCTCTTGTCTTGATTTTTCCATAGACTACTCCCCTTAATGTGCTTTTTCAAATACTCTAAGCTTGGAACTTTTAGCTCTCTTATTCTCTTCTAGTTCTTTCTCTCCCGGAACAATTGGCTTTCTTGTAATCTGCTTTCCCTTTGAAACCTTTCCACAGACACATACCGGAAAATTCGGCGGGCATGTGCATGGATTTTCATTTTTCTTAAAGGCACGTTTTACAATTCGATCCTCTAAAGAGTGAAATGTGATGATACAAAGTCTCCCCCCCGGATTCAATAAATCAATCATTGCATCCAGACTGTCTTTCAACACATCCAGTTCTCTATTACATTCAATCCGAATCGCCTGAAAAGTTTTCTTTGCCGGATGTCCCCCTACAGCTCTGACTTTCATAGGAATGGCGCCCTTAATAATGTCTATTAATTCACCTGTAGTTTCCACAGGTTTTTCTTTTCTTTTGTTTACAATATGTTTTGCAATATTCTTTGCAAATTTCTCTTCCCCGTAATCTTTGATAATATGAAACAATTCCATTTCAGAATATTCATTAACAATATCACGGGCTGTAAGTTTCTGCCTTTGGTCCATTCGCATATCCAGCGGAACATCTTCCCTGTAGGTAAATCCTCTTTCCTTTTCATCCAACTGAAAAGAGGAAACCCCCAGATCAAGCAATATTCCATCTACACCTGTGATTCCAAGATTTTTTAAAACCTTAGGCATATTCACATAGTTATCTCTCACGATGGTAACCTTATCTCCAAATTCTTCAAGGCGTTTTGTACTGGCAGCAATAGCATCTGCATCCTGATCGATCCCAATGTAACGTCCCTTATCAGAAAGATGCCGGCATACTTCATAAGCATGTCCAGCTCCTCCAAGAGTTCCATCTACATAAATTCCATCCGGTTTGATATTAAGTTTTTCAATTGTCTCTTCCAATAATACGGAAATATGTTCAAATTCCATAAAAACCCCTAAATACTCAGACCTAAATCCTGCATGCTTGCTGCTATATCATCCATATCTTCATAAGAATTGTTTTCATTCCATTTATCCTTACTCCATATCTCGATACGATCCAGCATTCCTGTCAATACTACCTCTTTATTCATTCCTGCAAACTCCCGTAATGTTCCGGGTACAAGAATTCTTCCCTGCTTATCCAGTTCACAGGTACTGGCACCTGCCAAAAAGAATCTTGAAAATTTTCTGGCATCCTTGTTAATAAGTGGAAGGCTTCGCAATTTCTCCTCAAAAGCTTTCCATTCTTTTATAGGAAACACAAACAGGCACCCATCTAACCCCTTTGTAATTACAAATTCCTGACCTAAAGTTTCTCGAAACTTGGAAGGGATTATCAGCCTGCCTTTTGAGTCAATGGTGTGATTGTACTCTCCCATAAACATGGAATCACCTCTTAGTCTCAAATTACTCCACTTGGTAATATCAGATGACACCCGATTACACTCTTGTCCCACCTTTCACCACTTTATACCACTTATAGGTAATATTTTATATGATACCAGGTAAAAAATCAAGAAATAATCCACACTCAATTCTTAGTTTTTTCTTAGTTTATCAACATTTTTAGAAATCAATTCACTTATCCTATCTGAAGATGACTGACAGGTTGTTTTTCCGCATCAAAAAAAGACAGAAGTATCCACATTTTGCAGGATATTTCCGTCTTTTTACTTTCCTTAAATATCTATTTTTCTTTGCACTTTTTTAAATTTCTTCTCCTATATATGAAAAAGGCTACTCCTGCAACAACCATGACTGCAGCAACCATCTGTGAAATACGAATTCCTGTATTTCCTAGCATCAGTGAATCCGTACGAAGTCCTTCAATCCAGAATCGTCCAGCTCCATATCCTATTGCATATAATGCAATCAGTTCACCATCATTCTTTTTCCGTTTTGTGAACCATATAATAATCAGCAGTACTGCCAGGTTCCATAAAGCCTCATACAGAAAAGTCGGATGTACCTGAATAAAGGTATATATTTTCCCTCCTGTCTCCTGAAAAACGGCCTGATCATACAATCCTGATTCAATGATTTCTGATAAACGTCCATGTTCCATAAAGAAATCTGTTGGTATCTGCATGGCAAAGAGTCCATCTGTATAACGGCCAAATGCTTCACGATTAAAGAAATTTCCCCATCTTCCTAAAATCTGTCCCACTAATAATCCTTTTATTAAAATATCCCCGAACTTTAACATGGAAACTTTCCGGACTTTGCAAAAAATATATAATGTAAGCACTGCCGCAAAAATCCCTCCGTAGATTGCCAGTCCTCCATTTCGAATCTGAATAATTTCATTTAAATGATCTTTATAATAATCCCAGGAAAAAACCACATAATACAATCTTGCTCCTGCAATTGCAGGAATTACCATACAAATAAGATAGTCAAATACCATTTCCGGATCAAAATCTTCTGTATGCTTTGCAGCATAATATGCCACTAAAAGTCCAAACAAAAATCCCATGGCAATCATAATCCCGTAATATTTTATTTCAAATCCACCTATTGTAAATCCATCTCCAACACTTTTTAACAGAATCCCCAAATGAGGAAATCGAATCTCATGTTCCATTCTGATACCCTTTCTCTTTAATCTGTTTTCATTTTCCTAAGATTAATATCTTAATCTATTTTTCTTTTCTTTTCAAGTTCCTTGTGATAGACTATTAACTGAATAAATGTGTAAATAAGGAAGGAAGAAATTATGAAATTAGGAATTGTTGGACTGCCAAATGTCGGAAAAAGTACTCTATTTAATTCCCTGACTAAGGCAGGGGCTGAATCAGCCAATTATCCATTTTGTACAATCGATCCAAACGTTGGAATCGTTACGGTTCCAGACACACGTGTTGATCATTTAGCTGATATGTATCATTCAAAAAAAGTCATTCCTGCAGCAATTGAATTTGTTGATATTGCAGGTCTGGTAAAAGGTGCTTCCAAGGGAGAAGGTCTGGGAAACCAGTTTCTTGCCAACATCCGTGAAGTAGATGCCATAGTACATGTTGTCCGTTGTTTCGATGACGGGAATATTGTCCACGTGGATGGCTCTGTAAATCCTTTACGTGATATTGAAACCATTAACTTTGAATTGATTTTCTCTGATATTGAGGTTCTTGACCGAAGAATCGCAAAATCTACCAGAGGTGCAAGAAACGATAAAACCCTTGCCCATGAAGTAGAATTTCTGGAAAAAGTGAAAGCTCATCTGGAAGACGGTAAACTGGCTAAGACATTTGAAACAGAAGATGAAGATGAACAAGAAATTTTAAACTCCTGTAATCTTCTTACGATCAAACCTGTTATCTTTGCTGCAAATGTAAATGAAGATGAATTAGGTCAGGAAGACAATGATTATGTAAAAGCAGTACGTAAATATGCAGATGATGTAGATGCAAAGGTATTTGTTGTATGTGCCCAGATTGAACAGGAAATTGCCGAACTTGACGATGACGAAAAGAAAGAATTCCTGGATGATCTTGGTCTCGAAGAATCCGGTCTTGAAAAACTGATTTCTGCCAGCTATTCTCTTTTGGGATTAATCAGTTTCCTTACTTCAGGCGAAGATGAAACCCGTGCCTGGACAATCAAAAAAGGAACCAAAGCTCCTCAGGCAGCTGGTAAGATTCATACTGACTTCGAGCGTGGATTTATCTGTGCTGAAGTGGTTTCTTATGATGATCTGATTGAATATGGCAGTATGACTGCATGCAAAGAAAAAGGACTGGTAAGACAGGAAGGAAAAGAATATGTAGTTAAAGACGGTGATATTATCGTATTCCGTTTCAATGTATAACTACGCAAAGTTCCCCGTGCACGGCTTCCGCGCTTCGCTTGTGCAGATTGATGCACGGAGGAAATTTGCTCCGCTTTGTGTACCGATGTGCTGCAGTTTTGGCTGCTTTCCTTTGCACATGGTATGCATTTTGGCGGAGCATTTTTATTTCATTCTCCCGATATTTAAGAAAAGACCAAATACCAGGATTTTTTCTCTTTTATCTTACAAATGCCTGAATCAATCCTAATTTCTTCTTATCTGTATTTCCTACAGGTGTAATTTTATATTTTTTCAGCTGTGCCGGAATAATAAATGTCTCTCCATAATGTACTTCATATGGTTCAAAACTTCCATCCACACTTTCTACAATAGCTGTATCACCTTCTATCAGATTCAGCATGTTGACACTTTCTTTTGTATCAAGTTCAACAGTCTCTTCAAACCAGTGACGTCTTGTCTCAATAAATTCCAGCTCATGAAGTCCTGTACGTTCTTCCTTGTAACTATCTGTTTCCTGTAATGTCTGTACATTATTTATCAGATTTTCCTTTACCCAATCTGTTTTTCTCTCCAATAAAATATTTTCTTTTCCATGATTGATATGTACCGGTCTCGGTCTTCCATCTAAACCAATACGTCCCCAATCCCACAGCTTAAATGTGAAAATATATGGTGTTGCACTAATTTCCAGCACCACCACATTGGAACCTCCACAGTGAACGGTTCCTGCCGGAATCAGGAAATGGTCATGTTTTTTCGCTGGAAAGCAATTCACATATTTTTCATCTGGAAATCTATAATCTTCTTCCTGAGCTTTTTCTAAATCTCCAACCATATCATCTAACCGGATTCCTTCTTTTACACCAAGATACACCGTTGCATCTTCTTTTGCATCTAAAATATAATAGCTTTCATCCTGTGTATAATGCATTCCAAATTTATCCTGAATATATTCCGTCAATGGATGCACCTGAAGGCTCAAGTTTCCTCCTTCCATGGTGTCCAGGTAGTCAAATCGAATCGGAAATTCTTTTCCAAATCGACTGTGTACCTTTGGCCCAAGAAGCTCATTTGGATACTGATGAATTACATTCAAAGAAGGAACTTCCACTCTCACATCCCCATATCGCAGGTAAAGACTGTTTTCTTCTGGCACTCCATCAAATGCCCATCCAAAATTATCTGCTTCAGGATCCAAATTAAATTTTTCTTTCATCCACTGACCGCCCCATACACTGGCATCGAAATATGGAACCACTCGGAACGGCTGCTCTACCGTTAGGGATAAACCATAACGATAATCATCTCCTGATACCATTTTAGGATCATTTACCACATTTGTATCTAATAAAAAGTCAATTTGTGAATGAAGTTTATCTTTCAGGCGATCACACATTCTCCATTCAAAGAAATATCCTCTTTTATTTTTCTTTAGCGCATCTTCTTCTGAATTAGAAACTTTCCAATTGGTCCCACCTGAACGATATCTGCACTGGCATTCCCATCTTGCAAGATCTGCATAAATCAGAATATCCGGTTCTGTTACTAAAGAAGCACCTGTTCCATAAATAACAACCAGTCCTTTTGCCTCTTTTACTTTTGATTCCGCCTGTTTCAATGCATTCTCATCATAAAATTCATCTAACGTCTGATGAGACATCACTCCAAACACACGATCATCGGTCAAATTTCTTTTTACCATTTTGGTAATGATATCCCCGTCAAATGCCAGGTCATCAGCAAAAATTTCTAATTCCGGCTGTAATGTATCTACTAAGTTTTCTTTAATTTCCTGATTATTAACTCCTATATAACTTTCAATTGCAATAATTGTTTTTTCTTTCTGAATACTCTTTTTTATTTCCTCTGCAATCTGCTCATACCCTCTCCATGCACCTTGAAATTTCGGAACTTTAATTTCAGGATATAAATCATATTTTGCCATAGTCATCCTCCTTAAGGCTGATAATTTTTCCAAATGTTATCATATTTCTGCGGTTGTGTTACAAATTCAAACATATCTTTATTCTTTTGAAATTGAGTGTAAATTGGCTCATTTGTCTTAATAGAAAATTCCTCATAAATTCTTGCATCTTGCTCAATTAAATTTGCTTTCTGATATGCCGGATTCATTGTCCAAACTAATTTTTCATTTTTGAATTTCGGGAAAAATGCAATGCCATTATGCTCTCTGACATCATCATAATCAAATCCGTAGTCTCTGACACACCATGCACCAAATGTCATCTGTTCATCCGGCTTTGCATTGACAGTTGCATGTACCCAGTACGGCGGTACAATAACTACTTCCCCTGCTTTGGCATGGACTGCATAGCAATTTCCTGCATCGTCTTTTCCAGATTCCTGCATGTAAATAACTGCTTCTCCTTCCCAGATTTCATAAACCTCCGGTGTAGAACTCTGACATGATGGACTTATCGCATGAATATGTCCCTGAGAACGAACTGGTCCGTCTCCAATTTTTCCTTTGGCATATGTTACAACTCCAAACAGCAGATTTCTTTTTTCAATTTCCTCTCGGTCTTTTTCCATGCCCACATCCATGGAAATACAATATAATTCTTCCGGACCATCACAATCTGGATTTTCCAATGATTTACGAATATCTTCTAATGTCCGAATTTCCGGAACCGGACCGAATACATTCTCTCCATATACAAAATCCAGAGGATTAGCCTTTGCTGAAATTTCTATTCCTGGATAATACTTCATAACTCCTCCTATTTTCTCTGCTGTATGATAAATGTTTTTTCTTCCTGAAATTTTATATTGTTCGAATGTTGTAACAATATATCTTATTTTAAAAGAGCACATTTTTTAGTGCTCTTTTAAGTTGTTATAACATTTATATAAACTATGAAAAACCTTTTGTCAACACTATTTTTTAAGTTCTATATAATATGCATATCGATCTCCTCGATAATACCCTATTGTATATTCTACAACTTCACTATTTATATCATGTGCAATTCGAATCCTACGAAGCACCGGCTGTCCTATTTCAATATTCAGCTTCCTGCGAATATCTTCATTTGGTATCATACAGTCAAATTTTTCTGTGACACGGACCGGCTCACATCCTTTACCTTCTAAAATTTCATAAAGACTTCCCATATAAAAATTATCATTCAACGGAAGATTTAGCTTTAATGATAAATATGTATGAAAATCAACAATCGGAATTCCATCTCCTGTACGAATACGTTCTAGACGATAAACCGGAACTCCTTCTTCCACTTGAAAAATCTCTGCCAAATGCTGATCCGCCTTCTCAATGGATATATGTGCAGATTTTGTACCAGGCTGCATATTTTTCTCCAGCATTTCATTGGTAAAACTCCGAATTGATGTTAAATATTCTTCAATCTGTTTCTGGTATGTGACCATTGTTCCCTTCCCTCTGGCCCGCTGTACCATACCATCTTTTTCTAATTCCTGAATCGCCTGTCTTGCAGTGATTCGGCTGACATCAAATATTTTCTGAAGTTCAGTCTCACTTGGAATATAATCACCATATTCATATTCTTTTTTTATTATTTTTTCTTTTAAAATAGCACTGATCTGCAAATACAGCGGAACAGCACCTCTCGACATATCTAGTTTTTTCACAATAGTTTTGATTCTCCTTGATACTTTCTTCTTTTTTCAAGACTCGCTCGCGAGTCTTGGCACGGAATTCGGGTCTGCATAGCAGACATACTTCCAATCCGAATTCCTGCGCATCCTCGCGGAGCGTATATCAGATGGGGGATTGAAACCCGCCACTGATACATAATTGTTGCTCACCGCCTACAGAGGCGGGAGTCATCCCTCATCTGATATATTTCCATATTGTTATAACAATATGTTAACTTCTTTTTAAAACTATGTCAACTAAAAAAGGATATCTAAGTTTTACTTAAATATCCTTTTCATATAGTATAGTTTTTCTGAGCGTTTTTATTTTAGTGATGGAATAAACGAATACCTGTAAATGCCATTACCATATTATATTTGTTGCAGCAATCAATAACTGCATCATCTCTTACAGATCCTCCCGGCTGTGCAATATATTTGACCCCGCTCTTCTGAGCTCTTTCAATATTGTCAAAGAATGGGAAAAATGCATCGGAACCAAGAGTTACATCTGTCAGTTTATCAAGCCATGCTCTTTTTTCTTCTTTTGTGAACACTTCCGGTTTTTCCTTAAATGTTCTCTGCCATGCACCATCTGCCAGAACATCCATGTATTCATCTCCGATATACAGATCAATGGCATTATCTCTGTCTGCACGACGGATATTGTCAAGGAATGGAAGTTCCATTACTTTTGGACACTGTCTTAACCACCAATTATCTGCTTTTTGTCCTGCCAGACGAGTACAGTGAACGCGAGACTGCTGTCCTGCACCAATTCCGATAGCCTGTCCATCTTTTACGAAGCATACAGAATTAGACTGGGTATATTTTAATGTGATCAGAGAAATCTTCAGATCAATCAATGCCTGTTCCGGAAGATCTTTATTTTCTGTTACGATATTAGATAATAATTCATCATCAATTGGAAGTTCCTGTCTTCCCTGTTCAAAAGTAACTCCAAATACCTGTTTATGTTCCAATGGAGCTGGTCTGTATTCAGGATCGATTTTGATAATATTGTAATTACCGTTCTTTTTCTGCATTAACAGTTCAATCGCTTCATCTGTATATCCGGGAGCAATGACACCATCTGAAACTTCTCTTTTGATCAGTCGGGCTGTATCTGCATCACAAACATCAGATAAAGCAATGAAGTCTCCAAAAGATGACATTCTGTCAGCACCTCTTGCTCTTGCGTATGCACATGCCAGAGGAGATAATTCTCCCAGGTCATCAACCCAGTAAATCTTTCTTAATGTTTCTGACATAGGAAGTCCCACAGAAGCTCCTGCCGGAGAAACATGTTTAAAAGAAGTTGCCGCTGGAAGTCCTGTGGCCTGTTTCAGTTCACTGACAAGCTGCCATCCATTAAACGCATCCAGGAAATTAATATAGCCCGGTCTTCCATTTACCACTTCTATTGGAAGATCACTTCCGTCTGCCATATAAATTCTGGAAGGTTTCTGGTTTGGATTACATCCATACTTTAATTCTAATTCTTTCATTTTCTTCTCCTTTTATCTCTGCTTTTACATTCTTATTTGTTCTTATTAATGATTCTTGTTTCATATTCACCTGTTGCAATATCAATAAATCTTACAAACAAAGATACTTTATTTTCTTCATTAAGGCTTTCCCATACATTTTCAGTAAAAGCATCAATATCATTTGGGATTCCTACCAGCTTTGGTTCTCCTTCAAAACTTGGAAGAGGATTACCATCATGCATATATGTGTGGATAAAATGTCCCTCTCCTGCCACTGGATTTTCATAAGTAAATGTATAGCGGTTGCAGCTGTCCGGATTACCATTATTACTCTTTAAAATGGACATTGCATAATGATAAGTTCCATCTTCCACCTGCATGATTCCTGAAATTCTTGGTGTATAATTAGGTCCATCTGGTTCAAATTCACGACTTCTTAAAGACTGTTCAAATGTGAGCCCCTGCTCCATTCCATCATAAACTGTATCTGTCTGGTCTCCATTAGTTACAATGGTCTTATTTCCAATAACTCTTACAGGTGCATAAATAATCAGGCTTGGATCTGTTAATTTTGATTCATCAAATGCCTGTGTACGTATACCTTCTCCTTCTTCTACAAATACTCGGTTTCTACTGTTTTCACTACGTCCCATAATAAAGTATGCAGTTGCTGCCTTGGTTCCATCTTCAGTCTTACCAATAACAATTCCACGTCCAGGGTAAGCATTTCCCTTTAATTCCTGCTCCAGTGATAACATTTTCATCGACATTTTCTCCTTTTTTCTATCTTTTTTCTATATCCTGTTTAGATATTTTACCATACCTTTTATTTAAAGAAAAGATAAAGCGGACAAAGTCCGCTTTATTATTTCATGTTAAAACTATCTACAGATTCTTGATACGTTCCATAGCAGCTACTGTATTTTCGTAGCTTCCGAAAGCTGTTAGTCTAAAATATCCTTCTCCACTTGGTCCAAATCCTGATCCAGGTGTTCCTACTACATTTGCATTTGCAAGAAGATAATCAAAGAACTCCCATGAACTCATCTGATCTGGTGTCTTCAGCCAGATATATGGAGCATTCACCCCTCCTGATACTGTGTACCCTGCATTTTTTAATCCTTCATAGATTACTTTTGCATTGTTCATATAATATCCAACCTGTTCTTTCAACTGAGCTTTTCCAGCCTCAGAATATACAGCTTCTCCTGCTTTCTGTACAATATATGGAGCTCCGTTATATTTGGTTCCATGTCTTCTTGCCCATAATGCATGCAACTGGACATCACCACATTTCAGATCTTTTGGAATTACAGTATATCCAAGACGAACCCCTGTAAATCCTGCATTTTTAGAAAAACTCTTTAATTCGATAGCGCAGGTTCTAGCACCTTCACATTCATAAATTGTATGAGCAACATTATCTTCAGAAATATATGCTTCATATGCTGCATCATAAATAATAACAGCTCCGTTTTTATTTGCATAATCAACCCATCCCTGAAGCTGATCTTTTGTAATAGTTGCTCCAGTCGGATTATTTGGGAAGCACAGATAAATAATGTCCGGTACTTCATCTGGAAAATCTGGAGCAAAGTTATTGTCTGCTGTACATGGCATGTAGATCACATCACTCCAGGTTTCAGCCTTAGGATCATATGTACCGGTTCTTCCAGCCATAACATTTGTATCTACATACACTGGGTAAACCGGATCACATACAGCAATTTTATTATCCTGTGCAAAAATTTCCTGGATATTTCCTGAATCACATTTTGCTCCATCACTTACAAAAATTTCGTCTGCAGCAATATCTGCTCCTCGATCAGCATAATCATTTTTAGCAATAGCATTGCGAAGGAATTCATATCCCAGGTCTGGAGCATATCCATGAAATGTTTCAGCATGTGCCATCTCATCCACCGCACCGTGAAGTGCATCAATGATAGATGGTGCTAAAGGCTGTGTAACATCTCCAATTCCAAGGCGGATAATATCTTTATCCGGATTAGCTTCTGAATATGCATTTACCTTTTTTGCAATTGTTGAAAATAAATAGCTTCCAGGCAGTTTCAAATAGTTGTCATTAATCTTAAACATAGTCTCCTCCTAATTTTGATACGTAAATGATTCTTTAATCATTTTTGCCATTTCAATTAATCCCACACCACTGTTCATACTTCTCTGTTGAATATAACAGTGGGCTTCCTCTTCTGTAATTCGGTTATTTTCCATCAGCAGTTCTTTTACTTCATCTAATAATTCCAGTTCTTCTCTTGTCCGTTGCTTTGGTCTGCGCTTTTTTTTCTTCTGTATATTTGAAATATCACTTACGATATTTCTCACTTCATTTACAAGATCATGTGCCTTTAACGGCATTGGAAGACATGAAACATTATCCGACACACAATCTTCTAGATATGCCTGAGAGGCAAGTAGCAGCATATGTATATCTTTTGGCAGATATTCTCTTAGTTCACTGTACATCATATCTGTATACTTATATCCACATACAACCAAACCGTCATCCAATCCTTCCATACGCTGAATGACCTGCGAACCTGTAACGCAAACACCAATAACTTCAAAGCCGCTACGTACCAGCAAATTTCTTATATTTCTGGCAAATTCCTGTTTTGGAAACAGAACGATGACGTTAACCAAGCCTCTCACCTCCTTGCATCCAACACTTTAAGGAACTAAATCTTATATAAATACTCATCTATTTCCCATTGTGATACAACTTTCTGGTAAGATTCCCATTCTGCTGTTTTTGCCTCTATATATTTATTAAAAATATGTTCTCCAAGGACCTCCTTCATATAATCGCTTTGTTTAAAGATTTCCAGCGATTCTTTCATATCTCTTGGCAACACCATAATTCCTGCTTTTTCCTTATCACCTTCATTCATTTCATACTGATTTCCTGAAGATCCTTTTCCAGGAGTCAGTTTTCTTCGAATTCCATCAAGACCGGCCGCCAGGCTGACTGCCAGTGCAAGATATGGATTTGCTGCAGAATCAGGGCTTCTGAATTCAATTCTGGTACCGATTCCTCTGGCAGCAGGAACACGAATCAACGGACTTCTGTTGGATGGTGACCATGAAACATCAACTGGTGCTTCATATCCCGGTACGATTCGTTTATAAGAATTAACCAATGGATTGGTAATCAGTGACATTTCTCTTGCATGAGCCATTACCCCCGCAATAAAATGAAATGCCTCATCACTGATTCCAATGGTATTCTTTGAATCTGAGAAAATATTCTTGCCATCTTTCCACAAAGACATATTAAGATGCATTCCTGAACCATCTACTCCGGTAATCGGTTTTGGCATAAAGCTTGCATACAGTCCATGTCTCTTTGCAATATATTTTACAACAAATTTAAATGTAAGAATGTTATCTGCCGTTCTTAACGCATTATCATATTTAAAATCAATTTCATGCTGTGCTGGTGCAACCTCATGATGAGATGCCTCGATTTCAAATCCCATATCTTCGAGATTTAAAATCATATCTCTTCGTGCACTTTCACCTAAATCCAATGGGGCCACGTCAAAATATCCGGCTTTTTCATGGGTCAGCGTTGTTGGACGACCTTCTTCATCCGTATGGAATAAGAAAAACTCACATTCCGGTCCTACATTAAACTTATATCCCATACTTTTACATTCTCTGATGACCTTCTTTAAAATATGTCTGGGATCTCCTGCAAAAGGCAGACCATTTGGTCCATAAACATCACAGATTAATCGGGCAACGCGATTTCCTCCTGCATTCCAAGGAAAAATTACAAAGCTATCCAGATCCGGATAAAGATACATATCAGATTCCTCGATTCTTACAAAACCATCAACCGAAGAACCATCAAATGTACATTTATTATCCAAAGCCTTTTCCAGCTGGCGTGCAGTAATTGCAACATTTTTCATTGTTCCAAACAAATCAGAAAATTGCAATCTGATAAACTGAACATCATTCTCTCTAACCAAGTCAATGATATCCTGTTTAGTATATCGACCCATAACATCACTCCTCTTTCATCTCATTAAATATTCGCTATGTCAACAACAGTCAATTGATCTCGATTGCCTGTCTCCAAACTAGTCAGTAGAGCATCTGCCGTATCCAGACTGGTCAGACAGGTAACTCCTGTCTCAATCGCATAACGGCGAATCAGGAATCCATCCTTGCTTCGACCGACACCCTGAGAAGGTGTATCGATGACTAAGTCAATTTTATCATCTAAAATCAAGTCTAGCAAGTTCGGAGATGGTTCTTCCAACTTATTTATTGGTTTTGCAGCTACCCCTGCTTCATTTAACACTCTGCATGTGCTTTTTGTAGAGTAAATTTCATAACCTAATGATATAAATCTTCTTCCAATGTCTACTGCGTCAATCTTGTCAGAATCTTTTACTGTAAGAATCATTTTCTTATATTTTGGAAGATTTACTCCTGCTCCCAGGAATGCTTTATATAATGCTTCATGATAATTCTTTGAAATTCCAAGGCACTCACCTGTAGATTTCATTTCCGGTCCAAGACTGACTTCTGCCCCTCTTAATTTTTCAAATGAGAATACCGGTTTTTTAACTGCATAATATTCAGATTCCGGCTGAAGTCCAGGTTCATATCCCAGATCTTTGATTTTAGCACCTGTAATTACCTTGGCAGCCAAAGCGACGATTGGAATACCTGTTACTTTACTGATATATGGCACTGTACGGCTGGAACGAGGATTTACCTCAATGACATAAACTTCTCCATCAGCTACAATAAACTGAATATTAATCAGTCCGATAACATGTAGAGATTTTGCCAGCTTCCTTGTATATTCTGCAATGACACGTTTAATCTTATCACTTAAACTTAAAGATGGATATACAGAAATACTATCTCCGGAATGAATTCCTGCACGCTCCACATGTTCCATGATTCCAGGAATCAGAATATCTGTCCCATCACATACAGCATCAACTTCCACTTCTTTACCAACCAGATATTTATCGATCAGAATCGGATGTTCCTGTTCATATCGATTGATAATCTCCATAAATGCCTCAATATCTTCGTCAGAAACTGCAATCTGCATTCCCTGTCCTCCAAGTACATAAGATGGACGGACTAATACCGGATATCCCAGTTTATGCGCTACTTCAATTGCTTCTTCACATGTAAATACTGTTGTTCCTTTCGGTCTTGGAATACAGCATTCTTCCAGAATCTCATCAAACAGCTCTCTGTCTTCTGCTGCATCTACATTTTCTGCACTGGTTCCAAGAATTGGAACTCCCATCTTCATCAATGCTTCTGTCAGTTTAATTGCTGTCTGTCCTCCAAACTGTACAACTGCACCATCTGGTTTTTCCAAATCAACAATACTTTCCACATCCTCTGCTGTTAATGGTTCAAAATACAATTTATCTGCCACATCAAAGTCTGTTGAAACAGTTTCCGGATTATTGTTTACAATAATTGTTTCGTATCCTTCTTTGCTTAATGCCCAGACACTGTGTACAGAACAGTAATCAAACTCGATTCCCTGTCCGATTCTAATCGGACCTGAACCCAGTACCATAACTTTTTTCTTACCAGATGTTTCCTCCACTTCATTTTCACTTCCAAAGCATGAATAATAATATGGAGTCGCTGCATCAAACTCTGCTGCACAGGTATCTACCATCTTGTAAGCAGCATGGATTCCAAGTTCGTTTCTCAGATTTTTGATATCTTTTTCTGTTTTTCCAGTTAACTGTCCAATAACTTTATCCGGGAATTCCAGACGCTTAGCCTCCATCAGAAGATCATAATCAAGATTTTCTGCTTCAGACAGTTTCTTTTCCATTTCAACCAGAATTGCAATCTTATCAAGGAACCAGCGATCGATTTTGGTAATATTGAAAATAGTATCATAATCCACACCACGGCGGATAGCTTCTGCAATAACATAAATTCTCAGATCATCAATTTTTTCCAGCTCTTTCATCAATTCATCATCTGTCAGCTGGTCATAATTTCCAAAAATCAGACTGTCCACATGCTGTTCCAGAGAACGGATTGCTTTCATTAAAGCCCCTTCAAAGCTGGTACCGATACTCATTACTTCTCCGGTAGCTTTCATCTGGGTTGTTAACGTACGTTTTGCATGAATAAATTTGTCAAATGGCAATCTTGGCATTTTAACAACACAGTAGTCAAGCATTGGTTCAAAACTTGCAAATGTTTTCTTTGTAACTGCATTTTCTATTTCATCCAGTGTATATCCAATGGCAATCTTTGCTGTAACTTTTGCGATTGGATATCCTGTTGCTTTTGATGCCAGTGCTGAAGAACGGCTGACACGAGGATTTACCTCAATAACACAATATTCAAAACTGTCAGGATTTAATGCATACTGAACGTTACATCCACCATGTACATCCAGCTCAGTTATAATATTTAATGCTGATGTACGCAGCATCTGATATTCTTTATCTCCTAAAGTCTGTGAAGGTGCAACAACGATACTATCTCCTGTATGAACTCCTACAGGGTCGATATTTTCCATATTACAGATTGTAATACATGTTCCATTTTCATCACGCATTACTTCATATTCGATTTCTTTCCATCCACCAATGTAACGCTCTACCAGAACTTCTCCAACACGGCTTAATCGAAGTCCGTTTTCCAGAATTGTTTCCAGTTCTTCCTGATTGTGGGCGATTCCTCCACCACTTCCTCCAAGAGTATATGCCGGACGAAGTACTGCCGGATACCCGATTTCTTTTGCAAATTCCACACCATCCTCAATGGTTGTAACAACTTTACCTGCTGCAATTGGTTCCCCTATTTTTTCCATTGTATTCTGGAATTCCTGACGGTCTTCCGCTTTTTTAATGGTCATTGGAGATGTACCGATCAGTTTTACACCACTTTTTTCCAGATATCCACTTTCCACCAGTTCCATGGCAAGATTCAATGCTGCCTGACCACCAAGAGTTGGAAGAATACTGTCTGGTTTTTCTTTCTCAATAATTTTTTCAATAACAGGAGCTGTTAATGGTTCAATATAAACTTTATCTGCGATATCTTTATCTGTCATAATTGTGGCAGGATTGGAGTTTACAAGAACAACTTCAATTCCCTCTTCCTGAAGGGCACGGCATGCCTGTGTTCCTGCATAATCAAATTCTGCCGCCTGCCCGATGACAATTGGACCTGATCCAATGACAAGTACTTTTTTTATATCTTCTCTTTTAGGCATTTTGAGCTCCTTTCATCATATCCATAAATTCATCAAATAAATATGCTGTATCCTGAGGGCCTGGACAAGCTTCAGGATGAAACTGTACCGTACGGATATTTTTATTTTTATATCTTAATCCCTCTACGGATTTATCATTTACATTAACAAAGGAAATTTCTGCTACATCCTCTGCAATAGTATCTTCTTCAATTACATATCCATGATTCTGTGAAGAAATATAAACTCTTCCGGTTGACAGGTCTTTTACCGGATGATTTCCTCCACGATGTCCCCAACGCATTTTTGTTGTATCTGCACCTGTTGCAAGTGCCATCAGCTGATGTCCCAGACAAATTGCAAAAATAGGAACATCACTTTCATATAATTTTTTCAATTCTTCGATTACTGTTACACATTCCTTTGGATCCCCTGGTCCGTTTGAAAGCATGATTCCGTCAGGATGATCTGCCAGGATTTCTTCTGCTGTAGTAAAAGCAGGATAAACAGTTACATCACATCCTCTTTTTGTTAAGGAATTGATGATGTTGGTTTTTGTTCCAAGATCCAGTAATGCAACCTTATGTCCTTCTCCTGGAAAATGTTCTTTTTCCTGTCTTGTTACGGTTTTTACAGCATCTGTTACTCTATATGCTTTCAGTTTTGGAAGTATTTCATCCAGATTATAATCAGGATTGGTAGTAATCATACCACCCATACAGCCATGTTCTCTTAAAATCTTTGTAATGGCTCTGGTATCTACACCACATATTCCCGGAATACCATTTTTAATAAGGTAATCTTCCAGATCTTCTTCTCTTCGGAAATTACTGGAAGTTCTTGAAATTTCTCTAACGATAAAGGCAGAATGCCAAGGATGCTCTGATTCTACATCTTCCAGACAAACACCATAATTACCAATCAAAGGGTAAGTCATTACAACCCCCTGTCCCTGATAAGACGGATCTGTCAATACTTCCAAATACCCTGTCATAGAAGTATTAAAAACGACCTCACATATGACTTCACATTGTGCCCCAAAGCTTTTCCCTTTGAATACATGTCCGTCTTCTAAAATTAAAAATGCGTTCATGAAAATTTCCTCCTGTTTTTTCTATTTGACCTTTAAGCCCCTGCTTGAATATTTTACGCATCCTGCATGGAGTACTTTTATTATATATGAAATCCAAAAGATTTTGTCATATAAAATAAAAAAAAGAAATATTCCTAAAATAAAAATCACGAACCCAGGTACTGGACATGTGCATTCCAATACCTTCTCTTCTATTATTTTAGAAATATTTCCTCATAAATTGTAAAAATTTTATCATAATTCAACAAATTATGCAAGACCTTTTTTTTATCAAATTATTTCCAGATACTATTTACTACTTTTCCCATAATATTGCTGTTATATTCAATATTATAGATCATGCATTTCATTTACATTTTTAGAAAAAACACATCCACAGAAATTCTGTCGATAAAGAGAATATTCTTTAGATAATGTAATCGATCTTTGATATCCGCCTTTCTTTTTAAAATCCGATGGCAGAAATCTAATACCATATTTTTCTTCTGCTTTCTGTCCCAGTTCATTCAACCACTGAGCATTTTTTAACGGGCTGATAGTAAGTGTTGTAGTAAAGTAATCAAATTTCTTCTGTGCCGCCAGCCTTGCTGTTTCTTCAAGTCTCAGGCGATAACACAGATAGCATCTGGCACCTCCTTCTGGTTCTTTTTCATATCCTTTTACAGTCTGATAAAATACTTCCGGATCATATCCTCCATCTATTACTGAAATATCTTTAAATCTCATTTCCTTAATCAGCCGCTGCTGTTCTGCCACTCTCTTTTCGTATTCTTCTCTGGAGTTAATATTAGGATTATAATAAAACACTGTAATCTGAAAATATTTTTCCAGATACTCCAGTACATAACTGCTGCATGGAGCACAACAGCTGTGTAACAGGAGGCCTGGTCGTTCATCTGCCAAATTATTTAAAACCTTATCCAGTTCTTTCTGATAATTAATCTTATTCATATTGTTTTCCTTTGCTATCAACAGTATCCATATACAACAGTTTTAACTGCTTCCCTAGTAAAATAAAAACACCGACAGCTCCTGCCGATGTTTCATAATCGGGGCGACAGGATTTGAACCTGCGACCTCGTAGTCCCGAACCACGCGCTCTACCAAGCTGAGCCACGCCCCGTACTTTTACTATTATATCCCTATTCAATTCCATATGTAAAGGGAAAAATAATATTGTTTTATACTATTTACATAATTAGCAATACATAAAAATCTCATTTTTCATTTTTCTTACATAACATTAACAAATATTTTCTTTGTTTTTTTTACTTTTTTCACGTAACATATACATATGAATGGACCAATCAATATATGGAGACAGAAACATATGTCTAATATAATCACAGAAGAAATTAAATTAAAATATATAGAATATTATAAAGATCACAAGCTTCAAAAAAATCATGTACTATATGAAGCTTATGGAGGTCGTGGTCTTGTTTGTAATCCATATGGATTATTTAAAGCATTTATAAAACGACAGGATTTCAGGAAATATCAGCATTTCTGGGTAATAGAGGATTTCGAAGCTAATGACTCCTTCACAAGAGAATATCAATCTATGAACAACGTGCATTTTGTAAGATATCAAAGTGAAGACTATGTAAAACACCTTGCAACTGCCGGCTATCTAATCAACAATGTATCATTCCCACCCTATTTCACACCAAGAAAAAAACAAATCTATATAAATTGCTGGCATGGAATCCCATGGAGAAAGATTGGTTTTGACATGGAAAACGGAAACGTTGATACCAGAAACACCATTCGAAACTTTCTTGCAGCAGATTATATTATTACTCCTAACGATTTTATGACATCCATTTTCAGAAAGACATTTAAATTAGAAGGTATATATCCCGGCAAATTAATTCC
The DNA here is from genome assembly GCF_001940315.1 of Anaerostipes sp. 494a. Lineage (NCBI taxonomy): Bacteria > Bacillati > Bacillota > Clostridia > Lachnospirales > Lachnospiraceae > Anaerostipes > Anaerostipes sp. 494a. The sequence goes on along the minus strand of NZ_MJIF01000001.1, from coordinate 2,169,784 downwards.
GGTAAATCAGCCACGAACTGATTTATTATTCAGTACAAAGAAAGAGACAATGATTCAAAAACTCCATAATTATGGAATAAAACTGGAGGAACATAAAAATTTAATTTTATATGTCCCAACCTGTCGGGAAAGAGAAAACCAATGTCCTGATATTCATCATATAGAAGAATATTTAAAACTTTTGGAAATCTTAGAACAACAACTGAATACAGAACAATATCAGGTTTTAATGAAGCCCCATCAGATTTTGTATGAATATTTAAAGAAAAACAAATTAGGCTCAAAGAAAATAATTCCTGCCGAAATCGACACCAATGAGATGCTCGCTATAACTGATATCTTAATTTCAGATTATTCAAGCATTTATTATGACTTTTTGGAAACAGAAAAACCAGTTCTTTTCTATATTCCAGATGGAGACCAGTATAAAAAAGATATGGAATCATATCACTCAGCCGTGGAAATGCCAGGTCCCACATTCAAATCTGCAGACAAACTTACTCAATGCATTTTAGAAGAACAGTGGAAACATCCCGTATATCAAACTGTTTATCAAAAACAAAAACAATGGACAAACCCATGGCAGAACAAACATTCTGGAGAAAAAGTCTGGGAAATTGTTTTAGATGGCAGACATAGAAATTCTCTCATTTCTTTGAAAAACAAAAAAAAGAAAATTCTGATTTATGGAAGTGATCTGCGTGGCAACGGAGTAACCCAATCCTTATTAAGTTTGCTTGAACAAATGAATTATGAAAAATATGATGTGTCTGTTCTTGCAGTGCTGAATGCAAAAAACACCAATGGTGATATGATTGAGTCTGTAGATTCCAGAGCTCGTGTCCTCACTCAGATTGGAAAAATCAATGGAACAAAAGAAGAAATGAGTATCTATGATACTATCATTGAAAAAGGTCTATCCTCCTTTGACGCAGTAAAAAATTACCCGAAATCTCTTTTCAGGCGGGAATTTCAAAGAATGTTCGGATGGACAAAATTTGATTGTGTTATTGAATTTACCGGATACAGTCCTCATTATGGAATGCTGTTTCTGGCATCTGGTGCAAAGCGGAAAATGATCTGGCAGCATAATGATCTGGGAAGTGAAAGAAAACGTGCAGTTCATGGAAACCAATCCCTGGAACAGATTTTAAACGTTGTATTTTCCACCTATCCCTTCTACGATAAGATTGTATCCTGCAGTCAATCAGTTATGGAATTAAACAAAAAAACTTTATCAAATATCTGGACCAGAAAGAAATTCACTTATGCCCGTAACACATTTTCAATAAATAGAATTTACAATGCCATAGAAAAAAATCCTTTTTTAGAAATTGGACAAAAAGACTATTACATTTTACAAGAACAGCAGAATGAAAACGACAATCAAATAGAAATGCAGCTACTTCCTTTGCCGGAAAAAGATCATAAAGTTTTTATTACAATGGGTAGATTATCTCCGGAAAAAAATCATCATAATTTGATTTTAGCTTTCCATCGGCTGCAGAAAGAGTATCCGAAGACAATCCTATTTATTCTGGGAGATGGACCGCTAAAAGAAAATCTTCAAAATGAAATTCGAAAATTACATTTAGAAAATCAGGTTTTTTTAACTGGAAATATCAGAAATCCTTTTGCTCTCATCCAAAAAGCAGATTGCTTTATACTGACATCCAATTATGAAGGACAGCCTATGTCTGTGCTTGAAGTCCGGGTACTTAAAATTCCGGTTATTATATCAGATTTTACAACAAGAAAAGATATCTGCATTCCCAACGGGCAGCTAATTGTACAAAAGGACCCAGATAGTATTTTTCAAGGTATGAAAAAAATGTGTCAGGGTACTGTCTGCAATTACAATTTTTCACCCGAAGAATATAATCAATCTGCATATCTGGAATTTGAAGCATTATTAAAATAGTAAAGGAATCAAAATGGAAACAATAAAAAAACGAGCAATTTCCTATGAAAATTTCAGGAAAGAAAAACAGCCCCAGATAAATCAAATAAAAAGAAAAATGAAAAAAACCTTCTGGTATGGTTCCTGTTTGCAGGAACCAGTAAAAGATTCTTATATTTTTTATGATTCCATGCAGGGGGAATTGCTGAAAGGTCAAATTCAAAATGTTTTTATAGAAAACCTGAAAAACACAAATAAAATACAAATCATCGGAATAAAAAAACAACTGCTCCCGAACATACAGCAACAGTTGGAGAATTCTAAATGGAGAGACCGGGTTCATCTGGTCATTCGTGGAACCGAAGAATATTATTACTGGCTGGCAATTGCTAAATATCTGGTTAGTGACAGTTATTTTACACAGAATTTTTATAAACGTCCGGAACAATTTTTCTACTATTTGGGAACGAAGAATGATGATTCTTATTTATATCGCCATTACCTGCAGGCAGACAAAATTTATAACAATGAGTGCAAAGTAATAACTTCCAATAAGAAATCATGGGTATTTTATTGCAATTTCAGTAATACAACAGTGGAAAATGCCATGGATTTATTAAACTATCTGGATAGTTTAAATTCTAAAGATTATGATCTAACCTTAATCACTCCGTCCATGTCCCAGGTAGATTCCATCGTAAAAAACTCCATTTCTCCATCTATTGATTTTTTTAATTTCAAGGAACGTGTTCCATGTACTCCGGAAGAATACCTTCAGCACGAATACCTGACCCGCTATCTGTTAAATGCAGATCATGTTGTTGATACGGTAAATACAAAACATCCTTACATGAAAATGTATCAAAGAAATTTAAAACGTCTTTGGGGAAATAAAATTTTTGACCAGGCATTTTACTATGGACAATTAACAAATTCCGATTATCTTTATTTCAGCCAGATTCCGGCAGAGAAAAAGTCATATATCAGATATGAATCTCACAGAGATGAACAGGCTTTTTATATGTTATCTGAAACAAGAAGATATTATTTTAGTCAGCGATGTGAAATCTATCAGAATTTTGATAAAATCTATTGTACTGGTAAACAGCTTCTACAGATAAACAAGGAAGCAGATCCTAAAATTTATGAACATGCCAGATATTTTCCTAGAATTTCCGCCCGATATGAATACTTAAAAAAAACAATGCAGGAAACCATATATCAGGGAAAACCATATCTTGTATTAGAATTGTCTTCCGGCAAATATCCACATGTAAAATTACTTCCAAAACCTGATAAACATAAACAAAATATTTTATATCGTCTGCAGGATTCCTCAAAAGAAAAACTTCATGATTGCCTGCAGCAATTACAAGAAAATAAAAATATGATTTTATATCTTATCGATGATGAAAATACCATTCAATCAAGAGAATTTGAAATTATATCCCGGTTAGGAGTAGAACAGCAAGTTATTATCTTAAAACGACCTGTCCTTATAAAGGAATATCTCAAACAGTTTGATTCAGTAATTTAAAGGGAGCTTCATGCTCCCTTTCATTACTTTTTCAGATTCTCTTTTAATTTTTTATTTTCCTTTAATAAGGCTTCCACTCGTTGATTGGTTGCTTCCAGCATTCCCTGTAAGGCAATGCATTTTGATTTATATTCTTCTATGTCTACAAAAATTTCTTTTTCTGAATATTTCAATTGTTTTCTCACCTCTGCCCTTTTCAACATTTTCATTAGTAACTGATCTCTGCCATAAATATATAAATAGTGCCGGGCAATCCATCCGGTTTCCAAATCCCTGATTTGAACTGCTACAGGCCAGAGTTCTCCCTTACCTTCAAACATCCAGTCTGGAATCTGATTTTTCTCATCTTCATTCAGATAAATCACCACATCTGCCTCTGGATAAGATTTCTTCTTATTTGTTACTACGATTTTTCTCTCTTTTTCTACAGAATTCTCCCCTGTCATTGCATGAAACAGTTCAGAACATTCCCCTTCATAGACAATTTGCGCATGATTACAGACTTCCTGTTTTAACATCTGCCCTGCAGCGTAATACCAATGAATATTATCATAATGATCTTCCAAGGAAGAATCCAGACAAATAATTTGTTCTAAAAATGGTTCTAATCCGAAAATTGATGTGGAAGATACAGTAATTCCTGATGAAAACTTTTCTTTCACACTATATGGCAATAATTCTGAAGGCATAAATCTTGGAAAGACCGTTGCTTCCGGATACCATTTTTCATACAGCCCCTGCCAGTCACTTGGGTGCGGTTTTATATATAATTTCCCCTCTAAAGCAAAGTAGTCCAGCATAGAATCATACAATTCCTTTTCCTGAGTCACTGTCAGAAATCCCATATTTACAAATTGCTGTGTCAATAAAAGAACTGATGTTTCCTTTGTCATTTCATTTTGTGGAACCTTAAAGGTTTTAAGAACCATTTGAAGCTTTTTATGTTCCAATCCCTTTAATATATTCTTAACGGAAAAATCTACACAATTGGTTTTATCATAATCTCCTGTCTGGGATGAAAATTCCAGATACTTTTCACTGATATTCGGATTATCTCCCATACATTGGTATTTCTTTGCCATATCATACTGAAATGGATTCAAACGCTGAAGATTTTCCAGTAAAAGATGTTTTCTGGTATAAACCCCGCATCCTTCTTCAAAAAAATGATATGGTATTTTATGTTTAATCAGCCATATTCCTAAGGAGTACTGATCTCCACAAATATTGTATTCCGTAATATCTTCCTTCTGAAAAGGAAAATCTTTTTCAATTTCTTCACAAAGACGATTTACGAGAATATCTAATTTTTCTGAATTCTTTTTTTCTCCATATTCTTTTTTGTATGGAAGCATTCTTCCCTTATCCGGAAAGGTATTTACATTTTGAAAAATACCACCTTCCTTTACTGCTTTTAACAACCGTTCACATTCCGGATGAGTGTCTGAAATAAATAATTCTGCATCTTCCTCCCAATGTCTGGTCAGCTTATGAAGCATACAGCAAAGCACATGATAACTGGTGACAGCATAATATAAAATCATTTAGACTCCCTCCTCCTGGCACATTTCCTCAAAGGTCCCCATATCTCTTTTTCCCTCCAGGCCACCTACATATTTGTTATATACATACTTTTGAAAAGCCTTGCAGATGAAGGTATGAAATCTTTTTTCCATGGCAAATCGAAGAGGCCAGTAAGCATCCAGTGCTGGAATTTTCCAGAAAATCTTCATAGATTTATAGTATTTTTTATAGTCTTTTACAAAATCCATAGTTCCCTGATGAATCATTTCTGTAATTTTATAATTTTCTACTTCCGGATGTTCAAATTTAATCTTATATCCTCCGTTTTCCCCTTTTTCAAAACTATAAACCGATGGATGGGGCGCTGATGTAATAAATTCTACACAAGTATTATGAATCAGATTATTCTTATAATGAAATCTTGCCAGGTGATCGTTGTGTTCTGGTGAAAAGAGATAGACTCTGATGGATTTATCCGCAATTAATGGTATCGTATTATTCAGCTTATATTTACAAGAGCCCATCATCATCCCTGTCACCTTACAGTTTTCCTTGAGTTTTTCTTCAATCAGGAATTTCAATGCCATAGGACAGGTTCCTCTCCATCCTGTATCCACTGCTGCCACATGGTGACAATGACTAAGTATCGGCCTTATATATTCACTAAAAGCTTCTAATGATGACTCATAAACATTTGATACTTCATTCCAGTGATCCAGTACAAATTCCTTTATTATCCCTGCTGCCTCTTTCGTATCAATGATATGGTTTTCATCCATAGAAATTTCTGAAAGAAATGGAATCAGACATTCTAATTCCATGGATAGTAATATTTCTTTTACCGTAAACGGATTTTCAGCCTCAATTCTTCGATCAATAAACTGTTTCAGTAACTCAAAGCGATTTTTATCATAAGATAATTTTAATGCAGCATTTCTGGAAAGATAAACATACTCTGATGGAATATCATCATATAGCTGATCATACACCTTTTTCATAATCCATCCATCACGTGCGATAAATAAAATCTTATCCATATGTTCCTTTACTGCCTGCTCATGAATCCATGTGACATAACCCAAAATTAAAATTCCACCACATGTATATCCATACTGATATGGCAGCTCTTTTTCTTCTTTGGAATCAAAAGCACCTGAATGCATTTTAATATTTACCACAGCCTGATAAGCACTTCCGATACATGGAGACATCAACCCTGGTCTGTACTTTGCACCTCTGGAAGCAATGCTCGGATAAAACTGTACTGCCCATCCCTGTTCCTTTGCCATATTCAAATCCACGGTTTCATTATCTCCCACATGAACAACTGTTTGCCCCTTCAGGTATTCCCTCTCCACGATCTGATATAATTTCCCGGAGCGTTTGCTATAGCCATAATCACAGGAAACAAATAATCTGTCATATCCTTCATATCCACAGGAAGCCAGCAGTCTTTTCATCATTTCCTCTGGAAAATACATATCTGACACTATAATCACTTTTTTTCCATAACTGATCAATAAGTCAAAAACTTCTTTCATATATGGATTGGCAATGCAAAAATCCAGTTCTGTTTCAAATTCCGTTTTCATTCCAAGTTCGGCATCTACACCACAATATTTCTCCATAGCCTGGTAAATCTGGGCAAATGTCACTTCACGACTTCCATTCTCAGCTTCCTGCTTATCCCTTAGCATCAGCTCCATATCTTTACGCATGGTTGTATAATTTAATACTCCCAGCTTCTGTCCCACCATCATAAAAATATCTGTTGGACGATTTAACGTACGTAGAATCAAAGTATCAAAAATATCAAAAGAAACCACATCATATTCCAACAGTTTTCTTGCAAAAACTGTCGAACGGCTTCTTCCTGATTTTTCTATAGATAATATTTCATTTTTTTCCTGAAATTTTTTTCCAAGAATCTTTCTTTTCACTTTTTTTGCAATTTTTTTAATTTCATCGTACATCACTTCTGCTCCTGTCATATATAGAGTCTGTCACATAATGAACTTCCATGTGTGATTCAATCTTCTTCATATATTTTTGAATATGTTTATTAATCGTACTTAACTTTTCACGATCAGAACTATTAATCAGTCTTTGATCATAATAGTTTCTTTCAACATTGGTATGATATCCATCAAATCCCACAGTAAAAATTTCATCAACACCTATTTTGATAAATAAATTAAACAGCATAAGGCATGCATTATCTGAAATCATAGGATCTTCCATAACCAGGTCAGAATAATTTACTACAAAATCCATAGCTTTTCCTCCATCTATATTAGATGTAAGAAGTACCGGAAATGGCAGATTTTTAACATTATATTCTTTTTTTAATTGATGATATCTCTTTTGATTGCTGACAAATAGAATATCCGGATTCATATATTCAGGAATACTGTTTACGCAAAATATCACAGAATTTTCTTCTTTTAAAAATTCCTGAATTTTATTTTTCTCATCAATGAGACTTTTCCCCGGAGCGGCTACGACAATTCGTTTCCCTTTGATTATCTTTGAAATCTTTTCTAATACTTCTTTATCATCCACTTCATTTTCCTGAAATTTCAAATAAAGGGAATCAATCAGTTTCTCATTATATAAAGCTCTTTCTTCTTCCGGTATTTCCTTTAACACCTGATAGATTCTTTTCATATTTAAAGTCTGCTTATTTAGAAGAAAACCAATATAATTAGGATGACAGTTATTAGTTGCTGCTAAAAAGTATCCTGCACTATATCCCCACGGATGAAGATAAGAAATGGGATTAATATATTCATCTACCAGTTCAATGAGTAATTCTGTATGATAACGGTATTCAATATTTTCATTGATATACTGAGCTATAATTTCACTGCAAAGATTACCTGCTCCACGTCCCATTCCCAGTATAGACGCGTCAATAATCAGATTTCTTTTTCCACAGCTTTGAATCAATGCCTGAGCATTTGAAAATGAAAGCTGAAGATTATTGTGTGAATGATATCCAATGGTAATATCCTCATCTAAATTGTCATCCACCAGATAAAATAATTTCAGCAGCTGTTTTGCATATAGTTTTCCAAGAGTATCTACCAGATAAAATGCATACGGCTTCATTTCATTAATTCGTTCCACCAAAGACAGAATTTCAATATCTGTATATGTTGTTGTTCCCACCGGCTGCATAAAAATTTCATAACCTTTATCCATCAATGCATATCCCAGTGTAAATGCTTCGTCTATTTCTTTTTTATGGAATGTAATTCGAATTCCATCAATAGAATCTTTTGTTCTAGGTGCAATTTGTGAAGCTGAAATAGTACCTGTTACAATCATTGCAACATACATGGAATGCTTTTTCTTTGTTTTTATCAACGGTGTAATCTGTTCAACATCACTATATAATGATTTATTTTCATCATATATAATATCTCTTAAAAATCCACATTCAATAATATCCATATGTGCTTTTCCAAGTTTGGAGATGATTGTCTGAATGGTTCCTTTTGAAAAATCAAAATCATTTACATATCCACCATCTCTTAATGTACAATCAAGAATCGATATTTTATTCATATTTTTTTCCTCCTGTCCGGATACAATGATTAAATATAGCATCCGCAATCACAAAATCTTCCGGATTGTTAATATCCACTGCCTCCATCCAGTCTGCCTCTAAAAGTTTTGGTTTTTCACCAATCCGACGGTTTTCTTCTTTTATTAAATGTTCTTCATAAATATAAAGCCCTGTTGTTTCCCGATAAAGCGGTTTCAGGTCCTGAGTTCTTGGAATCTCTTTTGTATCGTAATTCCATGGTTTACCATCCATCCAAAAGAAATCCTGCTGTTTAATTACAGTTAACGCAGAATCATATTCTTCTGACTTTACAGCATCAATTCCTTCTTTTATTGTCTCTGGTTTGATAAAAGGAGCTGTAGCATGAGTTAGTATATAAATATCTGATGGAACATCTTTAGCAAATGCCTGTAAAACTTCATTAATCTTAACCTGGCTTCCATCCAGTTTAGGATCTCTCATTAAAAATTTTACACCTTTTGGCAGATACAAAAGAATTGTTGGATCTGAACAATATACATAAATTTCGTCAATTCCTTTTACTTTTAAAAGTGTGTTTAATATGTAGTGGCACAATGGCTTTCCATTTGTAAATGGTTTTGTATTCTTTCCTGGAAGCCTCTCATTATTTAATTTCATTGGTACAAATGCAGTTATCTTCATTTTCTTCCTTTTCCTTTCTTCTCATGACAGCTAACAACTGTCGTAAAGATTTCACATCTTCTTTTGTAATTTTTCTTTTTATTTCGGACATAACCGGAAATACAATCTCAGGATTTTCTCTTTCTCTCCTGCATTTTATCCAGAATATTTCTGAAAGCATTGTCAAATATTCCTGTTTTTCTTTCTCTCCTGTTCCCATAGTCATAGAAATACCCGTTCGCGGAAAAACTGTTTTATGATAAAAATGTTCTATCTTTTCTTTTATTTCCAGACAATCTGTCTTTATATAAACAGCTGTTTCTTTTTTCTTTCCATAACATGGATCTTCTTCCGGCATAACCTGAATATTTAAATAAAAAATATCATCAAATGATTCTTGCATCACATCTGCAAAATAGTAATCCTGTTTTGTGTTAAGATAACAAACACAATCAGCCGATGGCAGTGGTTCTGTTACATCATCTGCCAGAACCACCTTATAATTCCTTCCTAAAACCGGCTCTGGAATCCTGAAACCTAAGAACTGCTGACACAACGGATCAATGAATTCTCTCAGGCAGCCTATAATCCCTATTTCTTCCGGAGAAATTCCCGGGAAAATTTTCTGTACCAGTTGCACTGCTCCAATATACTGATAAATTGCATCTATTTTATTTTCAAATCCTACATCTAACTTAATTAATTCATCTGTATAATCCATCAATGCGTCAATGGCAGTAGATCCCGTAGTAATAATCTTTTCAAACTTTCCATCATATATAAATGGAAGCAATTCTGATGGAAAATGTTTATCCAGTACCACTGCATCAGGAAATAAATCCCGGTATCTCCCAGAAAAATCTCTCGGATGAGGTTTTATAATAACAGGGGATTCTTTTGCAAACAGATCCAGGATCATTGCAGATATAAAATGATGATTATCCATTGTAGGATTCTGCAGATATCTTACATATCTGGTTAAATACAGTACCGGCTGCTTATTTCCTTTCACCTGTAATTTCCTGGCATTAAACATTTTTAACACCTTATCTCTCCAATCTGGTGCAAGTTTAGGAAATAATTGAATAACATTAAAATCTTCCATTTTTTCGTCATAAAATCCCGGCTGCTGTGCACTGGCATTGGCATATTTTTTGGTCACATACTGACTATTTCCCAGTGCATGTAATCTCACTGTCACTGCATAAGATGCATATTGAGCTTTTTTATGAAAATCAAGCTGAACAGATTCTCTAGATAATAATCCATTTCCATCCTCAAAATATTGATATGGAATTTTTTTAGATAACAAATACATTCCCATATGTCTGTGATCAATTGCTGAATTAAACTCTGTAAAGTGACTTAAATCAATCTTCTTTTTTCTCATCCAGTTCTCAATCCACTGTTCATTCCACTGAATATAACTATCTACTTTTTCTCCCGGAGAATCTTCATTTAATTTATAAGGATTGTCATAAGCACCTTCGATAAAATTTAAAACGATTACCTGATGAAATATCCCTGATGCCTCCAGATTCCTTTTTAATTCTTTCATTCCACTTTTGGAAAAGATATTATCCCCGATAATCAACACGGCTTTCTCTGTGGGATGATTTAATAATTTATGTATCGAAAAACATAAAATGTGATATAGAGATGCTCCAATATATAAAACCATCTATGCACTCCTTTTCATTTTCTGATAAAATCTTTTGATTATATGATAAGTATCTTTGGCTGCTTTGGATTGAACAATGGCCTGCACTGGTTCTAAGTGTGGTTTCGAACGTTCCACTTCGTCAAAAGCATAATGAAGAACTTTCCCGATAAACGAAGCAAAAGATGCTCCATAGGCAGTATCCTCTACATATCCTTTTATGTAGGTATTAAACTGCCAGACAAAATCAAAAATACCACGCTGTATTTCCTGGCGATTTCGAATGGATTTCAGATCTTCTTTTTCCTCCTTCCACACAGGAAGATTCTGTCGATAATATTCCACATAAAAGCTGGATTCTCTTGCCATTTCTACTGCTCGATGAATATCTTGATAATATTTTTCGGATACTTTTTTTCCGAAAAAATCTTTAAGATTACATACTTTAACATCTTTTCCAACTTTATTCTGCAAATATTCTTTTAGATCGTCCTGAATGGAAAAATCTACGACCATTCCATATTTCTGAACATTTCTTTGCAAATATTCAGTTAAAGCCATATTTCGCTGGGTCCGCTGTTCAATATAAATAATTTCCACATCGTCATCAGGATAAAGATTTGCATATGCCTGACAAAGAGTACTGGAAGTTTCTGTAAAGTACAGATTCCCAATTTGATTTGTTTCCTTCCAGTTCTTTATAAAGCGCAAAAATCCATAGCATAAAATTCCTTCAAAGGCATATCCAAAGTGATATCCTTTTGACTCTTTTATGCTACCGTTAAATAACTGTTCATTAATAAAGTTTGTAAAAATTTGTTCTGTTTTCTTTAGCTTTTTTCCAAAATAGTAACGATATGGATAAACATCTGGTGATTTATATAGAAGAAAGTCCAAATGATTAATTTTTGCGAAAAAATTCATACGATTTGAAATCATTCCATACTTGTTTCCTTTCGGATTGTATGTAGCAATCATTTTCTTAAAAAATTGAAAATTACATTTTCTCTGTCCAAATTCCGAAGCCAAAGCAATTTTTTCTATATAAGAATATCCACAATTTTTCAGAATTTCCTGATATTTATGTAAAGAACCCTTTTTTCCATCATCGTAGGCAATAATCTCTATATGATTGTAATGAATTGCATCCATCGCCTGTTTCATAAAAGGATTCGCTCTGTACACATCCGGAATTGTTTCAAAAATCAATACTTCTTTCATCGGAACATAAACCTGGTCATGTCCTAAAAATGTCCTAACATAATTTACTGCATCGTGTTTCCCATAACCTCTTATCTCCCACAGATTCTGGGCATCTGCCCATTCCGCTGTAAATGACATCTTATCTTTCTCCTTTTTTCCTAACATTTCTTTATATTATAGGCATGCCAGATTTACACAACATCAAGTTTATGTTAAATTATGGTGAAACTTAATTTTGTCACTCTTTGTTAGCACTCTTTTTCATCGAGTGCTAATTTTCTCTTGACTTTCCATTAAAATAGCTCTACAATACCTTTTATAACAAGTGTCCTATATTATGTAGAACACGAAACACAAATTGACAATTAATCATCAAGGAGGTATCTATCATGGCTGCAAAACATGGTAATCTTTCAATTAACAGTGAAAATATTTTTCCTATTATAAAAAAATGGCTTTATTCTGATCATGACATTTTCTTTCGTGAAATAATTTCTAATGGTTGTGATGCCATAACAAAATTAAAAAAACTTGACATGATGGGAGAATATAAATTCCCAGAAGGTCACAAAAATAAAGTAGATGTGATTCTCGATCCAGAAAAGAAAACTTTAAAATTCATTGATACCGGTCTTGGAATGACTGCCGATGAAGTTGAAGAATACATTACACAGATTGCTTTTTCCGGTGCAACTGAGTTTTTAGAAAAATATAAAGATAAAACAGAGGGGGACCAGATTATCGGGCATTTTGGACTTGGTTTCTACTCTGCTTTTATGGTTGCAGACGAAGTTCATATTGACACTCTTTCCTATAAAGAAGGCGCAGAACCTGTACACTGGGAATGTGATGGCGGAACAGAATATGATATGAAAACCGGTACAAAAGAAACTGTTGGAACAGAAATTACTCTTTTCCTAAGTGAAGAAAGTACAGAATTCGCTAACGAATACCGTGCAAGAGAAATTATCGAAAAATACTGTTCCTTTATGCCAAATGAGATTTTCCTTTCTGTAGAAGGAAAACAGGAATATGAAACCATACCAGAAGAAGAATTAAAAGACGATGATGTGGTTGTTGAACATATCCATGAGGATGCAAAAACCCAGGAAAAAGAAAATGAAGACGGTACAAAGGAAACCGTAGAAATTTCTCCAGCAAGAGAAATGGTTAAAATCAACAAACGTCCTGTTTCTTTAAGCGACACTAATCCATTATGGATGAAACACCCAAATGATTGTACAGACGAGGAATATAAAGAATTTTATCATAAAGTCTTCCATGATTTTAAGGAACCATTATTCTGGATTCATCTAAACATGGATTATCCATTTAATCTGAAAGGAATCCTTTATTTCCCTCAGATCAATACAGAATATGATTCTATCGAAGGTACCATTAAACTTTACAACAGTCAGGTATTTATTGCCGATAATATTAAAGAAGTGATTCCTGAATTCCTGATGCTGTTAAAAGGTGTCATTGATTGTCCGGATCTTCCATTAAATGTATCCAGAAGTGCTCTGCAGAACGATGGCTTTGTAAAGAAAATTTCTGATTACATCACAAAGAAGGTTGCAGATAAATTAACCGGTATGTGCAAGACAGATCGTGAATCTTATGAAAAATACTGGGACGATATCAGTCCATTTATCAAGTTCGGTTTTATTCGCGATCAGAAATTTTCAGATAAGATCAAAGATTACATCCTGTTTAAAAACATTGAACATAAGTATGTAACATTAAGTGATCTGGTACCGGCACCGGCAAATGATGACGATATTACTACCCTGTATTATATTACAGATGAAGTGCAGCAAAGCCAGTACATCAATATGTTCAAAGAACAGAGTATGGATGCTGTCATCTTAACTCATAATATTGACTCTGCCTTTATTACACAAATCGAACAGCAGAATCAGCATATTAAATTTAAGCGCATTGATGCAGATGTAGAAGATGCATTGAAAGAAAATGTAGATGAAAAAGAACTGGAAGATATTACAAATGCATTAACTGATTTATTCCGTAAAACCCTTGAAAAAGATAATCTGGATGTCCATGTGGAAAAATTAAAAGATGAGAAAATTTCTTCCATTATCACACTTTCAGAAGAAAGCAGACGTATGCAGGATATGATGAAAATGTATGGTATGCCGGGAATGGATCCAAATATGTTTGGCGGTTCTCAGGAATCTCTCACATTAAATGCAAATAATAAGCTTGTTAAATACCTATTTGAACATGGAGATGCTGACAATGCAAAAATCATCTGCGAACAGCTCTATGATCTGGCAATGTTAAGCCACAAACCATTAGAACCAGAAGCAATGACGAAATTCATCATACGAAGCAATCAGATTATGGAAATGCTGACCAAATAATATTGACTTTATTCAATTTAAAACACCATCCTACTCAGAACACTAATCTTATGTACCTGACTTGGATGGTGTTTTTCATTTCTTATCCTCGTGATGATTTCCTAGACAAATAATTTTTTGTAATATTCTTAATTATTTCAATTCTTTTTTAGCTTTCTCATAAAAGTTTCCATCATACTACTGATTTAAATCTACATCTTTTTTAATTAATCCGTTTTCTTTTAAGAAAGTGATAACTCCTTCAAATACCTTTTTCGTTTCTCCGGTTGTTCCTACAATGCTGTTATAATCTGTCAATTTAGGATAGGTCAGATCTACAATTTTTTCTTCAATACCGCTCTTGATATACAGTTTCCGTAAATCTTCCGGATGTTTCTTTGCATATTCCTGAGCACGGATTAATGCACGTAAATAAGCAACAACAACCTTAGGATGTTCTTTTGCAAACTTACTTCTCACAAGAGTAACACTTGTTCTTTCCAATTCGGTAACACCTTCCGTATCATACAACAGCTCAACATTCTTCCCTTGCTCCAGTTTGATTCCCTTCATTTCCGTAACCGCAGTAGCATCGACACTTCCTGCTTCAACTGCATTAGCAGCATCTACCTCTGACATATTTACTAACTTTACATCTTCAGCAGAAAGACCATGTTTTTCTAAAATCTGATATAATATTCGCTGCATATAGGATCCACTTTGTACTGCTACTTTCTTTCCTTTCAAATCCTCGACTTTTTTCAAGCCGGATTTTTTTGATATGATCAAATGTGTAGAATAGTCAGAAGGCTGAATATCAATAGCCATTGTATCTGATCCTTGAGACTTTGCAACAATTGCCGGGACATCTCCAAAACCTGCTGCCTCCAGTCCGCCGCTTGCTAAAGCAGCATTAATGGCTGGGCCTGCTTTTACAAAAGGAATAGCTTTAAATTCTGCATTTTCTTTGGAAAGTTCTTCCTTAAAATATCCTTGTTCTAATGCAATCCCATTTAATCCTGGAAGTACATCAGAATTTGTTGCAGTATATCCATACCTAAAAACAATCTTTCCTATTTTCTTTTTCATAATTAATCCTCTCCTAAATTCATTTAAAAAATATCATCTAAATCTGATACTCAATTTCAATTTCTTCTGTTCCAAAAAATTCCTGATAGACCTTTTTTCGAATTTGATCAAAATCATAACTGGTCCTGTTTCGAGGCCTTCCCATCTCTACCGGAATTATAGTTTTTACTGTCGCCGGTTTTCCTTCCAGAATTACAATGTGATCACTTAAGTAAATGGCTTCTTCTATATCGTGTGTCACCATAATCATGGTTGTTCTTTCTTGTTTCCAAATCCTAAGAATCTCCTGCTGCAACAACAGACATCCATGCCATTCCTGCACCCAGACGAAGCCCAACACATAAAAATGGCAATGCAGATGGTACATAAATTTTAAAAATAATATCTTTCAATTTTACCTGATACAATTTTATCAAATCGACATATTTAGGGTTTGTAGAACAAATTACATCAATTGTATTTACTAAAACAGGAAAAAAAGTTCCTCTCGCCACTAAAATTATTTTTGATAAATCTCCAATTCCAAACCAAAGAATAATTAGTGGAAACCATGCAATTCCAGGTATCTGACGGATTGCATCAAATATTAATGAAAAAAATTTATTTACTCTTGGAAAAATGCCCATCATAATTCCAAAAAAAAGTCCTAGTCCAGTTCCTGTAAGATATCCTTTAATTACTGTGCCAACACTAGCACCGATATCCGACAAAAGCTGACCATTTTGCAACTGCAGACAAAAACTATCTTTTACTTTTCCAATCGATGGAAGCATTAACGATGAAACTTCCCCGGATTTTGTTACTTGATACCAGCAAAATAGAATGATAACAGGAAATGCTGCATAATTTATCACTTCTATTATCCAACTTTTTAAATTATATTCTTTCATGTTCGTTATGCCTCTTTTCTTAATCTTCGATTTTTACGGAAATCGAGCTTCACTTTCCCTTTAACCTGTTCCGCTGTCTGGAAATATTGGTTCAATAATGGATTTGTAAATGGATAATCTGGACGAAAATGATTTTTTCCTCTGGTTTCCTTGCGGTTTTCTGCCATTAAAGCTCCAATCTCACAAATATCTAACATATCTAATACTTCCAGTGTCCTCATCAAATCATGCGCATTTTCACAGCTAACTTCTCGATAGGCCATATCTTTCAGATCACGAAGATATTTAATTCCAGCTTTCAATAAAGAACCACTTCTTTTCTCTCCACCAATATAGTCAATCATAATCTGTTGCAACATAATATTTGCTTCTTTCCAATTACTTCCATTCTCTCTTTTCAGAAATGATTGATAAAGTTCCTCTGTTTCCGTAATCAATGGATGATTTTCTACCGTTTCTTCTTCTACTGTTTTTATATAATCTGCCGCTTTTTTCCCAGATATTTCTCCAAATACAGCGGCACTCGTAATATATCCATTTAAATTGCCACACACAGTTCCAGCAGCATACAAACCTTCCACCGTAGCTGCAGCTTCTGTATCCACATCAATTCCACCTGCTGCAAATGCTTTTCCATAAGAACCAAATTCAATCATACATTTTCTCAGCCTCCTCCGATAATCCTGTACAATTCATGTATACAGGGCCGGTACCATCTTTTAATTTATCTGCAAAAACTCCCGGCCAAATATCAGACATAGGATCTCCGTATTCTCTGGATGGCTTATTCACAAAAGGACCTACAGAATTTCCCTCAGAATCAGAAAGCATTCCAATCCAGGTAGCTTTTCCACTTCGTATAAAGTATCTCGGCCCTGCGTGACATCCAATGATATCATAATTAACCAGTCTTGCCCCTGCACGATATGCCAAAATGGCACCCCCTGTACACACCGAACATCCATTCATATTAAAAAGTGCGGCTGGAACTGTTCCAGGAAACATTCGGGAGTTTGGTCCCGTTGCAATAATGACTGCTTTTGCCTGATACACCACCAACTCTGGAATATCATCTGAGACATCTGCTCCAACTGCTCCAATAACTTTTCCCTCTTTATTTACCAGCAGATTACTAATCGTTATATGATTATGCATGATTGCTCCCTGCTTAACAGCTTCTCGAACTAAACACTCTTTTTGTTTCCTACCATCAAATTTCAGATGATAATGCGGTCTTCCAGGTATCGTATGCCCTTCAAAATGATATTTCCCCATCGGTTTCATATTAATTCCATAGGATTGCCATTTTTCTACCAATTCTTCGGAATGTTTTAATAAAGTGTAGAGCATTTCCTCATCTTGTGCCGGACCATCCATTGTATCTTTAATATCCTCCATTGCATGTCGGATATCATCTCCATGAATTTTGGGAATATAACATAAAAAATGATCATTTCCTGTACTGCCATTTCCAGACCGATTCACATGAGTTTTTTCGGCTACAATAACTTTCGCACCAGCTTCACCTGCAGAAATCGCAGCTTGAAGACCTCCTATTCCACCACCTACAATTAATATATCTGTTTTCTCTATTTTTTCCCTTCTTTTTAACTTCATCTTTTTATTCCCCTTTTTTTGATTTTTCAGTTCTCGATATAACATAAAATGAGTTAGTGGATATCTCATACGAATAGCATTTGATGAACAGTCGAGTACACAGGCTCTGCAATGCCAGCATTCCTCTGGATACCTTACTAAAATCTCCTTGGAAATTTTGTCCACTTTTAACACATCTAAAGGATATATTTCCGCACATAATCCTCATTTTTTACATTTTTCTTTGTCAATAATTGGTGGCATATTTTTTCCCCCTTAATCTTCTCTTATAAATAAAAAAAGAAGCTACAATCCATTATTTCAAGAATTATAGCCTCTAGTTTTCTAATCAGCTTCTATTTCATACTAATTATATATGTTTAATATGTTTTATAATATTAGAAGAATTTTATCTATATGTCAATCAATAAATTTAAGTTTATCTTCTACTCTTACTTACTTTGTTTTGTCATATCACACTTATTATAATTAAAATTTCACAAAAGAAACCTGTTTTTATTGTTTGATGCTATTTTGACTGTTATAATTGACTATGACGTTACACACGTTATAAATATAAGCTATGAGGATTTAACAAATGAAATTTATAGAAAAACATCCTATGATTATGATCATAATTGGCATCTTTGGTATTTCTTTATCTGCTATCTTTGTTCGATATTCGAAAGCACCATCTACAGTTACAGCATTCTATCGTTTATTTTTCACCGTGATTCTTTTGTCACCAATGCTATTTTCCAATGGGGAACATCGAACAGAATTAAAAACTTGTAAATTAAGAAACTTTCTGCTGAGTGCATTGAGTGGTATTTTTCTGGCACTGCATTTTACTTTCTGGTTTGAATCGCTATATCATACTTCTGTTGCCAGTTCTACTGCAATTGTATGTACTGAGGTAATCTGGGTAGCCATTGGCTATGCCATTTTTATGAAAGGACACCTATCCAGATTCGCGATCTTAAGTATTATGATTACATTTTTAGGAAATATTTTTATTGCTTTTTCTGATTCTTCCCATGCTTCCGGAAATGCATTGTATGGAGATTTTATTTCTTTAGCTGCTGCTATTTTTGTTGCAGTTTATATGCTAATTGGACGAAAAATGAGAGAAGAAATGAGTACTACAGTATACACTTATATTGTATACTTCTTTTGTATGACATCTTTACTGATTGCCATCGCATTTCAAAAAATTTCATTTTGGGAATATGGTATGAATCCCGCAATTTGCGGACTTCTCCTTGGAATTTTTTCCACATTGCTGGGACATAGTATCTTTACCTGGTGTCTGAAATATTTCTCACCTGCCTTTGTTTCTGCGTCTAAACTATGCGAACCTGTGGTGGCATCTATTCTTGCGTTAATCTTATTCGGTGAAATGCCTGCCATATTACAGATTCTCGGAGGTGCTATTACCATTGGCGGTGTACTGCTTTATTCCCATGTGGAAACAGCAGATATGTAATTTTATGAATTTATAAAAAAAGACTTACGACTTGAACTGCTTCCCGGACTTATGTCCGGTCCAGATGTTCTGTGTCGTAAGTCTTTTTATTTACTTTACTCAATTCAGATTGTTTTGTGCATTTTTAGTTTGTCTGCCTTCAACTATAACGTATTGATATCATTTTGTTTTTACTTTTAATATACTCGAATGACTGTAGAAATTTCTCTTGTTGTATCCATATTGCGAATATTAACCAAAGCATCTGCAAAATTCTGCTCTAGAACCAGATGTGTAATAACTACCAGTTCAGCATATCCGCCAATCTTATTTTTCTGAACAACCTGTGCAATACTAACATTACTTTTTCCAAGTGTATCTGCGATCTTAGCAAGTACCCCTGGTTTATCTTCAACCAGCATTCTCATAAAGTATTTGCTTTCAATTTCTGTTATCTTTTTAATTGGAATATTCTTATAGCATGTACAATGAATTCTTCCATTACAATGGAACTGGATATTTCTTGCCACATCAATAATATCTCCCATAACAGCACTTGCTGTCGGCAGTTCTCCAGCACCTCTGCCATAAAACATTGCGTCATCTACAGCATCTCCATGGACAAATACTGCGTTAAAAGCATCATTAACTGTAGCAAGCGGATGGCTGCTAGGAATCAGCATTGGATGTACACGGACTTCAATCCCCGTTTCAGTATTTTTAGCAACACCAAGGAGTTTAATATCACATCCCATTTCTTTTGCATACTGAATATCTTTTGCTGTAATATTTGTAATTCCCTCTGTATGAACATCTTCAAATGTAACTCTTGAATTAAATGCAATGGATGCCATAATTGCCACCTTGCGACCTGCATCATAACCCTCAATATCTGCTGTTGGATCTGCTTCTGCATATCCCAGCTCCGTTGCAAGAGCCAGTGCTTCGTCAAATTCCATTCCTTCCTGAGACATCTTTGTTAAAATAAAGTTGGTTGTCCCATTAACAATCCCCATGACTTCTGTCAGATAGTTTCCAGCCAGACACTGTTTTAATGGTCGGAGAATCGGAATACCTCCGGCAACAGATGCTTCAAATAATAAATCACATCCATTTTCCTCTGCCTGATCCAGTAATTCCTTACCATATGCTGCAATCAGATCCTTGTTGGCAGTAACCACATGTTTTCCTGCTTTTAATGCATCCATAATATATGTGCGGGCAGGTTCAATTCCACCCATAACTTCCACAACAATCTGAATTTCATCATCTAATAAAATATCTTCCCACTGATCTGTCAGTAAGGCAGAATCTATTCCATCTCTTTTCTTAGATTTATCACGTACCAGAACTTTAGCAACAGAAAGATTTGCTCCTATTTTATAAGGCATTTCTTCTTTCTGACGCTGAATCAGTTTATAAACCCCTGTTCCTACGGTTCCTGAACCTAGCAGGGCAACTTTTACATCTCTAATCTCTTCCATGATACACTTCCTTTGCTATTTTTCTTCTTATGTGAAAAGCATCCGTATAATTATCATGCTTTCATATCGTATAGATAGTTTTAAGTATATCATATTTTTATAAAATAACCTATCATTTTTTTCTTTTAATCATTCTAAAAATAGAAATCAATCAGGCCATATCCTTTAAATATTCCAAAAAGCGAAAACTCAGACATCTCTTTATGCCTTCTTGATCCCCTTTTTCGATCATTTCAATAATATTGGCATCTTCAATAATCAAATCTGTAATGCAGCCAATAAACTCTCTTTGAATAATATCCATTTTTTT
Source organism: Anaerostipes sp. 494a (assembly GCF_001940315.1). NCBI lineage: Bacteria > Bacillati > Bacillota > Clostridia > Lachnospirales > Lachnospiraceae > Anaerostipes > Anaerostipes sp. 494a. The sequence goes on along the minus strand of NZ_MJIF01000001.1, from coordinate 2,148,550 downwards.
TGGATATAATAAAATCGTTACAGCACGAACTGATTCTGATATACCACAGTTAATTACTTCTTGCTCCTCGAAATAACAAATAGCTAGCGCCGGCTTTGTTATGGAATTCATAAAACATTCAAAATATCCAACCTCTGTTGCGGGAATCACAAAATAGTGTTCCATCTCCGGTTTGTTTTTATGATAAGATTTCAGCTCATTTTTAGTAATACTTATGCCAATTTCTCCTGCCCAATCTATAATCTCATCTGATACCATTTCTCTGGTAATATTTTCTTCTTTAATTCTCAAAATTCTGAAATCTTTTAAAAGCTGAGTGGAATATTGTGTAAATAAATTTAACTGGGTCAATACATTGATTTCATCCATACTATCCCATCTTCTGGAATTTTTTTCTCTTTCTTCGATCTTCTTTAATGTTTTATGCTTGTGTCTCCGAATTTTTTCCTTTACCAGCTCCAGTTCTTGCTTATTAAGCAAAGGAGAAACCTTAAGGTATGTGTCAGAATCCAGATATAAAGGTATTGTTGACAATATTAAATCATAATCATTTAAATCTTCGCTTCCAAGACCTATCAATGATACAATTTTTCTAACATATATTTCTGGTATTTCTCGTTCCAAACGGCTTGCAAGCATTTTAGATGAACCCATACCACTGGAACATACAACCAGAATCCTAAATGTCTTCTTTGTAATATTATCCAGTGATACGGCAAAATATAATACCAGATATCCAATCTCATCATCCGGGAAAAAATCATTCGGGAACACTTCATAAACACTTTGTTTGATAATTGAAAACAGTTGTTTATAATCCTTTTCAATTTCACGGATAATTGGATTTGATATGCACATACCACTTCTGATTCTCTTTAATGCTTTATCCATATGAGTCAATAAACCATCCATCAGTTTCTCATCCTGACTTAGATATATTCCCATACGATCTTCAACCTTTTCAACAAATTCCTGTATTTTAGGTCTAAGCATAAAGTTAACTTCCAGTATTCCTTTATTTGAATGTGAAGATATACAAATACTTATCAGCCATAAAATATATTCTACTTCTTGTTCCTCAAGTTGAATGGCAAACCCTGATTCAATAATCCGAACACTTTTATCTGCAATTCTTTGATTTGTTTTCTCCGCTTTTTTGCTCAAAAAACGCAGTTCACCTTGTTCCTTTACATGATCATGTCGCCGAATCATCAATGCCGTTAGTGTAATAAACTCCAGATAACTCTGATCTTCAAAATATAATTCATTTTGACTAAACTGTTCTTGCAGATCTTGAATTAATCTATGACATTTCTGAAAAATATCTTTATATCCATATTCTGACAATTTTGACAGAAAAGGATGGGACTTGTCCAAGTCCCCTTCCAGCCATCGCAGGAAGACTGCAATCTCAATGTTTTGCATTAAAAGATTGACCAGCAAGTGATCTTTCGACACCTGATTTCCACTAAGACAAATCCCTTCACCTTTTTTCTGTACTAATTCTAAATTATATTCCGGAACCAACTTTCCGATTTTTTTCAAATCATTCCGGATTGTAGGTAAAGAAGTTTCCAAATCGATTGCCAATGCTTCCGTTTTGATAAATTCTTCTTCATGAAGCAGCTGCATGATAATATAAAACATTCTTTCCTTTGGATCTACAATCTGTACATGTACTCCTGTATTCAGTTTGCTTAAGAGCTTTTGAACTTTTTCTTCATCACCAACAATCTTAATTCCCTTTTTGCTGACAGTTTCCAGTGTAATATCATATTCAGATAATACATCTGTGATTTCAGGGATTTCCCGATACACTGTTCGCTCTGAAATGTTCATTTTGCCCGCAATATCCTTGATAGTAATATATCCATGCTCTGCTACTACGATTTGAATTATCTCTTTCGTCCGCGTTGACATTATCATAATCCTATCCGCTCCTTTACTAAGGCTTATAAAATCTTCAATTACTCTGCCATTTCTTTAATCGCCTGAGCAATTGCTTTATGTTCATCTGCATTGAGGAACTCTTTAATTTCAATTACCGGAACTCCTGCTGGTGCAGATTTCTTTGCTGCTTCCAGAAGATTAGTGTTTGTTACGACCACATCTATATCTTCTGGAATCTGATGTACTGATACATGGCTGACATCAACAAATACACCTATTTTATTTAACTGTGTTTTCAGCATAGAAGCTCCCATTGCAGAAGATCCCATACCTGCATCACATGCAAAAGCAACTTTTTCAACTTTACGCTTTGCAACATCAGATGATACTTTCTTTTCTTCACCAGGTGCACTATGGCTTTCTACAAACTGGCTCATATCAATTCCGCCGACTTCCTGATCATCATCTGTAGATTTATCTCTCTTCAGGAAGAAAGCAACAATTACAAAGGATACCGCCGCGGCAATCAGATATACCATTATATTAACAAACAGTTTTCCTTTTGGTGACATAATAATCAATGCGATGATTGATCCAGGAGATACAGCTGCTACTGCACCACCATCCATAAATGTTAACCAGAATAATGCTGCGATAGAACCACAAATTGGTCCAAGAATTGTAACTGGTTTAATTAATGCATATGGGTAAGATACTTCCCCGATACCACCGATGATATGGATGATAGCTGCACCAGGTGCAGATTTCTTAGCCATTCCTTTGCCAAAAAACATAAATGCAAGAACCAGTCCTGCCCAGTTACCACCATTTGCTTCAACTAAGAACAAAATAGATTTTCCTGTCTGAGCAGCCTGTTCAATAGCTAATGGTGTAAAGATACCATGATTGATTGCATTGTTCAGGAACAATACCTGTCCAGGTACAACGAAGATTGGGGTAAATGGCAGAATATTATGTGCCATTGCAAAATTAACACATGCAACTAATACATTAGTAATTGCTGCGAAAACTGGTGTTACAACTACGAATCCGGCAATCATCATAATTGCTCCGATGATTCCCATGGAGAAGTTGTCTACTAACATCTCAAGACCAGGTTTTACATGTCCGTCTAAAGCTTTATCAACCTGTTTGATGATCCATGCACCTAAAGGTCCCATGATCATACCACCGATCATCATTGTTACATCAGCACCGATAACCACACCGATTGTTGCAATCGATCCAGCTACAGCACCACGTCTTCCATATACAGTATAACCACCCGTGTAACCAAATAAGATTGGAATCAAATATGTAAGTGTTGGGCTTACCAATTCATTCATTTTTTCATTTGGGAAATATCCTGTAGGAATAAATAAAGCTGTAATAATACCCCATGCGATCAGGGCTCCAATGTTAGGCATTACCATTCCTGAAAGGAATCCACCCATTTTTTGAACCTTGGCTTTTAAATCATTTGCCATAATAGTCCTCCTTTTGTTCCTCTACTTTTTAAATTTTCTTCTTACAATTTTCAAAAAGAAAAAAGTGACATAAGGATAAACGTTTATCTTGTAAGCTTATTATAACGGCAATTCCTGCTATAAGTCCACCAATCATAGTGTTAAGTTTTGCAAAAAAAATTTTGACAAGTTTTTCATTTTATTTATCTTTTTTTTCACAACAAAAAAAGATAACACTGATAAAATCAGTATTATCTTTCTATTTCAGAAACATCACCTGGCACTCTGAATGCTTAAAATATAATTCAGCCTGCCTCTGCTATAACAATATCCAGACCCTGCTTTTTAATTGCTTCAGCATCCTTGGATCTTATTCCGTCATCCGTAATCAGACAGGTAAACTCATTCAAATCGGCAAATTTACAAAAATTCTTTTTTCCGATTTTGGAACTGTCGCATAAAACATATCGTTTTCCTGAAGTTTGCATCATGGCACGTTTCATAGCCGCCGTCTCTTCATATGGGCTTGTCATTCCTTTGCTAATAGACAAAGAATTGGGTGACATAAAAACTTTATCCACAGAAATTCTCTTTAAAAAATCTATCCCAAAAGATCCAATGGTACACTCAAACCTATTTCGCACATTTCCTCCGATTAATATTACATCAAGAGTTGCTGTCTTCTGCAATCCCAATGCAATCGTAAGATCATTGGTCACAACTTTAAGGTTGTTAAAACTGGTAAGACCTGATGCAAATTCTACCATGGTCGTTCCGCTATCAACCAGGATAATATCGCCCTCTTCAACAAAATCCATAGCTTTCCGGGCAATCCGCCGCTTTTCATCATAATAAATTTCTTTTCTGAGTGCTAAAAGATTTTCTCTTTCAACTGTTTCCTGGTTTAAGATTGCACCTCCATGGGTCCGAATCAGTAATCCCTCTGATTCCAGCTCTCTCAGATCCGTTCGTATTGTAGCTCCAGTAACATGAAACTCTTCAATAAGTTCTTTAATACTTGCCTTCTTATGCTGGCGCATATATATCAATATTGATTCTTTACGTTCCCTTGCAAACATTCTTCCCTTTCTTTACTTTTTATACTTCAAAATGTTCTAATAATATATCTTCTGCTTCCTTATTCCATAATCCTTGATGTTTGTCGCATGCATCTGCAAGTTTGGTAAATAATGGATTCTCTTCTCCTATTTTACGAAAATCTTCAATAGCTGTCAATGGCATATGAATCTGTGTATATATTAATTTTTTACCTCCCGGTATTTCTGGAAGATGCAGAGTTGTGTCTGCATATGCATCTAATCCTCCAATATGTGTAATCATTACAGCTGGCTTTACTTCTTTTTTTGATATCAGATCAAGGGCTTCCAAAAGATCTCCTTTAATTCCTCCAGATGACCCTAATATCTTAGTATTTCGATAATGTGAATCATACAGATTTATTTCCGCTGAAAATCCGCTGTCAGAAGGTCCCGCAAATAAATTCATACATCCATCAAACGCCATAATTTTGTTTCCTGTTTCAGCAATCTGACGAACTGGAGCATATACAAATACATCATGATATCCTTCTCCGCCTGTCAGTTCCATCAGTTCTTTTACTTCGTCATCCATTTTGGCTGTATTTACATAATGGAGTTCTATCCCTTTTAATCTAGCTTCTTCTTCTGAAATCACTTCTCTTGCACGATTTAATCGATCATCGTTTATTTCCGTTACCACAATCATTTTAGGTTTATTTTTCATTGCCAGTGCATAACTGATCGCTCCCAGTCCCATAGGCCCGCATCCACCAAGAATTGCAATATTTCCACCTTCTCTGGCCCCTATAAAATGTTCATGTGTCTCTGGCTTTGTATGATAGTTTGCATTATATCCGCCGATAATACAGTACATAGGTTCTGAAACAGACACCTCAAAGAAAGAATCTCCATCATAGTGGAGCAGACATCCCTTCTCAATAACTTCATTTGGAACAATACAATAGGTTACGGCACCACCAAAATACTCATAAGAATATCCTGGAGCTCCCATCTGACCTGGAATGCCTGGTAATACTACAAAACGCTCTCCAGCTTTATACTCATTTTTCCATTTTGAACCAACTTTTTCAATTGTTCCTGAAAATTCATGACCAACAATCACTGGTTTTTCTCCAATAGTATCTGGTACCCGAATATGACCGGAACCTAGTTTCACTTCTTTCCATGTTGACATGCAAATACTATCACTCATTACTTTCAGAAGCACTTCATCTTCCTTAATTTCCGGAAGTTCAAATTCTTCCAGACGAATATCTTTTGATCCATGCATTCTTACGCCTTCTACTTTCATCATCACATCTCCTTTTCTTTTTGAAATTTATTTTTTATTTTTCTTTTATTTTTTTTTATTTTAAAAACATAATAGCATTATTGTGGTATTTTTGCAACATAAAACCACTTATTTGCAACAAAAAAAGGAGAAATCACAATGATTCCTCCTTCAATATTATTTACATATTTTCACTATAAGTCCTTTGGATTCGAGAGTTTCCTTTTCTCGTTTTGAAATACCTTCATCTGTAAACATCATTTCAAATTCCGATAACGATGCGAACTTACAGAATGATCTCCTACCGATTTTACTGCTTTCACAAAGCATATAGGCTTCTGCAGATGCCCTTATCATTGCTTGCTTAATTGCCTGCATTTCTTCATTACTGGTGGTTGCACCATCAAATACTGATAGTGCATTTGGAGATAAGAATACTTTGTTGGCTGCGATACCTTTTAAAAAATCCAAGCCTATGGCTCCATGGGTCAGACGAAACCTGTTTCGAACTCTTCCTCCAACCAAATACAGATCAATCCATGGATTTTCCTGCAATTCCAGTGCAATTTGAAGATCATTTGTAATAATTTTCAAATCTTTTGCATCTTTCAGTTCTCTGGCAAGCTCCAGCGTTGTAGACCCACTGTCAAGAATGATGGTTTCCCGTTCATTAATATACCGCTTTGCTTCTCTGGCAATTGCTCTTTTCTGCGGATTACATTTTCGGCTGATCAGATTATCTTCCTTTTGGATCTCATCATCTTTCAGTAAAGCACCTCCATGGGTTCGAACTAATTTACCTTCTTGTTCCAATGTACGTAAATCCGTCCGAAGCGTTGCGCCACTAACCTGAAATATTTCTTCCAGTTCTTTCACTTCAATTCTCTTTTTTTCTTTCAGATATGAAATGATATGATCTCTTCGCTCTTGTGCAAACATACTTCACCTGCTTTTCTATAAACTATTTTACTCCATAATGTGCAAATAATGCTTTTTCTGCTTCGACACTCCACAATCCATTATGTTTGTCACAAATATCTGCAAGTTCATTAAAGAATGGATCCTCATCGGCAAGACTTCTTAAGTCACTGATGGCAGTCATAGGCATATCGAACTGAAGATAAGTCAGTTTCTTTCCACCTGGAATATTTGGCAGATTCATAGTTGTATCAACGATGGAATTAATTCCTCCCACATGTGTAATCATTACAGATGTTTTGATTTCTTTTCTCGCCGCACGATCAATGGCTTCTTTCATATCATCAATGCTTCCGCCTGTACTTCCCAGTATACGGGTTGAATTATAATGACAATCATAAAGATTAACATCTGCAGAGAATTTTGTATCAGTTGGTCCGGCAAAAAGATTCATACATCCATCAAATCCAAGGATCTGATTTCCAAGCTCTGCCACACTCTTAATCGGCACATAAATAAATACGTCGTCAAATCCTTTTCCGTCTACTGACAATGCTTTTAATTCTTCAGCTGGATTTTCCATTTTGGCTGTGTTTACATATATCAGTTCAACACCTTTTTCTTTTGCTTCTTCTACAGAAATCACTTCATTAGCTCTTGCCAGTTTTGCATCATCCACATCTGTAACAATAAGTTTTGCCGGTTTATTATCGATTGCCAGAGCATAGCTGACTGCTCCTAGTCCCATCGGTCCACATCCTCCAAGGATTGCAATACTTCCGCCTGCTTTTGTTCCCATTACATGTTCATAACGGTCTTTTGTATGATAGTTTGTTTTATAACCACAAATAACACAGCACATAGGTTCTGCTACAGAAGATTCAAAATAAGATTCTCCTTCGTGTGTCCACAGACATCCTGCTTCAATAATATCATTTGGGAAAATACAATATGTAGCGGCACCACCACATTCTGTATAAGAGTATCCTGGAGATTCTGCCTGCCCAGGAATTGCTGGCTGCTGAGCAAACTTCTGACCTGGTTTGAATTTGTCCTGCCATTTCTTTCCAACTTTTACAATATCACCAGCAAATTCATGTCCTATGATAATTGGATTTTCTGCAACGTCAGCAGGAACTCGCTTATGGTTTGCTCCCTGTTTTACCATTTTCCATGTTGACATACAAATACTGTCACTCATTACTTTTACAAGAATTTCATCATCCTTAATTTCCGGTAATTCAAATTCTTCTAAACGAATGTCATCAGCACCATACAATCTTACACCTTTAACCTTCATATTCTCCTCCTTTAATACAAGTAAGTTATTTTTATGTATTTTTATTTATTTTCATTTATTTTCATTACAACTGTATATTAGCATTTCACCTTACATATTGCAAGAGATTTTTTAATAAATTGATAATTTTTTTCATTTTTGATATATATGTTGACTTTTCCTAAACTTTGTATTATATTCAAAGCATAAACAATTAAGCAATCATTTAATCGTAAAGAAAGGATTATTTTATGAGTCATTTAAATATCTCTTCTGTTGATATCCATGGACATGGTTGTGATGTCACAGAATTAAAAAATGCTCTTCCTTCTGAAGAGTTCTCCATAGAAGCTGCGAGTTTGTTTGGATTACTAAGTGACAGCACCCGTCTTCGAATTTTATATCTGCTCTATAATCGAGAAGTGTGTGTTCGAAATATAGCTGCAGCTATTGAAATGAGCCCTCCTGCTGTTTCACATCACCTTCGTTCATTAAAACAACTAGGTGTCATTACCAGTCGAAGAATCGGTAAAGAGGTTCATTATACAATTTCTGATTCTAATGAAGGCTGCCTCATTACTGAAATGCTGAAAACAATTTTTGAAAAGGGGAAAATCAATGAAAGAAATTAACAAACAATACCATAAAGAATGTGGTTGCGAGCATGATCACCATCATCAGGAAGAATGCGGTTGCGGTCATGATCACCATCACCAGGAAGAATGCGACTGCGGTCATGATCACCATCATCAGGAAGAATGCGACTGCGGTCATGATCACCATCATCAGGAATCCGCTGCTGCCAAAGAAGGTACCGGCGCTCCTGTAATTTTTATTATCGACAATCTGGGCTGTGCTCATTGTGCCGGTAAAATGGAAGAAAAAATCAATGGTCTTCCGGAGGTTGAAGCAGCTTCTTTGACTTATGCAACAAAACAACTGCGTGTCTGGGCTCCTGATGCAAAATCCCTTCTTCCGCAGATTCAGAAAATATGTACATCCATCGAACCTCAGGTAACTGTTTCCATACGTCCTGCCCGCATAAAACATCAAAAAGAAACCACCAATAATACAATGAACGAAGATACAAAAGCTTTAATCTGCATCATTCTCGGTATTGGATTCTTTACTGCAGGACAATTTTTAAAATCCTCCAGTACCATTTATGGAAATCTTTGTTTTATCACTGCGTATGTTATTTTAGGCGCCCGGATTGTCTGGACTGCTTTTCGCAACATTACCCGCGGTCAGGTTTTTGATGAAAATTTCTTAATGAGTATTGCCACAATTGGAGCTTTTTTTATCGGAGAATTTGCTGAAGCTGTTGGAGTCATGCTTTTTTATCGCATTGGTGAATTATTTGAAAATAAGGCTGTTGCCCGAAGTCGTTCACAGATTATGGATGCCATTGACATGCGTCCTGAAGTGGTAAATTACGTTGATATTCATGGTAATATATCTGTTATAGATGCAGAAGATGCCCAGATAGGTGATATTATACAGGTACGTCCAGGAGACCGTATTCCACTGGATGGTACTATTGTTAATGGAGAAACAATGATTGATACTTCTCCTGTAACAGGCGAACCGGTTCCTGTATCTGCTTCTGTAGGTACCTCTGTTATCTCTGGCTGTATGAATACCTCGGGATTAATCCAGATAAAAGTTGAGAAGCTTCTTGAAGATTCAATGGTCACACGCATTATGGATTCTGTAGAAAATGCTGCTGCCAGCAAACCAACAATTGATCGTTTTATCACCCGATTTTCCAGAATCTATACACCTTTTGTTGTTATTCTGGCATTGATAACTGCCATTCTTCCATCTTTAATCACAGGAAATTGGCATCATTGGGTATATACCGCACTGACTTTTCTTGTTATCAGCTGTCCTTGTGCTTTAGTACTGAGTGTTCCTCTTGCATTTTTCTCCGGAATCGGTGCAGGATCCCGTCTGGGTATTCTATTTAAAGGAGGCGCAGCTCTTGAAACATTAAATCATATCCAATCCATCGTTATGGATAAAACAGGGACCTTAACTGAGGGCAATTTCCAGGTGCAGGAAATTCATTCATTAAGCAGTTATTCTGAAAATGAACTTCTTGCATTGGCGGCATCCTGCGAAGCAGGTTCTTCACATCCAATTGGAAAGAGTATTTTAGAAGCTGCCCGGAAGAAAAAATTGTCATATTCCTCAGCTGATTCTGTAAAGGAAATTGCCGGTCATGGAACTGTTATTTCTCTGGATGGAAAAGAAATTCTAGCTGGCAATCAAAAATTAATGGATATGTATCATATTTCTGTTCCTGAATCAATTAATTTATATGGAACTGAAGTATATATAGCTGAAAATGGTGTGTTGGCCGGATATATCCTGATTTCTGACACATTAAAAAAAGATGCTAAATCAGCCATTGGGATCCTAAAAAATCAAGGACTTCACACGGTAATGCTTACTGGCGATTCTATCAAAAGTGCCGAAGCAATTGCCTCCCAGACTGGTATTGATCAAGTATATGCACGTCTTCTTCCTGATGAAAAACTAAGTCGACTAAAAGAAGAACGTCAGAAACATGGATCTGTCATGTTTGTCGGAGATGGAATCAATGATGCTCCGGTTCTGGCAGGAGCTGACTGCGGTGCTGCCATGGGCAGTGGGGCTGATGCAGCCATTGAAGCTGCTGATGTAGTCTTTATGACTTCCAGTGTCAGTGCAATCCCTCAGGCTATTTCCATCAGTAAGAAAGCTAGTCGTATTGCATGGCAAAACGTTATTTTTGCATTGGGAGTCAAAGCTTTGGTTATGATTCTTGGACTTTTGGGATATGCCAATATGTGGATGGCCGTATTCGCTGACACGGGTGTTGCAATGCTCTGTGTTATCAATTCCATCCGTGCAATGAAAGTCCAATAAATTAAATTATCCTTCAAGACTCGCTCGCGAGTCTTGGCGCGGAATTCGGGTCTGCATAGCAGACATACTTCCAATCCGAATTCCTGCGCATCCTCGCGGAGCGTATATCAGATGGGGGATTGAAACCCGCCACTGATACATAATTGTTGCTCACCGCCTACAGAGGCGGGAGTCATCCCTCATCTGATATAAATCTCAATTCATATAACAGTAAACCCACAGCATTCATAATTAATATGCTGTGGGTTATATTAAAAATTGGCAAGTAAAATATCTTCTGCTTCTTTATTCCAAAAGCCTCCATGTTTATCACAGGCATCAGCCAGCTGACCAAATACTGGATTATTTTTTTCCAGTTTTCTAAAATCCTCAATTGCCGTCAACGGCATATTAATGTGATTATATATGATTTTTTTCTCTCCCTGCATTTTCTTTAAATAGAGAGTTGTGTCAACAACAGCATCTATTCCTCCAATATGTGTAATACCAATTGCCGGATTGATCTTCTTATTATCTATAATTTCTAAAGCTTCTTCCATATCTGAGCGAAGTCCCCCCGAAGAACCAATTAACTTTGTTTTGAGATAATGACTTCCATAAATATTCATTCCAGCACGATATTTCTTGTCTGCGGTTGCCGCATAAATATTCATACACCCATCCATTGCCATAATCCGATTACCGATTTCTGCCACATTTTTAGGAGGTGCATACACAAATACATCATCATATCCTTTTTCTAGAGTAATAGCAAGTAATGCAGGAACAGGATCTGTTAACATAGACGGATTAATATAATATAATTCAACCCCATTCCTTCTTGCCTCCTGAACCGTAATCAATTTTCTGACTTTTTCAATACGTTCTTCATTGGTATCTGTTATCACAAGTCTTCTAGGCTTCTTTTTCATTTGTAATACATATCGGATTGCCATGATTCCCATAGGACCACAACCTCCCAAAATAATCGTATTCCCACCTTCACGGATTCCTAAAATATGTTCATGTGATCCTGGAATCGTGTGATAATTGGAATGAAAACTTCCAACAATACTATATAAAGCCTGTGCCATTGCTGGCTCGTAGAAACTATCCCCCTCATACGATATCAAACAACCCTTTTCAATTATGTCTCCGGGAATAATACAATATGTTGCTGCGCCTCCAAAATACTTATATGAATACCCTGGCGACTCAATCTGACCCGGAATCTCTGGAACAATTACAAACCGCTCTCCCTCATGATAATCATCCTTCCATTTTTTCCCTACTTTTTCAATAATTCCTGAAAACTCATGACCTATCAGAATGGGATTGGTATGAATATTTTTGGGAACTCTTAAATGTCTCTGAGCAAGAGTTATTTCTTTCAGTGTAGACATAGCAATCCCATTACAAATAACCTTTAATAAAATTTCATCTTCTTTTATCTCGGGAAGATCAAATTCTTCCAATCGTATATCTTTTACTCCATAAAGACGTACACCTCTTACATTCATTTATATCCCCCTAACAACCATTTTTTTATCATTGTCTATTTTCTTTATTATATCATATTTACTTTTGCATTTCTTTTTTATTATTTAGAACAAAACCATCAGGTCCGCATGGTCCTTCCAAATAAAAAAGAAAGCGTTAATTTTTTACAATTAACGCTTTTCCTCTTACTCTTTTGAATCAGGAAAATAACCTGCAATCCTTCCTGCAAAATCATTGAAATTCATTGTCTGTAAAATAATTTTTCCTGGACCTGTAAGTTTCGTCAAAAACAATCCTTCTCCTCCAAAAAATATATTTTTCACACCTTTTACTCTTTCTATTTCATAAGATACACTTTCTTCAAATGCAACAACGTTTCCTGTATCTACAAGGATTGTCTCACCTGGAGCCAGTTCCTTTGTGATAGCATCTCCATCAATTTCAAGAAATGCTGTTCCTGTTCCGGAAAGTTTTTGAAGAATAAAACCTTCCCCGCCAAAAACACCTGCACTAATCTTTTTTGTAAATACCGTACTGAGCTGGACCGTTTTCTCTGCACATAAAAATGCATCTTTCTGACAAATCAGACTTCCATTTCCCTGAAAATCAACATTCATAATTTTTCCCGGTACAGAAGACGCAAAAGCGATTTTTGCTCCTTCCTTTTGTGCACTGTAAGTAACTACAAATAATGACTCTCCTGCAAATTTTCTTCCAAGTCCCTTTAGCAGTCCGCCTTCCATCTTGGTATCCGCCTTAACAGATGAATCCATCCAGGTCATAGCTCCTGACTGGGTAAACATTGATTCACCCTTCCCAAGTTCCACTTCCACAGCTGGTACTGTACTTCCAATAATTTCATATTTCATAACGTTCTCCTTTCGGGACCAGTTGATGCTTTATTTCTGATGATCTAAAGCAGCCTTAATAAATCCTTTAAATAACGGATGGGCCTTATTTGGTCTGGATTTAAATTCTGGATGAGCCTGTGTTGCCACAAACCAAGGATGAGATGGAATTTCAACCATTTCCACTATTCTTCCATCTGGTGAACATCCTGACAGCATCATTCCATTTGCCTGTAACTCATCACGGTATGCATTATTTACTTCATATCTATGACGATGTCTTTCATGGATTTCCTTTTCTCCATACAGCTGTGCTGCCTTAGAGCCTTCTGCCAGCACACAAGGATAAGAACCTAAACGTAAAGTTCCTCCAAGATTCTTTAATCCATCTTTATCTGGCATAATATGAATCATTGGATGTGTTGTATCCGGATCAAACTCCTGACTGTGTGCATCTTCGTATCCAAGAACATCTCTTGCAAATTCTACAAGAGTCAGCTGCATTCCAAGACAAATTCCAAGATAAGGAATCTTATGTTCTCTTGCATATTTAATAGCACAGATCATACCTTCAATTCCACGGTCTCCAAATCCTCCTGGAACAAGTATTCCATGAACTCCTCCAAGCATCTCATCCACATTGTATGAACTTACTCTTTCAGAGTCCACCCAGCGTATATTCACATCTGCAGAATTGGCAACTCCTGCATGTTCCAAAGATTCAACAACACTGATATAAGCATCATGAAGAGATACATATTTTCCTACCAGCGCAATCTCTACTTTATGTTTTGGATTCTTCCAGTTATCAATCATCTGTTTCCAGTCATCCAGATCCGGTTCCGGACATGGCATATTCAGACATGTACATACTTCCTGTGCCAGATGTTCTTTCTCCATCATCAATGGTACTTCATAGAGAACTTCTGCATCCAGATTCTGAATAACACGGTCTCTATCTACATTACAGAACTGTGCAATCTTTCTTTTAATTCCGTCATCCAGAGGATAATCAGAACGACATACAAGAATATCCGGCTGGATTCCCATTCCCTGAAGATCTTTTACACTTGCCTGTGTTGGTTTTGTTTTTAATTCTCCTGAACTCTTCAGATATGGAATCAGAGTCACGTGAATTAAAATACAGTTTTCATGTCCAACTTCATGCTGGAACTGTCTTAAAGCTTCCAGAAATGGCTGACTTTCAATATCTCCTACTGTACCGCCAATCTCGATAATGGCAACTTCCTGACGGCTGGTATCATCGCTTCTGTAAAAACGGCTTTTAATTTCATTGGTTACATGTGGAATGACCTGTACTGTATTTCCGCCATAATCTCCACGACGTTCTTTTGATAAAATACTCCAGTAAACCTTACCTGTGGTAACATTTGACTTCTTGTTCAGGCCCTCGTCGATGAATCTTTCGTAATGTCCAAGATCCAGGTCAGTTTCTGCCCCATCATCTGTTACAAATACTTCTCCGTGCTGAATTGGATTCATTGTTCCTGGATCAATATTGATATATGGGTCAAACTTCTGGCTTGTCACATGATAGCCTCTTGCTTTCAGTAATCGTCCCAGAGAAGCAGCTGTGATTCCTTTTCCTAATCCGGATACCACTCCACCGGTAACAAATACATATTTTACTGGCATGATATTTTTTCCTCCTATATGTGAATTATTCTTTATAAATCTTCTAACTAAAGTATTATGATAACATATTCTTTCTTATTTGTCATTTACTGATTGAGAAAAAAATGAAAGTGCTCATACAGCTGCTAAATAGATAGAGGATAGTATGAATGATTGATGATGATTTTAAGAAATTCGGGGGTATGTATGGCTGAAATGCCAAAAGGAACCAAGATCTTAAAATAAGGGGATCTGTCAAAAAACTTATGTGCTACTATATAAGCACTTTCTACTGATAAGTTATCATATTATATTTTCCTTGTCAACCCATTAATGTAAATATTTGTAATTTTGTATAATATAAAACAGGAGCCAGATTTTCGTGACTCCTGTTTTACTGAATTGTATGAATATAATATATAGAGGTTAAATTGATATTATAGTAATTCTTTTGCTGCGGTTCCTATGGTTGTGATAATGAAATAGCAACTTGTTGCTCCTGCATCCAAAACTCCTCTGGAACGTTCTCCAAGACGGCTTGCACGTCCGATCTTTGCTACAAGATCTTTTGTTGACTGCCATCCTTTTTCTGCTGCAGCATTCATTTCGTCCAGACATTCAGCAAATTCTTTTCCTGCTTCTTTGGCTGCTACAAAAGCTTCTTTGGCTGGAACTAAAGTATCTAACAAAGATTTATCTCCAACCTGTGCAGGGCTGATATCCTGAATTCCTTCTACTGCACCTGTAATCATCTCTGCAAATACATCTGCATCAATATCTTCTGCATCTTCACATGCCATTGACATTTCATCAAATAACATTCCGTAAAGAGGTCCCATTGATCCACCAATATCCTCCAGAAGAGTAGCACCAAGGATAGATAGACCTTCTGATAAATTATAAGTCTGTCCTTCCAGTTTCTTTTCACACATGGTGAATCCTTTGTTCATATTGATACCATGATCTCCATCACCAATTTTTCCATCGATTTCACTTAAGTAATCTCTCTGTTCCTGGATTGTTTTGATTAATTTATCCACAACTACACCTGCATCTGCATTTTTAAAACTTGACATATTCCTTCTCCTTCCAAAGTCTCTTTCGTTACTGACTTTATTTTATCACAGTATATTTTTTTCCCCAAACAGTTTTAGGTTCAAATATGGCACAAATAATTGTGCCATATTTTACCTTGAGAATGTCTTCTCTATATTTATGAAAGAATTATCATTTTAAAACTGCTTTAATCCTGCAGAATTAGCCGGCATATCTATGCATTCTTTTAGCTCATCATCTAACTTCATGACTGTCAAGGTAACCCCCATCATCTCAAGCGATGTAAAATAATTTCCTACATATGAACGATGTACTTTAATTCCCTTTTCTGACAAAACTTCTTCAACTCTGTCATATACAATATACTGTTCCATCACTGGTGTTGCACCCAGTCCAGATAACAGTACAACTACTTCATCTCCACTTTCAAATGGGAGATCCGGAATAATAATATCCAGCATTTCATCTGCAATTTCACTGGCAGTCTTTAATGGCTGTACATTAATTCCTGGTTCACCATGATGTCCGATTCCAACTTCCATGGTTCCGTCTTCGATCTGGAAATTTGGATGACCTACTGCCGGAATTGTGCATGGTGCTGTACCAATTCCAACAGAACGTGTATTGTCAATTGCTTTTTGTGCTACCGCAATAACCTCATCAAGACTTCCTCCCATGGCTGCTTTGGCGCCGCCGACTTTCCACATAAGGACTTCTCCGGCAACACCTCTTCTTTTTTCGATTTCATCTTTTGGTGCAGAAGCACAATCATCATTGGCAACAACTGTTTTTACTTCAATTCCCAGTTTCTTTGCCTTACGCATTGCCATTTTTACATTCATATTATCTCCTGCATAATTTCCATACAGGCAGGCAACACCTTTTCCAGAATCTGCTTCTTTCATTGCATCTAAAAATGCCTTTGCAGTTGGTGAAGAAAAAATTTCTCCTACTGCTACTGCATCACAGAGATTTTCTCCAATATATCCTATAAAAGCCGGTTTGTGTCCAGATCCTCCTCCGGTTACGATTCCAACTTTTCCTTCTACCGGTGCATTTTTATATTTAATAACTCTTTCATTTTCTGTTGTTGATACAATATCTTTATGAGTTTTTACAAACCCTTTTAACATATCTTCAACAACATAATCAGGATTATTTACAATTCGATTCATGACCTGTTTCCTCCTATAAAGCATCTGCAATTGCTTTCAGATTTTTCAATCCTTCAATTGCCAGCTCTTCTCCTGTATCTGCAAAATTTCTCCAGATTGCACAGTTTCCTGCTAATTCTTCAAAGCTTGGATCAAATGACTCAATAACCAGAGGTCCTTCGTATCCAATTTCTTTTAATGCAAGGAAGAATTCTTTAAATGGAACCAGACCGGTTCCTGGAATTCCACGGTCATTTTCATTTACATGAACATATCCGAGATATTCTTTTCCACATTCTTTTACTGCTCCTGCAAAGCTCTTTTCCTCACGAATCATATGGAAGCAGTCAAGATGTACTTTCATATTGTCAACTCCCACGTCTTTACAAAATTGAACAGCATCTGCTGCAATATTCAGAAAATGTGTTTCAAACCGGTTAACACATTCTACACAAATGTTCACTGTTCCTGTTTCCTTTGCATATCGGGCAACCTGACGCATACATTCAACGCCCCATTCCCATTCCTGGTATGTTCTAGGTTTCTTTGTTATATATCCCCATCCGGCATAATTTACTCCACCAAGAATAGGAGCTCCTAATTCATTACAGATATCTACACATTTTTTCATAGCTGAAACTGCTGCCTGACGGATTTCAGCATCTGGAGAAATCGGATTTGTTTCCAATGTTAATGTTGTGGTACATACACAATCTATTCCTACTCTTTCCAATTCAGCTTTTACTGCTTTTGTTGGAAAAGTATATGGATTAGCGATTGCAAAATCAATAACTTCAAATCCAAGTTCTTTTGCTTTTGGGATAATCCAAAGATGCTCTTCTTTGAAATTTTCAGCCCAGATAAATGTATCTACTCCAAATTTAAAATACATACCTATATCCTCCTATTTTCCACAAAACTGGTTTTCATAGTGCATGATACGTTCAACTTTTTCTGTAGACGGTCCATCTTTAAAAGTAAGCCCCATCCAGATATCCAGTAAATATAAAGCCAGCTGTGGTGCAATAACTCTTGCGCCCATACACATAACATTTCCATTGTTGCTTAAGATAGATCTTTCTGTTGAAAATGGATCATGGCAGACTGCTGCACGTATTCCCGGAACTTTATTTGCTGTCATGGCCATTCCAATTCCCGTTCCGCATACAAGAATCCCACGATCACAAGTCCCGTCTGTTACTTTTTCACAGGTTCTCACTGCAACATCCGGATATAATTCAACTTCTCCTTCTCCTACACCATTATCAATAACTTCATGTCCTGTTTCCTGAAGTCTCTTTTTAATAGTTTCTTTTAACTCATAAGCTGCTTCATCACATCCTAATGATATTTTCATAATGATCTCCTTCTAAACTGTATAACAGTTCTGTTTCTGATTATTAATACAGGATGATAGGGTTTCCCTATCATCCTGATTTTTCTTACAGTTCTGTAATGGCAAATACTACTTTAACTGGTTTATTTTCAAAATTCACTAACTGATATTTTGTTCCTGCTGGAAGGAAGAATGTATCTTCTGGTTCCAGAACAAAGCTTTCCTGAGCATCTACCAGATTTACTGTTACAGGGCCATCAACACAATATAATGCACCATCTCCTGCATGAACATCTGGATCTGAACATCTTGGTCCATAACCACCTGCTGGAAGAATCATTTCTCCAAAATGTCCATAATCATTACTTGTAATGAATCTTAACATCATTGGATGAGTTGTTCCATGTACATTATTCAGTTTTTCAAAATCACGTACTGCATATACAGCACCTGTTTTTCTTGCTTCTTCAGGATCTACTGGCCAATGTCCAATATCATCCGTACATCCCTGTCTGGAGATATCTTTTATAGCTCCTCGCATATCAGGCAGGTTTTCATTATTTGGTCCTTTGTAGAATTTAGTTTCTTCTTCAGTTGGAATTACTGCTGGAGGAATGGATTCACTCCATGCTTTTGGTGTAATGAAATAAAGAATTCTGGCTTTTTCGTCAGAGAAGTTATGGCAGCAATGCCATGCACCTTCTGGCATGAATAAACCTTCTCCTGTCTGCAGATAAGCGAACTGTCCATTACCACTTCTCTGAAGTACAGGTCCATTTAAGATATAATAGGATTCATCTCCAGGATGGATATCAAGCGGTGCAAATACTCCTCCTGGTCCTAATTCGTAAATTCCTAACATGAAAGTATCGGTTGTAATCATCGTAAATGTATTATCTGATGTAAATGCATTATCCGGTGGATACAATGCTGTAGAATAATCTTGTTTACGGATTAACATCGGTTTTTTCTTGTCCGGTTCAAAAGGGAATCTTCCCATAATATCAAATAATTTTGCCATTTTTATTTCTCCTGTCCTTTTTTATAAACTCTATTTTTCTTCTTCCGGTTTTGTAACCAATACGATCAGTGCTGCAGAAATTGCACCTGCAATAATCAATGTAATGAAGAATGGTACTACTTTATTCATAGCAAATACTACGAATACACCACCATGAGGTGCTCTGATGGTAATTCCCCATAAATAAGAGATTACTGCTCCAACTGCAGAACCAACCATGTAACATGGAATATATTTCAGATTTTTAGCTGCATATGGAATTGCAAACTCTGTGATCATACATAATGCTCCTGCGAAGCATCCTGGAATACCATCTCTGTCTTCCTGTGTAAATTTCTTAGGTGCAACTAACATAGCAAATGCCATTGCTAATGGAGGTGCACAGCAAGCAACAAAGTTTGCAGCCATTGGTGCAAAGTTTCCTGTTTCCATACATGCCAATGCAAATGCATACGCAACCTTATTACATGGACCACCCATGTCAAATGCAAGCATACATCCTTGCACAATACCAAGAAGTACCAGGTTTCCTGTTCCAAGACCATCCAGCATTTTTGTTAACCATTGTGTCAATGCTCCTAAAGGCCCACCAATTACATAATGCATCAATAAACAGATTACTGCACATCCAATAACCGGAATAATTAATGTAGGAAGAAGTGATCTTAAAGCGTTTGGTAATGGAATCTTCTTTAACCAGTTTACAAGATATCCTGCCAGGATTCCTGCGATCAAAGCACCGATAAATCCGGAACCATATCCCATTCCCCACGGATCCGTTGCCATCCAGCCTCCGAACATACCAACACAGATACCTGGTTTATCAGCAATTGAATATGCTACATACGCTCCCAGAATTGGTACCATAAATGTACCTAATCCGATTTTACCAATCCAGAAAATAGTAGATGCAAAATTTCTTCCCGGTTCTACTGTATTCGGGATATTATATCCTCCTAACAAAAATCCTAATGCTACCAGGATACCTCCGGCTACTACGAATGGTAGCATGTACGATACACCTGTTAAAAACGCTTCTTTGATATCATCAATAACATCTCTCATTTATCTTTCCGTCCTTTCACAAATATTTTTCATTTTCCTCAATTTTTGAATTTTTACTATTCCATTCCGCTAAAAATAATGTTTGGGTCCTTAATTACGTCATGTGGTTTTGTCTGAAAGATTTTGTCTTTGTAAGGTTCGAAGCGTTCTGCCTTTGTAATACCAACGTCATTGGCAAAAACGATCAAATCTGCTTCTTTGATCTCACGGGTCTTTAGCTTGTCCTCAATTCCTAAAGCTCCCTGTTTTTCAACTTTGCACTCGTGTCCCCTCTCTTTACATACTTTCATAATGGCTTCCGCTGCCATGTAGGTATGTGCGATACCGGTTGCACAAGATGTGATTGCTACTACTTTCATAAGTTTTCACCTCCCGTTTTCTTTTTCTGGCATGTAATAACATACCGATTACATATTGCTTATGCCATGAATCAGATCTTCATAGCTTTCTGCCGTTCCAAGAAGTTCTAAAAACTCTTCGTGTGCTAACATCCCTGCTAATGTTGCAAGAACTCTTAAATGGTAATCATTGGCTTGATTGTCAGAAATAGCCAATACAAAGATGTATTTGACCTCGCCCGACTCCCCTGCAGACTCATAGATGAAAGGTTCTTTACATCTACAGAATCCAATTCCTGGTTTTATAACTTCTTTACATTTTCCATGGGGAATTGCAACAAAGTTTCCCATATATGTCGGACCAAGTGTTTCTCTGTATTCAAGTGCTTCTTTGTATGCTTTTGCATCTGATACAAAGCCTGCTTCTTCAAATTTGCGAGTCATTGCATCAAACATATCATCTTTGTCTTTAAAAGGCTCACAATCAAGAATTACCATTTCATCAAGCAACACTTCTGCTAAATTCACGCTGCCCATGAAATACCTCCCTGATTTACTTTTTATTTTCCATTTTTAAATGCACTGATTACGTCTTTTGCATAACCTTTCATGAATTCATATGCTGCTTCCTGTAATTCATGATATGCGATCTTTCCTTCTGTTTCTGCTACTTTATCTGCAACAAATTTTGTTGTTGCCTTTGCCATATAAGAATAATAATTAATCTTTGAACATCCTGCACTGATAGCATTCTGAACCTGGTCAAATTCTACCCCTGAAGCCCCATGCATAACAACGCGGCATGTATCAGGAATAGCTGCACGTAATGCTTTTACCCTGTCAATATCCAATACTGGAGGTTCTGCATAGATTCCATGCATTGTTCCAAAACATACAGCTAATGCATCACATCCTGTTTCTTCAGCAAATACTTTTGCCTCTTCAGGTTCTGTAAAAAATTCTTTGATATCTTCATTTGTCAGTACTCTGCTTTCAGCATCTTCATGTGTATCTTCTTCTGTAGATGCCATTACACCTAATTCGGCTTCTACTGTTATTCCCGCTGCATGCGCAAACTGAACAAATTTCTTAACTTTCTCCAGATTTTCTTCAAAAGGAAGTGCACTGCAATCATACATGATGGATGGGAAACCTATTTTAACCGCTCTCATAACAAATTCATAATCACTACCATGATCCAGATGTACACAGACAGGAACTCTTGCTTCTTTTGCATATTTCAACATAACCGGCCCAATTCTCTCGATTGGAATCAATGTATCATGTACCTGTGCGTGGTCAATGATAATCGGTGTGTTCAATTCTTCTGCTGCTCCGATAACCGCACGAACTGTTTCCTCATTTGGTGTGTTGATACAAGGAATTCCATATCCTTCTTTTTCAGCGATTTCCAAGATTTCTTTCATGTTTACTAACATTTTGACATCCTCCTGTTAAATATAGTTAATATTTTTATAATCTCTTTTTGAAATAACTATCTGAGTTCTTTTATCAGTATTTCATAGATTTCTTTTGGTTCTTTTGCCCCTATGATTTTTTCTATTGCTTTCTTATTGTCTATAAGACTATATAGAAACTTAAATAATTCTACAATTTCCTCTGAGTTTTCAAAATTAATCGCAATAAAAAATACAAGCTTAACTTTCGATGTATTTGACCATTGTACCGGATATTTCATTTTCAGTAATACTATTCCACTTTCCGCTACATGTTCCTTATACACATGGGCCATGGCAATCTGATTTCCTATGGTGGTAGGCCGTCTTTCCTCAAGTTCAAAAACTTTTTCCGTCACATCTTCCTCCAGACATCCTTCCTGACACAATAATTTACTTGCCTCGGCAATAGTTTCTTTTTTTGTTGCTGTCATTACGTCCGTTAATATCAGTTCTTTGCGAAATGTTTTACGAACCGTGTTAAATAACTGCTGTTTTTGCTCTGTCCTCGTATAAACATCCATATAGTTTATGATTTTATTCAAATCCATCTGCGTCACATGTTTTGTTATTTCTATTGCATTACTTTGCTTTTCTTTCAAAGGTACTGTTGAAATTACCAGCTTCCCCTGGGTATTTTCCGGTTTATAATCATTAATATGAACCGTTTTTACAATTTCGAGATTATCTATCTCATTTTCAATCTTCATCACATCATATTTTGCCGTATAAATATCTGTTGCTGTTACTAAAATACCTTGTTTTTCACTTCGACTGTCAATCGATGCCTGATGGATCAAAAGAGTAATCCATGCAATTTCATCCTGCGTCAAAACAAAACCAATGTTATTTTCCAGATAAAAAGCATACGTAAGACATACTGCATAAATACTTTGAAGATTTTGCTGAATATCTTTATGTAAGTCGTCCCATTCAACTAGCATATAATCATGTTTTACTTTGACTTTCATCAGAAAAGTAGCAATCTGCTTCTCCAGTTCCCGGCGCTTTATTGTATTTTCTTTCTGCATTACATTAAGAACAATAGAAACATAATCGTTTACCAGATCCATCAGTTCATCGTCCTGTATATCTGCCTGAACCTGACATGTCCGTGCAACATATAGCTTGGCAGCCAGAAACTGATATTCCAGTTCCATTTTTTGTTCATCCGGAAAAAATCGGTCTAAAATATCTTTTGCCGCTTTCATATAAGCTGAATCCAATTGTGTCATTGTCCGATTTTCTGAGTTGGTTACCTTTTTGCCTTCCAGAATACGTCTTTTTGCAAGCAGCAAATATTCAGTAATTCTACAAAATGCAATATCCACAAAAACCACTTTCAATTCTTTTTCTACCTCAGCAAGACAACTTTGCGTCTGCATAATATCTTCTTTTGAGTAGTAATCAGAAAAGAATGTAAAAGCTCTTTTGCTGATCCGGTAATCCAAGTTTTCTGGTAAATCGTCAATATAAGCATGTTTCCAGTATTTTGTATTTTGTGTATCTACAATTGCTTGTCTTATATCGAATTCACGGCCAACAATTTTAATTCCCTGATTTTTTCTTTTTGACAACTCTAAATGAAATTGTTTCAAATATTCTTTTACAGAATCCAGATCTTTCTGAATTATTTTCCTGCTGACACATAACTCTTCTGCAAAAAGCTGTATAGTATAGTTGGCTGGAAAATTAAACAAAATATCTAAAATATAATTTTTCCGGTAGAAAAAAGATTCCGGATTACTATTTGCGTATGAATCAAGTTCTTCCAATATTTTTTCACGCTGCTCATCTGTAGCTACAAGGCAGATTCCCTTCCTTGGTACACATAACAATTTTGCACCAAATGCTTCTACCCCATCTCCTATTTCGCTTAATGAATGTTTGATGGAACTTACAGATACTCCTGTCATTTCTGACAATTCATCTGTGGAATAGAATCCATACATATCAACCATAGACCGGATGACTTTTTCCTGTAAGTTATTCATGACAGGCCTCCTCAATGAATAAAACTTTCTGTAGCAGTTGTATGTTCTAACTACTTTATGTCTATATTATAAATGATTTTTGTCGAATTTGTACACAGCTCATAAAATCCGTTTTTGTACTGAAATTAATACAATTAGTGCAAAAAAATGATTAATTTGCCCTTACATTTTTTAATTTTACCTTTTGTATATATCAATAAATTTAAATAACAAACATTACATAAAAAGTCTTTTCCAGTGAAATTATCTAAGAACAAAGCGGACAAGTCCGCTATCAACTCCCTGTATCCCTCAATCATGAGGGACTTGCTCCTCTTTGCGTGCCGATGTGCAGCAGTTTTAACTGCTTTCCTTTGCACATCGTGCACATCCACGCGGAGCGTTTTTTATTACATAGGAAATTCCCCTGAATTTCCTATGTAATAAAAAAGGGATTACAAAATAATTATTTTGTGATCCCTTTGATTTCTATATAATATTTAAATTAATTTACAATTCTTCTAACACAAACAATTCTACGATAATTTGCTCTTGGAGAAATTTTAATTCCTGTTTTTCTTGAACTTGCATGGACAATACGACCGTTTCCAATATAAATTGCTACATGTCCATCATAACAGATAATATCCCCTGGCTGTTTACTACTATAAGAAACTTTTCTTCCTGCTTTTCTAAGCTCATAAGATGTTCTTGGAAGATTATATCCAAAACAACGATAAATAGATCCAACAAATCCTGAACAGTCAGCTCCATAATTAAGATTTGTTCCTCCATATACATATGGATTTCCAACAAATCGCTGAGCGAAGCTTGCAACTTTCTGTCCTTTCTGATATGAAGTACCTGTTAATGCAGGAGCATTTGTATTAATGTAAACATATTTCTTTAAAACATAACCTGTTCTATTTCCAACTTTTACCTTACGCCAGCTTCCGCTTGTACCGTATACTGTAACAGGTGTTCCAATCTCCAGTCTTCTAATAACTCTGGATTTCTTAGACTTTCCGGTTCTTAATTTACACCAATGACGAAAAATCTTTCCGCTATATCCAGAAGCTGCTTTCACTTCCTTCTGTGGTGCTGTTCCTACACCTGCTGTTAATATAAATAAAAATACGACTACTAATACTGTAATCTTTTTCATTGTCGATTTCATTATCTTCCCTTTCAATTAAATGTTACGCTTGTATTACATTTCTATAGAATTTTACCACAAAGTGAAATAAATGTAAAGTTTTTGTCGTATTGTTCTGATTTTTATAATGTAGGAAGATTTATCTTATGATGCAAGATAAAATAGCTATATAATACAATCATAGAAGAAAGCGGAAAATCCCGCTTCAACTCCCTTTGCACATCTGCGCGGAGCGTTTTTTATTACATAGGAAATTCAAAGGAATTTCCTATGTAATAAAAAAAGGACTTACTTATGTAAGTCCTTACCGTGGGCGAGAAGATTCGAACTCCCGGCCTTCTGGTCCGTAGCCAGACGCTCTATCCAGCTGAGCTACGCCCACATTTGTTGTCTTAGACAACATTAGATATTATACTATATCTAATTATAAATGTCAATGTATTTATTAAATACTTTTAACATTCATGCCGCAGACCGGAATCGAACCGGTACTCGATTTAACTCGAACAGGATTTTAAGTCCTGCGCGTCTGCCAGTTCCGCCACTGCGGCATATATGCAGCATTTTCTGCATATAAATGGGACCAACAGGGCTCGAACCTGTGACCCCTTGCTTGTAAGGCAAGTGCTCTCCCAGCTGAGCTATGATCCCACAAATAACATACTATTTTTTAAATAGTAAACGACCCGGATGGGAATCGAACCCACGACCTCCGCCGTGACAGGGCGGCGCTCTAACCGGCTGAGCCACCGGGCCAAAATAGTTATATTATTAAAAATTTCAATGGACCCTCGGGGACTCGAACCCCGGACCGATCGGTTATGAGCCGATTGCTCTAACCAACTGAGCTAAAGGTCCTTTGAAGCCGTTGACCGGACTTGAACCGGTAACCTGCTGATTACAAATCAGCTGCTCTGCCAATTGAGCCACAACGGCACACATGAGACTATACTCATTACATGCTGAAAAGCAATGACTCCAACGGGATTTGAACCCGTGTTACCGCCGTGAAAGGGCGGTGTCTTAACCACTTGACCATGGAGCCTTTTTTCTGACCGCTTCACGGCCTTCTTTTCCTGATACCTCCCGGTATCTTGACCTCCCCGAGCCGGGCTCGAACCAGCGACAGCACGGTTAACAGCCGTGTGCTCTACCAACTGAGCTATCGAGGATCATCAGGCTTGTGCCTTCAAAACATCATACAAGATCTCTTGCAAGTCATCCCTCACTCTGCCTTCTCTGGTTAAAGCCTCGACCGATTAGTAACAGTCAGCTCCATGTATTGCTACACTTCCACCTCTGCCCTATCAACCTCGTAGTCTTCAAGGGGTCTTACTACCTTATGGTATGGGAAATCTTATCTTTAGGGGGGCTTCACGCTTAGATGCCTTCAGCGTTTATCCCTTCCAGACTTGGCTACTCTGCCATGCACTTGGCAGTACAACAGATACACCAGCGGTCCGTCCATCCCGGTCCTCTCGTACTAAGGACAGCTCCTATCAAATTTCCTCCGCCTGCGCCGGATAGGGACCGAACTGTCTCACGACGTTCTGAACCCAGCTCGCGTACCGCTTTAATGGGCGAACAGCCCAACCCTTGGAACCTGCTACAGCTCCAGGATGCGATGAGCCGACATCGAGGTGCCAAACCACTCCGTCGATGTGAACTCTTGGGAGTGATAAGCCTGTTATCCCCAGGGTAGCTTTTATCCGTTGAGCGATGGCAATCCCACGTTATACCACCGGATCACTAAGTCCTACTTTCGTACCTGCTCCACCCGTCGGTGTCACAGTCAAGCTCCCTTCTGCCTTTGCACTCTTCGAATGGTTTCCGACCATTCTGAGGGAACCTTTGAGCGCCTCCGATACCCTTTCGGAGGCGACCGCCCCAGTCAAACTCCCCACCTGACATTGTCCCCCGGCCGGATCACGGCCGATGGTTAGAAATCCAACATGATAAGAGTGGTATCCCAACAGCGACTCCATAAGGACTGACGTCCTTACTTCTCAGTCTCCCACCTATCCTGTACATATCATGCCGAATCCCAGTATCAAGCTGGAGTAAAGCTCCATGGGGTCTTTCCGTCCTGGCGCAGGTAACCAGCATCTTCACTGGTATTTCAATTTCACCGGGTGTGTTGTTGAGACAGTGCCCAAATCATTACGCCTTTCGTGCGGGTCGGAACTTACCCGACAAGGAATTTCGCTACCTTAGGACCGTTATAGTTACGGCCGCCGTTTACTGGGGCTTAAGTTCAAAGCTTCGCTTGCGCTAACCTCTCCCCTTAACCTTCCAGCACCGGGCAGGCGTCAGCCCATATACTTCACCTTTCGGTTTTGCATAGACCTGTGTTTTTGCTAAACAGTTGCTTGGGCCATTTCTCTGCGGCCACTCTCATGGCACTCCTTCTCCCGAAGTTACGGAGTCATTTTGCCGAGTTCCTTAACAACACTTCTCCCGTCGGCCTTAGGATTCTCTCCTCATCCACCTGTGTCGGTTTACGGTACGGGCACATATGAAACAATAGCGGCTTTTCTCGACAGCCAGGGGCCTGGACTTCCCTACTTATGTTCGGTACGCATCACGTCTTCAGATCATCAGGCGGATTTGCCAGCCTGACTCCTACCTCGCTTGCTCCGGGCTCTCCATTCCCGGATTCCATTCCCTGTCTGTGTCCCCACAGTTCTGTCCATATGTGGTACAGGAATCTCAACCTGTTATCCATCGACTACGTCTTTCGACCTCGCCTTAGGTCCCGACTTACCCAGAGCAGATCAGCTTTACTCTGGAAACCTTAGATATTCGGCCTGAAGGATTCTCACCTTCATCTCGCTACTCATTCCGGCATTCTCTCTTCCATGAAGTCCACCACTCCTTTCGGTATGGCTTCATCCCTCATGCAATGCTCCTCTACCAATGCATTCGCATTCCCAAGCTTCGGTGTCGTGTTTCAGCCCCGGACATTTTCGGCGCAGGGACTCTCGACTAGTGAGCTATTACGCACTCTTTCAATGAATGGCTGCTTCTGAGCCAACGTCCTAGTTGTCTTCGAATCCCCACATCCTTTTCCACTTAACACGCACTTTGGGACCTTAGCTGTGGGTCTGGGCTCTTTCCCTTTTGACCATCCAACTTATCTCGTATGGTCTGACTCCCATGAACCATCTGTCTGGCATTCGGAGTTTGATATGCTTTGGTAAGCTTTGACGCCCCCTAGGCAATTCAGTGCTCTACC
>NZ_MJIF01000001.1:1610000-2115000 GCF_001940315.1 Anaerostipes sp. 494a | reverse complement strand
ATGGAGGCTCCAAATCTGGATGTTCAATATAATTTGCACAAATATGCCCTTCGATATGATGAACTCCTACCAGTGGTTTATTTTTAGCAAAGGCAATTGCTTTTGCTTCTGCTACCCCAACCAAAAGTGCACCTACAAGACCAGGCCCATAGGTAACTGCAATCGCATCAACAGAATCCAAAGTTTCCCCTGCTTCTTTCAATGCCTCTTCGATTACATAATTAATTTTTTCAATATGTTTTCTGGACGCAATTTCAGGAACCACACCTCCATACAATTTGTGTAGCTCAATCTGTGATGAAATAATATTTGATTTTACAGTTCTTCCATTCTCAATAACCGCTGCTGCTGTCTCATCACAGGAAGATTCAATTGCCAGAATTTTAATCTTATTGTCCATCACAACCTCCTAATTATCCTGAAAATCTAATGTAATTGTTTTTCCATCTTTTCCTGCTTTTGCTTTTGGGAAAATTTTCTTTACTTTTCCCATAAATTCTTCTGGCCATACCAAAGACGGGCTGAAATGAGTCAGCCAAAGCCTTTTAACATCTGCTTCTTTTGCCAGTCTTGCTGCCTCATAAAAAGTCATATGCTTATATTCTCTGGCCTTTTTCTCTTTTCCATCTTCCCCGTACATTCCCTCACAGATAAACAAATCTGCTTTTTCTGCATGATCAGCAATGTTCTGGACTGGTCTTGTATCTGTACAATATGTTAATTTGATTCCCTGACGGGGTTCACCTAATATCATATCACTGGTAAGGATACGTCCCTCTTCATCTTCTAAAGTTTCGCCTTTTTGAAGGCGATTCCAGTATTTCATTGGAATATGATTATCTCTGGCTTTCTCAGGATCAAACTTTCCTGCACGTGGAATTACAACATTATATCCATAACAGGTAATATTGTGCCTTACCTGAAAAGCTTCAATAGCATATCCTTCCATCTGTATCACGTGTTCTTTTTCATTTAGTTCATAAAATTTAATAGGAAAAGGCAGGTCTGGTGCAATAACACGAAGAGAATTAACAATCTTTTCTACGCCTTTAGGTCCAATGATCAGCAAAGGTTCCGTGCGTTCTGCATTTCCAAGAGTCAGCAAAAGACCTGGAAGCCCGCTTACATGATCCGCATGGAAATGTGTAAGACAAATTGCATCCAAAGGCTTCACACTCCATCCTCTTTCTTTGATTCCAACCTGTGTTCCTTCTCCACAATCAATCAGCAGACTATGACCATTAAATCTGGTCATACATGCTGTTAACTTTCGATAAGGAAGGGGCATCATTCCCCCTGTCCCTAATAAACATACATCTAACATATATCGTCCTTTATGATAAAATTTCTGTCTTTTCAGTTACTTTAGGCGGGACTTCAAATTGTTTCACAATACGATCATAACATCTTTCACAAATCCGGAATTCATGAATCTGCGTATCCTTTTCTGAAAAATAGCCCCATTCCTTTTTTATTTCAACAAAATCACTTTTTTCTTTTATTTCATTTCCACAGACATTACAAACCATTCTTTTATCCTCCTCACACCGCTTATTATAAGGAGCATCTTCCATGGATTCCAGTGGAAATGATTGGTGAGGATTTGGATCGTCCCAAAACATTAAAATAGCATCTTCCATAGGGTCTGTATAATATTTAGCTCTCCGTCCATGCTCTTCAAATCCACATTTTACATAAAAATTTCTCGCTACAGTATTTGACTCCCGCACCTCCAGATAAATAGTTTCTACTCCCATTTTCCTGTATCTCTCACGAAATTCCTGATAAAGCAATGTACCGATGCCTTTTTTACGTATAAATGGCACCACTGCGATTCTTTGCAGTTCCCCCTGTTCCAGTACATGCTCTGCCATTATGTAACCGCTGATTTTGTTCTGATCTCTCCAGACATATATATCACTGGTCTTTTTATAATAAAAAGATTCAATACTACTCAAACTCCACGGTCTATGAAAAGATACTTTTTCAAGTTCTGCAATCATAGGAAGATCTTCAGGAATTGCCCTGTGAACATGCCATTCTCTAGCGGTTGCTTTCTCTTTTTCCATTAATTTTTTCTTCTCTTTCTCTCTCTGCCTGTGATTTTCTTAAATACTCTGGTGCAAACTCATCTGCACTCTGGTAAATACCTTTATCAAAATATACTTTTGCCAAAGCACCTACTGCACCTGCCCGTTGTCTATTTGCATGAACCGGAGCAAAAATTGCAAGATTTCCCATTGCATCTTTGATCTCATTTTCGTATACCGGCACTCCATCTCCAAGAAAGATAACCGGCTCACCATATTCTTTCAACTGGCTAAGGGTATCTTCCACACTCTGTGCACACTGTTCTTTTAATACTGACATTTCTGCTCCATGAAATCTGTAAAAACCTGTATAAACCTGTTTCCTTCTGGCATCCATCATTGGACAGATAATTGATGAAGATCCGAACAACTGATAAGCCAGCCCGTCAACAGTAGGAACCGGAACGATTGGTTTATTCAATGCAAGCCCTAAACCTTTTGCCGTTGCTGCTCCAATACGCAGGCCTGTAAAAGATCCTGGTCCCATGGCAACTGCAATAGCGTCGATGTCTTCTATATCAAATGAAGTTCTATGTATCACTTCATCTAACATTGGTAGCAATGTCTGGGAGTGAGTCAGTTTATTCCCTGTAGTATATTCTGCAATCAAACGGTCATCTTCAATTAACGCCACGGATGCAACTAATCCGGAACTATCCAAAACTAATAATTTCATCTAAATCTCCTCAATCTCAATTTCCCGATAATCGAATCCCTTCTCAAGATTCTTTCGAATTTCAATTTTTTTATAATGATCAGGAAGAATCTCCCCTATCAGATTGGCCCATTCAATCAGACAGACTCCTTCACCATAGATATAATCTTCATATCCTATTTCATCCATTTCTTCTATGTCACCAATACGATATACATCAAAATGATAAAGTGGCAGACGCCCTTCTTCATATTCTCTGACAATTGTAAAAGTAGGACTTTGTATTGGTTCATCAATTCCAAGTCCTTTTGCCAGTCCCTGGGTAAACACAGTTTTCCCAACTCCCAGATCACCATACAGACATAAAACCTGTCCTGCACCGGCTTCCTCACCGATTTTCTTTCCCAATTCATATGTATCCTGAGTACTATAACTTTGAATTATCATTTCAATCTCCTTTTTTCGTTAGCTATTATTATATCAATCGTCAAAACTTTTTTCAATCTGTCCAAATGCAATTTCCTGTGTAAAAATAAAGAAGGGTCCTATGACCCTTCTCCATATCATTCTATTCTTCATCATCTTTCTTCTGTTTTCCATTTGCATATTCAGAAATACTGGAAGAAACATTTTTCTCTTTTGCAGAAGCTGATTTCTGATGATTCTTTGCTGCCTCTACATGCTCTTCTATATATTTTGCCATGGCTTCCTTTTGACTTCCCATTGCCTCTTCTGGAAATACGAAAGCTTGCTGACGTCCTGTATACAGTATATATAGCCCCATCAAATGACGGATTTTCTGGACTCTCGCCCATTCTATTGTTCCATTTTCTTCACCTATCTCAACAAAGATGCCTTCCTCTTTTAACGTATAATATGAAGGTTGCTGATATACAGGATTAGTCAAAGCCTGTTTCTTGGCTTTCATATAAAGCATGATCGGATTGACAACAACAAAAAGAATTACAATCAGCGCTCCTAAGACCACATAGGTTGCTCCCTGCCCCTGTACAATTGCTCTTGCACACATTAATGCACCTATGATAATCATAAGAATTGCCAATATCCCTGAACTTCCTAAATAAGTATATACAAATGAGAATTTAAAAATTTCTTTTGCCGTTAACTGTGTTTTAAATTTCATAATGATTTCTCCTTCCTTCAAGTAGAAAGTAATTATAGCATAATCATTTTTTAAATTCCATGAATAATTTGCTTTTTTCTTATGGGCTTATGTAAGATTGACTATAAAAAACATGCATACATTTTCTTATTTTACAGATAATATTCATACAAAAATAGTACTAAAACTTGTAAATGGAGGAATTATTTAATGAGAGCTACAGGTATTGTACGAAGAATCGATGACCTTGGCAGAATTGTCATTCCTAAAGAAATCAGAAAGACCATGCATATCCGGGAAAGTGATCCCTTAGAAATCTTTACAGAACGAGACGGCAGCATTATATTAAAAAAATATTCTCCTATCGGGGAAATGGGCATTATTGCAAAGCAATATGCCGATTCCATTGCTGCATCTCTTCCGCATACAATTTGCATATGTGATCAGGATTCTATTATTGCAGCAGCTGGTCCAAACCACAAAAAGTTATTGGGAAAAATACTACATGAAAAAGCAGAAGAAGCTTTACATGAACGGAAATATCTGCTTGCCGATCAAAATGATTCTGAATTTATCCCTCTTGTATCAGACTTTCCTGAAGAATTTACCGGAATCGCCCTTTCTACAATTATCGCTGAAGGCGATGCCATTGGATTAGTATGTATCATATCCAATGAAGGACCTTTAACTGACCAGGATCTTATGATAACAAAAATAGGTGCCAGTTTTCTTGGCAGGCAGATGGAAACATAAAAAAAGCGGATACTCCGCTTTTTTTATTTAAAATAAAATTTAATAGATTATTTAATTATTCTCAAGATATTTCTTTAAATATTGTCCTGTATAAGATTCTTCTACCTGACATACTTCTTCAGGTGTTCCCTGGGCAACTACTGTTCCGCCTCCAGCACCTCCCTCAGGACCCATATCAATAATATAATCTGCAGTTTTTATCACTTCAAGATTGTGTTCGATTACAATAACCGTATTTCCACCTTCTGTTAGTTTTCCTAAAATATCAACCAGTTTATGAACGTCTGCGAAATGAAGTCCTGTTGTAGGCTCATCTAAAATATAAATTGTTTTTCCTGTACTTCGCTTGCTCAGCTCTGTGGCCAGTTTAATTCTTTGAGCCTCTCCTCCAGACAGTTCTGTAGAAGGCTGTCCCAGACGTATATACCCGAGACCGACATCTCTTAAGGTTTCCATTTTTCTGCTGATAGAAGGTAAATTAGAGAAAAAGTCGCATGCCTCATCTACGGTCATATCCAGTACATCATAAATACTTTTGCCTTTATATTTTACTTCCAGAGTTTCTCTGTTGTAACGTTTTCCATGGCAAACTTCGCATGGTACATAAACATCTGGCAGAAAATGCATCTCAATCTTAATAATTCCATCTCCTGTACATGCCTCACACCGTCCGCCTTTTTTGTTGAAACTAAAACGGCCCTTATTATAACCTCTGGATTTTGCATCTTTTGTCATGGCAAATAATTCACGGATCTGATCAAATACACCTGTATAGGTAGCCGGATTTGATCTTGGAGTTCTTCCAATCGGAGACTGATCAATGGCAATAATCTTATCCAATTGATCATATCCTTCAATATCCTTATGTTTCCCGGCTTTAATCTTGGCTCTATTTAACTCCTTAGCTAATCTTTTATAAAGAATCTGATTTACCAGAGAACTTTTCCCTGAGCCTGATACTCCTGTAACGCAAGTAAATATTCCCAGTGGAATTTCCACATCAATATTCTTCAGATTATTTTCAGCGGCTCCTATTACCTTCATAAATCCAGATGGTTCTCTTCTTTCTTCAGGAACCGGTATTTTAATCCTTCCACTTAGATAAGCCCCTGTAATGGAATTCTTATTTTTCATAATCTGCTTTGCTGTTCCCTGGGCTATAATTTCTCCACCGAATTCTCCTGCCTTCGGTCCGATATCCACAATATAATCTGCTGCCAGCATGGTATCCTCATCATGTTCTACCACAATCAGCGTATTTCCCAGATCTCTGAGATTCTTCAATGTACGGATCAGTTTATCATTATCTCTTTGATGCAGCCCGATACTTGGCTCATCAAGAATATATGCAACTCCAACCAGTCCGGAGCCAATCTGAGTTGCCAGGCGGATTCTCTGGGCTTCTCCACCGGAAAGAGTTCCAGTAGCTCTGGATAAGGTCAGATAATCAAGTCCTACATCATTTAAAAAGCCAATTCTGGCTTTTATTTCCTTTAATACCTGTTCCCCGATCAGCATCTGACGATCTGTTAATTCCATTTCACTTAAAAATTCAACCATCTCTCCAACGGATAAATCACACATCTCGGCAATATTTTTCCCTGCAACAGTTACAGCCAGAGATTCCTCTTTTAATCGCTGTCCATGACATTCCTCACAAGGAGTTACGGTCATGTATGCCTCATATTCTGCCTTCATCCGTTCGGAAGATTCCCTGTATCTACGTCCAACATTTCGGATCAGTCCTTCAAAAGCAACGTCGTATACACCCTCTCCACGCTGTCCGCGATAGTGAACTTTAACCTCTTTTCCATTGGTTCCATATAAGATAATATTTTTCACACTGTCCGGATATTCGCAAAACGGTGTATTCAGACTGAATTTATATTCCTCTGCCAAAGCATCTAAAATAGCTCTGGTATAGCTTTTTTTATCCGTACAGGACTGCCATCCCATTACCTGTATGGCTCCCTCATCAATACTTAGCTTCTGATCTGGAATCATCAAATCCACATCAAATTCCATCTTATATCCAAGCCCGTGACAAACCGGACATGCTCCAAACGGATTATTAAATGAAAAACTTCTTGGTTCAATTTCATCAATACTGATTCCGCAATCGGGACATGAAAAACTCTGACTGAAATTCATCGGTTCCCCGCCAATCACATCGACCATCATAAGTCCATCGGTGAGATTCAGCACTGTTTCAATGGAATCCGTCAGACGCTTTTCAATTCCTTCCCTGATTACCAGCCGGTCTACAACAATTTCTATATTATGTTTAATATTTTTTTCCATAGGAATATCTTCTGAAAGATCGTAAATATTTCCATCAACACGAACTCTAACATATCCACTCTTTCGGGCACTCTGGAAAATCTTAGCATGTTCTCCTTTTCGTCCTCTGACTACCGGTGCTAAAATCTGTATTTTTGTACCTTCCGGTAACTGAATCAGCTTATCCACCATCTGATCAACAGTCTGCTTGCTGATTGGTTTTCCACACTTAGGACAATGAGGAATTCCAATTCTTGCATATAGCAGTCGAAAATAATCATATATCTCTGTAACTGTCCCTACTGTTGAACGGGGATTTCTGTTGGTTGATTTCTGATCAATAGAAATTGCCGGTGACAGGCCTTCTATGCTGTCAACATCTGGTTTTTCCATTTGTCCAAGAAATTGTCTTGCATAGGAAGACAAAGATTCCATATATCTTCGTTGCCCTTCTGCATAAATGGTATCAAAAGCAAGTGAAGATTTTCCTGAACCACTTAGTCCCGTCAGCACTACAAACTTATTTCTCGGTATCTCAACGTCAACATTTTTTAAATTGTGTTCTCTCGCTCCTCTTATTCTTATTACATCTTTTTTCATGGTTTCTCCTAGTCATCATAATCTCTGTAAGCTATCTTAAATTCTTTCAGTTCATCTCTCAGCTCAGCAGCCAGCTCAAAATTTAACTCTGCTGCCGCCTGATTCATTTTCTTAGTCAGCCGTTCTATGATTTCTTTTAATTCTTTTTTACTCATTGATTCGATATCTTTATCATATCCACAAGATTCTTCTTCCCGATCATCGGAAATTTTTATCAGATCTCTCACATCTTTCTGAATTGTTTTAGGGATAATCCCATGTTCCTGATTATATCGATCCTGGATTTTCCTTCTCCTGTTTGTCTCTGTTATTGCAGCATTCATAGAATCCGTTATAGTATCTGCGTACATAATAACATGTCCCTCGCTGTTTCGTGCCGCACGTCCAATGGTCTGCACCAGTGAAGTCTCTGAACGAAGAAATCCTTCCTTATCTGCATCCAGTATGGCAACCAACGTTATTTCAGGAATATCCAGACCTTCTCTCAGCAGATTGATTCCAACCAGAACATCAAAAACACCTATTCTCAAATCTCTGACAATTTCTATACGCTCCAGTGTATCAATATCAGAGTGGAGATATTTTACCCGGATTCCGGCTTCCCTCATATAATCTGTCAGTTCTTCTGCCATACGTTTTGTCAGTGTTGTAACCAGTACTTTATGACCCTGCTGTGTTTCTTTGTGAATCTCACTGAGAAGATCATCAATCTGTCCGGTTACCGGACGAACATCAATGGCCGGATCCAGCAATCCTGTAGGACGTATAATCTGCTCTGCCCTGAGAAGCTCATGTTCCTCTTCGTATTTCCCCGGAGTTGCTGATACAAACATCATCTGGTCAATTTTTTGTTCAAATTCACTAAATTCCAAAGGGCGATTATCCTTTGCCGAAGGAAGGCGAAATCCAAAATCCACCAGAGTGGATTTTCTGGACTGATCTCCTGCATACATTCCTCCAATCTGCGGAACTGTAATATGGGATTCATCAATAATCATAAGAAAATCATCACCGAAAAAGTCAATTAATGTATTTGGCGGTTCTCCGGGTTTTAACCCGGAAAGATGTCTGGAATAATTTTCAATTCCTGAACAGAAACCGGTTTCTCTTAACATTTCAATATCGAAATTTGTTCTCTCTGCAATTCTCTGTGCTTCAATTAACTGATCGTTCTCTTTAAAATATTCAACCTGCCCGGCCAGCTCTTCTTTGATACCTTTAATTGCTCTCTCAATCTGTTCCTGAGGAACCACATAATGTGAAGCTGGGAAAATGGCAATAAAGTTCAGACTTCTCTTAACCTCCCCGGTCAGAACATCAAATTCAACAATTCGATCGATCTCATCGCCAAAAAATTCAATTCTGACTGCCTCTTCAAATGTAGAAACCGGCAGGATTTCCAACACATCACCCTTAACCCGAAAACTTCCTCTTTTAAAATCCAGCTCATTACGTACATACTGAATATTGATCAGATCATCTATCACATCGTCTCTGTCCCGGATCATCCCCGGTCGAAGGGAAATCATCATTTCCGTGTAACTTTCCTTACTTCCAATTCCATAAATACAGGAAACACTGGAAACAACAATGACATCTTTTCTCTCGATCAACGCTGCCGTAGCACTATGGCGCAGCTTATCAATCTCATCATTGACAGAGGAATCCTTCTCTATATACGTATCCGTAGATGGAACATAGGCCTCAGGCTGATAATAATCATAATAGGACACAAAATACTCCACCGCATTATGCGGGAAGAAAGCCTTGAACTCACTATACAGCTGAGCTGCCAGTGTCTTGTTATGTGCCAGGATCAACGTAGGCTTATTCAGTGCCTGAATGACATTGGCCATAGTAAATGTCTTTCCGGAACCTGTAACTCCCAGCAAAGTTTCAAACTGATTTCCTTCTTTAAATCCATTTACCAGTTTCTCTATGGCCTGCGGCTGATCACCGGTAGGTTCATATTCTGATACTAATTCAAAATGATCCATGAAAGTTCCTCCTTTATGAATCTATTGATCTTATTCTTTGCATTTTCTCTTTCGCTTATTATATCAGAGGGCAAAAAGAAAGTACAGAACAAAATCGAACTTTTGTTCTGTACTTTCTTCACGGACCATATGCTTGATCATCCTGCTGTCTAAAGTCACCAATAAAAAGCAAGAGAAAATCATGAAATACTCAAAATTTTCTCTTGCTTTATGTGTTTATATTACCACAAAATTACAAATTTTTCAAGACTGGTCATAGGCTGAATTACACAGTATAATCTCCTAACTACATGGCAGTGGAGGCTTTGTTATGGAAGATAATTTTATGATAGCTTTTGAGAGTAAAAAGCAACTGGAAGTATTACAAAAGACAAATGAATACACCAGGCAGTTTGGATTACAATTAACAGATGCTGAAATTTCTGAACTGATCGTGGAACGACAAGAATGTTTAATCAAACAGCAGCGAGTGGAATTCGGTAAAGGAATTCTTGAAAATCTTATATTTGCATTTTGCGATTTTGATTTTATTTTTCAGGAGAATTATGCAGAAACAGTCGCAGCCTTACAGGAAATTTTCTATTTATACAAAAATGAGTCTATGGATGAACTAACAGATGATGAATTACTTTCTTACATGAGAGAGGCTTTTGATGGAGAATGCCAGGGATCTCTTGAGTATTTAGAAAGCACCTGTATGGAACGATTTGCCAGAGATATTCGTGCTAAGACACATAAATTTATAGGGAGATATTCTGATAATGAAAAATAAAACCGATGTAACAGATTTTTATACAATGGAGGACTTAATTCCATTGGTGGCAGAGCTGGCTGAAAGATATACATCAAAAGAGAGTAGTTCTATTACTTATGAAAGAGCTAAAATATTAATGGAATCCGTGCAGTATTGCATTGCACACTTTCTTAATCAAAAAAGCAAAGCATTGGTTTCTTCATATATTCCATCGGCAAAATCAGCATATGAACTAGGCTATAAGGCTGTAATAGAAAAAGTAAAGAATACACAAAAGAAATACAATACTCTGATGACATTTTTCTGTGATTACGGCAATATAAATTACCGTGATACCGTAGAAAAAGCTCTTCCCGGATTTTTTATGTACTATGATGTACAGTTTGCACCGATGGAACATATTATCACCATGGACTATCCTGTATTTGGAGTGGATATGAATCTTACCGGGATTGATCTGATTGAACAGTATATAGATGCCATTTATAAAGAACAGCAATATCTGCAGCATTTTCCAAAACAATACATTATAGATGAACTGCGTTCATTTCATCCAAAATATGAAAAAGAATTTTTTAATATCAAAGAGATTATAGAATTGCAGCTTTAAATGTGGTTGCCGGTCAAATAATGACCGGCTTTTTTTATTCTCCACTAAATCGTCCGATAACCCGTCTGCATAAATTTTTACATTTACATCCAAATCCCTGTCTAAGAACCCTGAAGATTCCCCACATACCGGATTCCACATCCCATTTGAGACTGCCGGACCGATAAAGGTAATCTCCAGGACAGGCAGCACCATTTTCCAGTTCCATGTCAAATTTATTTCCAATACTGACTGCTCCCTGTAAAGGAATCACTCTGGAATAAGGATTCTCCGGCTGTTCCCTCCACATATGTCCATGAACAGCAAAACCTGTATTTCTAGGTTTATCTGCCGGCATCATGGTTCGGAATACAACACGTTCTCCTGTATATGCCTTATAAACAGGCGTTGCCGGATCCCCATGGATTTTACTGCTGAACACTTTAGATATTCTCGGGTCTCGTTCCAGCCGGTTCTCAAATCGCTCAGAACGATAATTATATCCTTTTTCCCCGGTATCTTCATGATCAACACCTTCTCCGTCTTCTCCTTTTGCCGTCTGAATCAAATTTCCATCTTCATCTAACAGGCGGATTCCATTTTGAACAAAAACGACAAATTCCCGAAAACTACCAACCCCTGGGGCAGTTATGACTGCCTGTTCTTCATGAACTCCATTTAATTTTGTAAAACTCTGATACCATTTTGATGCCGGAGGTTCAATGATAATCGCTCCAAACAATCCATGATACCGGTGATTTCTCATATCTCCAAAAGACTGTATGATACAGGAGCCGTATTCTTTATCTGCATGCCAAAGATATTTTTTGCTTTCTCCCGGACCTACCGTCTGCTCCCGGTTATTATATCCTACATTGATTCCAGAATCACACACCACATCATATTGCAGAAACTGAGGATTCAAAGAAACTCTCATGGATGGCCTGTATTTTTTATCCAAAGGCACACTTGGATAATCAAAATAAGGAATTTGCTCTTTCAGTTCATTGTGGAGGATAATTTCAATCCAATCTCCTGCATTGGCCCGGATAATTAACGGTTTAGGGGCTGTCTTTCCCGATAAAATCATATCCATATCTTCCACTGGTACAAACATCAGACCATTGGGATCATGATCTCCATAGCGATTGTATTCAATATTACGGCTGATCGCCGCAACTTCATATTTTCGTATAACAGCACCTTTTTCCGGACATGGCGGCAATGGTAAAATCTGTCCCTTTCCTTTACACAATGGCTTCAATCGTTTCTTTTTCCTGTCATAAACACGTATGATTCCCCATAGTCCAAGCCACGTATCATCAATGCCTCCAAAGAAGTACAGATAGTCTCCACTGCCATAGTTTCTATCAATATGCAGATTGAAAACTTCAGATATTCCCAGAGTTTGAGATGAAGTAAACGGAGAATCCCCATTGCCAATCTCTTTTCTCCATGACATACCGGTAATATTTAATGCATGCTGCTCTTCATGGGCTCCATCCAAAAGACGTATGACCATCTCATCTCCCGGATATGTTTCCAGGATCGGTGTTGCAGGATCACCATGAACAAGAGAGCTGAAAAGATATGCAGGATCTTCTTTTCCATCAAGACGCTCTCTCATAGGTTCTGAACGATAGTTAATTCCCATAACTCCCGGATCATCATGGGATCCCGGTACTTCTGGCGGATTCAATGGTCTTCCGTCTTTATCAAACAAGAATGCAAAATCATGAACAAACAATGCAAATTCTCTGAAAGATGTTCCATCTCTCCTCTTAATCACTGCTTTTGTTCCAGATTTCAATGGTTTTCCAGTACGAATATGATGAAATGTTGCCCCTGCTTCTTCAATAATCAGTGCTCCAAACATACCATGTTGCTGATGAGAATTGGCAAATAAATGGTCATGGAAAAATACCGTATTTAATTCTGTATTAGCAAAAAACCGTTCCACCAATGTTTCATATTTTCTTGCTCCAGCAATATTATTCCATCCGTTTGCAGCTCCATCTGATACAATGGTATCAAATTTCACAAGGTGAATATGGTATCCCACAATGTCAGTCAAAGTTTTTAA
Source organism: Anaerostipes sp. 494a (assembly GCF_001940315.1). NCBI lineage: Bacteria > Bacillati > Bacillota > Clostridia > Lachnospirales > Lachnospiraceae > Anaerostipes > Anaerostipes sp. 494a. The sequence continues at coordinate 2,102,076 of NZ_MJIF01000001.1, read as the reverse complement.
CTGAAAAGGACTTTCTTCTATATATTCCGGCAGAAGATTGGTAAACCTTATTTCAATACAATCGCCTGCATTTGCGCGGATTACCAACGGTTCTACACATATTTTCCCTTTTTCCACCTTATCTATATATGCATCCAGCCCACCGTGACGTTCCAGCTCCTCTTTTAAGACAAAAAATCTTCCCTGTGGGTCATGCCACCCATAGCGGTTATAAACAATTTTCGCTTGAACAACAGCAATCTCAAATAGTTTCACATCTTTTACAGATTCACAGTCACATCCATCCGTATGACACGGGCATGTATCCGTATATAAAGCTCCTCTTTCAAAATCTTTAACAAAATTGGCCTGCTCTAAAGGTGTGGGATCAATTTTATTTTCACCATCCTCCGTAAGAATCCCTAAAGGAGGCTGTAATGGCCGTTCTCCAAAGATTCCATTGATAAAGTTTGGATATCCAGGATGACACCGGTCCTTCTTGGGCGGGTAAGGCCGATCTTTTAGTGGGATCAATGGTGGAATCGGTGTTCCATCTGGCAACTTTCCTGTTCCGTCTTCTAATCGATCATAAATTCTCCATAAGGTCCACATTCCTTCATGAAAATGAGGGTACAGATGGCAATGGAAAATGGCATCTCCAATCATTCCGTTCAGGCTTCCGGCTCCATAAAGAATTTCCAGAGTATAACACTCCTGAGGACCAATAGAAATAGAATCGATAATAGTTGAACGAACATCTTCTCCCTCTTTCCTCCATTGATGATTATGAAGATGAAATACATGTGTTTCTTTTACTCCTCCATGAATCAGACGGATTTTGGAAGGATCTCCCACATAAGCTTTCAAGATCGGTGGTGCCGGATCTCCATACACCCAGGAACTCATAGATATATCTTCCCCGGTATCTGCATGATTTTCTGTCAATGGCAGCCGATTCCTCATGGGCTCTGAGCGATAACTGATACCTGTCGTAGCTGACGGTAATCCTGTATGAGGATCTACCGGCTGCTGACCGTCCTTGTTCCTGATTTCTAGTTCATCATGAAAAAATACCGCATATTCCCGAAATGCAGGCTTCGCCGGATGATAGATATCAGCAAATAATCCACTTTCCAGTTCCTTCCCTGTTTCCGGGTCTCTCCATACAGACTCTGGTGCTTCTACAATAATCGCTCCAAATAATCCGTGGACATTGGTACCTTCCTCACTACTTCTGGTATCTCCCATATCCGAAAACAGATAGACACCTTCTTTTTGGGCATACCAGTGGTAAATAATTCTGTTCCCCGTGGTGCTGTCCGGATTCCTTCCTGCTGCCGTGCCATCTGATGTCTTTACATCATATGAAAGGCCCTGCACATGAATGGACAATTTTCTCTTTAGGGAATGATGAAATTCAACAACAATTTCATCTCCCAGGTTTGCCCGGATTACCAACGGTTTTACAAGATCACAAGGCTGTGGGATTTTCTGATGAAATTTTTCCAGTGCTTTTTGTTTTACTTCCTTTGCATCCTTCTCCAGTACATAAATCAAGCCATTGGGATCATAATCTCCGTATTTATTGTAAACTATCGGGATTTCTATGGCCTCAATCTGAAAAGTACGGACCGTCTGCTTTACCGGATATCTACACAGATCCATAAGCTAATCCTTTCTGCTCCTTCAAAAGCCTTAGATAATGATTAGCCTCTCGAAGTACATGGTCTGCCAGCAAAGGCAGGATAATGGACTGAATCTGGCATTCTGTAATACCTTTTGTTCCTGCTTCTTTGAAATCCCGGTATTTTTCTGTTATCTCAATGGTCCTTCCCGTGGTTTCTTCCATTACTGCACAGTTCTTTTTCTCTGCTTCCTCTAAAAGATGACAATATTCTTTTGCAAACTGATCGGCAGTATCAATTAATTTTTCTTCGGTTGGATCCAATAAGCCACGGATAAAAAGTGCATGCTCCATCATGATCTGATTCCAGAACAACTCTGTTTTACACATATCCTCCCGACAGATTCTTCCCTTCCTTTCCAGCATCCTTACAAAAGAACGGTATAATTTAGCTTCTCGTGTAATATGCTGTATTAACAAAGGATAATTGGCAGTAAACAATCCACATTGGGTCACTTCACGATAAAGATGTTCTTTAAATGCAATCAGACCATCCAGCAGATTCAATGCCCTCCGGTTGATTTCACAGACTTTCCTGTTTCTTTGCTTCATGTTGCAGCTATTATGGGATTTTGATTTCATTCTCTGTTCATCCCTTGTAATCCGGCTGTCAATTGATACTCCTGTCAACCGGCTGGTTTTTCTTTCTGCAAAAAAAGTAAAGTCTGTGACAACTTCTCCTGATTCCAGGATTCTCTCAGAAACCTCTCCATGGGAAACTTTTACAACTTCCCTTAGTAACTCCTCAAACTGATTTCGAAACCATTGTGCTCTGTGAACCTGCTCCATATTTGTCATTTGAAATCCTGTCTGAAGAAACACTGCATGTTCCTTCATGATTCTTGCAAAGAAAAGATGTAGCTCCACTGATTGTTGAAAAAAATCTTTCATATTCATCCTTTCGGATTCTTTGTTACACTATAAGGATATGTTCATCTTTTAAATCTCGTTCTGCAAATTCAAGACTCGCGGAGCGTATATCAGATGGGGGATTGAAACCCGCCACTGATACATAATTGTTGCTCACCGCCTACAGAGGCGGGAGTCATCCCTCATCTGATATACCACAACAAAACAGGCAGCAAATTTTTATTTACTGCCTGTATCCTTTATTTTTCTATAAATATTTTCACTAATTCCTCATATGTGGATTTCGGTGCTTCTATAATATTTTCCACACCCATCTTTCGAAGCTTTTCACTGGTTTTCGGTCCAATGGAATAGGCTTTTCCTTCCTGCCTCCATTGCTCTGCATGTTCAGAATCCAAGGATTTTATCCATCGTTCTGCCGAGGAGGCACAAGTAAACAATACATTTTCCTGAACTGTCTTTTCACTTATGTTAATCTCTCGATTTTCATATACACACATTTTCTGAATGTTGCAAATAGATTTCAGTTTCTCACATAAAATTTCTCCGCCGATGACACCGCCTGCATACCAAACAATATCTGTAGATTGAACAATTGACGAGAATTCCTTTACAAACCCGGTTTCATGGAATTCCTCTGGTATGAAATCCGCCCGAATTCCATAATTTTTTAAATATTCCCCTGTTTTTTCTCCAATCACTGCAATTCTGATTCCAGATAAATCTCTGGCATCCATATTTGAGGCATAAAGATTTTCAAAAAAACCGCAGATTCCATTGCTGCTGGTAAAAATCAGCCATTGTACCTGCTGCAATGATTTCTTTTCAATAAAACAATCTTTTTTGCAGATTTCACCAACCTGGATTTCCTGAGCAAAAACATTTCTGTCTCTGAGAAGTTTCGTCAATCGAGATATTTCCTTCCCTATTTTGGGAACAATACAACTTTTTCTCGTACCTGTTTCTTCTCTTATCACATCTAATGAATCTCTCAAAGCCACTACTTCTCCTACAACAATAAGTGCCGGAGAAGGTAAATCAGCCTCTTTTACATCCTCTGCTATGTGTCCCAGATCACTGCTGCATACCTTTTGTTCTGGTGTTGTCGCCTTGGAAATCACCGCAGCTTTAGTTTCTGATGGCATTCCCTCTTCCATCAGGCGTTGTGCAATTTCACGTACTTTTGATAATCCCATTAGAAATATACAAGTATCCTTTGACCTTGCCATTGCCTCAAAATCAATCTCTGCCAGCTCATCTCTCCGGTTATGTGCAGTTACCACATGAAATCCGGAAGCCAGTCCTCGATGGGTCACTGGGATCCCCGCATAAGCAGGACCTGCAATGGAAGAACTAATTCCAGGAATCACCTGAAAAGGAACTCCATGTTCCGTCAAATACAATCCTTCCTCACCACCACGGCCAAAGACATACACGTCTCCACCTTTTAAACGAACCACTTGTTTATATTCCATAGCTTTTTCTACCAGAAGCTGATTAATTTCATCCTGCTTCAATGTATGATGATGATTTTCTTTTCCTGCATAAATCATTTCACAATCTTCTTTTGCATAGTTTAACAATTCCGGTGCTGCAAGACGGTCATAAATAATACAATCTGCTTTCCCAATAGCTTCTTTCCCTTTGAGAGTCAAAAGCCCAGGATCTCCAGGTCCTGCTCCTGCCAAAGTAACCGTTCCTGCCATTTGATGGCGGATCTTTTGTTCTGCTTCCTTTGCCATTTCTTCCGGATTGACACCGTCTACCGCTGCAAAAGACAATTTCTGTCCCTGCTCATCACCAAACATTACTTCCATATGGAACGTTTCATCATTTTTTTTCTGACAGATTGCACCTACAGGCATATGACAGCCGCCACCCATTCGTTTCAAAAATGCACGTTCTGCTCTGACTGCCAGTTCCATCTCCTCATCACAAAATGCATCCAGCATTTCAATCAACTGACTGTCATTTTCCCTGACCTCCAATGCCAGAACACCTTGTGCCGGTGCAGAGATCATCTGTGATGGTGACAAATACTGGGTAATTCGATTTTCCATCTCCAAACGTTTTAGCCCTGCTGCTGCCAGTACAATTCCATCCATCTTCTGCTCTTCCATTTTACGAAGACGGGTATCCACATTTCCTCGAATATCTACAATACGCAGATCCGGACGAAGTTTTTTTAACTGATATGCACGCCGTTTGCTTCCAGTCCCGATGACAGCTCCTTCTGATAATTCTTCCAGAGAATTTTTTTCCCGCAAAATCAATACATCCCTTGGATCTTCACGTTTCCAAGGTCTGGTAAATACCAGACCATCGGCAGGTTCTGCCGGCATATCCTTCATGCTGTGGACTCCCATATGAAGTTCTCCATTTAAGATTTTTTCTTCAATTTCTTTTACAAATAAACCTTTTCCACCGATTTTATTTAACGGCCGGTTCTGAATCTTATCTCCCTTTGTCTTTACAATCACAATTTCAAACGTATGCTCTGGATATGCTTTTCTTAATTTTTCACATACATACTCTGTTTGAATCAATGCTAATTTAGACCCGCGGGAACCGATTTTATAGTGCATATTTTATCCTCCTATATCTGAAACAGTTTCTGCACGATTTCTTTATACTGGTCTTGTTCTTCTTTTGTATCCAAATGCTTTAATTCCTGAATCGGCTCTTTCAACAATCTCTGCAAAGAAGCATTAAGCACTTTTTTTAGAATTTTTTGTTCCCTCTTACTTAAATCTATCTTTCTGGACAGATATCCGTAACTATCCTCCACAATTTCCCTGCATCTCTGCTGCAGGGATTCAATAGTTTCATCCATACGACTGACTGACAGCCATTCCATAGTTTCCCTGCATGCCTGATAAATCATATCTTTGCTCTCTTCTACAAGACGCTCCCGTTCTTTTTGATTTTCCATGGAAATATTTTTTAATGTGTCCAGATTAAAAAGTATCACTTTCGGTATATCTGCCAAACGAACATCAATGTCTCTTGGAGCTGCCAGATCCAGAAATACTAAAGAATTCTCTGATTGAACTTCCTCCTGACGAATAACCAAATGTGGAGAAGACGTTGCTGAAATCACGATATCACAAAATTTCATAACCCGATACCGTTCCTTATATTCACAAACCTGTATTTCAGGAAATTCTTCCTGTACTTTTGCTGCATGAGACAATGTTCTGCTGCAGATCCAGACTTTTCCTGCCTGATACTCCTTCAAATACCGTAAAGCAAGAACTGCTGTTTTTCCACTTCCTATCACTAAAACATTTTTCCCTTGAATTCCACAGGTTTCTTTCACTTTCTGAATTCCTATATAGCTGACTGACAAAGGTTTTTCACTGATTTTTAGCTGTGTTTTAATTTTCTTTGCACAGGTCACTGCATCCCGAACCACCTTATTGAGCTGTTTCCCGCAGCTTCCCATGGTCCTGGAAAAATCCAATGCATCTTTTACCTGTCCAAGGATTTGATCTTCTCCCAGCACCATAGATTCCAGTCCTGCTGCGATCCTCATTAAATAATGTACCGCAGACTCCCCAGTTTTAGTCATCATATATTCAGTCAGATCAATATCCGGAAACATTTCCTGATATAAATGACCGATCACTTCTATCTGGGCATCTTCTTCATAGAAATAATACACTTCACTGCGATTACAGGTGGACAGCACCATACACTGTTCAATTCCTGCCTGATCTGCCTGTTTGAGAAAATCTATTTTTTTTTGATCGGTAAAAGCAACCTTATCACGAATATTTAAATCTGCTTTTTCATAATTGATTCCTATAAATCCAAACTGCATAAACTTTCCTTCATCATATGACATGTTTTTTCAATATCATCTTCAGTATGAGCATCTGAAACAAACATTGCCTCAAATTGTGCTGGTGCAAGATAAATTCCTCTTTCAAGCATATCCTGAAAATATCTTGCATATTTTTCAGTATCAGAAGAAACTGCATCTTCATAATTCTTCACTTCTCTGGAAGTAAAGAAAACACTCATGAGAGAACCGATCTGATTTACATAAACTTTGTCTCCTGCTGCTTCTTTTACTGCCTGAGCAAGTTTTTTTGTCTTAATCTCCAGCCGCTGATAAATAGCTGGATCTTCTTTTAAAATCTTCAATGTCTCAATTCCTGCTGCCGTTGCTACCGGATTTCCGGATAAAGTTCCTGCCTGATATACCGGACCATCTGGAGACACCATCCGCATAATTTCCCGTTTTCCACCATAGGCGCCCATCGGCATTCCACCACCGACAATCTTTCCTAAAGTTGTTAAATCAGGAGTTACCTGATAATATTCCTGGGCACCGCCTAAGGCCAGACGAAATCCTGTAATGACCTCATCAAATATCAGCAATGATCCATATTTTTCTGTTATATCTCTTAAAAACTGTAAAAACCCATCTTCCGGAAGTACCACTCCCATATTTGCTGCCACTGGTTCTACAATAACAGCCGCAATTTCTTCTGGATTTGCTTCAAACAATTCTTCTACAGATCTGCGATCATTATAGGCTGCCACCAGAGTATTTTTCGTATAATCTGCAGGAACACCTGCACTGTCCGGTACTGATGTTGTTAATGCTGCTGATCCTGCTTTTACTAAAAGTCCATCGGAATGACCATGATAACATCCTTTAAATTTGATAATTTTATCTCTTTTTGTATATCCTCTGGCTGCACGAATAGCACTCATGACCGCTTCTGTTCCTGAATTGACCAGACGGCTGACTTCCATAGATGGCATCAATTCAGAAATCATTTCTGCAAGGATTACTTCTCTTTCTGTAGGGGCTCCAAATGTCAGCCCTTTTTCACAGGCTTCCTGAACTTTTTCGATAACACGAGGATGTGCATGTCCCAGAATTCCAGGTCCCCATGAACATACATAGTCGATATATTCATTTCCATCCACATCCACCACTCTGTCTTTGCTGGCAGATGCAATAAATCTAGGAGTCCCGCCAACAGCACCAAAGGCTCTGACAGGGCTGTTAACCCCTCCTGGCATATGTTTTCTAGCACGTTCAAATAATTCTCTTGATTTTGTTTCCATTATAATTCCTCTTCCCTGATCCATCTGGCTGCATCCAGTGCATGATAAGTAATAATCATTTTTGCTCCCGCACGTTTCATTCCTGTTAAATTTTCCATGACGATTTTCTTTTCATCAATCCATCCATTGGCAGCAGCTGCTTTGACCATTGCATACTCTCCGCTGACATTATAGGCAACAACAGGAATATTATAATTCAGTGAAATTTCCTTAATAATATCCATATAAGCCATGGCCGGTTTTGCAATAATCATATCTGCACCTTCCAGAATATCCTCCTCAACTTCCCTGAGAGCCTCCTGTCCATTTGCCGGATCCATCTGATATGTTTTTCTGTCTCCAAATCCTGGAGCAGAATGAGCAGCATCTCGAAACGGTCCATAATATGCAGATGCAAACTTGGCACTATAGGACATAATCGGTGTATTTATGAGACCAGCCTGATCCAAAGCATTTCGAATTGTCTCTACACGTTTATCCATCATATCACTTGGTGCAATAATATCTGCACCTGCCTTTCCATAGCTAACTGCTGTTTTCGCCAGTAGCGGCAATGTTTCATCATTTAAAATCTCTCCGTCTTTTACTAAGCCGCAGTGACCATGAGAAGTATATTCACACAGACAGACATCTGCAATGACCAGCAAATCACGATATTCTTTTTTTATGTATCGAATGGCCTCCTGTACAATGCCATGATCATCATAAGCACCGCTTCCCACTTCATCTTTATGCGCCGGAATCCCGAATATAAGAATTGCCGGAATTCCTGCTTCTACAACACGATCCAGTTCCTCTCCAATCCGATCCATGGAATACTGATTAATTCCTGGCATAGATTCCACCGGTTCACAAATATTTTCTCCTTCTATAACAAAAATCGGATAAATCAATTCATCTACCCTGACATGTTCTTCCCTTACCATTTTACGGATAATGGCATTTTTTCTTAGTCTCCTTGTTCTGTCCATGTTTCCTCCTCTGATTCCTGACTATATTTTTCTATGATTTTATCAATTTCTTCCATTTTCAACAACCGGACTTCTTCCAGTCCTTTCTGCAGGATTTCCTGATAGATTTTCTTACGCTGACCTTCTGATTTTGTTCTTTTTTTAACCACTGGTCGAATATCTCCAAGGCTTTCTGCAAGTTCTCCAATAAATTCTGTCAGGTATGTCTGTGTCTGCTGTTTTAAATACTGGGTTATGACAGGACTTTGTCCTCCACTGGTGAAAGCTCCTGTTACCTCTCCGCATTTTACATAGGATGGAAAAATAAAATCACAATCCTCAATCTGGTCAACAGCATTTACCGGAATATTCATATTCTGACACAAAATACTGATCTTATGATTCAGATTGGAATCTCCCGTAGCTGCAACTGCCAGTGTGGCTGCCTCCAGATCTTTTTCCTGAAATTCCCTTTCCTCCCATTGAATATGGGGAATTTCTTTTATCTCATCTATAATATCAGGTGCCACAACAAAAACATCCGCACCAAAATCTTTTAATACCCGTATTTTCCGGCTGGCAACTTTTCCTCCACCGATGACCAGACATTTTCTGCCCCCTAGATCAATAAACATTGGAAAATATGACATAATACTCCTTTCTGCTTTTCTTTTGCATATTATATCTCACTTCAGACAGATTCACAATAAGTTCACTTGATACCATTTTTATTCATATTATTTCTACTTATTTAGTATGAAATAGAGTTATCATAAATGCAAGGTTCTTACCTTGCACTTATGACAGCCTTATTTTAACTCTATTTTACGATATATTTCTCTGCAATCTCCTTTAGACTTTCTGCATGGTCTTTCATCCACTGGTCATATGTCATCCCAGCTGTTTCCACCGTCTGTCCCAATTCTACCAGGAATGCCGGAATATCTTTTTCCAAAATGACACCAATCTGTTCTCCCATTTTCTCCTGCCCCTGCAGATCACATCCATTTACATGCAAAGTAAATGCAGGATTTGCTATTTTATCGATGACTTTTACCGCACCGTGGAAACCTATAGCTCCTGTCTGATGGGTTCCACAAGAAGAAGGACATCCTGAAATATGAATCTGTGGCAAAGCTCCATCTTTTAATCCTGCTTTTCTGACTTCCTCAATTACCTTATGAAGCAAAGCCTGAGAATCTCTCAATCCTACCTGACAGATAGATGCTCCGATACAGGAAACAGAAGTTTCAAATACTGTTTTGGCTCCATCCTCTGTTGCTTCCAGTACTTTATCAGCTTCCTGACCTGTAAGATTAATGATGTACATGCTTTCATCAGGGCTTAATCGAATTTCAGCTTCCTCTATATCCTTTATTACATCATAAAGCTGTGCAAATTTTTCAGGAGCAGGGCATCCTCCGATCGGATGATATTTTACTGCATATAAACCATCCTGCTTCTGGGAAATAATTCTTCTGCCTTCTGCAGTGGTTCCATCACCTTTTTTCTCTATAATCTGTGGAGAAACATTCAGATCAAGATTCTCTCCTGATGCAAAAACTTCTTCCAGTTTTTCCTGATAAGCTTTAATATAACCTTCTTCACCAAGTGTTTCCTGCATATATCTTGTACGTGCTTTTCCTCTCTGCTCGTAATTTCCATATGAAATAAAAGTATTTCTCATGGCGCAAATATAATAAAGAACTTTCTCAGGATCAATCGCCTCTGCTACTTTTAATCCAAATCTAGGATTATTTCCCAGTCCTCCGGCACTATATACATCAAATTTACCATCCGGACGAGCTACAAACCCCAGATCACGGAATGTGGCATGTGGTACATTAGAAGGGCTGCTGGAAAAACATACTTTCAATTTTCTTGGCATTTTTTCTGCATTGATAAATCCAAGCAGATAATCTGCTGTAGCCTCCGCATATGGCAGAACATCAAAATATTCTCCTTTTTCAACACCTGATAAAGGGGATACCATTGTATTTCGTGGAAAATCTCCACCACCTCCCATGGTAACAATTCCTACGTCCAATGCATCTTCCATAATATCAAAAATAGCTTCCGGCTGAAGATTATGCAGCTGCACTGTCTGACATGTTGTCAGATGAGCCTTATTCACCTGATGTTTTTCTATCTTTTCTGCAATAAACTTTAATTTTGTTTTTGTCAGTCGTCCGCCTGCCATACGAAGCCTAAGCATACTTGATTTTCCATCTTTTTGTGCATAACTTCCAAATTTACCGGAAAAACCTTTATAATCGGCCTTTTTCATTTCTCCATTGTAAAATTGTAATGTCTTTTCTTTAAATTCCGGTATTTCTTTTTTCCACTCTTGATTCATCGCTTTTCTCCTCCTACTTTTTACTCAAAATATCTACAGCCTTTTGAAGCTGTTCATCCTGTTTGGTTTTCTCGTTATCCTTCACTGAAACATTTGGCTGAATTCCTTTTTTATGGATATTATGTCCAGCAGGGGTATAGTAAGATGAATATGTCAGTTTAACATATGAATCATCCCCCAGATCAAAGAATCCCTGCACAATTCCTTTTCCAAAGGTTTTCTCTCCAACCAGAGTCCCTGCATTACGATCCTTGATTGCTCCAGCCAGAATTTCTGATGCACTGGCACTATTTTCATTTACCAGCAGACACAGTGGCATATTTAGCTGATCGTCATCCTCAGCATTATATGTTTTTTTCTTCCCGTTTTTATCTTCTGTATAGACAATCTTTCCTTTCGGAAGCAGATCATCTGCAATATCCACAACTGCATTCAGCAATCCGCCTGGATTATCTCTCAGGTCAATAATCAGAGATTTCATTCCCTGTTTTTTCAGCTTCTTCATTCCATCTTCAAACTGTTTCACTGTTACTTCATCGAACTCTGAAATGGACAGATATCCTATTCCATTGTCAAGCATCCTTGTTTCAACTGTTGGAGTCTCGATGGATTTTCTTGTAAAAGTATATTTCATGGTTTTGCTTCCACGAAGAAAATAAAGAGTAACTTCCGTTCCTTCTTTTCCTTTGATCCGGTCCACGACTTCACTTAATTCCTCATCCGCTGTTACATCATGGTCATCTACTTTCGTTAAAATGTCACCTTTTTTCAATCCACTTCCATCAGAAGGACTTCCTTTGATAGTCTTCACAACCGTAATGATTCCACTTGTAAGATTCTGTGTCATATAAATTCCCACACCAGAATAAACCCCATTGGTACTTTCCATCAAATCCTCAAAATCTTCTTTGGAATAATAATCAGAATAAGGATCTTCAAGTCCTGCGACCAGTCCTTTATAAGTATAATCTTCTAATTGTTCTTTATTAATCTTTCCTTTGTAATATTTTTCAATGGTTTTTTCAATCTTATTGATTTTCTGTGCCGTTTTTAAAGTGTCACTTGGTATCGCATAAGCTCGATACAGGAAAAATCCTTCTGCAATACAAGTAACTACCAGGATACCAACAATAATCTTTGATAATTTCTTCATGAATGATTCCCTCCCAGTCGTTATCACGTTATCAAATAAAAGTTTCCTCCATTATAGCAGATTTCATACCTATGTGTAACCGTATCTTTCCTCATATGAAATAAAAGCCGCTGGCTCATAGATAAATATTCATCTATGAACCAGCGACTCTTGTTTTCATCAGCTATATTTATATAATACTAAGTTCTTCTTTCTCCGTAATTTCTCCCTGAATATGGAAAGAATTCAATACAGGCTCTTTCTCTATCAAAGATAAAATCAAATAACTGGCACTGCTGTCGTAAGCAAGCCTTTTGTCTTCCTGTGATGGTCTGGAAGGAGATTCCGGATGAGAATGCCAGTTTCCAAGGGGTACAATTCCAAGACTGCGCATATCCTTGATTGCTGTCAGCTGTTCCTTAGGATCCAGTGAAAAATGTTCTCTGGAATGGTCGATGTTTGTAAGAAAATAAACTTTTTCAATGGACTTTTTACCTTCTGTAATCTGTCCTGCGATCAATCCACATGCTTCTTCTGGAAGATGCTCTCTGGCATATGCGACCAGCTTCTCATAATCTGCTTTTTTTATTGTTATTTTCATATCTGCTCCTATATTCCATCACACTGGGCAATTTCATAATCAATCAGTTTTGTAATTGTTGGATGCTCTCCACATACTTTACAATTCTTAACTTCTTTCGGTAACTTTATTTTTCGAAATTCCATTTTCAGTGCATCATAAGTTAAAAGATATCCTGTCAGCAAATCGCCAACTCCAAGAATATATTTAACTGCTTCCATTGCCTGAAGACTTCCAATAACTCCACCCATGGCACCAATGACACCAGCCTGTTTACAGGTTGGCACTGCATCTTTTGGAGGCGGATCCTGAAATACACAACGATAACATGGGCCTTCTCCAGGAACATATGTCATTAACTGGCCCTGAAAGCGAATGATACCTGCATGTGAAAATGGTTTTTTTGCCATAACACAGGCGTCATTGATTAAAAATTTTGCCGGAAAATTATCCGTTCCATCAATAATGAAATCATAATCGGCAATCAGATCCATAATATTTTCTGATGTAACAAAGGTACGATATGTATTCACTGTCACATCCGGATTCATTTGATTCATTGTCTCTTTGGCAGACAATACCTTTGCCTTTCCTACATCACCTGTTTCATGGATAATCTGACGCTGGAGATTGGATAAATCCACCTCATCTGCATCGGCAATCCCGATGGTTCCAACACCAGCTGCTGCCAGGTACATGGCTGCCGGTGCTCCAAGTCCACCTGCCCCGATAATCAATACCTTAGCATTTAGAAGCTTTTTCTGTCCTTTGGCACCAACCTCCTTTAAAATAATGTGTCTGGAGTATCTCTCCAGCTGTTCATTGGTAAATGCCATTACATTCCACCTCCCATGAAGTAAAGAAATTCTACATTATCCCCTTCTTTTAAAACATGAGAAGCAAAATCTGCACGGTCAATGAACTCATCGTTAATTGATACTGTAACATACTCTGGTGTTTCAACATTTTCCTGGACAATTAACTGTTCTACTGTTGTTGTTTCTGCTACTTCTTTTGATTCTCCTGCTACTACAATTTTCATTTTTATTTCCTCTTTCTAAATATTTTTTTCTATTATTTCAACTAAATCATCTTTCTGGATTTTCCCAACAAATTTTTCTTTTATTTCTCCCTGTTTGAAAAGTAAAACTGTTGGAGAACTAATAATGTCATATTTCTCTACCAGTTCCTGCTCAAATAAAACATTCACTTTTCCAACGATAATCTTGTCTCCATAAGTATCTTCCAAATCTGCTAAAATCGGAGAAAGTCTTTTACATGGTATGCAGCTGTCAGAATAGAAATCAACCAAAACCGGTTTTTCTTCCTTAAGCACATTGGTCTCAAAATTGTCTTTTCCAAGCTTCACACTCATTTTATTCACCAACTTTCTCAACAATTAAATCGTATGTTCCATCTTCATTATTTAAAAGTTTTAAGATCTTATGTCCTTCTTCCTTAATACTTCTTGGTACATTCTGGACTGGTTCTCCATCATTCAAGTGAATAGACAAAATCTCTCCTTCATCCAATTCTTCCAATGCAACTTTTGCCTTTACAAATGTTACTGGACATACAACGTCCGTGATATCTACTGTGTCATCTATTTTAAAATCAGTCATTTTCATATGCCTCCTTTATCACCTGTTCGAATTTTTCTTTTCCAATCCGATCAATGGTAAATTTAAACCGCTCCCCTGGTTTTGCATGATTTTCAAAAAATTTAATGGCTGCATCACTGACCTTCAGCAATTTTTCATGATCTTCAATAAACGGAATTACTGCTTCTCCCTTATTAATACTGTTTCCAAATAATCCTCCAAAGGAAACTATATATCCATGAGTCTCTTCCCATGCATCTGTTGGACATGATTTTGAGCATCTTCCACAGAAGTTACAAAGATCGTCATTTACCTTGATTTTTCCATCTTCAATGGAAATAGCATTGGTTCGGCATGCCTTTTCACATACTCCACACTGAATACAGGCATCTTCTTTCCACTCAACTTTAATTCCACCTTTTACACCAAGGTCATTTTCTTCCGCTTTTAAACAGTTATTTTGACAACCTGTGATACCAAATTTGAATTTATGAGGAAGTTCTCGTCCAAAATATCTCTCATCCAGTTCTTTTGCCAATGTATATGTATCAATACAACCGCTTGGACAGATTTCCTGTCCCTGACAGGCTGTAACAGTTCTAACTCTTGGTCCACAAACACCTGGCGTCACATCTCCCAATGCCAGTTCTTCTTTCACTTCATCAATCTGATCCAGTTTAATAAAAGGTATTTCCACTCCCTGCCTGGAAGTTAGATGAATATATCCTTCTCCATACTTTTCTGCAACTTCTGCAATCTTTGCCAGCTGTTTGGCTGTCACGTGACCACCAGTGCTTTTCAATCTCAAAGAAAAATGATTTTTTTGTTTCTGGCGCATAAATCCGCCTTTTTTTAATGCTGCATAGTCTACTGCCATATTAATTCTCCTTTTCTATCTGGTTTAACGCCTGTGCAAAATCTTCTATTAAATCATCCACATCCTCAAGCCCTACACTGATTCGAATTAAATCATCATATACTCCTGCACTTATTCTTTCTTCTTCTGTACTGTGTGCATAAATCGTAGAAGAAGGATGAATCACTAAAGTTTTTGTATCCCCGATATTCGATACTTTTAATGGTATTTTCAAAGCATTAAACACAGTAAATGCTTTTTCTTTGGTTCCTAACCGAATCGTGATCAAGCCGCCAAATCCATTCCGGAACTGCTGTTTTGCAATTTCATAACATGGATTATCCGGAAGGCCCGGATACTGTACCTTTATAATTTTTTCATTTTGATTGAGCCATTCTACCAATGTTTCTGCATTGCTGCAGATTTTTTCCATTCTAACTCCTAAAGTTTCCAAACCGATATAATTCAAAAAAGCATTGGTTGGAGATAAACAGGCTCCGGTATTACGAAACAGGGTATTTCTTAATTTTGCAATATATCCGTAAGGCCCCATCTTTTTATATTCTTTCATCTGAGGATATTTATCTGTATTCCAGTCAAATTTTCCACCATCAGTAATAATTCCACTAATGGAATTGCTGCTTCCATTGATATATTTACTGGAAGACTGAATTACAATATCAGCTCCCAAAGATAATGGCTGTACGATAAACGGTGTGGTCACCGTATTATCTATGATACAGACAATTCCATGTTCATGAGCTGCATCTGCAACTTCTTTAATGTTCAGTACATCCAATTTAGGATTTCCGATGACTTCTCCAAAAATAACTTTTGTATGCTTATTTACGTTTGCATCAATTGTTTCTTTGGACAAATGTTCTATGTATGTAATCTTTATGCCCAATGCCTGTAAGTCCTGAAACAGACCTATAGTTCCTCCAAAAATACTGGCAGAAGACAAAATTTCGTCTCCTGTCTCCAAAATATTTACAATGGCATTAAAAATAGCCGCCATGCCAGAAGAACAGGCAACACTTCCAATTCCACCCTCTAAAATTGTCACTCTTTTTTCAAAAGCATCTACCGTAGGATTATTAATCCTGGAATAAGAAAATCCTGGTGCTTTGTTCTGAAATATCTTTTCCAGTTTTTCTGCTGATGAGTGTTCAAATGCATTTGACTGGAAAATCGGCGGAAGTGTGGCTTGATGATATCCTGCATGGTTTCCTTCACCATGTAGCAATTGTGTATTAAATTTCATATTCCAACTCCTTGCTTTACCATTCTGTTAACTTTTTTATCCTACTCCTCTTTATTGCCATTCACCACACAGATAATCATATAGTTTTCTTAAAACTCTATCTGTAATTTCTACCGGATTATTGCAGAGATTAGGATAATGACTTAAAGCAATCAATTGATTTTTCTCTTTTTTTGTCAGATTTTTGTCTTTTAAGTCCATGCGAAGTCCTAACTCTTTTTTCAAATTTTTAACTTCCATGGCCATTTCCTCACTATTTTTAAATCCAAGTATTTTTGACAATTCCTGCGTCCGTACATCTTTTTTCCCATTGATTTGAATAAAAAAATCTAAAGTCAGTCCACAGGCTTCCCCGTGGGGAATTCCATATAAATTCGTCAACGGAAATGAACATGCATGGGAGGATGTTGTTTTAGGCAATCCAAATGCTAATCCGGCAATTACGGATGCTTCTGACATTTTCTCCCTTGCTGTCACATTGGTCCCATCTTTATATGCAACTCTCAGATTTTCAAAAACAAGTTTTGCTGCATGAATTGCCAAAGCATCACAAATTGGCTGATGTCCTTTGCTCCAATATCCTTCAATTGCATGAGACAATACATCAATTCCAGTACACGCTGTTAAATACGGAGACATTGACCAGGTAAGTCTAGGATCAATCACAGCACATTCCGGATAAAAACTATTGGATGACATTGGTGCTTTTGTACCCTTTTCTCGATTTGTCAAAACCGCCACACTCGTTACTTCACTGCCTGTTCCTGCTGTAGTTGGAACCGCAATCACCGGAAGATGTTCTTCCGGTACTGGAATTTGGCTTCCATAGTATGTTTTGATAGAATTTCCGGTTAACGCCATGGCTGAAGCTGCTTTCGCCCCATCCATAACACTTCCGCCTCCCAGTGCAACAATAAAATCTGCTTTTTCTTTTCTTAAAAGTTGTGCACAGCCATCAACTTCTGATACATCCGGATTTTGCGAAAATCCAGTAAAACTGTTGATTAGATGATTTTCTGAATTTGATAACAACTTCTTAGCTGTTCCATTTTTCAAAAAATGGGTCGTGGTAATAAGCACTCCTCTTTGATAGCCTCTTTCTGCTATTCTTTGAGATAATTCTCCCAATGCTCCATTTCCAAAGTAAATGGATACCGGCTGTGAATATTTCCAGTTCATATTATCTCCTTTCCTGCTGCAACAGAGAATTTCAATTTTATTTGTCATGCTGACTATGAATCAGCTTCAGAAGTCTTTCTCTGTATTTATAAAAATCTTCTGTAAACTGTATATCTTCAATTCCTTCTTCTACAATCTGTCTAGAAAACCGAACCGGTACGTCATCTACAATTTTCCCTGGATGTCTGCTTAAAACTAAAACCCTACTTCCAAGCAACAATGCTTCCTCTACATCATGAGTAATAAAAAATATCGTTTTTCCAGTATCCCACCAGATTTTTCGAATCAATCCCTGCATGGTTTCTCTTGTAAAGGCATCCAGTGCCCCAAAAGGTTCATCCATAAGAAGAATTTCCGGATTATTAATCAGTGCTCTGGCAATTGACACTCTCTGACGCATTCCTCCTGACAGCTCATATACTTTTTTATCTGCAAATTCCTGCAGACCAACTTTTTTGAGGTATGTATCTGTCAATGCTTCATATTCTTTTTTCGGTACTTTTCGCATCTTAGGTCCGAAGCTGACATTATCTCTTACAGAATACCATTCATACAATGGAGGATTTTGAAAAACAACACCTCGTTGCCAGTCAATTCCATGGATTAATTGTCCTTCCAATCGCACTTCACCACCAGATGGTGGAATAAATCCTGCCAGAATTTTTAGCAAAGTAGATTTTCCACAGCCGCTGGGACCTAATACACAAATAAATTCTCCCCTGTAAATGTTAAAATTAATATTTTCCAATGCTCTCACAGGACCATTGGCTGCAGAATAATCCAAATTTACATTTTTCACATGAATCAAAGGATCCCCGCCTTCTTCAGGAACTTCTGGTTCTTCTCCATGAAAATTAATTCCAGAAACACTTAGTAGTTCATTGGCAGGTTCATACAGTTGTTCCTTCCAATCTCCCTTTTTCTTTCCCATAAGAACCTCCTATTTTCCCAGTGCCTCTTCAAGATAAGTTGTATTCACATGATCTTTAAATGTCTGCAGGTCTGGTGCTTTTTTAATACTTCCCTGTTCTGCCAGAAAATCAGCTGTGTTCTTCAGTACTTTTGCAATATTTCCTCCTAGATATTCTTCTTTCAGCTGATCTTCTCCCTGTATCCATTCAAAGCCTTTTCTCTGGAATTCTGCATCGTCTTTACTGATTTTTAATACATCTGCAATATCACTGACCACTTTTTCAGGATTACTTTGATCCAGATCATTAGCTTTGTTTAAAGCCTTCACATATTTTGTAACCAGCTCTGGATTTTGTTTCTCGAAATCCTGTCTTGCTACAACCAAGTCAGCTGTAACTGCTCCCTTTTTAGCAATCTTGTCACTTCCTGTAAGAATGGTTCCATCTTTTAACAGATTGTTTAAAACCGGATACCACACATAAGCTGCATCAATATCTCCGCGACTCCATGCTGCATTAATATCATCTGGTTCCATATCCAGCAGTTTTACATCTGTTTCTTTTACTCCTTCAAATTTCAAAGCGTTTAACAGACTATAATGTGCAGTAGAGGCAAACGGTGTTGCTATTTTTTTACCTTTAAGATCTTTGACTGATTTTACATTTGCACTGTTTTTTACAACCAGTGATTCGGCAGATCCAATAATATCTCCAATATAAATCACATCATATTTTAAACCGTTAGAAATACCCAAAGCCGTTGGATTTGATCCAAGCTCCGATACATCAATACTTCCTGCCGCCAACGCTGTATTCACGTCTTTTCCTGAATCAAAATTTACAATTTTTACATCAACTCCCAGCTCTTCTTCATAATATTTTTCTGCACGTGCTACCAGATCTCCATTTACCAGATCCATGGTTCCAATCTTAATTTCTGTTGTCTTTGCAGATTTTTCTTCTTTTTTAGATGAACCACATCCGGTAAATCCCAGTGTTGTAATCACCATAACTGCCAATACTCCTGCAATCCATTTCTTCCTAATTATTCTCATTTTATATCCCTCCCTTTAATTTTTTCCTTTCCAGTGAATTATTCTTTTTTCTAATAAGCGAATAATCTGATCTAGCAAAATACCGGTAATTCCCATTAAGATAATTCCAAAAAACATAATGTCGCTTCTTAAATAATTACTTGCATCCAAAACTAACCATCCAATTCCGCTAACTGCTGCTACCATTTCTGCTGCCACCAATGTTGTGTATTCCACTCCAAGGGATGTCCTCAGACCTGTAAAAATATCCGGAAGCACCGCAGGGAATATTACGAAAAAGAATACCTGACGACTGTCAGCCCCCAATGTCTTAGCTCCTAAAATATAATCTTCTTTAATTCGATTTACTCCAGAAACACATGCAATATAAATTGGTGCAAATCCTGCAAGAAACAAAAGCATAATTTTAGAACCGTCACCAATACCCATCCATAATACCAACAGTGTATAATATGCTAATGGTGGCAGAGGTCTGTAAAACTCCACGATAGGTTCAATTAAAGCCTTTATCTTAGAATTATATCCACTGAGAAGGCCAAGTGGTACCGCTGTCACAATCGCAATCAGATATGCTTTGATCAGACGACTCATACTGGCTCCAAGATGTTCCAGCAGTGTGGAACCTTTATACCCTTCTTTCACAATTGTTACACAACTTTCCCATACACTTTGCGGAGTTGGTATCAAAGTTTCCGATACAATTCCTGCAGAAGTAACAGCAAACCATGCAATTAGAAATACTGCAACAACACCAAAGCTTATGGCTGTTTCTAATACTCCAGTTTTGCTTTTCACCATCATATATTTCCTCCCATCTTTTCAAGTAAAAACTATTACTGCAGGAATGGATTCCTACAAAAACTCTTTATCAACAATATCCAGAACTTCATCAAAAATCGTCATTGCTGTCCGAAGTTCCTCTTCGGTAATAATCAATGGTGGAGCAATATTTATATTATTTTCTCTGCCAAAAGTTGCAAAACCACGTTCCTTTAAAAGTCCTACTATTTTGCCCATGGTTCCTGATTTATCTGCATAAGGCACCAATGGTTCTTTCGTCTCTTTATCCTTCACAAACTCTACTGCTGCGAACAGACCTATATAGCGTACATCCCCAACACAGGCATGTTTCTGTTTTATTTCCTCCAGAATCTCTCCTAATACTTTCCCAACTTTTCTAGAATTTTCCAGAAGATTAGCTTTTTTATAGTAATTTACACAGGCAACGCCCGCTGCGCATGCAAGAGAGTGTCCGCTGTAAGTCAATCCATACTGGAAAACTTTATCACTATAGTACTCGGCAACTTTATCAGAAATAATTACTCCTCCAAGCTGAACATAAGAACTTGTAACCCCTTTTGCAAAAGTAATCATGTCCGGCTTTACATCCCAGTTTTCAAAAGCAAACATTTTTCCGGTTCTTCCAAATCCGGCCATAACTTCATCACAAACAAGAAGAATTTCATACTTATCACAAATCTTACGCAGTCCCTGCAGATATCCATCTGGAGGAATGATTACTCCATTGGCTCCTGTAATAGATTCCACAAAAATGGCTGCAACATTTTCCGGTCCCTCATAGGCAAGCTGTTCTTCTATTTTCTGAAGATAGTATTCTGATGCTTCCTGATCATTTGCAAATTTCACAGTACTTCTATATACATATGGATCTTTAAATTTTATAAATCCGGTGGCAGATGGATTTTCCAGCGAAAATCTTCTAGGATCCCCTGATAAATTTCCGGAACCAAGCGTTGAACCATGATAACTTCGATATCTGGAAAATATCTTACTTCTTCCTGTGACTGTTCTTGCCATATTAATTGCTGCTTCATTGGCATCAGATCCTCCACAGGTAAAAAATACTTTTTTCATATTATCTGGTGCCAGATCCACCAGCATTTTCGCCAATTCAGATCTTGGTGCAGATGCATAAGCAGGTGCGATATATGGAAGAATTTCTACCTGTTTCTGTATTGCTTCAATAACATCTTTATTTCCATATCCAATGTTTACACAAGAAAGCTGACTAGACATATCGAAATATTTTTTTCCATTAAAATCATAAAAATAAATTCCTTCTGCCCGCTCAATGGGAATCGCATCAACATTTCCTGGAAGCCATGGATGCTGATTATATTTCTGATCGTAAGCAACGGTTAACTCTCTATTCAAATTTGACATTATTTTTTCCTCCGATTTTCTTTTGATTTTCTATATAATTTTTCATTTCATCTGAAAGAATCTGACTGCCCATTTCATAATTTAGTCCAAGCATCTTATATTTTCCCTCTCCAAATCGATGATATGGAAGCATTTCATAAGTAACATTGGTCTTACCTTTTAAAAAAATCTGAATTTCGTTTAATTCTTTCAACGTATCATTAAACCCAGGAATTACCGGGGTCCTCACCCATTTTTGCAAATCAGGAAAGTCTTCACATAATCTTTGAAAATTTTGATTGGACTTTCCTGTATATTCGATATGTTTTTCTTCATTTATTGACTTGATATCAAACAAAATCACATCCAGATATTTTGCTGCTTCCTTCATAACCCCGTAATCTGCATAGCCACAGGTTTCTATTGCTGTATGGATTCTTCTTCTTTTCGCTTCTTTTAAAAGCGACAGCAGCCAGTCTCTATGAATCAAAGGTTCTCCACCGCTAATTGTCAATCCTCCACTTCCATGACGGTAAAAAGCAGACTCTCTTTCTACCTGATTTAAAATGGATGATATGCTTTTTGCTTTTCCTTCCACCTTTATTGCTTTAGATGGACAAACTCCGGCGCAGGCAAGACATCTGCTGCATTTGCTTCGTTCAATGAAAGCTTTCCCTGATGCTTCAAATTTAATTGCATTTTCTCCACAAATATTCTGGCAAAAAGTACACTCTGTTTTCCCTATACATTTCTGTTCCACATAAGAAATTTCAGCCCGCACATCCTGAGATTCCGGATTACAGCACCAGCGACATCGCAATGGGCATCCCTTTAAAAACACAATAGTTCTAATACCCGGACCGTCATGTAGTGAATAATTCTGTATATTAAATACCAAAGCTGATTGTTCCATACCTATACTGCCTCATGTTCTGTTCTTGCAATAATATCATCCTGAAGATCCTTCGATAATTCTGTAAAGTATGCACTGTATCCTGCAATGCGAACCAAAAGATTGCCATACAATTCAGGATGTTTCTGCGCTTCCCTTAAGGTATCCGTATTCAATACATTAAATTGTAAATGCCAAAGTTTTAAATCTCTCCAGCTTTCTATGAAATGTACCAATTTTTCTGTTCCCTCTTCTCCCTTAACACAAGAAGGACTTAATTTTACATTTAGAAGCCTTGCTGCATGATCTCTTCGATCAAAATTCTTCGTTTTATAATTGGAAAGTAATACAGCTGTTGGTCCGTTTTTATCTGCTCCCTGAGATGCACTAGATCCATCAGACAATGGTGTATAAGCAAGTCTTCCATTTGGTGTAGCACTGACAACTTTTCCAAATGGCACATGAGATGTAAATGGTACCAGTCGTAAATCCATATGTACATCCAGTTCTTTTCCGTAACGTGCGGTAAATTCCTGAGCTTCAAAATCAAGCAGTTTTCCTATTTCATCCGTATAATCATCATCATTTCCATAGGCCGGTGCATTGACAAGCATTTGACGAATTGCCTCATAACCCTCAAAGTTATGTTCTAAAGCCTCTTTTAACTGAGCTGCAGTAATTCTTTTATCTTCAAATACCAGTTTCTTGATAGCTGCTAATTATAAAATGTCAAGACCTAATGTACAAAAAATATTATATAAAAATGTACAATTAGTCTGTTTGTTTTAAGTGGTCTTTTAACCTGTATGACTTTCCTGATATTGGTATTACATG
The DNA here is from genome assembly GCF_001940315.1 of Anaerostipes sp. 494a. Taxonomy (NCBI): domain Bacteria; kingdom Bacillati; phylum Bacillota; class Clostridia; order Lachnospirales; family Lachnospiraceae; genus Anaerostipes; species Anaerostipes sp. 494a. The sequence continues at coordinate 2,078,685 of NZ_MJIF01000001.1, read as the reverse complement.
TGCATGATGCAAAACTCTGTCCATAATGGCATTTGCAACAACCGCATCATAAAATATTCCATCCCACTCATTAAAGTTCATATTTGTTGTTAATATAGTGCTTTTCTTTTCATATCGCATATCTATAAGCTGAAAGAATAGATTTGAATCCTCTTTATCAATAGGCAGATATCCAAGCTCGTCAATGATAAGCAGGCGGTAATGACAAAAATGCTTTAATCTTGCATCAAGCCTGTTTTCCAGTTTTGCCCGCTTTAGCTGTTGGAGCAGATCATTGCACTTTATAAAATATGTGCTTACTCGCTTTTTTGCGGCTGCAATACCGATAGAAGTTGCAAGATGTGTCTTTCCGACTCCACTCGGTCCAAGAAATACTATATTTTCATTCTTTTCGAGGAAGCCAAGACTTGCAAGCTCCCTCATTTCCTGTTCATTCACACTTGGCTGAAATCCAAAGTCGTAATCTTTAAGCTCTTTTACAAATGGAAATGCTGCGGCCTTTATCATAGACCGTGAAGCATTCTGTTCTTTAAAATCCACTTCATAATTACTGAGCTTTAACAGACCCTCCGTAAATGATAATCCGTTTGTTGTTACAAAATCTCTTATTTCATCAAGATGAAGTTTCATCTGGGTTAACTTTAACAATTCCAGATTTGCTGTTAACTGATTGTATGTACTATTACTCATAATCATAAACCTTTCCTATTATCTCAAGATTTTCTTTTGCTCTGTCCATTATGTGTTCATCTTTGAAAATATGGGATTTTCTAGCAATTGCAGCATAATGTTCAGAAATATAATTCAATTTTTTTGAACTTAATTGATGAATGGTTATTAATTCTGTGTTACAATACACATGTATATAACCATCATATACCTGTAAAGAAACAATCTTTCCTACGTACTCTGGTGGGACAGAGTACTGGCATCCTTTGTAATAAAACATGCTTGAATGATTGACTTTTACGGTATTTGTGGTGATTTGATAAGGCTTTCTTATGGTATCAGCGGGTAGGCTGTTTAGGAAAGCCTTTTCTCTGTTAAAATACATCAGCGGAATTCTTCCGGTTCCCTGGTTCACCTGTGCATTCACACGATTGTTAATTCTTGTTACTAGTTCAACCAGTTCTTGGTAATTTAACTTTCCATTATAAGCCCTTATTTCATCAAGTATCTTCATAGGAGCCTCAACCTTGGCCTTCGTATGGGGATGCCCTGCAATGCACGGCTGAACTTTAAAACCATAATCATCAGCGAATTGCTGAAACTTATTATTTACTTTGCCGGCAGAATATTCTGTTCTTGCTTCATCCATAACAGTTTTCATATTATCTGTAACTATTTCAGCCGGTACACCACCAAATGTTTCAAATGCATCATCAAGAAACGAGAAGAGTATATCCTGCGTCTTGGAAAGTGATACTCTGTATACCCTGAATCTTGAATATGAAAGCAATAAAACAAAAACATTTACATCTATAGTTTCTCCAGAAGAAAGAGTAAACGGAATCGACTCTTTCCAATCTAGCTGAGCCTGCTTACCCATAGGCGTTTCATATCGAACGGTTACCTGATTAGTGTTGGAAGGTCTGCCTTTTCTGAAATATGAATCGAATTCAGGATATTTTCTAAGGTAATGGCAGAAGTTGCAGTAAACACCTGTAAAGCCATGGTTATCTACAAGATACTGCCATAAAACTTTTCTGTAGTAAAATACCTGTTGGTTTCTGTCTGATAACAATTCAGCAATAATATCATAAAATGGTGTAATGCAATCATTACAGTTCCTTGTTTCTGGTTTCGTATATCCGTTTATATATTTATCTACTGTACGTCTGTCTACCTCCAATTCTCTTGCTATTTGACTTTTATTGATTTTCAATGTCCCATCCTCCAAAAATGGTTTTAGTTTGTACAGGTCATTGACACTTTCTATTTTTATGTTTGTTATGATCTGATTCTTTAATATCATTATGAGTTCCTCCTTGTAACTCATATATCATAACATTTGTACATTCTTATTTAATATTTATTGTACATACTTAAGTATAACTTTATACTGCTAATGAATCAACCACCGTCGCATATCCAATAAATTCAAAGTATCCTAAATCAATACCACCCTCAATCTTCGGCTGATGCAAATCTGTGCAAGTCTCCTGGCAAAGCTTATGCAGAGCTGAACCCAGCGGCGTTGCAAAATGTTCTCCACGAAGACGGATAATTTCATGCTGCTGAATAAATGCATGTTTAATAAAATATCTCTGTTGTTTTAAGTAAGCTTCCAAGACTTCATCAAAGGACTGAAAATCCTCAAATTTCCCTGTCTGAAGGCCAATAACCTCATCACCATATTTCTGCATTTTTCCGTTGTAAATTACCATTTCCAATGCTGCAGCAAAATTAATGTACGCGTTTGGACTCGTATAAGTATCCCGATTTGGCATTCTACATTCCGCACACCCAGATACACTATAATCATATGCTTCCTCAAAGGATGCACCTTTGGATAACAGCAGCGGTACAACTTCTTCATCATTAATTAATTTCGGAAATCCCGCTCCATCTTTAATGGTTTCTGCCACTTCATACAAATAACGTTTCGGACTTCCCGTATGGATCCTTGCTGCCAGATCAGGATAATTTAATGGAAATTCCCTTTTGGATTTCAAAAGAATATATGTTAATTCATTAACTGCGTCATATCCCTTTTTCGTTACTCCTCCAATGGTAACTGCTTCCCAGTGGGCATATCCTTCGTTAAAAGAACCTCCCGCCTCAGAAAGATATAAATCTACAAACTGGGCCATGGAAACCCACATGCATTCAAATAATTCCTGCACTTCTTCATCTGTAATAATGCCTGCTTCTATATCATGCTGATAGAATGGATACAAGTACTGATCCATTCTTCCATTGGAAATGATGGTTCCTGTCTTTTGCTCGATTCTGGAAAACATCTGAGTAAACCATTGTGCCTGCATTGCTTCATAGAATGTCCTTGCCGGATATTTGGGAACATATCGGCATGTATCTGCAATTTTTAGTAATTCTGCTTTCCGTACTGGATCATTTTCCTCTTTTGCAAGTTCTTCTGCCAAATCTCCATGTCGTTCTGCCCATAAAATAATGGCATCACTGGTTAAAACAACTGCCTGCAAAAACGGAAGTTTCTCTGTATAATCAATAGGGCTGTATTCATCTAACTGTGCAATTCTTTCCTCTGCTTCTTCTTTAATTTTCTGGAAACCTTTTTCCAGTACTACTTCATAGTCATGTACCCATTGAAGAGAAGATTCGCATCTTCCTCTGAAATGCTAAAAGGAGAAACCGTTCTGGTTGGAAGTGTTTCAATTGCTTCTTTTAATGTGTCTCCATCCAGTTCAGGATAAAGAATTCCATAGCGTCCTTGTTTTCCGCTTCTTCCGACCAAAAGCTGGTCCTTATCAATATAGACCGTTGCATGTTCTGCATAATGTAATAAGGCTTTCGCCCATCTTAAAATTAAAGGCTCCCCTTCTGTTTCTCGAAATGACTGTGTAAAATACCGTCCTCTTTCAATATCAATCTGAGGCTTCTGTCCTCTAATTTCATTTAATATCTTTGTTGCACGATTTCTATGCACAAATGGTGGTATTTTATGTGCAATTTCATATTGAATCCGCTGTTCCTGCGGTGATTTTACTTTACTCATTTTCTTTCCTCCTAAAATTTATAAAAAAAACAGAGATTACAACACTTCAAAGCGATACTGCTTTCTTATTGCAACCTCTGGTTTTCCAGTCAGTTTTTTTTCTATTTTTTATTGTTCTTATGTTTCTTGTGATATACAGACAAGTTATTAGATATAATACATATTCAGCCCATCCTGCGTATATTCAAAATAACTTTTTTCCAGATCTTCCAATGTTAAATAGTTTAACGTTTCATCCAACTGTTCATTGATTTTATCAATGATGCTGTGCTGTATAACCATTGAGATTTTGTTTTCATCATTTTCATTGAAAGTTTCTTCATCTTCGATCTGATAAGGACCTTCCAAAGCTACCAGGATTTCTGATACTGTTACTCTGGCAGGATCAACATTCAGGGAATAGCCTCCCTGAGGTCCTTTCATTCCTTTTATAATTCCTACTCTTCGAAGACTTCCAAATATCTGCTCCAGATATTGACAGGGAATTCCGTTTCTTTTTGCTAAACTTCCCAGTGATACCTGAGTATTTTTAAAATTGGCAGCTAAATCAATCAAAGCTTTTAACCCATATCTGCATTTTTTTGAAAATTTCATAAATTCTTCCACCCATTCTTTTCATTACCTGTATATCGGTTTAATTTTATATTCATACTTATCTACTAGGTTTTATATGAATTAGATTATACTGGCATGTTCATATTTTGTCAAGAGCTTTTTTCGTTTTATTAACTTTGATGAATTGCCTGTTCCAGCTGTGTTAATGCCTGTTTCAATATTTTTCTCGGACAGGCAATATTAATTCTTTCAAAACCTTCTCCCTCCGGTCCAAAAATCACACCACTGTCCAACCACAAATTTGCTTTTTTAACAATGAGTTCTTCTCTTTCTTTTTCTGTCAATCCCAGTTGTCGGAAATCAATCCATATTAAATAAGTTCCCTCAGGTTCAATTAAATGAATTTCCGGAATTTTTTCCTGCAGATATTCTCTCAGAAAATCAAGATTTCCTTTTAAATATTGTTTTAATTGCCGATACCATTCTTCTCCTTCTTCATATGCAGCCTGACATGCAACCACCCCCATTGTGTTTTGCTGGCCGTATCCCATGGCATTTACTTCCTTTCGAAATATTCTGCGCAGCCTGGTATTAGAAATAACGATATTCGAAATCTGTAATCCAGCCAGATTAAAGGTCTTGGTGGGGGCAGTACAGGTGATTATCATATCTGCATACTTCTTATCCAGATTGGCAAAGATATGATGAGTATATCCCTCATTTACAAAATCATTATGTATTTCATCACTGACGATTAATACACCATATTTTTCACATAAATCCCCTATTTTTCTTAATTCCCACTCTCTCCAGACTCTTCCTGTAGGATTCTGCGGACTGCAGAATAAGAACAGTTTAACCTTATGATCCGCCATCTTTTTTTCCAGATCATCAAAGTCAATTTCATAATGATCTGCTACCAGTTTTAAGGAACTATTAATAACAACTCTGTTATTACTTTCAATAATTTTAGAAAAAGGATAATATACCGGCCGTTGAATCAGTACACCATCTCCTTTTTCCGTAAATGCCCGAACTGCTGCTGCCAGTGCAAACACAACTCCCGGAGTCTTAATCACCCAATTAGCTTTAATCTCCCATTGAAAATGTTCCTGATACCATTTTGAAACAGCATTCAAATATTCTTCCGTCGCTTCTGTATATCCAAAAATTCCATTCTGGACTCTTTCTTCCAGCCTTTTTAATATTTCCGGAGCAGTCACAAAATCCATATCTGCCACCCATAAAGGCAGTATATTTTCCGGTTTCCCCTTGCGTTTTGCAAAATCATATTTCAGGCACATGGTTCCTTTTCGATTTGGAATAGTATGGAAATCGTATTTCATTTCTTCCTCCTTGCAATTAAACTTTCTTTAGTAAACACAATAATAGTTCAAGACTCGCTCGCGAGTTTTGGCGCGGAATTCGGGTCTGCATAGCAGACATACTTCCAATCCGAATTCCTGCGCATCCTCGCGGAGCGTGTATCAGATGGGGGATTGAAACCCGCCACTGATACATAATTGTTGCTCACCGCCTACAGAGGCGGGAGTCATCCCTCATCTGATATATAAACGATGCTGATTGGATTCGAACCAACATTCTGAGGTTTTGCAGACCTTTGCCTTTTCCCATCTGGCTACAGCATCGACAAATGTATAAAAAAGAACGGTCAGAGTTCGCAGAATAAGCTAATATTCATGCGAATCTCCGGTCGTTCAGTCAGCTATACTATATTTATTTAAGGAGTTTCACGACATTACCATGTTCTAATTATCAGCAAACAGTGGGGTAGATAAATAGCGGTCTCCAGAATCTGGAAGCAGTGCTACAATTGTTTTACCTTTGTTTTCCGGTCTTGCTGCCAGTTCTTTTGCTGCCTTTAATGCTGCACCAGAAGAAATTCCAACCAGAATTCCCTCACTTACTGCAAATGCTTTACCTTCTGCAAATGCATCCTCATTTTCTACAGTAATAACTTCATCATAAACCTTTGTATTTAACACATCTGGTACAAATCCGGCACCGATTCCCTGAATCTTATGTGGTCCTGGTGTTCCTTTTGATAATACCGGACTGCTTGCAGGTTCTACTGCCACTACTTTTACATCAGGATTCTGAGATTTTAAATATTCTCCGACACCTGTTACTGTTCCGCCTGTACCTACACCTGCAACAAAGATATCAACTTTTCCTTCTGTCTGATCCCAGATTTCAGGTCCTGTTGTTGCTTTGTGAACTTCAGGGTTTGCCGGGTTAACAAACTGTCCAAGAATCACAGATCCTTCAATAGATTTATTTAATTCTTCTGCTTTAGCAATGGCACCTTTCATACCTTTTGCACCTTCTGTCAATACCAGCTCAGCTCCATAAGCTTTTAAAAGATTTCTTCTCTCCACACTCATTGTATCTGGAAGTGTAAGTATCGCTTTATATCCTTTTGCCGCTGCAACTGCTGCAAGACCGATTCCTGTATTTCCTGATGTAGGTTCAATAATAGTAGCCCCCGGTTTTAAGATTCCCTTTTCTTCTGCATCTTTGATCATAGCTAATGCAATACGATCTTTCACAGATCCTGCCGGATTCAGATATTCCAGTTTTCCAAGAATTGTAGCCTCTGCATCACCTGCATAGCGGTTTAATTTTAATAATGGTGTATTTCCGATTAATTCTAATGCACTTTCTGTAATCTTGCTCATAATTTTATATCCTTTCTTTAATATCATACTTAACTGCTAGGTTTTATATGAATTAGATTATACTGGTAAGAACCCGCTTTGTCAAGTAACTTTTTTAATTTTTTTATTACTTTCCAAAAACAAAGAGGACAAGTCCCTCATCAATAGGGGAACTTGTCCTCTTAACACATTGGTGTAACAATTTTTCCATTTATCGACATCTGATTTTTTCATTTTTTTCAATCTGAACCACTCGTCCATCCTGAACAATAACTGTTAACGATCCGTATCTTAATGCTTCTAATTCATTCTTAATCTGAATAAGAATTTCATCAGATATTCCTTCTTTTTTCTTCTCATCCATACTAATATCCTCCGCTTGGTATTTTCTACTTTTCCTAGTAAATTAATATATTTCAAAATAATGATATTATTTCACGTTGAAAAAAAATTGTCAATAACATAAGATATTGTATTTCCTAAGAGTTAGATATAAAAATTTTTTATAAATAATTTACTGGATTAACATAATTCCCGTTTTTTTGTACAACAAAATGTAAATGAGCACCGGAAACCATTCCTGTTGCTCCTGATTTTGCAATTATCTGTCCTTTGCTCACATGACTTCCAGAAGATACAAGAAGTCTTGAACAATGAAGATACATGGTAGCAATTCCATTTCCATGGCTAATCTTTATGTAGTTTCCATTATATGCATTATACCCTGCCGCAATGACTGTCCCACTATCTGATGCCACAATAGTGGAACCGGTAGAACATGGGATATCGATACCCGCATGTAATTTTCTTTCTCCGGTTACAGGATGGATACGGTATCCATATCCTGAAGAAATTGAATGACAAGATGGAACCGGCCATATGAGATTTCCGCTCCCCACCATACTGCTCTGTCCCCCAGATGAACTATTTCCTGAAAATGAAGTACCTGCTGAAGAATACCCACTTCCTGAGGATGCCCCGTTTCCTGAAGATATTTCATTCTTTGCACCTGCAGTCTCCTGCTGACGTTTTTCTTCTACCTCATATTGTGCCAGTAATACTTTATTTGCGGCCAGTTTCTTTCGGTACTGAGCCAGCTTTTGTTTTTTCGCCAATGCCATCTTATTAAGCTGCTCTTTTTCTTTTTTTGCCTGAATAGTTACTGTCTGAACATTTTTATATTCTTTTTTCAATTGTTTAGACGACAGCTCAATTTTCTTTTCTGTATTTTTCAGCTTTTGGAACATAGTACTATCATATTGGGAAATCTTTGAAATATATTCAGCTCTTGTAAGAAATTCCTGAAATGATTTTGCTTCAAAAATTATTTCTAAATATGCCGTATTTCCATTTTCATAGAGGAATTTAATCCTTTTATCCATAATCTTATACTGATTAACTCTGGATTCTCTGGCTTCTTTTAGTTTCCTTTCCGTCTTCTGGACTTTCTTTTGTAACGTCTCAAGTCTCTGAGAATACTTTTCATATTTTATATCACTTTTCACCATTTTTTTATCCAGCTGCTCAATCTCTGCCTGCATCTGCTGATTCAGTTTATCTAATTTCTGATTTTCTTCTTTTATCTGTTTTTTACTGGTCTTCGCATCAATAACCTGATGATAAGATCCTGTCATCAAAAATAAAGCTGCCGCAAAAATCAATACCTTTTTCCATATACATCTTTCAGGCATGATTCTTCCCCCTTATACTCTCAAATATTTCCTAATCGTTATAAAACTTCCCATAAGACCAATAAACAGTCCTACAATCAATGCCATCGGGATCAGATACAACATAATCTTCTCTACTGATACAAACTTCATAAATGCTGTAATCACGTGAAATCGCTCCGTCATCCATAAAATAATTTTGTGATAACCAAAATAAATCACTGTAATAGGAAGTGCTGATCCTATAATTCCAATAAGGATTCCTTCCATTCGAAATGGTGCTTTAATAAATCCATTTGCCGCGCCAATAAATTTCATAATTGCAATTTCATCTTTTCGCACAGAAATTCCAAGAGAAACCGTATTGCTTACCAGAAATACTGATACAAGAAGCAGGATAAGAATCAAACCTCCCGCCATATAAGTACCTAGAACATTCATTTTAGATACGCCTTCTGCCGCAACTTTTGAATACCTGACCTTTCGAACTCCATGGATTTTCTCCAGCTCTTTAACAAGCTGTTGATAGTTGCTGATTTCTCTCAGGGTTACCTCATAAGAATCCGATTCCTTAAGAGGATTGCTCCCTTCAAATCCCTCCAAAAGCTCCTGGTTGTTTTTAAATACATCTTTCTTGTACTTTGCCCATGCTTCCTCCGCAGAAACATATCGAATCTGATCTACTTCCTTCTTTGCCTTAATTTCTTCTCCAATCTGATTCTTTCGTTCTTCTGAAATTCCTGACTGAAAGAAAACTGAAACACCAACAGAATTTTCCATCTGTCTCATGGTGGACTGAACATTTAAAATAACAGCCAAAGACACTCCAATGAGAAATACACATGCCGCAATGGTTCCAATTGATGCCAGAGAAAATATCTTATTACGAAAAATATTTCGAATCCCTTCTTTAACTCCATAAACAAATCTTCTAAATAATCTCATAATACCCCCTTGCTTCATCCTGTTCTACATGACCCTGATTCAAGGAGATTACTCTTTTTCCCATTTTATTTACCATATCTTTATTGTGTGTTACTACCATAACTGTGGTTCCTCTATGCTGAATATCCTCAAGAAGCGCCATAATTTCCTTCGCATTGACCGGATCCAGATTTCCTGTAGGTTCATCAGCAAGTAAAACAACAGGGTGATTTACCAGTGCTCTTGCAATTGCTACTCTTTGCTGTTCTCCACCTGACAATTCCCCTGGAAACGCCTTAAGTCTATCTCCTAAACCAACCAGGTCCAGAACACTTTGAACCTGACGTCTGATATGGCGGTTTGGTGCCTCTACGACCTTTTGTGCAAAAGCAACGTTTTCAAAAATATTCCGGTCCTTTAACAGACGGAAATTCTGAAAGACCACACCCATTTGACGGCGCAAGTATGGTAACTCCCGCCGTCTCATTTTATTATAATGATATCCATTTACTATAATTTCACCTTTGGTAGGCTCTAACTCCTTTAAGAGCAGTTTCACCAGTGTTGTCTTCCCCGATCCGCTTTTACCTACAACAAAGACAAACTCACCCTTATCAACATGAAGCGATACATCTTCCAGACCAACATTTCCCTTTTTATACTCTTTTGTCACCTGATTTAACGTTATCATAATATTAATCCATCGTATCCATATATTTCATATATTTTACTACCATCAGTGCGATTTTAAAAGCAATTGCATCTTCAAAATTTCTGAGATCCAGATTGGTATTTTTCTGAATTTTATCCAGGCGATATACCAACGTATTTCGATGTATAAACAACTGCCTTGATGTCTCTGAAACATTAAGATTATTTTCAAAAAATTTATCAATGGTAGATAAAGTTTCCTCGTCAATTGAATCCGGAGAATAATCTCCAAATACCTCTCTGATAAACATCTTGCATAATGGCAGCGGCAGCTGATAGATTAAACGTCCGATTCCCAGCTGATTATATGCAATAACTGTAGCATCCTCATAGAAAATCTTACTAACTTCCAATGCAATCTGCGCCTCTTTATATGAACGAGATACATCTTTTATATTCTCCGCAATATTTCCTATAGAAATCTTAATATCCCTGATACCTGCATCAGCAAGCTCTGTCACCAATTCTTTTGCATGTAATATAAACTGAATCTGGCTGTCCTTTGGCCCGATTTCCGTAACATAAACTATGCTCTTTTCATCTACTGCTGTCAGAAAAGCTGTCTCTTCAATGGATCCGCACTGTTTCATAGTTTCCATAAGACTCTGATCCTTTCCATAGGCAGCCTGTATCAGAAAAGCAACTCTTTTTGCTTCCACCTTGATATGCAGTTTTTTTGCTCTGTTATAAATATCCACTAAAAGCAGATTATCCAGAAGCAGATTTTTTACAAAGTTCTCCTTATCAAATCGTTCTTTATAGGCAACCAGTAAATTTTCCACCTGTAAAACTGCTAATTTCCCAATAGTATATGCTGTTTCATTTATGCTATTAACTAAAAGAATATACTCCAGACGTTTATCATCAAATATCTTAAAATACTGAAAACCATCAATTACCTGGCTTTCTGCCATGGATCCTGCAAAAGCCTGTACTTCCATCCCCACATTATCCAGTATATCCATCGTTTTTGCCACAACATTGCCAGATACATCCACGACACACAAATCTATTCCCGTTACATCTTTGATTCCACTAATTGCTTCTTGTAAAATCTGATTTGAAATCATCCCTTCATCTACCTTTCCTAGTTTTCCTTCGATCTTTTCTTTTACTATACAGCATTTTTTACAAAAAAAAAAGAAAAAACTAGTAATTCTTTAATACTATTGTTGAAAATTCACAAAACCCTCCCCAATAGTTTCCCGTGCATCAGAAATTATCACAAATGCCTCCGGATCTATCTTTTTCACAATATCTTTCATTGTGGAAACCTCTTTTTTCGATACCATGCACATAAGCATAAAACCCTCTTTTCCTCGATATCCGCCTTTTACATAGACTTTTGTTACACCTCTTCGCTTCCTGGTTAAGATTTCTTCTGCAATTCTGTTTTCCTTTTCACTTATAATATAAATCAGCTTTAATGTCCCGGGTCCTTCCACTACTGTATCTGTAATCTTTGTGATTCCATAAATACAAAGAAGCGCATAACAGGCTTTTTCAACTCCAAAAGCAAAAATTCCCATAAACACAATCATTCCATCTAATATTCCAAGAAGAACAGCTATACTAAATTGTGGAAATATGTTTTTCAGCAAAGATGCCATCAAATCTGTTCCACCGGTAGATTCTCCATTTTTTAGAATAACCCCAAGACCGATTCCCATTAGAATACTTCCTAAAATAAGATTCACATAGAAATCTTTTGGAAAAAAAGTAAATCGAGGCAGAATCCCAAGAAACAGAGATAATAAAACTGCACCTGATAATGTATTCCAAAAAAACTTTCTTGTCTTACAATGATAAGCTGCAAAAAAAACAGGGACATTCAGCATGGTATTTGTCACCCATAATGGGATTCTCCATATTTTCCATAGAATAATCCCTAATCCGCTAAAACCTCCGGTTACAATTCCCATTGGCTGAAAAACGGTATTGGTGGCCACTGCCATACAAAATGTCCCAACGATCATTTTTATAAAATGTTTCAATGCCTTCCCTCCTAAATGTACACTCTTCATTTTCCCGGTCTTAATGTACATTTAGTATGGAAAAGATCTTTCTTTTTATTCAATTATGATATTCGTCTAAATTTCATCTTCTGTTCCAAGAATAATACAAATCTTTGCTCCGCTGGTTACTTCTCCAACTTCATATTCAGGATTCTTAAAATAGCTTTCCAAATCCTTTGCCATACCCTTTTCTGATATTATAATCTTGGTATGAGTCAGTTCTCCCTGACGATTTGTTTTTACGGATCCAACAGTATATCCATCTTCGACAAGTTTATCTTTCCAACGACCTGCCAATCCTGAAATCTGGGTTGAATTCTGAATTTCGATGGCAATACTCTTTGTGGAAGAATCATCATTGCTTTCTTTCTTCTTTTCTGTTGTAGCCAGCGCTGCTTCCAGATCACCGCTTTCTGACAAGATCTCATCAAATGCATTCTTAGCAGCATCTGTATCGATCTGGAATTTACCATTAGATTCTTCTCCATCTAAAATCTTATAATTAAAGTCTTTTTCCTTGATTTCATAAATTCTCTCCAGAGAATCTGAAACATCATCATATGACAGATCTGATGTTACTGTTTCATAATAAGTCTTCACATAATCCTGATATTCAGATAAAGATTTATCTTTTAAGGCAGAAGAGATTTCCACAAGGATGTCTCCTACCAAAGTCATATGATCTGCTTCATCCTGAAAAATTTCATTATCTGTGAGCAATGCCAAAACAGCATTACCATTTAGTGTGTTTTCTCCGGCACTTAAGGTGACTGATTTTGCTGTTAAATCTTCATAAGTAATATCTTTATCAAGATTTATCTTGATTTCTCCTGCCTGATTCATCAATTTTACAAATTTCTTTTTAGTGATGGTTTCATAATTATTTATTGAGATTCCAAGAGTCTTTTCAACCTGCTCTTTCATTAACTTTCCATCACTGGTGGATTTAATCACATCAGATACTGTTGCTGTATCATCACTGATTCCAAGTTCATCTTTTACTGCCTTTTTGCCATCGTCATTGAGAGTAAGTACCATATCTGAGCGCAATGGTACAAAAATCATCTGCTGATTTTTATTATGATAAATGCGGATAGTCATGGTATCATCCATCTGAACTAATGTCACATCAACTCTTTCTTTACTCTCTTCTTTTAATTGTTTTGCAATTTCTGCTTTTTTATCTTCTTTAAATCTATGGGCAAAAAACGCTTTACTGGCCATAAAACTTCCAACACCAGCAATTACCATTGCAAGAATCAATACCAGAACTCTTGCGGCAATTGCACCTGCTCCCACCTTTTTTTTTCTCTTTGTCATAGTGCCTGCTCCTTCCGTATACAACTTTGTTCAGTATAACAAATTATTCGATTTATTTCAACAATCCTCTATGTTATAATCTCTTGTAGATAACCTTAAAATTTTCTTAATATCATATACTTTGTGAGGTAAATTATGAAAACAGTACTAATCACAGGAAGTTCTCGCGGTATTGGACGTGAAACTGCTCTTTATTTTGCAAAAAAAGGCTGGAATGTTGTTATTCACGGTTTTCGTCATCCAGAACAATTAGATTCCCTTAAGAAAGAAATATGTTCCATGAATGTATCCTGTATGTCTTTTACCGGCGACATTGGTAACCACCAATTCGTGTCTGAAATGATTACACAGGCACTGGATTATTTTGGTACCATTGACTGTCTGATCAACAATGCAGGTATTTCAAAAATCGGACTTTTTACAGATGCATCTATAGAAGACTGGTATCAGATGATAGACACCAATCTCACATCTGTATTTTCTACCTGCCAGAATATTCTTCCTCACATGATCAGAAATCAATCAGGAAAAATCATCAATATTTCTTCTGTCTGGGGAAATGTCGGTGCTTCCTGTGAAGTTCTATATTCCACCACAAAAGGTGGTATCAATGCCTTAACAAAAGCACTGGCTAAAGAGGTTGCAACCAGCAATATACAGGTCAATGCCATTGCTTTTGGAATGATTGATACCGATATGAACCGGGAATTTTCAGAGGAAGATGTGGAAATGATAAGGGAAGAGATTCCAGCTGACTATATTGCAGATCCAAAAGAAGCCGCACAGATGATTTATCATACTGCAACGGCTCCTGAGTATATGACCGGACAAATCATAACATTCTCCGGTGGCTGGTATTAATATTATTTTTCTTTCATACTTAGCTGTATTCGCTTTTTATTTTCATCAACGCTCAAAACTGTCACATCCACAATATCTCCTACACTGACAACCTCCAGTGGATGCTTAATAAATTTATCTGACAACTGGGAAATGTGCACAAGACCATCCTGATGGACTCCAATATCCACAAAAGCTCCGAAATCGATAACATTTCGAACGGTTCCTTTTAATTTCATTCCTGGTTTTAAATCGGACATTTCCAGTACATCACTGCGAAGAATCGGTTTTGGCATATCTTCCCGAGGATCTCGTCCTGGTTTTTCCAGTTCTTTTACAATATCCTGCAATGTAATCTCACCAATTCCCAGTTCTTTGGCCAGCTTTTTATAATCTGTAACTTTTTTGCCAATTTCACGAAAACCTTCACTGGATAATTCTTCCAGGGTATATCCAAGAGTCTCCAGAAGATGTTTGGTTTCTTTATAAGTTTCCGGATGAACTCCTGTTGCATCTAATGGCTGGTCTCCTCCGGAAATCCTTAAAAATCCGGCACATTGTTCAAAGGCTTTAGATCCTAATTTAGATACTTTCAACAGCTGTCTCCGATTTAAAAACCGCCCGTTCTCTTCTCTATAGGTTACTATATTCTTTGCTACCGCTTTGGACACTCCAGATACATACTCCAGCAAAGAAGCTGATGCAGTATTTAAGTCAACTCCTACTTTGTTTACCGTTGCTTCCACAACACCACTTAATGCTTCTGACAGCTGTTTCTGGTTCATGTCATGCTGATACTGTCCCACTCCAATGGCCTTAGGTTCAATTTTAACCAATTCTGCTAAAGGGTCCTGTACACGTCTTGCAATAGACGTAGCACTTCGTTGTCCCACATCAAAATTCGGAAATTCCTCTGTTGCCAGTTTACTTGCAGAATATACAGATGCACCTGCCTCATTGGTAATCACATACTGAACCGGGGAATCCAGTTCTTTTAACATATCTACAACAATCTGCTCGGATTCTCTTGAAGCTGTTCCATTCCCAATGGAAATCAGTGTAATACCATATTTTTTAATCAGTGCTTTTACTGTCTTCTTAGCTTCTTCTACCTTATTTTGAGGTGCTGTTGGATAAATCACCACTGTATCCAGTACTTTCCCGGTAGGATCAACCACAGCCAGCTTGCATCCGGTACGAAATGCAGGATCCCATCCAAGGACTGTTTGTCCTGCAATAGGAGGCTGCATCAGCAATTGTTCCAGATTCTTTCCAAATACTTTAATGGCTTCAGTTCCTGCATGTTCAGTAAGTTCACTTCGAATATCACGCTCTATAGACGGTGCAATCAGCCTTTTATAACTGTCCTCTATGGCTTCCAGCAGAAACTTTGTAGTATTAGGATTTTTTTTGGTAATAACCTGATTTGCCAGATAAGCTGCTATTTTCTGCTGATCAGGTTCAATTTTAACAGTGAGAATTCCCTTTTTTTCCCCTCTGTTAATTGCCAGAATCCTGTATCCTGCTATTTTCCTGATTGGTTCCTCGAAATCATAGTACATATCAAACACAGAAGATTCTTCCGGTTTCTTGGCCACAGAAATTATTTTTCCATGCTCCCATGTTGTTTTTCTTATATAAGTACGATATTTTGCATTATCTGAAATATTTTCTGCAATAATATCCCTTGCTCCATTCAGTGCATCTTCCACTGTTTCAACACCTTTTTCTTCATCCAGGAAATCTTTTGCTTCTTTTTCCAATGGATTTTCTGTCATTTGAAGAAGTACAATATTGGCTAAAGGTTCCAGTCCTTTTTCTTTTGCAATCATTCCACGGGTTCTTTTTTTCTGCTTGTAAGGGCGATACAAATCTTCCACTGAAACCAGCGTTACAGCTTCTTCAATCTCCTTTTTCAGCTGGTCGGTCAGTTTTCCCTGCCCCTCGATATTTTTTATGACTGCCTCTTTCCGATCCTGAAGATTCCTTAAATACATTAGCCTCTCATGAAATGTACGAAGGGTTTCATCATCCAATGCACCTGTCATTTCTTTTCGATATCTTGCTATAAATGGAATAGTATTTCCTTCATCGATCAGCTTGATGGTTGTTTCAACCTGATTTTTTCTAATACCTAATTCATCCTGCAAAATTTTAATAATGTCCATAATCAACTACTCTTTCTTTTATAAATCTAGTTCTATTACCTGCCCTTTAGGGACAAACTGGCGATAGGTCACACCCGCCATATCAAACATTCTTTTTGATGCTATGGTAGCATCATCATCAGCATATTTATCCTGCATATATACAACTTCTTTCATGCCGCTTTGAATGATTGCTTTTGCACACTCATTGCACGGAAACAAAGTAACATAGACTCTTGCACCATCCAGAGAACCACCACTGTAATTTAAAATAGCATTCAGTTCTGCATGACATACATAAAAATATTTAGTATTCAATGCATCACCTTCCCGTTCCCATGGCATATCATCGTCATTACAGCCAATCGGCATTCCGTTATATCCCACAGATAATATTTTATTGTGGTCATTTACCAGACATGCTCCAACCTGGGTATTTTCATCTTTACTTCTCTGGGCAGAAAGCAACGCAATTCCCATAAAATACTGATCCCATGAAATATAATCTTTTCTTTTCATAGTCGATCTCCTTTCTATTCTCAACCCCTATTCTACCTTATAAAGCAAAAAAAATCCATTTTGTTCTGACACATTTCAAAACAAAATGGATAACTATATCTAGCTGATTTTAAGGTTACATCTTAAATGCATCATGAGCTGCATTCATCGCTTTCACCATATCTTCGCGATTAACCAAAACTGTTACTCTGATTTCAGAAGTGGAAATCATGCGAATGTTAATATTTGCTTCATATAAAGCCTCAAACATACGAGCTGCCATACCATAATTATTTCGCAGTCCTGCTCCGATAATGGAAACTTTTGCAATTTCTCCACTTGCACTGATTCCTTCATAGCTTCCATCAGGAAGATTATCTTCCAGGGCCTGAACTGCAATATCCATATCTTCTTCTTTAACTGTAAAAGAAATATCCTTTTTATTTTTATGCTGTCCTACAGACTGTAAAATCATATCAACATTGACATTTTTCTTTGCAAGAATATTAAAGATCTTAAATGCAACACCAGGAATATCATCAACTCCAAGAACTGCAATTCTTGCTGCATCATCATCTCCGGCAACTCCACTGATTTCAGCATCTTTTTTTCGAACTCTTTCTCTAACAACAGTTCCTTCTTCTGTAGTCATACTGGATCTTACAACCAGCTGCACTCCGTGTTTTTTTGCCAGTTCAACAGAACGGTTATGAAGAACACCTGCACCAAGTGTTGCCATCTCCAGCATTTCATCATAAGTAATTTCAGAAAGTTTCTTTGCAACAGATACTTTTCTTGGGTCTGCTGTATAGACTCCATCTACATCTGTGTAGATTTCACATGCATCTGCATGAAGTGCAGCTGCCAGTGCAACAGCAGTTGTATCTGAACCACCACGTCCAAGTGTTGTATAGTTATCAAACTGATCCACTCCCTGGAAACCTGTTACAATAACAATTTTACGCTGTTCCAGTTCATTTAAGATACGATCGGTATCAATTCTCTTAATTCTTGCATTACTGTATGCAGATGTTGTATGCATTGCAACCTGAAAGGCATTCAAGGAAACCGCTGGTACTCCCAGTGCATCCATTGCCATTGCCATTAATGATACAGAAGTCTGTTCACCTGTTGTAAGCAGCATATCCATTTCTCTTCTGGATGGATTTGGATTAATCTCCTTTGCTTTTGCAATCAGTTCATCTGTCATTTTTCCCATGGCAGATAAAACAACTACCACATCATTTCCTTTTTGATAATCTTCAATACATCTTTTTGCTACATTTATGATACGATCTTTATTTCCAACAGAAGTACCACCAAATTTTTTTACTACCAGCATTTTGTGCCTCCTACATTTTCTCTTATTTTTGTAATAATCGATTCATTAATTCATATGCGTGCTCCACAACAAGACCTGTTTTTCTTGCTGCTTCTTCACTGTACTCGTTTTGTCCTTCCACTTTCTTTGTACTGTCATAGATCATAAATGGAATAGGCTCTTTAGAGTGTGTACGGATTGCAATAGGTGTTGGATGATCTGGTCCAATAAGAATTCTAAATTCTTCTCCTGCTTTTTCCAGTTCTTCTTTCACAACCTTTACAACCTGAGAATCCAGATATTCAATTGATTTAATCTTATTCTCAACGTTTCCCTGATGTCCCATTTCATCTGGGGCTTCTACATGAATATACGCGAAATCATCATCATTTTCAAGTAGTGATTTTACTGCAGCCATAGCTTTTCCATGATAATTTGTATCCAGGCCTCCATTGGCCCCTTCAACATCCAGATTTCTCATCCCTGCTCCCACTGCAATTCCCTTTAAAAGGTCGACTGCAGAAACCATAGCTCCATTCATACCTGTCTTTTCTTTGAAATTATCCAAAGCAGGCTTTGTTCCTGCACCCCAGAACCAGATACTGTTTGCCTTATTAAGACCTTTTTTTGCACGTTCTTCATTAATCGGATGATGATTAAGTATATCAAAACTTTTCTTCATCATCTCTTTTAATTTAGGTTCTGTCGGAAGATAATCTCCAATCTTTTTCCCTAAAATGTCATGAGGCGGTATTAAATCTATTACCTGACCTTTGTCCCAAATAGTAAGATGGCGATAGCTCACTCCTGGATAAAATTTAAATTCATCTGTTTCCAGTTCTTTCTTTACAGCTTCAATAAGAACTTCTGCTTCTTCAGAGGTAATTTCTCCTGCACTGTGATCAAGAATTTCTTTGTCTTCATATTCTCCATCTTCAGTTACAGTTACCACGTTACAGCGGAGAGCAATATCTGTATCCTTCATATCCACACCTATACTTAACGCTTCCAGTGGAGATCGTCCGGAATAATACTGCTGCGGATCATATCCAAGCATAGAAAGATTGGCCACATCACTTCCTGCCGGAAGATTTTCAGGAACAGTATATGCAATTCCCTGCTCAGCTGTTCTTGCCATCTCATCCATAACCGGTTTCTCCGCTGTCTGTAAAGGTGTCTTCCCATTCAGACTCTCTATTGGCTCATCTGCCATTCCGTCTCCTAAAATCACTACGTATTTCATAATATCCTCCTGCTATTCCATTGCAATAATCTTTACATAAGAAACATTTTCCATCTGTTCCACTTCCTGAATCATTGCAGAAACATCACTTTCATCTGATACAATTTCCACACTGACTGTCAACAATCCTTTCCCGTTGATTGGAATACTCTGATGTATCGTCAGAATATTGGCATCATAGACTGCAAAAGTCTGAAGAATCGATGCCATAACACCAGGCTGATCATTGACTTCTATAACAAATGTAATATTTTTCCCTTTTTTACTGGAATAAAACGGAAAAATGTCATCTTTGTATTTATAATAAGAACTGCGGCTAATACCAACAATTTCTGTAGCTTCCAAAATAGAAAGTGCCTTTTTGGAATCCAAAAGCTTCTGTACCTCCAGCACTTTCAGTAAAACTTCCGGAACCGCTTTCTTCTTAATTACATAATAATTTGTTTTTTCCATAACAAGTTTCCTTTGTTTTTCTGTGATGTACAATTGTCTTTCTACAGAATACTACCATAGATGATTTTCAGAAGCAATAGGAAAAATTGCTTTAAAAAAAATACAATTTAATAATTACTATGAAACAGGCAGCTGTTCTAAAATTATTTTTCTTTTTGATTATCCCATGATAAATATGCATTCATAAAATCATCCAGATCACCATCTAACACTGCCGTTGGATTTCCGCTTTCCTGATTGGTTCTATGATCTTTTACCATAGTATATGGCTGTAGAACATAAGATCTGATCTGACTTCCCCATCCATTATCTGTCACATCACCACGAATATCCGATAATTTTTCCAGGTGCTGTTGTTCTTTCAGCAAAAACAACTTGGTTTTCAGCATTTTCATGGCCTGATCTTTATTCTTATGCTGGGATCTTTCATTCTGGCACTGCACAACGATTCCTGTAGGCAGATGGGTAATTCGAATTGCAGAATCTGTTTTATTAATATGCTGACCTCCTGCACCACTGGCGCGATAAGTATCAATTCGAATATCCTCATCAGCAATCTCCACTTCAAGATCATCTTCAATTTCCGGCATAACATCACAGGAGGCAAAAGATGTCTGACGCTTTCCAGCAGCATTAAATGGAGAAATTCTTACCAGACGATGCACTCCTCGCTCCGAACGAAGATATCCATATGCATTTTCCCCTTTTATTTCCACCGTTACAGACTTAAGTCCTGCCTCATCACCATCCAGATAGTCGATAACTTCTGTAGAATATCCTTTTTTCACTGCCCATCTTGTGAACATTCGATATAACATATTAGCCCAGTCACAGGATTCTGTTCCACCTGCACCGGCATGCAGTGTCAAAATGGCATTATTTTTATCATACTCTCCCGTGAGCAATGTGGAAATCCGAAGACTCTCATATTGTTTTTCAAAATCTTTCATAATCTCTTCTGCTTCTGTTACCAGCTCTTCATCTTCATCCTCCTGAGCCATATCCAGCAGGGTTTCCACATCTTCATATTTTGTTTTTAAATCTTCGTAATCTTCTACAACACTTTTCAGACTCTTTATTTCTTTCATTACTTTCTGAGATTCTTCAATATCATCCCAGAATCCTGGTTCTTCCATGGAAAGCTCCAGTTGATCGATTCTTTCTCTTTTCGCTTCTAAAGCAAGAGAACCACTGAGTGTCTCAAGTGGTTCTCGAAAAGAGTTCAAAGTGTATCTTAATTGTTCTAATTCAATCACTTACTAAACTCCTTAATTTTTTCCGCAACAGTTTTTATATTTCTTTCCGCTACCGCAAGGACAAGGATCATTACGTCCGATTTTAGCCCCTTTCCTTACGTACGGCATTTTTTCATTACTCTCATCCTTATTGGTTCCAGTAATTTTTGGTGCTTCTTCTCTTTCGATTTTCTGTTCAATCTGAACATGCATCAGTGCACCTGTAGTCTCTTCCTGAATAGCTTTTGTCATTTCATTGAACATATCAAATCCCACCATACGATATTCAACAACAGGATCTCTCTGTCCATAAGCCTGCAGACCGATACCTTCACGCAACTGATCCATATCATCTATATGATCCATCCACTTACGGTCAATAACTTTCAAAAGGATAATACGTTCAATCTCACGAAGATCGAAATCTTCAAATTCTTTTTCTTTTTGTGCATACAGTTCAACTGTCTCATTCTGCAGACGCTCTATAAGATTTTCCACTCTTCCAGAAGCTTTCTCTTCTTCTGTCAGTTCAATCTTCTTCAATGGAACGATCTGTCTTAATTCAGCATTCAAAGCTTTCAGATCCCATTCTTCCGGTGGAAGTTCATCACTGATTACTTTATTAACATGATCAGCCACCGTATCTTTCATCATGGAAAGAATAGAATTTTTCATATCATCACCGTCTAATACTCTACGGCGTTCTTTATAAATAACCTCTCGCTGATCATTATTTACACGGTCATAATCCAGCAGATTCTTACGAATACCAAAGTTGTTATTTTCAATCTTCTTCTGTGCTTTCTCAATGGTCTTGCTGATGGATTTGTGCTGTATTTCTTCTCCTTCCGGAATTCCAAGGGCATTGTATACAGAAATCATACGTTCAGATCCAAACAATCTCATCAGATCATCTTCCAGAGACAGGTAAAATTTAGATTCACCCGGATCTCCCTGACGACCGGCACGACCACGAAGCTGATTATCAATACGTCTGGACTCATGTCGTTCCGTTCCAATGATTTTCAGTCCTCCAAGCTCTGCAACTCCATCTTCCAGAACAATGTCCGTACCACGACCAGCCATATTGGTTGCAATAGTCACCGCACCGATTTCACCTGCATGAGAAACAATTTCTGCTTCTTTTTCATGGAACTTTGCATTCAAGACGTTATGTTTAATACGTCTTTTCTTGAGCATTGCACTAAGTTCTTCAGACATTTCAATAGTAATGGTACCAACCAGGACCGGCTGTCCTTTTTCATGGCTGGCAATGATATCTTCCACAACGGCATTCATTTTTTCCCGTTTTGTTTTATAAATGGCATCTTCATGATCAATACGAAGCACCGGCTTGTTTGTCGGAATAACTACAACGTCCATTCCGTATATTTCACGAAATTCCTGTTCTTCTGTCTGAGCTGTACCAGTCATACCTGCTTTCTTATCATACTTATTAAAGAAATTCTGGAATGTAATAGTTGCCAGAGTTTTAGATTCTCTCTTAACTCTTACATTTTCTTTAGCTTCAATTGCCTGATGCAATCCATCAGAATAACGTCTTCCCGGCATAATACGTCCGGTAAATTCATCAACGATCAGAACTTCATCATCTTTTACCACGTAATCTTTATCTTTAAACATCAGATTATGAGCACGCAATGCCAGAATAATATTATGCTGGATTGCCAGATTATCAGGATCTGCAAGGTTATCAATATGGAAGAACTTTTCTACCTTCTTTACACCATCGGCTGTCAGCATAATCTGTTTATCTTTTTCATTTACAAGGAAATCTCCGTCTTCCTCAATATCTTCATTCATCAGAATATCCATCTTGGATAATTCTCCTGTGGAACTTCCTCGTTGCATCTGACGTGCCAGAATATCACATGCACGATATAATTCAGTGGATTTACCACTTTCCCCGGAAATAATCAGAGGAGTTCTTGCCTCATCGATCAAAACAGAGTCCACTTCATCCACGATAGCATAGTGAAGATCTCTCTGTACCAGATCTGCCTTGTCAATGACCATGTTATCTCTCAGATAATCAAATCCCAGTTCATTATTGGTAATATAAGTAATATCACAATTATAAGCATCTCGACGCTGGTCATTTTCCATATCATTGGTAACAACCCCCACACTAATACCAAGGAAATTGTGTACCTGTCCCATCCACTGGGCATCACGAGTTGCCAGATAATCATTAACAGTAACAATATGAACACCTTTGCCCTCCAATGCATTCAAATATGCAGGAAGTGTGGATACAAGAGTCTTACCTTCACCAGTTCTCATTTCTGCGATTCGTCCCTGATGCAGGATAATACCACCGATCAACTGAACACGGTAATGTTTCAGTCCAATGGCACGGCTGCTGGCTTCACGGACAACTGCAAAAGCTTCTGGAAGAATGTCATCTAAAGTTTCTCCCTGGGATAAACGTTCCTTAAATTCGTCTGTCTTATGTCTTAACTCTTCGTCAGATAATTTCTGCATGGTTTCGTCCATTGCTTCAATCTGATCAACAATCTTACTGATCCTCTTTAACTCTTTTTCACTGTGAGAACCAAACACTTTGTCAAATAAACCCATAAATTGCTCTCCTAAATCTATATGATGTATAGTTACATCCTCTCATAAATTCCGTAGACAGAGTATTTCTGCCATCTGCCTATAGACTCTGCTATTGTAACACTTCTAAATATGAGACGCAAGTTAACAGATTGTAAAAAAAGCGGACAAGTCGCTATCAACTCCCTGTATCCCTCAATCATGAGGGACTTGCTCCGCTTTGCGTGCCGATGTGCAGCAGTTTTAACTGCTTTCCTTTGCACATCCACGCGGAGCGTTTTTTATTACATAGGAAATTCAAAGGAATTTCCTATGTAATAAAAAAAGGAGATCATATGATCTCCTTTTATAAACTATCTTAAAATTCTGGTTCAATTAATCCGTATGTATTTCCCTTTCTCTTATACACAACATTAACTTCAAAGGTATCAGCATTGCGGAATACGAAGAAATCATGTCCTAAGAGTTCCATCTGAATGCAGGCTTCTTCCACATCCATTGGTTTGATCGCAAACTTCTTGCTTCGGATGATTCTGATTTCATCATCTTCTGCATCATCTTCCATCTCCATAAATTCCTGTCTGAAGCTGGTTCCCTCGTGCTTCTGATTCATCAGTCTTGTTTTATATCTGCGAATCTGACGTTCAATAACGTCTACAACCAGATCGATAGATACATACATATCTTCACTGTCTTCTTCTGCACGAATAATATGTCCTTTCATAGGAATGGTAACTTCTATCTTCTGTCTTCCCTTCTGAACACTAAGTGTTACATTAATAATCGTATCATCAACCAGATACTTATCAAGGCGTCCCAGTTTCTCTTCAACTGCTGCTTTGATTCCTTCCGTAACCTCAATGTTCTTTCCACTAATAATGAACTTCATGGCTCCCAACTCCTTTACTTTTTAATTGTAAATTTATTATAACATATAACATTTACGAATGAAACAAAATCTTTTTAGAAATACTACACAAAACATTTGTTTTGTTTTTATGTTTTTTAACAATCGTTTTTTGTCGATTACTGCCTGTGGATAATGTGGATAACTTTGTGGGTAACTAATTTTTGGCTTAAATATGCCATTTGTGTATGTGGATAACTTTGTGGGTATATTGTGACTTATTTTTTCAAAAAATACTTGCATTGGAAAATGTTATACATCTATCACAAATCGTAAAAAAACAGTTGCATTTTGATTTATTAGTCAGCAAAAATAATCTTGCTAAATTATCAGAAAATTATAATTTTTGAAGGTATCTCTCCACTGAAAGCACACAATTAGCTCCATCCGCAACTGCAGTCACCACTTGACGTAAGTTTTTCCGTCTTCCGTCCCCACCGACAAAAATTCCTGGAAGATTTGTAATTCCGTCTTCTCCTGCAATAATATATCCCTGCGAATCAGTCTCCAGTTGATTTTTCAGTAGATCTGATGCAGGCCTGGTTCCTACTGCAATAAAAATACCATCCACTTTTAAAACCTTATCCACACCGTTATTCACATCCTGGATGTGGATATTTTCTACCTTATTTTCTCCCTGAATTTCAGTTACCACCGTATTCCACAGTATTTCAATCTTATCATTGTTTTTCACCTGATCCCGAAGGATCTTTGCTCCACGCAATTCATCCCTTCTGTGAATCAGATACACTTTTTCGCATATACGGCTTAAAAATATTGCATCTTCCAGTGCCACATCTCCTCCACCAACAACTGCAGTCACTTTATTTCTGAAGAAAGCACCATCACAGGTTGCACAATAAGAAACTCCCATACCTGTCAGTTCTTTTTCTCCTGGAATATCAAGTGTACGATGGACAGCTCCTGTTGCCAGAATAATTGTTTTTGTTTTTATCATATTCCCATCTTTTAGATAAATTTCTTTTATCTTTCCCTCTGGTTTGATATCTGTGACTTCAGCTGTCATTGTCTCTACACCCAGATCTTTTGCATGGCCTGCAAATTTATCACTTAACTCCATTCCATTCGTTTTGGGAATTCCCGGATAATTATCAACTTCATAGGTCTGAATCACCTGACCGCCTGGTATATATTCTTTTTCAATAAGGACTGTATCAAGCATTGCTCTCTTTGCATAAATCGCAGCAGCCATTCCAGCAGGACCGGAACCAATGATCACCAAATCATAAATTTTCATTTTTTCAACTCCTTCTGATATTTTATTATCTTTCTAATTATTATTATCCTTTCCATATTTATTATTATACCAAACCTATACAATCTGCTGAATCCTTATTTGAAAAATAATATTTAGATTAACATGACAGGCGCAACCATCTCTCATCATTTAAGTATTTTAAAAAATGCCAACCTGATTACAGCAGAAAAAAAAGGAAAATATATTTATTATGAGTTAAATCTTTCTGTTCTGGAAGAAATCATAGGCTGGCTTCAGCAATTTAAGGAGGATTGTAAATGAAAATCAAAAACAAAAGAATTTTTATTATTTTTATTCTTTCACTAATAGTTTCCATTGTCTTCTTTTTTTATCTGCCGGATAAAATTCCCACTCACTGGAACATTTATGGCGAAATTGATCATTATGGCAGTAAGTTTACTATTTTTATGGAACCGGCACTTATTTTCATTCTCTGGATGTTTATGGATATACTCCGTAAAGCTGATCCAAAACGAAAAAACTATCAAAAATTTGAAAAAGAATATGAACATTTTAAATTGGTGATTTGCCTGTTAATGTTCGCGCTTCAGATTTTTACTATCGCTGTCACATTTGGTGTACCGATAAAAATTGATGTTGTTCTTCCGTTTATCATTGGATTTTTACTGGCTTATGTTGGTAATATGATGCCTAAGATAAAATTTAACTATTTTATGGGAATCAAAACACCATGGACTTTAAACAGTGAAGAAGTCTGGTTCAGAACTCACCGTTTCGCTGGGAAACTCTGGTTTATTGGCGGAATACTTGCTGCTTTATCTTCATTTCTTCCAGGTATTGGGAAAATGATTGTTTTCACATTGATTATTCTGATTATTTCCATTACTCCAATGGTATACTCCTGCATAATCTTTAAAAAATAATAGAGAGCAGCTGATATTTTACATCAGCTGCTCCTGATTTCCGTCTGCATGGAAGTGATTTTTTTAATTTCCTTTTTTCATTTCAAACATGATTCCACTATATTTAGGAAGAGTTATAGTCAGTTCTGTATCTGCTTCCTTCTCTGTCTTATAAATATCCTGTCCTTCTGCAGTAGAGCCTCCGTACTGGTTCCAGTCTGTATTTAATATAACCTGTTCCTTCCATAGTCCTGCAATAGTGACTTTATAGTCTTCCTGTACTTTATCAGAAAAATTAAAAACTGCTGCCACCATGGTATTTCCTTCTTTACGCCCAATGGCATAGATACAACGTTCTTCCTGATGACAATCCAGCCATAGGAAATTATTATGGTCATAATCCTTATGAAGAGCTTCACAATCCTGATAAATCTGGTTCAGCCGAATCATATATTGATGAAAAGCATCATGAGCAGGATATTTCAGTACCATCCAGTCCTGTTCCTGTTTTTCTGTCCATTCTCTTAACTGTCCAAATTCATTTCCCATAAAATTCAGTTTTTTTCCAGGATGCATTATCATATACATGTACATAGCACGTGCCTGTGGAAATTTGTCATCATAATTTCCATACATTTTCTGAAGAATTGTTGCCTTTCCATGAACTACCTCATCATGAGAATATTCCAGTAAATATTTTTCATTCCAGAAATATATCATGGAAAAAGTCAATTTGTGATAATCCCTCGTTCTGTATTCAGGCGATGTCTGAAAATACTCCAGGGTATCATGCATCCATCCAAGGTCCCATTTATAATCAAATCCAAGACCTCCTTCCTTTACAGGTTTCGTTATATCTGGATAAGATGTGGAGTCCTCAGCAATCAGCATTACATCCGGATGCCTTTCTTTTAATCCTTGATTCATATTTTTCAGGAACTCAATAGCAAGCTCATTGGTTCCCCTGTTTTCATTTCCCTGCCAGTATAATAAACGACTCACTGCATCCATGCGAATTCCATCTACATGATACTCTTCGATCCAGTAATTGGCTGCTGACTGAAGGAAACAGCGAACTTCTCTTCTAGAATGGATAAAGTTAAAACTTCCCCATTCACTTTCCCCCGTATCGTTATTATCATACTCATATAAAGCCGTGCCATCGTACTTTTGCAGGCCATAGCCATCAATAGCAAAGTGTACCGGTACAAAATCCATGATAACACCAATATCCGCCTGATGAAGCAAATCTACAAATTTCATCAGCTGCTGTGGAGTTCCATACCGTTTGGTAGGTGCAAAAAATCCTGTATTCTGATATCCCCAGGATCCATAGAACGGATGCTCAGATAAAGGCATTAATTCCACATGGGTATAATGATTTTCTTTTAGATATGGTACCAGCATTTCTCCTATCTGATCATAAGTATACCATCCGTTTTCTCCGTTCTCATCCACTTTTTCCATATCCATTTTCCATGATCCCATATGCATCTCATAGATATTTAATGGCTGGTTCTTCTGATCATTTCTCTTTCTAAGCCATTCTTCATCATGAAATTGATAGTTTTTCAATTCGTTGATAATTGTACATGCTCGTGGCGGCATTTCCATTTCACATCCATACGGATCACAATGCTCTGCCATATTACCATCCGGACCATAAATACGATATTTGTACATCTGTCCTTCTTTTGCCGTCCGAGAATACATGGAAAAGAAACCGCTTTGTTCATCCTGGGTAAGAAATTCTTCTGTCCACTGATTAAACTCTCCAATCACAGAAATCTTTGTGGCTCTCGGTGCATATGTAATAAATCTAATCCCATCTCCTTCTTTGTGGGCTCCAAAATATTTATATGCATCAAAGATTTTACCATCATAAAAATCCTGCCTGTTCATTAAGCCGTCCCCCTTTAACATACATCTGTTGTTTTTCATTCATATGTATATTATAATCAATGATAAAGAACAGAACAACCAACAAAGTTTTTGCCACTGACGGTTATCCGACATTTTAAAAATAAATTGTTTAATTAAAAAAATAAGGAGTTGATTGCATGAAAAACAAAAAAACTGATCGCCGTGTATTGCGAACAAAAAATTCATTAAAAAGAAATCTTCTGCTACTTCTAAAAGAACAACCTATACAAAAAATATCCGTTTCCCGCTTATGCGAAAAATCGGATATTAATCGTAGTACATTTTATACATATTATTCTGATCCTATGGATCTTCTTCGCTCAATTCAAGACGAAGTTTTCGAAAATCTGGAAGATACCATGATTCAATTTCAACGGGAAAATTCCATTGCCGAACTAATGACCTCTATTGTACACTGTCTTTCTGCCAACAAGGAACTGATACGTCTGATTTTCTCTGAACAGGGCAATCCTTCTTTTCTAGATGAGATTACCACCATGACTCAGGAAAAAA
Source organism: Anaerostipes sp. 494a (assembly GCF_001940315.1). Taxonomy (NCBI): domain Bacteria; kingdom Bacillati; phylum Bacillota; class Clostridia; order Lachnospirales; family Lachnospiraceae; genus Anaerostipes; species Anaerostipes sp. 494a. The sequence goes on along the minus strand of NZ_MJIF01000001.1, from coordinate 2,049,313 downwards.
CTATTTCCGGCTGGAAAAAGGTTTATCCACACCAGCCAGAATCAACTTTAATCGCGCTTCACACTTATGTTTCACGAGGCTGTATCGGTATCATTGCACAATGGATTGAAAATGACTTTCAGAAATCCGAAGAAGAAATCTCTCACCTTCTGGAAACCTTAGTTTCTATCACCTGCAGAGGTTTCTTAGATTAACAACTCATCCAGGATTTCCTGAAGCCTTTTAAATAGCATACTTGAATGATAGCCATCTGCTGCCGCATGTGAAATTGTCAAAGAAGCTGACAATTTCTTTCTACCCTTTTCTTCTATATATTTTCCAAATGTGATAATCGGGAACAGATTCGGCCTGCCTCCTGGCACCCATGTACTATATCCTGTAAAATCCATCCATGGAACACATGAAATACAAAAGAAATTAGGTGGCTGGTTTTCTTTTACCTTTGGTCCTTTACAATCTTTATATGTTTCCATATCATTTACTATATTTTCATAACATTTTCTAAAATCCTCATGAAAATAGGACCAGACATCAGAAAAAGTATGATCATCCTTATGGAAAATTGTAAAATTGGGATGTACAACATCCCAGTATCCTGGATTTCCTTTGGAATCTGTTCCCATACGGAACTCTTCCATCTCATTGATTGCTTTTCCAGCACAATAAATAAATGCCGGATAGAATTTCAAATGATTTCTTTTTACCTGCTGATACAGGTTAGTGACATCCAGACGAACAGTAATCGTATAACCACAGGTAAGGGTATCTGTGTAGTATTTATAATGTTCTTTTCTTGGCCATTTATTCTCATCGATCAATTGAAACATTTCTTTTTCCTCTTTTCTGTTACCAGTTTATTCCAGCATTTCATATCCGCCCAGTACTACCGGCATTTTTAACACATCAAGCACTCTTTCCAATAGGACACCTTCTCTATTTGGATAATCAAACCCATAACTTGCTTTAATCGCCTGTGTGATAAACTGAACACCTTTATCAAGGGCGATAGGCAGGCTGTCGCCATTCAGAAGACTTCCTATCATAACAGAAGTATATGCATCTCCTGTTCCCGGATAAAATGCCGGAATATACTTGCATCGTATTTTCCAGTAAGTATCACTATCCCTGTCAAAAGCAATGACGTTGGAATCTTTTTCTACTCCCTGATCCGGCACACTGGTAGCTACCACGATTTTCGGTCCCATATCTGATAACCGTCTGAGCCACACTTTCATTTCTTCATTATTGGTCTCTTCTTTATAGTCTTCCCCAAGCAACAGACTTACTTCCGTAAAATTAGGTGTAATAATATCTGCTTTGGCTACCAGTTTTTTCATCTCCCTTACATGGTCTTCTGTCATGGTAGAATAGAGATTTCCATTATCTCCCAGAACCGGATCTATAACAACAAGATTATCATCTGTACTGAAATCATCAATAAAATCTGATACAATCTGTATCTGTCGTTCAGATCCTAAAAATCCGGAATAAATACAATCAAAATCTATCTTAAGTTTTTTCCATTCTTCAATGTAAGCCTTCATATGTTCTGTAAAATCCACAAAACTAAAGGAATCAAATCCCCCTGTATGATTAGAAAGAATCGCTGTAGGCAATGGACATACCTGCACCCCCATTGTAGAAAGAATTGGAATGATTGTTGTCAGAGAAGCTCGTCCAAACCCTGATAAATCATGAATTGCTGCAACTCTTGGTACACTACGTTTCATAACAATGAACCTCCTTTTTACTGAAGACGAAATGTAAAGATTCCCTTATAATCAATAATGGCAATCTCCTTATCCTGTTTCATTCTTTCAAGCATTTCTTCTTTGTTTTCACAGTTTCTGCTGTCCAAAAAACCATTTAATTCAAACTGATTCATTGGATGTCTTCCTATAATAGATTTAACAGCTTCATAAGTATCTTCTATTTCACTAAAAAAGCTTCCGGAACTTAACATTTCAATAGAGATTCCTCCCAGCTTTTCCACAGCATACTGCATGTTCTCTTCTGATACTATATTAACTCCTTCTTCAGCAGGAGGGCGAACAGGAGTATTCAGATACAATCGGTCGTAATCTATCTGGCTAATCAGCTTTTGAAATTCTTTTATGGATTCTTTGTCATCATTTATTCCATCCACCAGCATAATTTCCAGCCATAACTCTCCCTGATATATTTTAGAAAATTCAACCAGTCCTTCAAATTCCTCATCAAACTTAATAGTTCCATACGGACGGTCGATTTTCTTTGCAATTTCCTGATTGTAAGCATCTAAAGAAGGAAGTACCATATCTGCATGACAAAGCTCTTCCCGCACCTGATGATCTGAAAGCAGTGAACCATTGGTAATCACCGCCACAGGCTTGTCTGTGAGCTCTTTTAATCCGCAAATCAGCTCACCAAGATTACTACATAAAGTAGGTTCTCCTTCTCCTACCACCGTTACAATATCAAACTTATCAGAATCTTTTAAATATGCTTTAAATTCATCTAAAATAGCTTCCGTTTTATAAAATTCCTGTCTCTGATTTGTCATTTTATTGGTACGTCCCAGCTGACAATAAATACAGGAATAATTGCAGGTTTTTTTTGGTAATGGACTGATTCCAAGGGATCTTCCAAGTCTTCTGGATGGAATCGGTCCAAAAACATAACGAAACTCTTCCATTTTCCTACCCTTTCTTTTTTCTTAATATTATAGCAGAAAAAATGAGATGTGCCTGATATTTTCTCATTCACATCTCATTTTATTATACTTAATAAAAAATCAAAATCATCTTATTATGCAAGAAGGTTATCAGCCAGTTCTTCCATTGCTTTTACAGTATCGTCATTCATTGTAGAACGAATTGTTACAACAGGATCTACAACTGTGATATTTTTCAGATTTTCTACAATTGCTTTCATATGTTTTGCAGCCATAGGTGCCCAGGATCCATTTTCCATAAATGCTACTGTACGCTTCTGATAATTCTTAGCTTTTAAGTGGTGTAAGAAATCTTCCATACATGGGAAAATTCCACCATCATATGTTGCTGCTGCAAGAACCAGTTTGTCATAGCGGAATGCATCTTCAATAACTTCTGCCATATCATCTCTGGATAAATCTGCAACTACCACTTTCTTAGCTCCTTTTTCTTCCAGGATAGCAGCAAATTTCTTAGCTGCTTCTGCTGTATTTCCATGGATTGATGCATATGCAACCAGAATTCCTTCATTTTCAGGTTCATATTTGCTCCATGTATCATACAGTCCGATATAATATCCAAGATTTTCTTTCAGGATTGGTCCATGAAGAGGACAGATCATCTGAATATCCAATGTTGCAGCTTTCTTAAGCAGAGCCTGTACCTGTACACCATATTTTCCACAAATATTGAAATAATAGCGTCTGGCTTCACAAGCCCAGTCTTCTTCCACATCCAGTGCTCCGAATTTTCCAAATCCATCTGCTGCAAACAGAATCTTTTCAGACTGTTCGTAAGCAACCATAACTTCTGGCCAATGCACCATAGGTGCCATAAAGAACTGTAATGTATGTACACCAAGTGATAAAGTATCTCCCTCTTTTACTGTCACTGTACGATCTGTTAAATCAAAAGTAAAGAATTGAGGAATCATGTTAAATGTCTTGGCATTTCCCACAATCTTAGCTTCCGGATATTTTTCAGCCAGTACCTGAAGGCTTGCTGCATGGTCTGGTTCCATATGAGAAACAACAATATAGTCTACTGTACGTCCGTCCAGTGCCTTTTCAAGATTATCCAGCCATTCATCTGTTTTTCTTTTATCTACGGTATCCATAACTGTAACTTTTTCATCCAAAATGACATAAGAGTTATAGGAAACTCCATTAGGAACAATATACTGACTTTCGAACAGGTCAATATCATGATCATTCACACCAATGTATTTAATTTCATCTGTAATTACAATATCTTTCATTAGTTATTCCTCCAAAATTAAAATATTTATATCTTCTATTGTACCAACTATAACACATTTTTAAATCATAAACTAGTTGTAATTATTATTGTTTTCTATACAATCTTTTTTTATCATGAACCTTTCCTGATAAAAATATATTTATGATATCCTCATGTAACAGTTGCCTTCTTTCTGTTTAAAAGGTAGAATGACAGATACAAGAAATATCGACTGGAGGTTTTTAGCATGATTAAAAAAAGAAAAGTAGCAATTATTGGTGTTGGACATGTAGGAGCTCATTGTGCATATGCACTTGCTCTTCGCGGACTGGTAGATGAACTGGTTCTGGTAGATAAGAATGAGCAGAAAGTTAAGAGTGAACGTCAGGATTTGATGGATGCTATCGCTTACTGTCCACATAAGGTTAATGTATCTATCTCTGACTATGGTGATCTTGGGGATTGTGATATTATCGTAAATTCCCTTGGAAAAATAACATTATTGGAAGCAACTCATGACCGTGTGGCTGAATTAAATTTTACAATTAAAGAAACTACGGAAATGGTTCCTAAAGTTATCGCAAGTGGTTTTCATGGAATCTTTATCAATATTACAAATCCTTGTGACATTATCACTTCACAGATTGCAAAAATATCTGACCTCCCAAAAGGACATGTGTTTGGAACGGGAACCGGTCTTGATACATCTCGTCTGTTATCTGCATTATCTCAGCAAACCGGCATTGACCACAAATCAATCACTGCCTATATGCTTGGTGAACACGGAAATGCCATTATGGTTCCTATGTCTCAGATTTCCTTCCATGGAAAAGCATTATCCTCTTTGCAGCATGATAAAAGATTCCAGTTTGATGCCAAAGAACTGAAAAAACGCGTAATCGACGGTGCATGGCTGACCTATGAAGGAAAAAAATGTACAGAATACGGTATTTGCTCAACATTGGCGAGATGTGTAGAAGCAGTTTTACATGATGAAAAAACAATCCTGCCTGTCAGTGCTCCGCTTAATGGCGAATATGGACAAAATAATATCTTTGTTGGAGTTCCGGCTATCATTGGTTCCAATGGTGTTGAAGAAATTATCGAGCTGGATCTGACTCCACAGGAACAAGAAGAATTTAAAGCATGTTGTGATGGCGTCAGATTCAATAAAAAATTAAATGATATGGTCATAGAATGATGGAATAAAGCTATTCATTGTTTCCAATATTGACGGAAGTTGTCAGTCACGATATAATTTAATATTAGAAAGAAAGGGTATTCCCTTTAACGGATGAAATCAATTTATAATTATATTTTAAAAGGAGTTTACACATTATGAAAAATGTGATTTTAACAGGTGACCGGCCAACCGGACGCCTTCATGTAGGACACTACGTAGGTTCTTTGAAAGAACGTGTCAGACTGCAGAATTCTGGAAATTTTGATGAAATTTATATTATGATCGCAGATGCTCAGGCATTGACTGATAATGCAGAAAATCCGGAAAAAGTACGTCAGAATATTATTCAGGTTGCACTTGATTATCTTGCAAGCGGGCTTGATCCGGACAAATCAACGATTTTTATTCAGTCCATGGTTCCTGAATTAACAGAATTATCATTCTACTATATGAATCTGGTAACAGTTTCCCGTGTTCAGCGTAACCCGACAGTTAAAGCTGAAATTCAGCAGAGAAACTTTGAAGCCAGCATTCCTGTAGGCTTTTTCTGTTATCCAATCAGTCAGGCGGCAGATATCACTGCTTTCCGTGCTACTGCTGTTCCAGTTGGAGAAGATCAGCTTCCTATGCTTGAGCAGTGTAAGGAAATTGTTCATAAATTCAATACTGTTTATGGTGAAACTTTAACTGATCCTGAGATTATCTTACCTAAAAATCAGGCATGTCTGCGTTTGCCGGGAATTGATGGAAAAGCAAAGATGAGCAAATCCCTTGGAAACTGTATTTATCTTTCTGATGAACCAGAAGATATAAAGAAGAAGGTTATGTCTATGTTTACCGATCCTAACCATCTCCGTGTTCAGGATCCTGGAAAAGTTGAAGGAAACCCTGTATTCATTTATCTTGACGCATTTTGCCGTCCAGAGTATTTTGATGAATTTTTACCTGACTATAAGAATCTGGATGAATTAAAGGCTCATTATTCACGCGGAGGTCTTGGAGATGTAAAAGTTAAAAAATTCCTTAACAATGTACTTCAGGCAGAATTGGAACCAATCCGTGAACGCAGAAAAATGTGGGAAAAAAGAATTCCTGATGTGTATGACATCTTAAAACAGGGAAGTGAAGTGGCACAGGCCAAAGCTGCCCAGACACTTCATGATGTTCGTTCTGCTATGAAGATTAACTATTTTGAAGATGTAGACCTTTGGAAATAATTGATATGTAAATGAAGCAGGAGGAATTTCTCAATGAAGAGAAATTCCTCCTTTTATATTTCTGATTCCTACTATCTTTTGGCGCCTATCAGATTCTACCATGTACGAGAATTTAATTCCCTAAACTGAGCAACTGTGGAAACATGCGAATTCAGACCACCATCTACATTAATAATCTGTCCACTTACATAACTGCTTTCATCAGAGCCAAGATATACGCACATATGTCCTATATCTTCTGGACATCCATAACGATCTACCATAATATTACTTAAGAAAATATCTTTCAGTGCCTGAGGTACACGTTCTTCATTTTCTGGTGTTACGATCAAACCTGGACGCACACAGTTACAACGGATTTTCTGTTTTCCATACTGAAGTGCCGTTGACTGTGTCAGCATATCCACACCTGCCTTGGCACAGGCATAAGCTGTAGAACCCAGATCTCCTCCACAGGAAGCCATAGAACCAATATTAATAATAGAGCCTCCGGTTTCATTTTCCTTCATATATGGAAGGACACATTTTGTGGCATAAAAAGTACCACGTACATCACTCTGGAAGACACTGTCCCACATCTCCAGACTAAGTTCATCCACACGACCATCCTTCAGACCTACATTGGCTGCATTATTTACCAGAATATCAATCTTCCCGTACTTCTTTGCTGTATCTGCAAAAAGTTCTTCAATACTTTCTGTAACGGTAATATCCATAAAATGATAAGTTGCTTCTCCGCCTTCTTTTAGAATACTATCCACAACAGCCTGACCTTTTTCTTTTCTTCGTCCACAAATCACTACCTTAGCTCCTTCCGAAGCATACAATCTGGCAATCCCGACACCAATTCCACTGGTAGATCCTGTAACAACAGCAACTTTGTCTTTTAATCTGTCCATACTCGAAGTCCTCCTTATTTAAATTTTTTCTTTTTATAAATTTTAGCACAATTTTGTGTATACATACATAAAAAAATATATATCTATGCCACCATTGCATATTTCTTGACATTACTATTCTAAACCAGTATGATATTGCAGACGCATTTTTGAATATGCAGCAGTCGTGATGTGTTAAATTATAAAAAGAATGGAGAAAAAGAATGAAAACAGGATTGGTTTTAGAAGGCGGTGCCATGCGTGGAATGTATACTGCAGGTGTATTGGACATTTTTCTGGATCACCATATTCTTGTAGATTGTGCTGTCGGTGTTTCCGCCGGGGCATTATTTGGCGTAAATTACTTATCCGGTCAAAAAGGCAGGGTAATTCGCTACAGCAAACGTTTTAATCCGGATAAAAATTATCTGGGAATTCTTCCTTTGTTGAATGAAGGCAATATTGTCAGCACAAAATATGCTTATGAGGAAGTTCCTCGCAAACTGGATCCTTTTGACGATGAAAGCTATAAAAAATCCGGAATACCTTTTTATGCTGTCGCAACAAATATAGAAACAGCAAATCCAGAATACATGCAAATCAAAAGTGTATTCACTCAGATGGATATGTTGCGTGCCTCCGGTTCCATGCCATTTGTATCCCAGCCTGTAGAAATTAACGGTCAAAAATATCTTGACGGAGCAATTAGTGACAGTATTCCTTTTGAATGGCTTTTAAACCAGGGATGTGAAAAACTGATTGTAGTCCTCACCCGCGATATAAATTATCGTAAAAAGCCAATGTCTCCTGCTCTTATAAAACTTTACGCTCGGAAATATCCCCAGATTGCAAAAAGATTACTGGAACGACATACTTTATACAATCACTCTGTAGAAAAACTTTTGCAACTGGAAAAAGCGGAAAAAGCATTTGTCATCAGGCCATCAAAGCCCATTGAAATTGGACGCATCGAGAAGAATCCAGCCAAATTGCAGAAAGTCTATGAGCTTGGTCTATCAGATGCAAACACAAATCTTATGAAACTACAGGATTTTCTTCGCCAATTATAAATTTGCCATAGAAAAAACCCCGGAAATATAACATCCAATGGCATTAAGTTAAGAAATCTCACATCACACTAAAATGTGGTGTGGGATTTTTTTGTAAAAAGTATTGACAAAGGGCTAAAAAAATGCGGCCGATTTAGCTACTGATAATTTTTAGAGGTAGCTAAAGCGGCCCTTGTAATTAGATAAATATCTTTTACAAGGAGGAAATCGCATGAATTATAAACCACAAGATGCTAAAAACATTCTACTCAGTATTATTAATCGACAGAAAGAAAATTTGACTGGACTCGTAGTCAACCCCCAAAAAGATTTTTCTCGAAATCGAAAGATTCCATATGAGAAGATGATGCTTTCACTTTTGACAATGGAGGGTGCTTCATTAACAAGTGAACTTTTACGCCAGTTTGGTTGCGATATGAGTATTGCTACTTCATCAGCATTTGTTCAACAAAGAAAGAAAATACTTCCCGAAGCATTTGAAAAGCTCTTTTTTGATTTTTCCAAAGAGACAGAACACACGGTTAATTTTAAAGGTCATCGATTACTTGCTGTAGATGGGACTGATATTCAAATCGCAACAAATCTAAGTGATACGGATTCTCTTATTCAAACAAGAGAAGGCGTCAAACCGTATAATCTGCTTCATTTAAATGCAATATACGATGTAATGGCGCATACCTATAAAGACGCTGTTGTATTCAAGAAAAGGATAGAAAATGAGAACAAAGCTCTTGTAAAAATGGTGGATCGTTCTTCATTGTCTGGAAATATCATTATTATTGCAGACCGAGGGTATGAAGCCTATAACAACATGGCACATATTCAAGAAAAAGGATGGAAATATCTAATAAGAATAAAAGATTTTCAGAATTATTCATCTGGGATTTTACATGGTTTGGAACTTCCTGACGAAGATGAATTTGATGAATATATCAGATGAGGGATGACTCCCGCCTCTGTAGGCGGTGAGCAACAATTATGTATCAGTGGCGGGTTTCAATCCCCCATCTGATATACGCTCCGCGAGGATGCGCAGGAATTCGGATTGGAAGTATGTCTGCTATGCAGACCCGAATTCCGCGCCAAGACTCGCAAGCGAGTCTTGAAAGATTTGAAACTTACCAGAAAACAGACGAATGAAGTAAAGGAATTACTCAAAGATAAAAATCACTATCGACGAATAGCCCATGGAAAGCCATTTGATTACTTGCCTGAAACAAGCAAGAAAGCTGATGAAACGGTGTTTTATGAATTGCCATTCCGAGTGGTTCGATTTCCGATTACGGATGATACCTATGAGGTTGTTGTGACAAATCTAGATAAAGAGGAGTTTCCGCCAGAAACTTTAAAGCAGCTTTATGGTATGCGCTGGGGAATAGAAACATCTTTTAGGGATTTGAAATATACAATAGGATTATTACATTTTCACTCAAAAAAAGAGGAATACATACTCCAAGAAATCTTTGCTCGACTTACGATGTACAACTTTTCTGAACTGATTACCTCGCACGTAATCTTAGAAAAGAGAAATAGAAAACATACTTACAAAGTGAATTTTTCTGTTGCCACACATATTTGTCGAGAATTTCTATTAGGAAAATGTATTCCGTCTAATATTGAAGCAATAATTGCAAGATATATAACGCCTATTCGCCCTGGGCGTTCAAGACCACGAGATATACGGATCAAACAAGCAATCAGCTTCATGTATAGAGTAGCATAATCTCTTATAAAAATATACCTTTTCAGCAAGGAAATCATCCTTGCTTATTTGGCGTGTCAAAAATCATCTATCTCTCATTTGCACAGTAAAAGAAAAGAGAAGTTTGCAGTTCTTACACTACAAACTTCTCTTAAACCCACACTAACTTAATGCCATTGAATATAACATCTCCGAGGTTTTCATATATTTTCTCTGTAAAAATATTATCTCTTGCTGAACTGTGGTGCACGACGTGCTTTTCTGAGACCTGGTTTCTTTCTTTCTTTCATTCTTGGATCTCTTGTTAAGAATCCTGCTTTTTTCAAAGTTGAACGGTATTCTCCGTCTACCTGTAATAAAGCTCTGGAAATACCATGACGGATTGCTCCAGCCTGTCCTGTGAATCCACCACCATGAACGTTTACTAATACATCATATTTATCAAGTGTGTCTGTAGCAACTAATGGCTGACGTACAACTACTTTTAATGTTTCTAATCCTAAATATTCATCAATATCTCTTTTATTGATTGTGATTTTTCCTGTTCCAGGTACTAAATATACTCTAGCAACACTGCTTTTTCTTCTACCAGTTCCGTAATATTTTGCTGTAGCCACTTCTTCGTCCTCCTTCTAATTAATACTTAATCTCTAATGCTTTTGGCTGCTGAGCCTGATTTTTGTGCTCTGGGCCTGCATATACGTGAAGTTTCTTAATCATCTGTCTTCCTAAAGGACCTTTTGGAAGCATTCCTTTTACTGCAAGATAGATTACGTCTTCAGGTTTCTTAGCTAATTTTTCTTTTAATGTCTGTTCTTTCATTCCACCTACATAGTCTGAATGATGGTAGTAAATTTTCTGGTCTAATTTTTTACCAGTTACTTTGATCTTATCAGCATTTACTACGATTACATTATCACCTGTGTCAATATGTGGTGTATATGTTGGTTTATTTTTTCCTCTTAAGATTTTAGCGATTTCTGATGATAAACGTCCTAATGTATGTCCTGTAGCATCAACTACATACCATTCTCTTTCAATTGTTGATGGGCTGGCCATAAAACTTTTCATGGTGTTCCTCCTTAAAATATTTCAATCATTGTGTCTATATTAAAATACTCCCACCGGGGCTTTGGGGTAGTATTCTCTCACGTGTCACAGTTTTATATTATATAACACACCCTCGGGTGTGTCAATAGTCAAATCGACCAAATTTTCTCTGTTTTTTGCTATCTGCACGCATTTTACCGATTATATCAGATAGGTCACAAGTGGTAGTGTAATCAATGATAAAATCGTGGTCAATGCAACCCCTCTGCTGCAGATAGAACTGTCCAATCCATAGTCTTCCGCCATAATAACCGGCATACTACCATTGGGCATCCCAAGCATCAGTACCATAACGCCTGTAACAACCGGATCCAGATGAAAATTTTTATGGATCAGTGCAACTACGGCAGGTATAACTAGCATTTTCCAAAAGGTGAATTCATATAATTTCTTGTCCATAAATACTTCTTTCAAATTACTCCTTGCCAGAGAAATTCCTGTCACGATCATAGATAATGGTACTGCTGCATTTCCCAGATATGTAATGCAGTTTACGATTATTCCATGAACTGGTATCGGTACAAGAAATAAAAATAATGCAATCAGACAGGATATCATTCCTGGATTAAACATTTTTTTTAATTGAAAATGAAACTCTTCACTTTTATTTTTGGCTTTTTCAAATACATATACTCCATAAGAATAAAACAAGATATTATATACCATCATATACATTGCCACATAAAAAGTCGCTTCCTGTCCATATACTGCCTGTATCAATGGTATACCCATAAATCCAAGATTGGAAAAAATCAGCATAATGGAATAAATAGTTCGATTCTTCTCCTCAATCTTCAGCATTCGCACAATCAAAGGACTAATTGCAATCAAAAGAACAAACATTAAAATTGCAAGCACTGAATCTACCATTACAAGCTCCGCTGCAGGCCGGCTCTTGGTCCCGATAACTGTCATGATAATTAATGGTGGATTGAATACATTTACAATCAATCCTGAAATCTGACTGGATCCTTCATCTGTTACCCATTTTTTCTTGTATGCAATATATCCTATAAGTATAAAACCAAAAAGTACAATAAGTTTTTGGAATATAATAATACTATTTTCCATTATTATTTAATTATCCTTCTCTTCCATATATTCTATTCCTATTAGCGTCAGTCCTTTTGCTGGAAGTTTTGGCCCTACAGCTACTCTTTCTTCGCTGGAAAGTATTTCCCTGATCCATTCCGGGTCCTTTCTGCCACGACCTACTTCCAGTATGGTTCCTGCCATTAATCGCACCATATTATATAAAAATCCGCTTCCTGTAACCCTCATAGTAATGTATTTACCCTGTTGAGTTACTTTACAGTCATATATTTCTCTTACATAAGATGTAACTTGTGCTTTGCTGCTGCACATGCTAATAAAACAGTGCTCTCCTTTAAAATAACCTGCCGCTTCATTCATCTTCTCCACATCAAGAGGTACATACACAAAATGATGATGGCGTCTTGTAACCGGATTGTCATAGTGTGCATGGTAAAAGGTGTATTCATAGGTTTTTCTAGTATCCTGATGACGCGGATGAAAATCCAATGGCACTTCTTTTGAAGATTGGATGATAATATCTTCAGGAAGTCTTGCATTTAATGCCTTTGCCATACGTTCTCCTGGTATTTTGCTTTCTGTGTCAAATACTGCCACATTTCCAAGAGCATGAACACCAGAATCGGTTCTGCTTGCACCTATTACTTTAATTTCTTCCCCAAGAAGTTCTGATAAAGTCTGATTTAACACAGCTTCGATGGTAATGTCATTTGGCTGAATCTGCCAGCCATAATAATTTGTCCCATCATAGGCGACTTCTAATTTTATACGTTTCATGATCTATCTCCATGGACTGCAAAATGATAAATAAATCATTACAGCCAAAAATACCAACAAAATCAGATAACCAATTTTATCTCTGGTTTCATATCTCAATGGTTTCATTTTTGTTCTTCCCTGTCCACCGTGATAACACCGGGATTCCATAGCCAGTGCCAGATCATTGGCTCTGCGAACAGCGGCTACAATTAAAGGTACAACAATCGGCACCATACTTTTTACTCGCTTTAAAAGTCCTCCAGATTCAAAATCAATTCCTCTGGCTGTCTGTGCCTTCATGATTTTATCCAGTTCTTCTGTAAGAATCGGAATAAATCTTAAAGCAATGGACATCATCATTGCAATTTCATGGACAGGAATCTTTAATGCATTAAGAAATCCCAGGGATTTATCCAGCCCATCTGTCAATTCATTTGGCGTTGTAGTAAAGGTAAGCAATGAAGTTCCCATTATCAGCATAATCAGACGACTTCCCAGATAAACTGCCATTCTAAGGCCTTCTTTGCTAATACTGATAAACCCCACTTGAAAAATCGGCTTTCCCGGAATGAAAAGCATGTTGATTCCCACAGAAAAAACTAAAATAACCGCTACAGATTTCAATCCTCTTATAATAAAAGACACCGGTACTGTTGATAATCCTATCATTATCAACAAAAAGCCCAGTGACATTACATAATTCACTGGTGATTTATGCAAAAAAAGCGTAATTACATATATCAGTGTCCCAAATAATTTTACTCTCGGGTCCAGCCTGTGTAAAACTGAATCTGATCTATAATATTGTCCAATGGTAATATCTTTAAGCATCTTCTGATTTCCTTCTTAATACTTTCAAAATTTCATCTTTTGCTTCTTGTAATGTTAAAATATCCTTTTTTACAGGAAAACCGTGGTCATTTAAATCTTTTGCCAGATAAGTGAAAAATGGTACTGACAGTCCTATTTTTTCCAGATCCTTCTGATGAGAAAATACTTCTCTTTTATTCCCATCAAACAATACAGATCCCTGATTCATTACAATCATTCTATCCACATATGATGCTACATCTTCCATACTATGGGATACTAAAATAATAGAAATACCTTTTGTTTCATGAAGGTTTTTTAACAGATTAAGAATCTGATCCCTTCCGATTGGATCAAGTCCTGCTGTAGGTTCATCTAATATAAAATATTCTGGTTCCATAGCCAGAATTCCAGCAATAGCTACACGTCGTTTCTGTCCCCCAGACAACTGAAAAGGAGATTTTGAAAATAGTTCTTCTTTTATACCCACATCAAAAAGCGCTTTTCTGGCAATCTCCTCTGCTTCTTCTCTGGACTTTCCAAAATTCATTGGCCCAAAGCAAACATCATCTAAGATTGTAACTTCAAAGAGCTGGTGTTCTGGATATTGAAAACAGATTCCAACCTTTCCTCTCAGTCCTCTCAGATCAAAATCCTTATCAAAAATATCCTGACCATTAAAAAATATTTTTCCATTTGTCGGTCGAACTAATCCATTGAGGTGCTGTATAAGAGTTGATTTTCCAGAACCTGTATGCCCTACAATACCAATAAATTCTCCTTCATGAATCTCTAAGTTTACATCCTTCAATGCATAATTCTTATTCTGGGAATTATCTTCATAAATATAATCCACATGTTCTAAATCAATTGACATAATTCCTCCACAAGTTCTTCTCTGGTCGTTATGGTATCTGACAATGGTACTCCCTCTTTTCGAAGTTCATAGGAAAGCTCCGTGGCATACGGAACTTCCAGACCTAGTTCTTTCATTTTCTCCACATGAGGAAACACTTCCTTAGGTGTACCATCCATCGCTATTTTTCCATGATCCATTACAATAATTCGATTTGCAAAAAGTACCTCTTCCATATGATGTGTTACCATGATAATGGTGATATTTTTTTCCTGATTCAATTCCTTTACTAAGGATAGCACATGTTCTCTTCCCTTCGGATCCAGCATTGCTGTAGGCTCATCTAATATAATGCATTCCGGTTCCATTGCCATAATTCCTGCAATGGCAACTCTTTGCTTCTGTCCACCAGATAAATGATTGGGACTGGCTTCCTTATAAGCTGTCATTCCAACGCCTTCCAATGCTCTTGTTACACGCTTCCATATATCTTCTACAGACGCTCCCATATTTTCCGGACCAAATGCTACATCCTCTTCCACAATAGTCCCAACAATCTGATTATCGGGATTTTGAAATACGATACCTGCACTTTGCCGGATTTTCAGCAGATTTTTTCTGTCTTTTGTATCCATTCCTTTTACATATACAATTCCACTGGTTGGCATAAGCAGACCATTGATATGTTTTGCCAAAGATGATTTTCCAGAGCCATTCTTTCCAAGAATAGCTATAAATTCTCCCTTTTCCACTGAAATATCTATATCATCAATGGCTGTGATTTCCAGATTTTCCTCTTCTGTATCTCCGACGGTTATATATTTGTGTACTAGGTTTTTAATCTGTAAAATTGACATGTTTTTCTCCTTAACTCATTGTTTCCTATTATACAAAAAAGAATCTTCCTTGGCAAGATTCTTCATAATAAATGAAACAAGGTCTTTTCATGGAAGAACAACGCGTAGCATTTATTATTACATAGGAAATTCAAAGAAATTTCCTATGTAATAATAAAAGGGTATCTTAGTGTTTACTAAAATACCCTTAATGTTGTGTTGTCGATTTGGAATTATTTATTTATCCACAGCCTTTCGGCTTGGATTTGCTTAGTATTTAATATAGATTCACTATACTAATTCAAGTAATACTTCTAATGCTCCATCACCTTTACGCTGAGCGATCTTAACGATTCTTGTATATCCACCATTGCGATCTGCATATTTTGGTGCATACTCATCAAATAATTTCTGAGTTAAGTCTACTTTTTTAGTATTAGCTTTTTTACCAGCTGCTTCTGTAGGAACTTCAGTTACAGGATATAATACCTTTAACATCTGTCTTCTTGCATGTAAGCGGGATGGCATATCTTTTTTGATTTCTTTCTGAACTGTTTCATAAACAGTTACTTTCTTACCATCTACAACTTCTTTTACACGTTTTCCATCAGCATCTTTTTTTGCAACTTTTGCGTCAACAGTAACTGTTTCAAAGTTGTCTTTTTCTTTTACAGCTAAAGCAATGAGCTTTTCAGCTACTTTGCGGATTTCTTTTGCTTTTGCTTCTGTTGTAACGATCTTTCCATGATGTAAAAGATTTGTTACTTCAGCACGAATCAGTGCTTTTCTCTGGGAAGAAGTTCTTCCTAATTTTCTATACATTGCCATTTTATTGACCTCCTGTGTTTTTTCGCCTTGCCTACTTCTTCCTTCAGCCTAGGCGGGTCTGGTTACTATTCGTCTCCTGAACTTAAAGATAATCCAAGTTCATTTAATTTTGCTAAAACTTCTTCTAATGATTTACGTCCAAGGTTACGAACTTTCATCATATCTTCTGAAGTCTTATTTGTTAATTCTTCTACTGTATTGATACCAGCTCTCTTTAAGCAGTTGTATGAACGAACAGATAATTCTAATTCATCAATGCTCATTTCAAGAACTTTTTCTTTCTCATCATCTTCTTTTTCAACCATAACTTCTGCAGTCTTGGCATTCTCAGATAAATCAACGAATAAGTTCAAATGCTCGCATAATACTTTTGCTGCTAAGCTGACAGATTCATCTGGTGTAAGAGTTCCATTTGTAAATACATCTAATGTCAGTTTATCATAATCTGTAATCTGACCCACACGTGTATTTTCTACTTTTAAGTTTACTCTCTCAACCGGTGTGTAAATTGCATCTACAGCAATTTCATCAATAGCTTTTCCTTCTTTATCTGCCTTGTCAGCACCAACATATCCACGGCCTTTCGTAATTGTAAGTTCCATATCCAGTTTACTGCTTTCATCGCTTAATGTTGCAATGACCAAATCCGGATTTAAAATTTCAATATCACTATCAGCCTTAATATCTCCTGCTGTTACAACACCCTGTCCTGAGAACTCAATATAAGCCTGTTTTGGTTCCATGGATGAGCTGTTGTTCTTAATCGCCAGAGATTTGATGTTCATAATAATTTCAGGTACATCTTCCTTTACTCCTGGAATAGAACTGAATTCATGCAGAACACCTTTCATCTTTACAGAACTTACTGCTGCTCCCGGTAAGGAAGAAAGCATGATACGTCTTAAGGAATTCCCAAGAGTTGTACCATAACCTCTTTCCAAAGGTTCTACAACAAAACGTCCAAAACGATTATCTTCTGAAATCTCACTAATTTCAATATTTGGTTTTTCAAATTCAAACATATGGGCCCTCCTTTTGGCTTAAGATTGACTTGAGGGTTATTATTTAGAATATAATTCGACGATCAGTGTTTCATTAACTGGTACATCGATTTCTTCTCTTGTAGGGAGTTCTTTTACAGTTCCTGTAAAGTTATCATGATCAGCTTCTAACCATGATGGAACCATTCTACCATCAGTAACTTCTAAGATTTCTTTATATCTTGGAGAATTTCTATGTTTTTCTTTGATTTCGATCACATCACCAACTTTTACCTGGTAAGATGGAATATTAACCTGTTTTCCGTTTACCAGTACATGTTTGTGGTCAACAATCTGTCTACATTCTTTTCTTGTTCTTCCATATCCTAAACGGAACATAACATTGTCAAGACGCAGCTCTAATAAAGTCATAAGGTTTGTACCTGTCTGACCTTTCATTCTTTCAGCTCTAGCATAGTAGTTTCTGAAAGGTTTTTCTAATACACCATAGATGAATTTAGCTTTCTGCTTTTCGCAAAGCTGAAGACCATATTCACTTTTTTTTCTGTTTGCTCTATTTAAAGATCTATTTGATTTTTTATCAATTCCTAAAAAGACTGGATCTAAACCTAAGGATCTGCATCTCTTTAAGACTGGAGTTCTATCAATTGCCATCTTTTATATCCTCCTAATTAAACTCTTCTGCGTTTTGGTGGGCGACATCCATTATGTGGAACAGGTGTTACGTCACGAATGCTAGTAACTTCTAATCCAGCTGCTGATAAAGCACGAATAGCAGCTTCTCTTCCTGAACCAGGACCTTTTACCATTACGTCTACTGTTTTTAATCCATGCACTAATGCTGCTTTTGTAGCAGTTTCTGCAGCCATCTGAGCTGCATATGGTGTAGATTTTTTAGATCCTCTGAATCCTAATCCACCTGCACTTGCCCAAGAAAGAGCATTTCCCTGTGCATCTGTTAATGTAACAATTGTATTATTAAAAGATGACTGAATATGTGCCTGTCCGTGCTGTACATTCTTCTTTACACGTTTTTTCGCACTTTTCTTTGTAACTTTAGCCATAATTACGTATACCTTTCTTTCTTCATTTCATTTCAATAAGGTTTTCATCAATCAAGAAGTCTTATGTCTCCCAGACTGTACATGCAGCCGGGTGTATCACAAAACGATACCTTATTTCTTCTTATTTGCTACTGTTTTCTTAGGACCTTTACGTGTTCTTGCATTAGTTTTTGTTTTCTGTCCACGGCAAGGTAATCCCTGTCTATGACGTTTTCCTCTGTAGCATCCAATTTCTTTTAATCTCTTAATGTTAAGAGCGATTTCTCTTCTTAAATCACCTTCTACAACCTGTGTTTCGTTGATAACTGCGCTCAGTCTCTTAACTTCATCATCAGTTAAATCACGAACACGTGTATCAGGATCTACGTTAGCTTCTGCCAAAATACGTTTTGCGCTGGAAAGACCGATTCCATAAATATAAGTAAGACCAATCTCTACACGCTTTTCTCTTGGTAAATCAACACCTGAAATACGAGCCATGTTTTTTCTTCCTCCAAAAATAAATAATAACATTGTCGAATTAAGGGCAATCCATATATCCGCGTACGGTGAAATGACATATATGTCTCTTCCTTAATTATCTTTTCTATCTATATAAATAATCAGTATGAGTGTACCTGTCCTCATACTGCAGCCGCCAAATTTAATGTGTGTGTATTATTACACAGCACAAAAACACCAAGTGCACTGTTTAACAGTTTACCGGTGAATGCACAGTCAAACAAGGACCTCTGCATTTTATCTAGATTCATAAAACTGCAGACTATCCCTGTCTCTGTTTGTGTTTTGGATTTTCACAGATTACTCTGATAGATCCTTTTCTTTTAATAACCTTGCATTTTTCGCAAATTGGTTTTACAGATGCTCTAACCTTCACTTGAATTCTCCTTTCAAAAAACGTTCGTACACGATTATACCATCATAATTTTTATTTTTCAAGAGTTTTTTACTTATCTCTCCAAATAATTCTTCCTTTTGTTAAATCATATGGAGATAAAGCTAATGTTACTTTGTCCCCTGGTAAAATTTTAATGTAGTTCATACGAAGTTTTCCACTGATATGTGCAAGAACTACATGTCCACCTTCGATTTCAACTTTAAACATTGCATTTGGTAATTTTTCTAATACGATTCCTTCAATTTCAATTGCCTCTGATTTTGCCATTTTTTCATCCTCCTATTCAGACAACGTCAATATTTCATACCCATCTTCTGTAATTGCGATGGTATTTTCATAATGTGCGGATAAGCTTTCGTCTTCCGTAACAACAGTCCAGTCATCATCCATCCAGGCCACTTCAAATGTTCCCTCATTTACCATTGGCTCGATGGCTAATGTCATTCCTGGTCTTAATTTAATTCCCCTTCTTCTTTCTTTGAAGTTTGGAATCTGTGGGTCTTCATGAAGATGAGTTCCGATTCCATGTCCCACCAGATCTCTTACAACAGAATATCCATTGCTTTCGACATGTTTTTGAATAGCCTCTGAAATATCAAACAAATGATTTCCAGGCTTTGCAAATTTCATTCCTTCAAAAAAGCTTTCTTTTGTTACTCTGATCAGACGAGCGGCTTCTTCTGAAATATTTCCCACACCATAGGTTCTTGCCGCATCTGAATGATATCCTTCATAGATCAATCCGGCATCAAGACTTACAATATCTCCATCCTGTAAAATCCTGTCTGCTCTTGGTATTCCATGGACCACTTCATCATTCACTGATACACAGATTGATGCCGGGTAACCATTATAATTCAGAAAGTTTGGAATACATCCATAGGAGCGAATAGCTTTTTCACCAAACTGATCAATCTCTAATGTAGAAATCCCTGGCCGAATAATCTCAGCCAGCTGATTATGTACATCTTCAAGGATTTTCCCTGCTTCTCTCATTAATGCAATTTCTTTTTTAGATTTTATTGTGACTGCCATATTTTATGCCTCTAAAATAGATTTAATCTCATCAAAAACAACTTTAATATCCTGGGTTCCATCAATTTCAAACAAGGAGCCAGCTTCTTTATAATGTTTAATTAAAGGAGCTGTCTGTTCATGATACACATCCAGACGCTTCTTTACTGTTTCTTCTTTATCATCATCACGAAGCACCAGTTCTCCGCCACATGTATCACAGCAGTTTTCTTTTTTCGGAGGATTATATACAAGATGGAATATTGCTCCACACTCTTTGCAAGAACGTCTTCCAGACATTCTTTTAATGATATTTTCATCTGGTACTTCAATATCAATTGCGTAATCAATCTTGGCTCCTTCTTTTGCCAATGCTCCATCCAGAGCATCTGCCTGAGGAATTGTTCTAGGGAATCCGTCTAAAATGAATCCTTCTGCACAGTCATCTTTATGAATACGATCTACAACAAGATCACATACCAGTTCATCTGGTACCAGAAGTCCCTGATCCATATATTCCTGAGCCTTTTTACCTAATTCCGTTCCTTCTTTAATATTGGCTCTAAAAATATCACCTGTTGAAATATGCGGAATCTTATATGCTTCTGCAATCTGCTTAGCCTGAGTACCTTTTCCTGCTCCTGGAGCACCTAACATTATAATTTTCATAATTAACCCTCCTTTACAATAATGCATAATAAAGCGGACAAGACCACCTTAACTCCTTATAAGCACAAAGAAGCTGTAGTGAAACTACAGCTTCTTTTTATACTTACTCACTTAAAAAACCAGAATAATTCTGTACTAACAATTGTGACTTGATCTGTTTGATTGTTTCAAGAATAACACCTACAACGATGATGATGGATGTTCCTCCAAATGAAACACTTGCACCAAAAACTCCATTAAAGAAAAATGGTACAATTGCAACAATTGTTAGTCCTGCAGCTCCTATAAATATAATATATTTTAATATTTTATTCAAGTAATCTACTGTAGGTTTTCCCGGTCGGATTCCTGGAATAAAACCGCCCTGCTTTTTCATATTATTTGAAATTTCCAACGGATTAAAAGTAATCGATGTGTAGAAATATGCAAACAAGATAACAAGCACAATGTAGATCACCAATCCAAGTGATCTTTTTGGATGAGCTGCATCAAACCAGGTGGACGAATTTAAACTTGTCAATACCTTTCCAAAAAATCCGTTATTTTCATAATGGAATAAGTTCTGCAGCATTACTGGAAACTGCATAATGGATGAAGCAAAGATAATTGGGATCACCCCTGCTGTATTGACTTTTAAAGGAATGTTGCTGGACTGTCCACCAACCAGCTTTCTTCCCTGCATCTTCTTAGAATACTGTACCGGTATATGGCGCTCTGCATCTGATAAGATAATAACAAATACAACCATTGCAAGTATTACACCTGCAATCACACATCCTGCAATAAGCGCAGGCCCGATCTGTTTCCCTTTCATAAACTGATTATAAAGAGATACAAAATCTCCCGGCATTCCAGAAACTATGTTAATTAACAGGATAATAGAAATACCATTCCCTATTCCGCTTTCTGTAATGCGTTCCCCAAGCCACATAACAAGTACTGCACCTGCTGTCAGCGCAATAATCATTGTGACAATAGTAAACTTTGTATAATCGGTTCCCAAAGCACCTCTGTTGGCAAATCCAATTGCCAGTCCGGCACCTTCGATAACCGCGAGAACAACTGTTACATATCTTGTAATCTTTGCCATTCTCTTTCTTCCATCTTCTCCATCTTTCTGCATTTCTTCCAACGCTGGAATGACGATGGTCATAAGCTGCATAATAATGGAAGATGTGATATATGGTGTTACACTTAATGCAAATACAGACATCTGCATAAATGAACCTCCGGTGAAAGAGTTCAGAAGGCTGAATGAATCGCCTAATGTACTCTTCAGATATGCACTGATCTGTGCACTATCAATCTCCGGTATTGGTAACTGTGATCCAAAACGAACAACAATTAATATTAGTGTCGTAAATAATAGTTTTTTTCTTAGTTGCTTGTTTTTAAAAGCGCTGACTACAGCGTTTGACATACTAGATCACCTCAGCTTTTCCACCCAGTGCTTCGATTTTTTCTTTAGCACTTGCGCTGAATGCATTTGCTTTTACATTCAGTTTCTTAGTAAGTTCTCCATTTCCTAAGATTTTGACACCGTCTCTTGGATTAGAAACGATTCCTGCTTCAATTAATGTTTCTACAGATACTTCTGCACCATCTTCAAATCTTTCTAAAACAGATACATTGATTCCAACGATTTCTTTAGAATTAATACATTTGAAACCTCTCTTTGGAATACGTCTGTATAAAGGCATCTGTCCACCTTCAAAACCTGGTCTTACTCCACCGCCTGAACGAGCTTTCTGTCCTTTATGTCCTTTACCTGCAGTTTTTCCATTTCCTGAACCATGTCCACGACCTCTTCTAAATGCGTCGCTATGAGTAGATCCTTCTGCAGGGCGTAAGTTTGATAATTCCATTCCTTGCACACCTCCTTGCCGAATAATTTTAGATTTCTTCTACTTTTACTAAATGTTTCACCTGGTGAATCATTCCGCGAGTTGCTGCGTTATCCGGCAGCTCAACTGTTTTATTAAGCTTTCTAAGCCCTAAAGCTTCTACAGTTTTTTTATGTTTTGGAATTGCACCGATTGTTGATTTTACTAAAGTAATTCTTAATTTATCTGCCATTTTCGATTTCCTCCTATCCTAATAGCTCTTCTACTGATTTTCCACGTAGTTTTGCTACCTGTTCCGGAGTCTTTAAGTTCTTTAATCCTTCGATTGTTGCAAGTACAACGTTCTGTTTATTATTAGAACCTAAAGATTTTGAACGAATGTTTGTATATCCTGCAAGTTCAAGTACAACACGAGAAGGTCCACCAGCGATGATACCAGTACCTTCTGGAGATGTCTTTAATAATACAGATGCTCCACCAAAATGACCTGTGAAGTCATGTGGGATTGTTCCTTTTTCATCGATTGGTACTTCAACTAATTTTTTCATTGCAGCTTCTTTACCTTTACGGATAGCTTCTGGAATTTCAGCTGCTTTTCCTAATCCAGCACCAACATGACCATTTTTATCCCCTACAACAACTAATGCTGCAAATCTCATGTTACGTCCACCTTTTACAACTTTTGTAACTCTCTTGATGGATACAACTTTTTCTTCCAGCTCTAACTGACTAGGGTCGATAAGTGTATGCTTCATTTGACTTCCTCCTATTAGAATTTCAGACCAGCTTCACGAGCTGCATCTGCTAATGCTTCAATTTTTCCATGATAAATAAATCCGCCTCTGTCAAAGACAACTTCTGTAATACCTTTTGCCAGAGCTCTTTCAGCGATAACTTTTCCTAAATAGCTAGCTGCGGCAACATCGTTTGTTTTATCAAGTTCCGCTTTTACGTCTTTCTGAGTTGTTGAAGCAGATACTAATGTATTTCCAACAGTGTCGTCAATAATCTGAGCGTACATATGATCATTACTTCTAAATACACTTAAGCGAGGTCTTTCGCTTGTTCCATTGATTCTATTGCGAAGTTTATAGTGTTTTTTCGCACGAATCTTGCTTCTTGATTCTTTTCTAATCATCCTATATCACTCCTTTATTTAGCCCCGGTTTTACCAACTTTACGTCTAATAACTTCGTCAGCATACTTGATACCTTTTCCTTTGTAAGGTTCAGGTTTTCTAAGTTCTCTGATTTCAGCTGCGTACTGTCCAACTTTTTCTTTGTCAATACCTTTTACGATAATGATGTTCTGTCCTTCCATAACAGTTTCAATACCTTCTGGGTCAGACATAACAACAGGATGAGAGAAACCAAGGTTAAAAGTGATTTCTTTTCCTTTTTTCTGTGCTCTGTAACCAACACCATTGATTTCCAGTTTCTTTTCGTATCCTTCAGATACACCTGTAATCATGTTGGCAATTAATGATCTTGTAAGACCATGTAAAGACTTCATTTTCTTTAAGTCATTTGGTCTTGTAACAACAACCTGATTATCTTCAACTTTGATTGTCATTTCTACTGGTAAATTCTTTTCCAGTGTTCCTTTAGGACCTTTTACAGTCACTTTGTTTCCTTCTTCAATCTTTACCTCTACTCCTGCAGGGATATCGATTGGTAATCTACCTATACGAGACATAGGTTACCTCCTTAAATTGTCGGAAGGGATAAAAATCCCTTCTGTTTTCAGAATGATTTGAAATATTGCTTTCATACGATATTCATAAATATAAGAAGTTACACTCGACTAGCGTAAAAACTTCGTTTTCACTTGTTTTTACTGAGTCTCGGTAACGGCTTTCGCACTAAACTCGAACATCACTTACGCTCGTTCTTGTCAAGTGCTCAATGCCTACCAGATAAATGCTAATACTTCTCCACCCACGTTTGCTTTTCTTGCTTCTTTATCAGTTAACAGTCCTTTGTTTGTTGAGATGATCGCAATTCCCAGTCCACCTAATACTTTAGGAAGTTCTTCTGCTCCAGCGTAAACACGGAGACCTGGTTTAGAGATTCTCTTAAGTCCTGTAATGATTTTTTCATTTTTATCTGCACCGTATTTTAATGTAATTACGATTGTGCTGAATGAACCTTCTTCTTTGATGTCATAAGCTTTGATGAAACCTTCTTTTAATAAGATTTCTGCAATCGCTGTCTTCATCTTAGAAGCAGGAATTTCTACTGTATCATGTTTCGCAGTATTTGCGTTACGAATTCTTGTAAGCATATCTGCAATTGGATCGCTCATTGTCATTTATATGTTCCTCCTTCCTTATTCTACCAGCTTGCCTTTTTGACACCTGGAATCTGTCCTTTATATGCTAATTCACGGAAGCAAACTCTGCAAATTCCGTATTTTCTTAAATATGCATGTGGACGTCCACAGATTCTACAACGGCTATATTCTCTTGTTGAGAATTTTGCTTTTCTTTTTTGTTTTGCAACCATTGACTTCTTAGCCATGGGAACCCTCCTAACTATTTCTTAAACGGCATACCAAATAAAGTTAATAATTCACGAGCTTCTTCATCAGTGTTCGCTGTTGTAACGAAGATAATATCCATTCCTCTTACTTTATCAACTTTATCGTATTCGATTTCAGGGAAAATTAACTGTTCCTTAATACCTAATGCGTAGTTACCTCTTCCATCGAAAGAGTTCTGGTTAACTCCTCTAAAGTCACGTACACGAGGTAATGCTAAGTTAATTAAACGATCAGCGAATTCATACATTCTTTCACCACGTAATGTAACTTTACATCCGATAGGCATACCTTCTCTTAACTTAAAGTTCGCAACAGACTTTCTTGCTCTTGTTACGACTGCTTTCTGACCTGAAATTTTTTCAAGATCAGCAACTGCAGAATCTAAAAGCTTTTTATTTTCTTTTGCTTCACCAACGCCCATATTGATAACGATCTTTTCAAGCTTTGGTACCTGCATAATATTCTTATATTCGAATTTTTTCATCATAGCATCTTTAATTTCGTTGCTATACTGTTCATGTAATCTACTCACCTGCGTAAACCTCCTCTCTCTAATTAGTCGATAACTTCGCCAGTTGCACGTGCAACACGTACTTTTTTACCATCAACTACTTTATAGCCAATCTTTGTTGTTTTTCCATTATGCACATACATTACATTGGAAACATCCATTGGTCCTTCCTGGCTTACGATTCCTCCCTGCTGATTTGCAGGACTAGGTTTTGTATGCTTTGTGATCATGTTGGCACCTTCAACTGTAACAGTACCTTTTTTCTGATCAACAGCAATTACTTTTCCTTCTTTGTCTTTATCTTTACCAGCGATAATCTTAACTAAATCGCCTTTTTTAATTCTAATTGCTGACACAGTGTTTCCTCCTTATAATACTTCTGGTGCTAATGAAACAATCTTCATGAATTTCTTGTCTCTAAGCTCTCTTGCCACTGGTCCAAAGATACGAGTTCCTCTTGGATTCATATCGTCTTTGATAATTACAGCAGCATTTTCGTCAAATTTAATATAGGAACCATCTTTACGACGAGCACCTTTCTTTGTACGAACTACAACTGCTCTTACTACATCACCTTTTTTTACAACGCCACCTGGTGTTGCATCTTTGACTGTAGCAACGATCACATCACCAATGTTAGCATATCTTCTGGTAGATCCTCCTAACACACGAATGCAAAGGATTTCTTTTGCTCCTGTGTTGTCGGCTACTCTAAGTCTTGACTCCTGCTGAATCATTCCTTTATTCTCCTTTCCAACTGAACAAAAAGATTATTTTGCTCTTTCGATAACTTCTACAAGTCTCCATCTTTTATCTTTAGAAAGAGGTCTTGTTTCCATAACTTTTACTCTATCTCCAATGTTACATTCGTTATTTTCGTCATGAGCCTTTAATTTGTAAGTTCTCTTAACGATTTTCTTATATAAAGGATGTTTTACGTTGTCTTCGATTGCAACTACGATTGTTTTATCCATTTTATCACTGATAACACGACCTACACGTGTCTTTCTTAAATTTCTTTCCACAACAAATTCCTCCTTTCGAATTTACTAAGCATTAGCTTTTGCTGTAATTGCACCCTGAATACGTGCAATATTTCTTCTTACTTCTTTGATTCTGCTTGTATTCTCAAGCTGATTTGTTGCATTCTGGAATCTTAAATTGAATAATTCCTTTTTCGCAGCTACTAGCTCATTGTTTAATTCGTCTAATGACTTATTATTTAATTCTTTTACAAAATCTTTAGTTTTCACTGTTGTCACCGCCTTCTAAAGCTTCACGAGAAACAATTTTACACTTTACAGGTAGTTTGTGTACAGCAAGACGTAACGCTTCTCTTGCGAGCTCTTCACTTACGCCACCGATTTCAAACATAACTCTTCCTGGTTTTACAACTGCTACCCAATATTCTAAGTTACCTTTACCTTTACCCATTCGAGTTTCAGCAGGCTGTGCTGTAACTGGTTTGTCAGGGAAAATCTTAATCCAAACTTTACCACCACGTTTGATGTAACGAGTCATGGCAACACGGGCTGCTTCGATCTGGTTTGCTGTGATCCATCCTGGTTCACAAGCTACGATACCGAATTCACCGTATGTGATTTTATTACCGCGTAATGCTTTTCCGCGCATGCTTCCACGGAACTGTTTACGACGTTTTACTCTTTTTGGCATTAACATTATTTATTTCCCCCTTCCTTTTTTGATGGAAGTACTTCACCATGGTAAATCCATGTCTTAACTCCGACTTTACCATAAGTTGTATCTGCTTCAGCAAATCCGTAATCAATATCTGCACGAAGTGTCTGAAGAGGAATTGTTCCTTCGCTGTAGAACTCTGTACGAGCCATGTCTGCTCCACCTAAACGTCCGGAAACAGCTGTTTTAATTCCTAAAGCACCAGCTCTCATTGTACGCTGCATGCAGGATTTCATTGCACGTCTGAAAGAAATACGATTTTCTAACTGCTGTGCAATATTTTCTGCAACTAACTGAGCGTCTTTATCTGGTCTTTTTACTTCCTTAACATCAATCAGTAACTTTTTGTCTGTCATCTTCTGGATTTCTTTTTTCAGTTCTTCGATGGATGCTCCACCTCTACCGATAACTACTCCAGGTTTTGCTGTATAAACAATTAATTTTACTCT
Organism: Anaerostipes sp. 494a; assembly: GCF_001940315.1. Taxonomy (NCBI): domain Bacteria; kingdom Bacillati; phylum Bacillota; class Clostridia; order Lachnospirales; family Lachnospiraceae; genus Anaerostipes; species Anaerostipes sp. 494a. The sequence continues at coordinate 2,021,390 of NZ_MJIF01000001.1, read as the reverse complement.
ATCAGATGCTCTTTCGATTTCAACTCTTGAAATTCCAGCATTATATAATTTTTTCTTTACATATTTTCTGATTTTATCGTCTTCTACAAGATTATCTGCAAAATCATCTTCTGCATACCATCTAGAATCCCAATCTTTAATAATTCCGACTCTCAGACCATGAGGATTTACTTTCTGTCCCATGTTTGCCTCCTTCTATCTTTCATCAAGCACCAGTGTAATGTGGCTCATTCTATGTTCAATTCTATAAGCTCTACCCTGTGCTCTAGGTTTTACTCTCTTCATTGTAGGTCCTTTATTTGCATAACATTCTGCAATATAAAGGTTTTCTGGGTCCATTCCATTATTATTTTCTGCATTAGCAATTGCAGATTTTAATAATTTTTCAATTAATGTTGAAGCATATCTTGGATTGTAAAGTAAAATTCCAAGTGCTGTTTCTACGTCTTTTCCTCTGATCGCATCTAATACAAAAGCTGCTTTTGTTGTAGAAACTCTAGCATTTCTTAATGTAGCTTTTGGTCTTGTATCTTTGTTTGCATTTCTCTCTTTTTTATACTGAGATCTGCTGTATTTCTTAGCCATTTAAATGAAACCTCCTTCCAAACTTGATTATCTCATTCCGGATTTTTTCTCAGCTTTATGTCCACGGAAAGTTCTTGTTGCTACGAACTCTCCAAGTTTGTGTCCAACCATATCTTCTGTAATATAAACTGGCACATGTTTTCTTCCATCATGAACAGCAATTGTGTGTCCTACGAATGATGGGAAGATTGTAGAACGACGAGACCATGTTTTAATAACACTTTTGTCTCCTGCTTCGTTCATAGCGTCTACTTTCTTAAGCAGACTCTTATCTGCAAATGGTCCTTTTTTAAGTGAACGAGCCATAAGTTACCTCCTTGTACTATTTAACAGTTTTACCATCTCTTCTTCTTACGATCATCTTGTTAGATTGTTTGTTTTTCTTACGTGTCTTAAGTCCTAATGCAGGTTTACCCCAAGGTGTGCATGGTCCTGGTCTACCAATACCAGTCTTACCTTCACCACCACCGTGTGGATGGTCATTAGGGTTCATAACAGAACCACGAACTGTTGGGCGGATACCCATATGACGTTTACGTCCTGCTTTACCAATGTTAACAAGGTCGTGTTCGATGTTTCCAACCTGACCGATAGTAGCTCTACATACTACAGGCACCATTCTCATTTCACCAGATGGTAAACGAAGTGTTGCATATTTTCCTTCTTTTGCCATTAACTGTGCTGAGTTACCTGCAGAACGTACTAACTGTCCACCTTTTCCAGGATACATTTCAATATTGTGAACTTCTGTACCAACTGGAATATTTGCCAATGGAAGGCAGTTTCCAACTCTGATTTCTGCTTCCGGACCGTTCATAAGAGTTGTTCCAACGGCTAATTTGTTCGGAGCAATGATATATCTTTTTTCACCATCTGCATATGTTAATAATGCGATGTTTGCTGTTCTGTTTGGATCGTATTCGATTGCTGTTACTGTAGCAGGAATTCCATCCTTATTTCTCTTAAAGTCAATAATTCTATATTTTCTTCTAGATCCGCCTCCGCGGTGTCTTACTGTGATTTTACCCTGATTGTTACGACCAGCGTTCTTCTTTAAAGAAGTTACCAGAGATTTTTCTGGAGTTGATTTTGTAATAGTATCAAAATCTAATCCGGTCATATGTCTTCTAGAAGGTGTATATGGGTTATATGATTTGATTCCCATGTTGATCTCCTTTCAAATCTGTTTTATTATCACGCTTGTACTGCGTATAGTCTTTAGCTGCTAAATTTTACAGTCCTTCGAAAATTTCAATATCAGCACTTTCTGCTGTTAACTGAACGATTGCTTTCTTTGTTTTAGCAGTTTTTCCAAAAGTCATTCCACGTCTTTTTGTTTTACCATCATTGTTCATTGTGTTAACTTTTGCCACTTTTGTTCCTTCGAACATTTTTTCCACTGCTTCTTTAATCTGGGATTTAGTTGCAGATGGATGAACTAAAAAAGTATATTTCTTTTCAGCCATTGCATTCATACTTTTTTCTGTTACAACCGGCTTTAAGATAACGTCATAATATTTAATATCTGCCATTATGCATATACCTCCTCGATATTTGCAACTGCTTCCTTAGAAACAACTACAGTGTCGTATTTCAAAATATCATATACATTGATTGTGCTTGTCAATGCTGTTTTTACACCAGGAATGTTTCTTGCAGATAAGATTAAGTTATCATTCTTATCTCCCATTACTACTAATGCTTTGCTTACATTGAAGCTGTCTAACATATTTTTAACATTCTTAGTTTTGATTTCGTCGAATTTAAATTCATCTACTACGATAAATTTATCTTCCTGAACTCTGGATGTTAAAGCAGATTTCAGAGCTAAACGTCTTTCTTTTTTGTTTAACTTTTTGCTGTAATCTCTTGGTGTTGGAGCAAATACAACTCCACCGCCTGTCCACTGTGGAGCACGGATAGATCCCTGTCTTGCATGACCTGTTCCTTTCTGTCTCCAAGGTTTTCTTCCACCACCACGAACTTCAGAACGTGTTTTAGCTTTCTGAGTTCCCTGACGGTTATTTGCTAACTGGCTTACAACTGCCAGATGTACTAAATGTTCATTTATTTCTACGCCAAAGATGCTGTCATTAAGATCTAATTTTTCAACTTCTTTGCCTTCCATGTTTAACACAGATACTGTTGCCATCTTAAATAGTCCTCCTTTCTTTTAAAGACCTATGCCTTTACTGATTCTTTTAACATTACTAAAGATTTTTTAGGTCCTGGTACAGCACCTTTTACTAAAATAATGTTCTGTTCAGCGTCAACTTTTACTACTTCCAGATTCTGGATTGTAACTCTTTCAGCTCCCATATGTCCTGGCATTTTCTTTCCTTTGAATACTTTACTAGGATCAGATGCCATACCATTGGAACCTGCATGACGATGATATTTAGAACCATGGGCAGATGGACCTGATTTCAAACCATGACGTTTGATACCACCAGCATATCCTTTACCTTTTGATGTTGCAGTTGCATCAATTTTATCTCCTGCTGCGAAGATGTCAGCTTTAATTTCCTGACCTACTGTATATTCTTCTGCATTTTCAAATCTGAACTCTCTTACAAATCTCTTTGGAGTTACAGAAGCTTTATCGAAATGCCCTTTCTGAGGTTTGTTGATTCCTTTTTCTTTTTTATCAACAAATCCAACCTGAACTGCACTGTATCCGTCATTTTCAACTGTCTTTACCTGAGTAACGACACAAGGTCCTGCCTGTAATACAGTAACTGGAATCAACACTCCATCTTCATTGAAGATCTGAGTCATTCCGACTTTTGTTGTTAAAATCGCTTTTTTCATTTTGATTGTTCCTCCTATTAATCTACAGCGGATTATAACGTGTTACGTTGTAATCATCCTAGACGCTACAAGCTTAAGGGGATACCTCACTACTCATAACCCTTCGGGATTACTTATTTTGTCTTCATCTTGATGTCGATGTACACACCAGCTGGTACTTCTACTTTTGATAAAGCATCAACTGTTTTCTGTGTTGGTGTAATAATATCAATTAATCTTTTATGAGTTCTCTGTTCGAACTGTTCTCTGGAATCTTTATACTTATGTGTTGCTCTAAGAATTGTGATGATTTCTTTCTTAGTTGGCATAGGTACTGGTCCACTCACCTTAGATCCTGTTTTTTTAACTGTTTCGATAATACTCTTTGCGCTTGCATCGATTAACTGATGATCATACGCTTTCAATGTAATTCTCATTACCTGACTTGCTGCCATAAAAAAAGCCGCCTCCTTTTCGCACTATAATTTTCTTGTAGCACGACAAGTGGTGACTGTACACTCCTCCGTGTGTATCGTGAAATCTACACACTGCGTCTCTATTTGTAGTATTCTTTTTGAATACATGCAAAAATAAATAGATTGTAATTCGTACAGTGACTTGTCGCCAGTTTTAACAACTTGACATTTGCTCCACGGAAAACCTGCACCGGCTTTTACCGGTACAGCAACCTCACGCTTCAACGCTATCAAGGTCACAACGATTAGATTATATATGAAAAGAAAGGGAAATGCAAGAATTTTTTTCACTTTTTTTGAATGTATGAAAGAAAGTACAATACAGCAGATTTCTAGTACATATATAATAGAAGAAACTCATTTCTCTCACCGAATATTACGAAATAGTTAGAATCATACAATATATCTTAAATTTAAAAATAATCCTTCACCTGCACACCTGACAGGCAAAGGATTAAAATATATTATAAGTAGTTTCCAAACCGGTCTTTTTCCGGTTCATTTCCTGCTTCAATCATTTCATTCAACAACGGGAAACGATAAGTTCTTCCATCATCTCCAATGCGAATCTGCTTTTTGGTTAATTCCTGTATCTGATTCATTTCATCTTTAGTTAACTCAAAATCAAATATATCTTTATTTTGAAGAATACGCCTCGGATTTGCAGATTTTGGAACAACTCCAAATCCATTTTGCACATGCCAGTGCAAAATAATCTGTGCCGGTGTTTTTTTATGTGTTTCTGCAATTTTTCTGATCACCGGATCCTCCATCACATTTCCGCTGGCTATATGTCCTGAATGACCTTCCGCACTTGTTTTAGGATCTCGTCTTGCTTCTCCTCCTGCTGACAAAGGACTCCATGAAACCGGAAATACATTATTTTCTCTACAATAATCTACAATCTCATATTGCATTAAGTATGGATGCATTTCAATCTGATTTACCATCGGCATAATTCCTGTGTTTTGTGCACATTGTTCCATATGCTCCGGATAAAAATTACTAACTCCAATGGACCGGATCATACCTTCCTCATACATACGCACCAGTGCCTTCCATGTAGGCACGTATTTATCTTCTCCCGGCCAGTGAATAAGAAACAGATCCAGATATTCCAGTCCAAATCGTTTCAGCGAAGCCTCCACTGCATACATGGTATTATCATAGCCCTGAAAACGATTTCTTATTTTGGATGTTATAAAAAATTCATTTCTTTTTTTACCAGATTGACGAATTCCCTCCCCCACTGCTTCTTCATTTAGATAGACCTGAGCTGTATCCACAGCTGTATAACCATTTTTCAATGCATACGCAACCATTTCTGAGCATTTTTCACCTTTTAGTTTCCATGTTCCAAATCCCAGATATGGCATTTCTACTCCATTCTCTAAAGTTCTTACCGGTATCTTCATATATTCCACCTCTTTCATTTCTCGTAATAACGGGGAGAAAAGAGTGTTGCACCAGAAGTACAACACTCTCTAATATACAAATATCTCTTTTTACCTAAACAGCTGCTGTAATTTTAATCTATTCCATATTTGCATGACGTTTAAACAAATCTTCATTTGTCTGATTTGTTAATTTCATCAAATCCATTACCATTGCATCATAGGTAATCCAGCATAATTCCTCAAAGGATGAACCGGAAGCCTGCACAGATGCTTTTCCTTTCCCTTTCACTTTTTCAGTTTCTCCAGGAATCTTAATCGCAGCATCCGCCATAGATCCGATGGTATTTTCCGGGAACATGGTAAGTGTTGCGACTTTAGCTCCCTGCTCTTTTGCTTTTTGGGAATTAGACACAAGACTTGCTGTATTTCCTGAACCAGAACCTACAATTAATAAATCTCCTGCCTGAATAGATGGTGTCGTTGGTTCTCCAACAAAATATACCGTATATCCAAGATGCATCAAGCGATTAGAGAATCCTCTTGCAGCAAATCCGGAACGTCCGGCACCACCGATGAAAATACGGTTTGCTTCTGTAATGAGCTTTTCCACAGCTTTTAAATCGTCATCATTGATCTGTGCTGCATTTTCTTTTAACTCATCAAGAATCGCAAAAATATTTTTACATTCTGTCATAATTTAATTTCCTCCCGACTCTTATAACATAGCCTCTTTGATTGCTTTTGCTTCTGCTACCGGATCTTCTGCACGTCCAATAGCACTTCCCACAATTACAATATCCGGTTTTAAGGCTACATATTTATCGATTGTTTTGCTGTTGATTCCTCCAGCTACCGCAATTTTAGATTTTTTAGCGCACTGAACCATTACTTCTAAATCCTGAATTGGTTCTCTTCCAACAGCCTGTGCATCTGCTCCAGTATGTACAGCCAATACATCAACTCCAACTTCCTCTAATTCTGCTACTTTTCCAGGAATATCTTCAATTGTAATCATATCAACAACTAATTGTTTTCCATAATCCTGTGTTGCTTTAAAAGCACCTTTTACTGTTAATAAATCAGCTACTGCACAAACTGTTACATAATCAGCTCCTGCTTTAATTGCATTTTCTGCTTCAAGATATCCCCCATCCATGATCTTGCAATCTGCCAGAACTTCTTTATCAGGGAATGCTTTTTTAAATGTTTCAACTGCATTATTTCCAGAATCAAGGCAGAATGGAGTACCAATTTCAATAATATCTACATAATCTTTTACCTTTTCCATTAATTCTAATGCTGCATCCATTTTCATTTCATCTAAAGCTAACTGTAATTTCATAATTCTTCCTCCTAAAATTCTATAAAATCATTTTTTATATTATCTTTTACTTTATTTTTTTAATTCATTGTAATACTTTACAATTTCATTAAACATTCTGCTTCCTTCTTCGATTCCTGTATAATGAGGAATTGCTTTTTCAATTCCATTATCAGCAACGTACTGAAGTAATTCTACAGACTGCTCATCTTCTTTCACATCAAACAAGAATGCAGCTGCAATTCCTTTTAATAACATGGCATTTGGAAGTCCCGCTTCTTCACACTGAGTTGCCGGTCCTACCAAACGGTCTTCTGGTCCAAGCTTACGGATTGGTGCTCTGGAAATACGTGATACTGTATCTGTGATTCCAGGTGTCAGGAAACGGTTTACTGCAAATTCAATATAATCTGCCATTTCCTGGTGTGTAAATCCATGTTTCTTCTCCAGCAGCGCTGCCACTTCAAACATAACATCTTTTGTCATCTTTACATTTTCTTCTGATGCAAAATAGTCCTGAATAATTTCATATCCCATCAGATGTGCCATGTATCCAGACCATGCATGACCACAGTTGATAGTATAAAGCTTTCTTTCAAGGAATTTCTGCAGATTATCTGTATATTCTGCACCTTTGATTGGAGGATTCTCCGGATCTGTCAGTTTATTTACCTCCACTGCCAATTCATGATCTTTACCGATTTCTATTCCGTCTCTTCCATCACGATCTGTCCCAAATACCATACGGTCAACGGCTGTATTTGGAATTGCTGCTATGCTATCTAACTCTTCTTCAGAAATAATTCCTGTAGCAACAATTTCTTTTTTCAGCATATCACCACAGAACAATGCATTTTCACAAGGGATTACATTTATCTTTTCTTTTCCTGCATCCAATCTTGCTTTTAATCCTTTTGCGAGATTTCCTGCAATTTTAGGGAAGTTATCTGCCAGAACTGCAGTTGTTACAACATCTGCGTCTACGATTGCCTGTGCAACTTCTTCTCCCTGTGTAATTGGAGATAATGCAGATACTTTATCAATTTCTTTTCTTTTATAATCTTCTTCAATAACATACAGATAGTAGTTATGGTATTTGTTCAGTTCTTCATTTACTTTTTCGTTTACATCCACGAATACAATCTCATAACCGGTATCATGCAATAAATCAGCAATAAATCCTCGTCCAATTTTTCCTGCTCCAAAATGTACAGCTTTCATTTTTTCTTCCTCCTAAAAATATTTCCTTTATATTTCTATTCCCGGTGACTTTGCTTCATAATCCAAAAGCTCTTTTAACTCTTCATCCAGCTTCATCACGGTTAATGCTGCCCCATTCATATCCAGAGAAGTCACATAATCTCCAATAAAGACTTTATAAATAGAAAGTCCTTTTTCCTTCAGGTATGCTTCTATCTGATCATACAGGACATACAATTCCATAACCGGTGTTGCTCCAAGACCAGATAACAGCACAGCCACTTCATCTCCACTATCTGGTTCCAGATCTGCAATCACTGCTTCAGCCATATCTCTTGCAATATCTTTTGCCGGTTTCAGTTTTTGTACATTAATACCCGGCTCACCATGATGTCCTATACCAAATTCCATATTACCATCATCAATCTGGAAATTTGGATGTCCCACAGCCGGGATGGCACATGGTTCCAAACCCACACAAATGCTTCTGGTATTATCCACTGCTTTCTGTGCAGTTTCTATAACCTCATCTAAATCTGCACCCATGGCAGCTTTAGCTCCGCCGACTTTCCACATGAAAACACCACCGGCAATTCCATGTCTCTTTTCTTTTGTTTCCTTTGAAGAAGATGCCACATCATCTGTTGCAGTAACAAATTTAACAGTAACACCTTTCTTTTTTGCCATGCGCACTGCCATTTTAACATTCATATTATCACCAGCATAATTACCAAAAAGACAGGCAACACCTTTTCCCGCATCTGCTTCCATAAATGCATCATAAAAGGCCTGTGCCGATGGAGAAGAAAAAATTTCTCCTACCGCAACTGCATCCATCATATTTTTGCCTACATATCCAAGAAATGCCGGTTCATGACCGCTTCCGCCTCCAGTTACAAGTCCGACTTTTCCTTCAACTGGTGCATCTTTATATTTTACAACCCGGTCATTGTTTTCTGAGCGGACAATTAAATCATCATATGCTTTCACAAAACCTTTGACCATATCTTCAACAATATAATCCGGATCATTTACAAATCTCTGCATTGATTTACTCCTTTTACTCTAAGTTTGTATGTCGTCCCATCATTTCTTCACTGGTCTGGCCCAGTCTATCCATCAGAGTCATAATAATACTGTCATACGTAAGCCAGCTCATTTGTTCAAACAAATTCCCCATTGGCTGAACAGATTCTGCCAGGTTCTTTTCTCCTTCTGCTTTTTTTGGTGTTGATCCGGGAACAGTTACAATAACATCAGCCATCTGTCCTATAGTATGAGCAGGGAACATTGTAACAGTTGCGATTTTAGCTCCAACCCCTTTAGCTTTTTCTCCCATGACAATTAAGCTCTTAGTTGTTCCTGATCCTGATCCAAGAATAATAAGATCTCCTTCTTTAATTGGAGGGCAGGAAATTTCTCCTACAAAATGTACATCAAATCCCATGTGCAGAAGTCTATTTGTAAAACCTCTTGCTGCAAGTCCTGAACGTCCTGCTCCTGCCAGAAAAATCTTTTCTGCATTTACCACAGCGTCAGCTAAAGCCTGAATTTCCTCTTCTTTTACCATTCCAGAATATTTTGATAATTCATCCGTTATCATTTTTAATTTTTTGGCTTCCATACTTCCAACTCCTTCTTATGGACAATTTCATTGTGTTGTTTTGTGCTGTTTTGTTGCTTTATGGTGTTATTTTAACTTCACTCGCCACATTTGTCAATATTTTTGTTGGCATTTTTTGTACTTTTGAGAGTTTTTGTGAATTTATTTCGTTGACTGATATATTTTCATATTGTAAAATAGAAATTGTAGGAAGGAGATTCAAAATGGGGAAATTAATTGCCGCTGAGCGACAAAAAGAAATTTTGAAATTGCTGCATGATAATGGCAGTGTTAAAATCGGACAGCTGGCCGAACAATTTCAGGTTTCCAGAGAAACAATTCGAAGAGATCTGTCCTACCTGACAGAAATCGGTGCTGCCCAGAGAAGCCACGGCGGTGCTACATCAATTTATGAATTCGGAACAGTTCCAATCGAAACTCGTATCAACAAAGATGCTGACATTAAAACAAAGCTTTGTGAAAAAGCACTGGAGTTTATTCCTCAAACCGGAGTTATCTACCTGGATGCCGGCAGTACTATTGTACATATGGCAAAACTTTTAAGTCAGCGTTCCGGATGTACCATCGTAACCTGCTCCTTAAGTGCAGCAAATGTACTAATTGGCAGTGACAATACAACTATCATTACAGGCGGACAGCTTAATCCTGGGAATATGTCTGCAGAAGGTTTTCAGGCAACAAACTTTATCAACAATCTGAAAGTTGCTGTTTCCTTCCTTGGAACTAATGGATTTGAACAGCATAAAGGACCTGCTGTATCTGATTTTTCCGACGCACAGACTAAACAGGCCATTATTCCCAATTCAAAACTGAATGTTGTAATCGCAGACAGTTCCAAAGCTTGTGCATCTGCCCTTATTCAATATGCCAGCTGGAGAGATATTGACTATTTTATTACCGATAGTAACCTGCCAAAACCTCTATACGATTCTATTAGAGAAATGACTAAAGTTATTCTTGTAGATCTGTAGAGTATAAGAAAAAATGAGAATAGAAAAAGGATTCAGCAATTTTGCTGAATCCTTTTTCTATTCTCATTTTTTGAATTAAATATATCTTGCAATAACTTCTTTTACAGTTGTCATTTTATTGTATTTCCATGCATCTGCGCCACAAAACAGCAAAGCATCATCGATTTTGCCTTCTACAGCATTAATTAATCCTTGTGAAATACAATAAACTGTCTCTTTCACATTACATTTTTCCATACACTGATAGCAGTGCTTTGGAGCGATCCGACCTTTTTCTTGTATCATTGTCATAAATTTATTACGAATAGCTCTTCCAGGCATGCCTACAGGACTTTTTACGATTATAATATCATCTTTTTTACAATTAATATATGTATCCTTATATGCCTGACTTGCATCACATTCTTCTGTCACAACAAAAGGAGTCGCAATCTGAATACCTGAAGCTCCCATATCCATATAATGCTGCATTTCTTCCTTGCCGGAAATTCCACCAGCAACAATAACCGGAATATTCTTTCCATATTTCTCTTCATATGGTTTTACCATCTCTAAAATCTGTCGAATATTCTCATCGTGTTTTTCATTAATCTGCGGATCCATCAGTTCTTCATATTTAAATCCCAGATGTCCTCCTGCTTTAGGACCTTCGATAATCATTGCATCTGGTGCTATATGATGTTTTTTATCCCACATTTTCAAAATAACTCTGGCAGATTTTGCAGGAGATACAATTGGTACCAGCTTGGTTTCACTTCCTTTTGCTATAGCGGGAAGTTCAGTCGGAAGCCCTGCCCCTGTAATGATCAAATCAATTCCATTTGCAATGGATTCTTTCACATAGGCAGCATAATTTTTTGTTACTGCCATAATGTTAATTCCCAGGATTCCTCCACCAGCAATTTCTCTTGCACGCTCAATATGTTTCCCAATAGCTCTTAAGTTTGCTTTTTGAGGATTTTCCATAAAATCAGGCTCTTTATATCCTATCTGTGCAGCTGATAAAACACCAATTCCGCCTTCCTTGGCTACCGCTCCAGCCAGAGAACTAAGACTGATACCAATCCCCATTCCCCCCTGAATAATCGGAACTTTTGCTGTAAGATTTCCTATTTTTAATTCTTTCACAAACAACCTCCATTAAAATTTACGGAAGCGCTCATAACGCTCTGTCACAATTTCTTCTGGTGTCTTTTCATCATATTTTGAAATGAACTCACCAATCATCTGTTTTAGTTGTTCAGAAATATCCATGATATTTTCAACAGATGCAGGTTCAGGTTCCGCAATGATTTGCTCAATAATTCCCAGTTCTTTTAAATCCTGGGCAGTGATTTTCATAACCTTTGCTGCTTCTGATGCACGGTTTCCATCCTTCCACAAGATAGCTGCAAATCCCTCCGGAGAAAGAATAGAATATGTAGAATTTTCTAAACTCCACACTTCATTTCCTACTGCCATGGCAAGGGCTCCACCACTTCCTCCTTCACCAATCATTATAGACAAAATCGGCACTTTAATATTTGACATTTCAAATAAATTTCTGGCAATTGCCTCTCCAACACCACCTTCTTCTGCCTCAATTCCGCAGAATGCACCTGGTGTATCAACAAACAAAATAATCGGACGATGGAATTTTTCTGCTTGCTTCATCAATCGCAGAGATTTCCTATATCCTTCTGGAGAAGGCATACCAAAATTTCTTTTAATATTCTCTTTTGTTGAACGACCTTTCTGCTGTCCTATAACAGTTACAGGTCTTCCACCGATAGAAGCTAAACCTCCTACGATTGCTTTATCATCACCAAACAATCTGTCTCCATGTAATGACATGAAACGATCAAAAATCGCAGAAATATAATCAAGGCTTGTTGGACGTTCTGCAGATCTGGATATCTGAACTCGTTCCCAAGGTGTAAAATTATTGCTCATACTCACAACTCCTTATCACAGTAGCTAACACTTTTCGCAGATTTTTACGTTCTACAATCTTATCAACAAATCCATGATCCAGCAGAAATTCTGCACTCTGGAATCCCTCTGGGAGCTTCTGCCCTATGGTTTGCTCAATAACCCTTGGACCTGCAAATCCGATCAAAGCGCCCGGTTCCGCCAGAATTACATCTCCAAGCATTGCAAAACTTGCTGTAACACCTCCGGTAGTCGGATCTGTCAGAACAGTAATATATAACAATCCTGCCTCATCATGTTTCTTAAGAGCTGCAGAAGTCTTTGCCATCTGCATTAAAGATATAATACCTTCCTGCATTCTGGCTCCTCCCGAACATGTAAATATAATTACCGGAAGTCTAAGTTCAGTGGCTCTTTCTACTGCTCGAGCAATTTTTTCACCAACGACCTCTCCCATACTTCCCATCATAAAATCTGCTCCCATAACAGCAATTACAACATCTTTTCCGCAGATCTGACCTCTTCCGGTAACCACTGCCTCATTAAGATTTGTAGTTGACTGCTGACGTTCTAATTTTTTCTTATAACCTGGGAATTTAAGAGGATCACTGGTTTCCATTTTTTCATCCCACTCCTGGAATGTATCTTTATCCAGAACCATTGCAATTCTTGTCTTTGGCCGAATCCTGAAATAGCTTCCGCAAAATGGACATACATAGTAATTTTCAATAACATCTTCGTTATAAACCGGTTTTCCACATTCATTACATTTCTGGAACAATCCATCCGGAGTCTGAAATTCCAATAACGTATCTTTTGCCTTTCGGATTTTTTCCGCCTGTTTTTTCTCCTGAGGCGTTAACGTCCTTTTTTTAAACATCTCTTTTAATGACATAGTATCTCACCTGGCTTTCCTTGCTCTAGTTCTCAGCATTTTCTTCCAGTGATTTCTGGAATCTCTCAATAAATCCTGTATCAACATTACCTTCTAGAAAATCTTTATTATTAATGATCTCATACTGGTAATCAATATTTGTCTTGATTCCTTCAAGAACCAGCTCACCCAATGCATTTCGAAGTTTTCTTAATGCCAGTTCCCTGTTCTTATCATATACGATCAATTTAGCCACCATAGAATCATAATATGGCGGAATTTCATACCCTGAAAACAGTGCTGAATCAATTCGTACACCTTTTCCACCTGGAAAATGAACATTTGTTACAGTTCCAGGACTTGGACGGAAATTATGCTCTGTATCTTCCGCATTGATTCGAACCTCAATGGCATGTCCGCGAACCTGGATTTCATCCTGACTGTAGGTCAGATGCTGACCTGCTGCAATACGGATCTGCTCACGGATAAGATCAATTCCTGTTACCCACTCTGTAACAGGATGCTCAACCTGTATTCTTGTATTCATTTCAATAAAGTAGAATTCTCCATGCTTATCCTTGAGAAATTCAATAGTACCAGCACTGTAATATCCTGCTGCCTTTGCAGCACGCACTGCTACTTCTCCCATTTTTTCTCTCAGCTGAGCATCAATTGCAGGTGATGGTGATTCTTCAATCAGTTTCTGATGTCTTCTCTGAATGGAACAGTCACGTTCACCTAAATGGACAACATCACCGAATTTGTCTGCAAGAATCTGAAATTCAATATGTCTTGGATCCTCAATATATTTTTCAATATACATGGTTCCATCAGCAAAAGCATTTTCCGCTTCAAGTTTGGCTGTTTCAAATGTATGTACAAATTCTTCTGAAGAATAGCACACACGCATTCCTTTTCCGCCACCTCCGGCAGAAGCTTTTATCATAACAGGATATCCCATATCATCAGCAATTTTCTGTCCTTCTTCTGCTTCATATACCGCATCTTTTGTTCCCGGAACGACTGGAACTCCTGCATCCATCATAGTCTTTCTTGCAGCTGACTTATTTCCCATTTTATCGATAATTTCAGCTGATGGTCCTATAAATGTTATATTACATTTCTCACACATTCTGACAAATTTACTGTTTTCAGATAAAAATCCGAATCCAGGATGAATTGCATCAGCACCAACTGCCATCGCTGCACCAACAACTCTTTCCATATCAAGATAGCTTTCTTTTGCCGGTGCTGGCCCGATACATACAGTTTCATCAGCAAGCTGTGCATGTAATGCATCTTTATCTGCTTCTGAACAAATCGCTACAGACATAATATCCATTTCACGGCACGCACGGATAATACGAACAGCAATTTCTCCTCTGTTTGCAATTAATATCTTCTTAAACATTAAGATACACCCTCTCTTATCCAATCATAAATGTGATTTCACCAGATGCAACAACTTTTCCGTCAACCTTTGCTGTCCCTTTTCCAACACCAACAGGTCCTTTTATCTTAACCATTTCAACTTCCAGTGTCAGCACATCTCCCGGTACTACTTTTCCACGGAATTTTGCTTTGTTGACTCCCCCAAGGAAAGCTATTTTCCCTTTATTTTCTTCTGCTGAAAGTGCACATACTGCTCCTGCCTGTGCCAGTGCTTCAATAATCAGAACTCCCGGCATTACGGGTTCCTGAGGAAAATGACCAGTAAAAAATGGTTCATTATAGCTGACACATTTTTTAGCAACAATACGTTTCCCTACTTCCATTTCTTCCACACGATCCACAAGCAAAAACGGACTTCTGTGAGGAATAATGCTCATTATTTCTTTAATATCCAACATATAAAGCCACCCTTTCTATTGAATCACAACCAGCGGCTGTCCATATTCAACCATTTCACCGTTTTCAACAAGAATTGCTGCAACAGTTCCATCAAATTCACTTTCCACTTCATTCATCAGTTTCATTGCTTCTACGATTCCGATAACCTGACCTTTCTTTACAGTATCTCCAACAGATACGAAAGGTTCTGCTCCTTCAGAAGGTGCAGCGTAGAAAGTCCCCACCAATGGAGCCTTCACTTCATTTCCTTCAATCTTTGTATCGTTCTGATCTGATTCTGGTGCTGCTGGAACTGCAGCCGGTGCAGCAGCTGGTGCAGGAATTGCTTCTGCAGTAACAACTTTCGCTTCATTTTTAGCAATTCTAATAGAAAAATCGTCATTTTCATATTCAAATTCATCAACATTAGCTTCTGATACTGCCTGGATCAGTTCTTTCATTTCTTCGATTTTCATACAAATCCTCCTAACCCTCATACTTCTTTACAAGAAGTGTTGCATTATGACCACCAAATCCAAGAGAATTACTTAAAACATAATTCACCTTACGATCTGTAACCGGTTCTAATGTATAATCCAGATCACACTCTTCATCTGGAACTTTTAATCCAACTGTTGGATGAATATAATCCTCTTCAATAGATTTTACACATGTAATAAATTCAATGGCTCCTGCTGCTCCAAGTCCATGTCCGATCATAGATTTTGTAGAGCTGATCTTCACTTCATAAGCATGATCTCCTAAAGCCTTTTTAATTGCCATTGTCTCAAAAAGGTCATTTGCATGAGTACTTGTTCCGTGTGCATTGATATAATCGATCTCTTCTGGTTTTACACCGGCTTCTTTCATGGCAAATTCCATTGCTCTTGCAGCTCCTTCACCATCTTCTGCTGGCGAAGTAATATGATAAGCGTCACTTGTAGCACCGTATCCTACAACTTCCGCAAGGATTTCAGCACCTCTTGCCTGTGCATGCTCTAAACTTTCCAGTACAACGATTCCTGCACCTTCTCCAATAACAAATCCATCACGTTCTTTATCAAAAGGAATAGATGCTCTTTCAGGATCGTCAGAACCACTTAATGCTGTCAGTGCAGCAAATCCTCCAACTGCTACAGGTGTAATCGCTGCTTCTGTTCCTCCGGCAACCATTACATCGGCTTCTCCCACCTGAATAGAACGATATGCTTCTCCAATAGACTGAGTTCCTGTTGCACATGCTGTCACAACATTGATACTTTTGCCTTTAAGTCCAAATGTCAGAGAAACATTTCCTGCTGCCATATTTGAAATCATCATTGGTACTACCAGTGGTTTTACTCTATTTGGTCCTTTTGTCTCCAGAGTTTTTGTTGTCTGTTCCACTGTCTGGATACTTCCTGTTCCTGATCCGACAGATACACCGATTCTTGTTGCATCTTCTTTTTCCAGATCAAGTCCTGCATCTTCGATTGCTTCTTTTGTAGCCGCAACAGCATACTGTGAAAATAATTCCATACGTCTTGCTGCTTTTCGATCCATATATTCTTTTGGATCAAAATCTTTTACTTCTGCCGCCAGATGAGACTTATATTCGCTAGCATCAAAATGTGTAATTGGAGCAAACCCGATTTTCTGTTCCTTGATACCGCTCCAGAAATCTTTTACACTATTTCCCAACGGAGTAATAGCTCCCATACCGGTAACGACAACTCTTTTCATTTCTTTCATGTCTTTCTCCTTTACATTCCCATTCCGCCATCTACGCTGATGGTCTGTCCAGTAATATATGCAGCTTTGTCAGATGCCAGAAATGCAACTGTCTCTGCAATGTCTTTTGTCTGTCCCATTCTCTTCAATGGAATTGTACTTAAAATACTATCTTTCACTTCATCCGGTAAAACTTCTGTCATTTCTGTCTGAATATATCCTGGAGCTATTGCATTTACTGTAATTCCACGAGAGCCAAGTTCTCTTGCAAGAGATTTTGTCATACCGATAATTCCCGCTTTAGATGCACAGTAATTAACCTGACCTGCATTTCCCATAACTCCTGAGACAGAAGACATGTTAATAATGTGTCCATATTTTTGTTTCAGCATAATTCTTGAAACGTGTTTCATACAGTTAAAAGCACCTTTCAAATTGACCTCAATTACTTTATCAAATTCTTCTTCGCTCATTTTAAGAATCAGATTATCTTTTGTAATACCGGCATTATTCACAAGAATATCAACAGATCCGAATTCTTTCTTTACAGAAGTCATCATTTCTTTTGCTACATTAAAATCAGACACATCTCCCTGATATGCCTTTGCTGTTCCGCCTGCGGATGTTATTTCCTCTACCACAGCCTCAGCCTTATCCTTAGATCCGCAATAATTCACGATTACGGTTGCTCCATATCCTGCCAGAGTTAATGCAACTTCTTTTCCAATTCCGCGACTTGCTCCAGTTACAACTGCAATTTTTCCTTTTAACATTCCAAGATCTCCTTTACCTTTTCCAAATCTTCAACTTTTGCAATATTGATTGATTTTACATTACGATTTATTTTTCGCATGAATCCGCATAAAGTTTTTCCTGGTCCTATTTCAATAAATGTATCTGCTCCATCCTGGATCATCTTTTCTATAGATTGTTCCCATCGAACAGAAGAATAAACCTGTTTTCCTAACAGCTCTTTCACATCATCTTTTGATGTTACAAATTCCGCTGTTGTATTGGATACATATGGAACTTCCGGATCACACACTTCCACATCAGCCAGTACTTCCAGAAGTTTTTCCCCTGCTGGCTGAAGCATTGGTGAATGGAATGGTCCGCTGACTTTCAGCGGTAAAACACGTTTGGCACCTGCCTCTTTTAATGCTTCTCCCGCTTTGGCAACAGCTGATGTCTCTCCTGATATAACAATTTGTCCAGGGCAATTATAGTTTGCAATTGTCACAATTCCTTCAACACCTGGTAAAACCGCCTCAATCTCCTCTTTTTTCATTCCAAGAACTGCAGACATGGCTCCCTCTCCTGCCGGAACTGTATCCTGCATAAGAATTCCTCTCTGGCGTACAACTTTCACAGCATCTTCAAAGCTCATAACTTTACTGGCAACCAAGGCACAATATTCTCCAAGACTCAAACCAGCTGTCATGTCCGGTTTCAGCCCCATCTCTTCCAGTTTCTTTAAGATAGCCACACTGGATGTAACCATAGCTGCCTGTGTAAATTCCGTAATATTGATATCTTCATTTTCTTCAAAACATAATTTCTTTACATCAATATCCAAAACTTCATTGGCTTTTTCAAATACTTCCTTGCTGCAGGAAAAAGAATCATAAAAATCTTTTCCCATTCCCACATACTGCGCTCCCTGTCCAGGAAACATAAATACGATTTTACCCATAATCTCACCTCGCCAATTTGCAAATTATTTTGACTTTCAAAATATCGACTTCAAAAAATTGACTTATAACGCAAAGTTATAAGTCAATTCATCAAAATATTAATCTTCTACACCTTTGTCTTTTAAGTAGTTAATTACATCTTCTACAGTATTCAGTTCTGCAAGATCATCAGATGGAATTTCTACATCATATTCTTCTTCTAAAGCCATTACCAATTCAAATAAGTCTAATGAATCAGCTCCAAGGTCATCTTTGAAAGATGCTTCTAATGTAACTTCACTTTCATTCACACTTAACTGTTCTGCAATGATTTCTTTCATCTTTTCTAACATAATCATTCTCCTTCATACAACATAATTAGTTTGATTCTCAAAGTATACCTTTTTCTGCTACTACTTGTCAAGTTTTCTAGCTATATTACTTCTATATTATACGAAACAATATTAAAATATGCAAGTCTATCCAAGAGTACATTTCCAGTATTTTCATCAACATTTTTAAATATTTTTCGTCATGGAATTCAATGGCGGATATCTTTTCTTAAGGGTTCACAAAATTATCATATTTTTATCACATTTTCTTTTATTTTTACATTTAAAGTAAGAACGAACTAAGCTAATTTTAAGGAGGTAGTATTTTGATAGAAGTAAAACATCTTGTAAAGAAATATGGCAGCCATCTTGCTTTAAATGATCTGTCATTTACAATTGACAAAGGAAAAATATACGGATTCCTTGGTCCTAATGGAGCCGGAAAATCTACAACTATGAATATAATGACAGGATATATTGGAGCAGACAGTGGAGAAGTACTGATTAACGGACATAGTATTTTGGATGAGCCTGAGATATCTAAAAAATCCATTGGCTATCTTCCAGAAATTCCTCCATTGTATCCTGATATGACAGTTATGGAATATCTTTCTTTTGTTGCAGAATTAAAAAAGATTCCTAAAACCGATAGAAAAGAACATATCAAAAAAGTCTGCAGCATGATTAAGCTTGATGATGTATCCCGCCGTCTGATTGGAAATCTATCCAAAGGTTACAAACAAAGGACAGGGCTTGCCGGAGCAATTATCGGATTCCCGGATATTATTATCTTAGATGAACCAACAGTAGGTCTTGACCCAAAACAAATCATTGAAATCCGGAAATTAATTCGTGAACTGTCAAAAAATCATACAGTAATACTTAGTTCTCACATTCTTGCTGAAGTACAGGAAATTTGTGATTACGTACTAATTATATCAAAAGGTCAACTTGCTGCCAGCGGTACACCTGATCAGCTGGAAGAACTCTCCCATGGAAAGGATTCTATTGAACTTACCATAAAAGCAGACGCTGAAATCATTCAGTCAACTTTTGACACGATTTCCGGCATTCATACTGTTTCCTGGACAGGGCAAAAAGAAAACTCATGTGATCTTATAATCGAGCCAAAAGAAAATGCTGAAACTCTATGTGAAAATATTTCTGTTGCTTTTGCATCAAAGGGAATTCCTATTACAAAAATCAACATTCTAAAGGCTTCTCTGGAGGATATTTTCCTTGAATTAACGGATCAGAGTCCAGAAGAAAAGAAAGGAGATAAATAAAAATGAAAGCAATCTATAAAAGAGAACTTCGCTCCTATTTTACATCTATGACAGGCTGTGTTTTTGCTGCCTTTGTAACTATTATTGGAGGAGTTTATTTCATGGTCTATAACTTAAACAGCGGTTATCCATTCTTCTCATATTCACTTTCCGGTGTTATTTTTGCGCTTTTGATTTGCGTGCCAATGCTGTCAATGAAATGTTTTGCAGAAGAGCGGAAACATAAAACAGAACAATTATGGCTTACTTCTCCTGTTTCACTGACAGAAGTCATCCTGGGAAAATATTTTGCAATGATATCAGTCTTCGGAATTCCTTGTCTGATTTTCTGCCTTTTCCCAATCATAATAAAATTACAGGGAAACGCTCATCTTCTGGTTGATTATTCATCTATTCTGGCATTTTTCCTGCTTGGATGTGTCTATTTTGCCATTGGAATGTTTCTTTCTTCGTTAACAGAAAGCCTGATTATTGCAGCTGTCAGCACATGTGGCGTATTATTTTTCTTATATATGATGGATAATCTTCTTGCATATGTGCCAACCAGCGCCCTCAGCGGGTTAATTATTATTCTAATTCTGATAACCATTATTGCCGGTATTGTTTATTACATTACAAAAAATCCTGTAATTGCCGGCGGAATTGAAGCAATAGGACTGATTGCTGGAATTGGTATTTATATTGCAAAGTCAACACTTTATGAAAATCTGATTTCCAATACATTGGAACATCTTGTTTTAACAGATGTTTTTTATAACTTTGCACAAAATTATATTTTTGATATTAGCGGACTTTTCTATTACATTTCCATCATAATCTTTTTTGTATTCTTAACCATACAAAGTTTTCAGAAGAGACGATGGAGTTAGGAGGAATATGACATGGATAAACTAAAAAAATTATTTCAAACCAACGGTTCCCGTAAAGGATCCTATAGCATTCTTTTAAGTGTCATTGTTTTCGGAATCCTTCTAGTAGTAAACCTGCTGATAGGTCAGTTACCAGAAAAAATCAGAAAAATTGATATCAGTGACACGAATATTTATGAAATTTCATCAAAAAGCCGCAAGCTGGTGAAAAATCTGGATAGTAATATAATATTTTATATTATTGCAGAAAAGGATAATACAGATGACAGAATCAAGACATTTGTAAACAAATATGCTGGAATGTCCGAAAAAATCAAAGTACAATGGATCGACCCGGTTCTTCATCCATCTGCACTGACTAAGTATAACACTGAAGAAAACAGCATTGTCGTCTCTTGTTCCAAAACTGACCGACAGCTTTCCATCTCATTTGATGATATTCTTGTATCTGATGCATCATACTATGGTACTTCTTCTTCCGCATCCTCCTTTGATGGTGATGGGCAGCTGACCAGTGCTGTAAATTATGTAACAAATACAAAAGAATATAAGGCATACTATACTTCCGGACATGGTGAGTCATCTCTTTCTTCATCCGTCTCCAGCTTGTTGGAAAAATCCAGGATCAAAACTTCTGAGTTAAACCTTTTATCCGCTTCTTCCATTCCTGAAGATTGTGATCTTCTGATTTTAAATGGTTTAACCAGTGATTTAACAAAAGATGAAACAACTGTCCTGTCTAAATACCTGAAAAATGGTGGAAAAGTTGTTACCCTCATGGCGTATACTGACAAAGATATGGATAATCTGTATGGTTTACTGGAAGACTATGGACTTAAGGTAGCCGATGGATATATTGCCGATACAGAACGTTGCTATCAGGGAAACTACTATTATCTGGTTCCAAACCTTTCCGTAAGCGGTGACATGGCATCCGGTATCAGCTCAGCTTCCGTTCTGATGATTAACTCCAAAGGAATGACCCAGACAGACCCTGCACGTGATACAATTACCACAGAATCTTTTATGACAACATCCGAAAACGGCTATGCTATTACAGAAGATAATCAGAAACAGGGCTCATATATTCTAGGAGCTACTGCCACGGAATCTGTTACTGTTAAAAACAGTAACGGAAAAAAAGTTGAAGCAGAAAGCCGCTTGACTGTATTTGGAAGTAACATGCTTATTGACGAACAGGTCACCAGCTCTTTTTCATCTCTGGAAAACCTGACATTATTTACAAATGCCGTAACCGGAAATCTTGATAATGCTGATAATATTTCAATTTCTCCTAAAAGCCTGGAAGTATCTTATAATTCCATTGCCCATCCAGGACCTTTTAGTATTCTTATCATCTTTATCATTCCGCTTGCACTGATCGTTGGTGGATTCGTTGTATGGTTTAGACGACGCAGAAGATAAGGAGGCAGCTAATGAATAGAAAACGAACATTATCCATTTTAATTCTGGTATTTGCAGGGCTTCTTGCCCTCTATACCGGAATCAGCATTTATCAGAAACATTCATCTGAAAAAAAAGAATCTGAAAATATCATATGGATTAAAAAGCTGTCTTCATTGACATCCATTTCTTATAATAATGGCGAAAATCTAAGCTTTGTTAAAGAAAATGGAACCTGGTATTATACATCAAACAAAGAATACCCCATCGTTCAATCTTATTTAAAAGAGCTTGCATCTCAATTTCAAAATGTAGAGGCTGTAAGAGAATTAAAAGATGGTGACAGTCTTTCTAATTATGGATTAGATCAGCCTTCCTATACTATAAAAGTAGAGGATAAAAACGGTGCACAAGCAACCTATTAAATCGGCAATGCTACAGGAGAAAACTATTACTTCACCGTTGATGATAAATCTAAAATTTACACTGTTTCTTCTAATATATTGTCAAATCTTTCCTCTTCTTTAAATGATATGATTGAAACAGACACTTTCCCTTCTTTAAGTACTGGAAACCTTACGAAAGTTGTTGTCAACAATAATGGCAAAAAAACAACCTATACTTCCAGCTCAAAGAACGGTCTGGACAGCATTGCCGGAGGCCTTGGAGTTTTTACATTTGGAGACTGTCAGGATTACTCTGCCAGCGGCAATGAACTTTCTAAGTATGGATTAGATGCAGCTTCGCGTATATCTGTAGAAATTTCTTATAAAGATACAGATACCAGCAAAAAGAAAAACCTGACACTTTATATTGGAAAAAACGATAAAGACAAAAAGAATTACTATGTAAAATTGAAGGATTCCAAAATGCTCTATCTAAGCGATGCAGATGTAGTGAAAAATATATTGAATCCTGAATAATTTATGTAAACACTCGTATAGAAAAAATAAGGGTATGTCAGATTTCTCTGACATACCCTGAATTTTTTAAAAATATTGATTTTACAAGGTTTCTGATTAACCGAAGTATCTCTTAAGCAGTCCTTCGAAAGCTTTTCCGTGACGTGCTTCGTCTCTTGCCATTTCATGTACTGTGTCATGGATTGCATCTAAGTTTGCTTCTTTTGCACGTTTTGCAAGATCAAATTTTCCTGCTGTTGCCCCGTTTTCTGCATCTACACGCATTTCCAGGTTTTTCTTTGTGCTGTCTGTTACTACTTCTCCAAGTAATTCTGCGAATTTTGCTGCATGTTCTGCTTCTTCATATGCTGCTTTTTCCCAGTATAATCCAATTTCAGGATATCCTTCTCTGTGTGCTACTCTTGCCATTGCAAGGTACATTCCTACTTCTGAACATTCTCCTTCAAAGTTTGCTCTTAAGTCTGCAATGATATCTTCGCTTACTCCTTTTGCTACTCCTACTACATGTTCAGCTGCCCATTCTCTTTCTCCAACCTGTTCTTTAAATTTATCAGCTGGTACTCCACATACTGGACATTTTTCAGGTGCCTGATCTCCTTCATGAACATATCCACATACTGTACAAACCCATTTTGCCATAATGTTATTCTCCTTTTCTTTTTATCATAATTAATTAGTATTCTTTTGTTAATAACAGTAATTATTACTGCTTTTCTGTTTTAAGCATATCATTGCTTCAAACACTTGTCAATAATTTTTTGATTTTTTTTCTCAAAACTTAATTCTGACATTTTTCGCAGATTCCTTTAAAATAAGTAACACATTCGTCTATCTGACCTGAAAATTTTTCATCTACCAGTTCTTTGATTTGACGTTCTATGGAATCCATCTCCACATCTATCACTGCTCCACATTTCTTACATATAAAATGATAATGAGGCTTTGTCTGAGCATCGTAACGATCTGCTCCATCTTCATAGCTTATCTTTAAAATTTCTCCTCGTTCTGAAAGTAGTGCCAAATTCCTATATACTGTTCCTAAGCTAATATTAGGAAACTCTTTCTTAATATTCATGTATATGATATCAGCAGTCGGATGGTCTTTACGATTCATCAAAAATGCAACGATAGCATCTCTTTGTTTGCTTCTTTTTATTGCTGGCTGCATAGGCTGCTCCTTTCATAATAATAATTATTACTGTTTTTATTTTAATAAAAAAGTTCTGTTTTGTCAATATGGAACCTGGTTAATTGCTATATTTAAAAAAATCCTTGCTTTTAAAAAGAAATAGGTTTAGTATTATAGGAAAGCTCATGTAGTATTTAATACTACATATAATATTTAAGAGTACTATTTTATGGAGGTGTTTTTCATGCAGAACAAACTAAAAGATCCTGGCAGTGCCATTACTCATTTTATCGGAATGATTTTGGCTGCTATTGTTTCTGTCCCATTAATTATAAAAAATCTTTTTACAGGTGATTATATTCGAATTATTTCACTGGTTATTTTTACTTTAAGTATGATTGGACTCTATGGTGCCAGTACTGCTTATCATTCCTTTAACATTTCTGAAAAAATTAATAAACGATTGAAGCGACTTGATCATGCTATGATTTTTGTATTGATTGCTGGTTCCTATACTCCGATCTGTACCATTGCTCTTGGAGGCCGCCTTGGTTATGGTCTGTTAACTGTTATATGGTTTATTGCTCTTTTAGGAATTATTTTTAAAATGTTTTGGGTAGGATGCCCAAAATGGCTTTCGTCTGTTATGTATATTGCCATGGGATGGCTTTGTATTATTGCCATCGCACCAATTATTCACAGCCTTTCACATGCCTCTTTCGGCTGGCTTCTTGCCGGTGGAATCATATATACCATTGGTGGAGTTATTTATGCATTAAAGATTCCATGGTTTGAAAATCACTGGAAAAATTTTGGTTTACACGAAATTTTTCATTTATTTGTTATGGGTGGAAGTGCCTGCCATATGATTGTAATGTTTCTTCTATAATTAATTACTTTTCTTTCTCCTGCTGATATTCTTGTATCAGCAGGAGTTTTTCCTTTCTCTTAAGTTTTTTTATAGCTGCTTCTCTTTTCATAGCTTCCTCTCTGGTTGAAAATTTTTCCAGATAAATAAGCTTAACCGGTCTTCTTCCCCTTGTATACTTAGCTCCTTTTCCCTGATTGTGCATTTCTAATCGCCGTTCTATATCATTTGTCCATCCAGTATAAAGACTCCCGTCCTTACATCGTACTATATATGTATAATTTTCCATTCCATTTCCTCCTGCCAGAAAAAGAAAAAACCGCCAGCTTACCGGCGGCTTTTCCTGCTCTGTCATTTTATTAACCAAATAGATTTCTTCTTTATACAAATCTTATTCCAAATATTTTCCCGGGTCAACCGGCTTTTTATCTTTTTCCATCTGAAAATATAAGTTTGTTCCTTCTAGAGTATAATAATCTGTCGGGAGCGCAACTTTTCCAATAATTTGCCCTGTCTCAACTGTATCTCCCTGTTTTACCTGAAGATCTTTTAATTGACCATATAAAGCTGTATATCCGTTTCCCAAATCCAATAATACTGTCTGACCATATTCTGCTGTTTTCCCTATTTCTGCCACTTTTGCCTGTTTCACTGCTTTTACATTGTCTCCTTGTTTTGCTTCGATCAAAATTCCTTTACTGATTCGATATTGATCCAAGGATTCAAAATAAATTGTAGCATCAACACTAAATGGCAAAATAATATTTCCCGTTAAAGGCCAGGATAGTTTCGTTTTCCCATTATAGGAAACTGTCTGCTGCATAGTTTCTGTAGTTTTTGTTTTTTCTTTTTTTTCATCTGTAACAGAGGATGACGTTGTCACTTCTGTTGTTCCTTGAGTTGCGCTATTGTCCACATCCACTGACTGATCCAGTTTCACTTCCTGCTTAGCCAGTTCTCTCTTGTTTTTAAACTGGACGCTGTAATACGCCATAACTCCCAAAAATAAAACAAAAACTGCTACCATAGCCTTGTAATATTTACGCAGCGGCAATGGATTATCTTTGTTCATCTTCTTCATTTTCATCACCTCAAAAATAGTTTTGCCTATTCTTTGAAGTTTATTCATACAAGCTTTTTATTTTTATACCTGAATAATAATATTTTAAAATTCTCTGATACTTTTCTCCTCTTTTTGCCATTTCATTGGCACCATACTGACTCATTCCCAGTCCATTTCCTTTTCCAAGACAAATAATCCGAAGTTTTCCATCATATGGCTCTAAATAAAAATTATTGGATGCCAGATGAAACCATTCTGCCCATCTTTCACCTGATATTGTTAATGTCCCGGCCTGAACCTGTTTTACATATCCATTTCCTGTGGTCTTTTTAATAAGGATTCTTTTTTTCAGATCTTCCATTTTCATCTCGATTCCCTTTTTTTCTTTTAAAATTTCCCCAATCTTTCCATATGTAAATAATTCCACAGTTATATAATCCGGTGCTTCAACATCCTTTAGACTGTCCTTTGACCGTAAATAAGGAATTTTCTTCCCCATCCATTCTTCTGCTCCTAATGTCATTCCAACACTTACCCCATGATAATAAGGTTCTATTAATGTTCCTTTATAAGTTATAACATTCCCAAGAGTATTACTTACAACTCTTTTTCTTAACTGATCCATTGCCTGGTATTTTCTATTTCCTAATGCTTCCTTTAATTCCAGATTATCTTTCTCCTCATATGGCAGTTTTTCTGCCTGAATTTTTTTTTGATTTCCCATCCGTCTGATAATATCTGTACGAAGTATTACTACCTGAGCTTTCAATGTTTCTTCCTTATAATCCATGGAAATCTGTCCCGGAAGAATTCTTAAAAGATATGTTTCAAGATCTGTTTCCTTATTCTGGGAAATAATCTTATATTTACTGTTATATGTCTGAAAATCTACTATTTTATTCTTTTTTACTGTCATTGATACTGTTATTAAATATGGAATTGTAATAAATAAAAATCCAAGAAAAAGAACATACATCATTCTGTGCCTCATTTCTATCCCCCTTTTGTCCGTCTTACTATTTTATGTTACAATAAGAAAAAATATGAAAGGGGAATTACTATGAAATCACATTCATTTATCATTAAATCACCTCAGGGGCTTCACGCACGCCCATGTACTACTTTGGCCGCCGCAGCAAAGAAATTTGATTCTACTGTTACAATGACTTTTAACGGAAACTGTTTTGATGTATGCAATCCAATTTCACTTATGACTGCCTGTGTCGGCTGTAACGATGAAATAATTTTATCTGTTTCTGGTAATGATGAAGATAAAGCCATGGAAGAATTCATCCGAATTATGAACGAAGAACTTGCAGAATAGCATTGTTGGATTCTGTCGGACTATGATATAATATTGAAGGATAACAAAATTCGTCAATTTTTTAATAAAGGAGTTGTCATGGATATACATGATCTTACTCTGCTCACAGATTTTTATGAACTTACCATGATGCAGGGTTATTTTAAAACCAAAAACGATGAAACTGTCGTATTCGATGTATTCTACCGGGAAAATCCTTCCGGTGGAAGTTATGCAATTACATGTGGTCTTGATCAGGTTATTGACTACATCAAAAATCTGTCTTTTTCCTATGAAGATATTGATTACCTTCGCGGACTTGGGATTTTTGATGAAGACTTTCTTGAATATCTTGCAGGATATCATTTCAGCGGAGATATTTACGCAATTCCTGAGGGAACTGTAGTTTTTCCTATGGAACCACTGTTAAAAGTTGTCGCCCCGATGATGGAGGCACAACTGATCGAAACTGCAGTGTTAAATATCATCAATCATCAAAGTCTTATTGCTACCAAAGCAAGCCGAGTTGTCTATGCTGCCGGCGGCAAAGGAATTATGGAATTCGGATTACGCCGTGCCCAGGGTCCTGATGCCGGAACATATGGTGCAAGAGCCGCTATGATTGGCGGCTGCGATGGAACTTCCAATGTTCTTGCCGGTAAACTGTTTGATGTTCCTGTTCTTGGAACTCATGCCCACAGCTGGATTATGAGCTTTGATGATGAATATACTGCCTTTCGTGCCTATGCAGATCTGTATCCTGAGGCATGTACTCTTCTGGTTGATACCTACGACACTTTACGTTCTGGAATACCAAATGCAATCCGCGTTTTCCGCGAACTTAAAGAGGAAGGTCGTACTCCTGCACGATACGGAATACGTCTTGACAGCGGTGATTTAGCATATTTAACAAAAAAAGCAAGAATAATGCTGGATGAAGCCGGATTCCCCGACGCAGTAATTGCAGCATCTGGAGACCTGGATGAGCATATCATTTCCAGTCTGCTCCATCAGGGTGCTCCTATTACATCCTGGGGTGTAGGCACAAAACTTATTACATCCTCAGACTGTCCTGCTTTTGGGGGTGTCTATAAACTTGCCGCTTCTAAACATAAGGATGAACCTGATTTCACTGCTAAAATCAAGATATCTGAAAACCCTGTAAAAATTACAAATCCGGGAAATAAAACTGTTTTCAGAATATATGATAAAGAAACCGGGAAAATTCGTGGGGATTTAATATGCCTCTCTGATGAAGTTTATGATTCATCTTGTGATCTTGTGATTTTTGATCCTCTGGCAACCTGGAAAAAATTGAGAATTCCTGGTGGAACCTACCAAATGAGGGAACTTCTTGTTCCAGTTTTTAAAAAAGGACAATGTTTTTACGAAAGTCCTTCTGTTATGGAGATTCGCAGCTACTGTCAACAGGAACTGAATTCTTTGTGGGACGAAAGCAGACGTCTTGTGAACCCGCAGGAAGTTTACGTTGATTTATCTGTTCCTCTGTATCAGTTGAAGAATCAGCTTTTAGATCAGAAATCTAATTAAATTCTAAAATATTTTTAATATTTGAAGGGAGAAACTAATGATTCGTTTTTTTGCCGATATAATCTATCTGTTTTTTTTCCTGACATTAACGGCACCTTTGTATCCTTTGTTCAACCACTGGAACAAAACCGGTCGGTCACATAAACGTTCCAAAATGGCTCAGCACATGGTTATGAATGCTTTTATCCGCTGTCTGCGTCTTGCTGGAACAAATCTGATCGTTGAGGGAAGAGAAAAAATTCCTTCTGACACTGCCGTGCTGTATGTTGGAAACCATAGCAGTTATTATGACATTTTATGTGGATTCGTTGCCACTCCAACCGGTGCCGGTTTTTTTGCAAAGAAAGAAATGGAAAAAATTCCATGTCTCCGTCACTGGATGGAATTTATCAATTGTCTGTTTTTAGACCGTAAAAATTTAAAGGAAGGTCTAAAAACCATGAATGTTGGAACACAATACCTGAAGGATGGATTTTCCATGGTAATTTTCCCTGAAGGAACAAGAAGCCAGGATGATGATCCTCATGCCTTTAAAGAAGGCAGCCTTCGTCCTGCCTTAAAGGCCAATGTTCCTATTGTTCCCATGGCTATCTCCGGAACTGCAGACATTCTGGAAAACAACCGGCTTTATACTGTAAAACCTGCAACTGTTCATATCACATTTGGTGATCCAATTTATCCTGATGAAATAGATCGTGCATCACAAAAGCATCTTGGTGCATTTATTCGTGAAGAAATTATCGAAATGCGAAAAAAACATAAGACAATTGAAACAAAAGATGATATAATGTAGGATGTTGAAAATTTAACAGGAGGAAAAAGAATAATGAAAATATGGTTAATTCTTTTAATCGTTGGAATAATCATCGCTGCTATATTAGGTATTCTGTATTACTATGGTAACAAAATGCAGAAGAAACAGGAAGAGCAGAGAGCTCAGCTGGATGAGATGGCACAGACTGTTTCCATGCTTGTCATAGACAAGAAACGTATGAAGATTATGGATGCAGGCTTTCCTAAAATGGTTACTGACAATATTCCAAAGCGCGCAAAGATGTCTAAAGTACCAATTGTTAAAGTTAAAATTGGTCCTAAGATTACTCCACTTTTATGTGACGAAGCAATCTTTGATGATGTTCCTGTAAAGGCTGAAATTAAGGCTGTTGTAAGTGGAATTTATATTACAAGTATCAAAAATCTTCGTAATGTTGCACCACCTGAACCAGAAAAGAAAGGTATTCGTGCAAAGCTTGCAAAAAAGGGCGCAGAATATATGCGCAAACAGTAATACATTCCTAACAGAAAATACCGGAATCTCCATTACCATGAGATTCCGGCATTTTTATTTACGTTCTTCTATTTTAACAATCACATGACCTTTTTCTGTCTGAATATAACCAATTCTTAAATACTGACCATCTCTTTTTATATAACCTCCCTGGGTGGATGGCAGATGGTATCCAAACTTCTTAATGAATCTGTCTCCATAAGAAAAATGAACACCCTTGATATCAAAACTTTCTTCTTCCATATCTTCCTTATCCTCGCCTCCAACAGAAGCAGGAACAAAGTTTTCCACATAACCTTCAATTGTCTGATATTTTCCCTGTTTATAAGTATGAATAATCTGCATATAGCCAAAAGTAAAACGCAATGCAGCAATAGCACAAATAGTCAGACAAACTGCTGAAAGCAGCTTAAAAAAAGGTTTCTTGGCAAAAAGAAGAAGTAATGCTCCAATAAAACCTAAGATTGCAAATGGTACAACCCAATGTACCTGTATGGTAAAATTACTGGCTTCATACAATAATTTCATTATATTACCCTCCATCTATTTTCCGCAATAGGACAACACTTCTGAAAAATTCATCGTGCCTCCAAATAAATCCAATGCACTTCCTATGGTTACATCAATGCGGTTCTCTCCATATTTTTTTAATATTTCCAAATCCTCAAAATTACGTACACCACCGGCATATGTAACAGGATTTCCCTGATACTCTGCCAGAATACTGACTAGTTTCTGATCAATTCCCTGGGCTTTTCCTTCCACATCTACTCCATGTATCAAAAATTCGTCACAATACTGTTCCAGCTGCTTTAACAGATCAACTGTAAGCTGTTCTCTGGTAAACTTCTGCCAACGATCCGTTACAACAAAATAGCCTTCATCCTTTTTTCTACAGCTTAGATCAAGTACTATATGTTCTTTTCCAACCGCCTGTGTCAAAGCATCCAGACGGTCAAAACGAATCTCTCCATTTACAAATACAAAAGACGTCACAATTACATGAGATGCTCCTTTTTTTAAAAAATAAGCTGCGTTTTCATCTGTTATTCCTCCGCCTACCTGCAGACCTCCTGGAAAAGCTTCCAGTGCCTTTACTGCTTCTGCACGATCAGCTTCATAATAGTCTGAATCCTTTGCATTAAGTAAAATAATATGTCCACCTTTTAAGTTATTATCATTATATAGTTTACCATAAAATCCTCCATCATGCACAGATACAAAATTTTCCTGTGCCCAGTCCCCCTGATCCAGCAGGCTTCCCCCGACGATTTGTTTAACTTTTCCATTGTGAATATCAATACATGGTCTGAATCTCATAATAATTTCATGCTCCTAATAATCTGTCATTTCAAGCAGTTCAAATGCTTCTCCGGAAGGTTCTACCTTAAAACTGCGCTTCTCATTGGTAACTGGATGGCAAAAGCTGATTCTTGTGGCATATAATCCAATTTCTTTATATTTCTTCTTTGTTTTCTGAAACAATGGATTATATTTGGTGTCACCCCATATGCCAAATCCTCTGGATGATGTCTGTACCCGGATTTGGTGATGCCTTCCTGTAAGAAGATGAATCAGACAATAAGTGTATTTCATCTTCTTGGATTCCATCATATCAATAACTTCATAATCCAATACAGCTTCACGGGCACCTGGTGTTCCCTCTTTTACCACCTTAGAAACATTCTTACGTTCATCCTTTAATAAAAAATCCCGAAATGTGCCTTCATCTTCAGGCAGCCAGCCTGTTAATACCGCCTGATAATCCTTTTGAAACTGATGGTTTCTGATCTGCTCGCTTAAATTAGCTGCTGCCTCTTTTGTCCTGGCAAATACCATAACCCCGCCTACCGGACGATCCAGCCGGTGTACCACATATAACTCCGGTTCATTAGTTCCTTTTTCTTCAAAAAACAGCTGATTTTTTAGCTGATGAAGCAAATCCATATCTCCTGATTTGTCACTTGCCGTAGGCATGCCTTTTGGTTTCACACAAACCACAATTGCTTCATCTTTATATAAAACTTCAATCTTCTTCTTTCTCATAAACTATACCTACATTTTAAATCGATATCCTACTCCCCAGATAGTTTCAATATACTGAGGTTTTGATGTATCCATCTCAATTTTCTCCCGGATTTTTTTAATATGAACAGTAACGGTTGCAATATCTCCCAGTGACTCCATATCCCAGATTTTATTAAACAATTCCTCTTTTGTAAAGACCCTGTTTGGATGGCTGGCCAGAAAAGTCAGAAGATCAAATTCCTTGGTGGTAAATATTTTTTCTTCATCATTAAGATAAACTCTTCTTGCTGTTTTGTCGATTTTCAATCCGCGAATCTCAATGACATCATTTACATCCATCTGATTATTTACCAGTCTCTGATAGCGATTCAGATGAGCTTTTACTCTGGCAACCAGCTCACTTGGACTAAATGGTTTTGTAATGTAGTCATCTGCTCCAAGGCCAAGTCCCCTGATTTTATCAATATCTTCTTTTCTTGCAGAAACCATTAATATTGGAATTTCTTTTACAGCACGAATCTGCTTACAGATTTCAAATCCATCCACTCCAGGGAGCATAATATCCAAAATGACCATGTCATAATCATTCTTCAATGCCATCTCCATACCCTTTTTACCATCTGTTTCAATTTCAACTTCGAAGGAACTTAATTCCAAATAGTCTTTCTCCAGTTCTGCAATTGCAAGTTCATCTTCTACGATTAAAATTTTACTCATTTTCATTCTCCTTTGATTTATCCAGCACTTTATTCAATGTAAAGAATATGGTTGTTCCGGCACGTAATTTACTCTCTGCCCAAATCTCGCCACCATGTTCTTCTATGATTTTTTTACATATAGATAATCCCAGGCCACTTCCCCCTGCAGAATTTCTTGACATATCTGCCCGATAAGTTCTTCGGAAAATATGAGGCAGATCCTCCTTAGAAATTCCAATTCCATTATCCTTAATCTCAATCTGCACTTTCCGGTCAAATTCTGTCAAAGTGATACTCACCTTTCCTTTGGCCTTATTATTATATTTACACGCATTATTGATAATATTATTAATGACCCTCTTTAACTGCTCAGGATCTGCCGTAACTGTGGTGTTAGCTGAACAGTAATTTCTATATGAAAACAGCATTCCTTTCTGTTCCAAATCAGCTCCGATTTCATCAACGCAGTCTTTAAAATATGCATTTATATTAATCTTTTCAAAATTATAAGGAATAATATTGGAATCAATCTTTGAATAAAGGGATAATTCATTGATCAGCACATCCATATCATTTGCCTTGTTATAAATGGTCTTGATATAACGATCCATCTTTTCCGGAGTATCTGCCACACCATCCATAATACCTTCCACATACCCTTTAATAGCTGTAATCGGGGTTTTCAGGTCATGAGAAATATTACTGATCAGATCACGATTCTGTTTTTCATAGACCATTCTGGCATCAATAGAATCTTTCAGCTCTGCCCGCATTTCATTAAAGGCATCGCATAATTCTCTGACTTCTTCACCACCGCTGTATATCACAACGTCATTATCAAGATTTCCATCTTTAATTCGCTCTGCTCCTGCCTTTAACTGACGAATCGGTCCCACAAATTCCTTATACATGAACCAGGAAAGAAAACTGCTGGTTAAAATAAGAACTCCCAGAACAGCAAAAAATACCTGTATGATCATATTCTTATAACGTGGAAGAACTGTTCCCAAATCTGTCATAATAAAAACAGAGCCTTTTCCACCATCCTGATATTCAAAATCCTGTTGTTTTACCAGATAATTCCCTGGTTTTCCGACGAAAAAGCCTCTGTCCTGGTCACTTCCACCACTTCCGTACTCTGGCAGTTTAGTCTCCAGTTCCGGATCACTATCAGCTTTTCCTCTGTAAACAATACTTCCATTCTTTCTGACGATCAGATAGGAATCTTTATCTGAGAGCTTATGATTTATCATCTCCAGATATTTCTGGTCTTCAAATACTTCCGGCTGAATCAATGCCTTCTTTTCAAGTTCTTTGAATATTCCTTTTGTGGAATTATTCATAGTCTTTAACGGATTCACGACCCGTTCAAAGGCATCTTCTGTCACTTCAGTATCTGTCATCCGCACATAGCCTACACTTAAAGCAGCGATTGATACTATCATTGCAAAAAACGGTAGTACAATCGCTGGCAAATAGATTAATCGAACTTTATTCACTGCTTTCATTCTTATAATTGCTCCCTTTCTGTCCTATACATATATTTTACCATAGGGGAGAAAAAAAGAAAGAATTTGTACGATTTTTTATTTAATTTTTATAAACATCTTCTATTGAAGTTTCCTGCAATTGTTATGCTTCCATCTGTTTCAGAATATAATCTAAAAGTTCATCTGCAACCTGATTTTTGGTTAATTTCGGAAGCTGTTTTTCTTCATTTCTGGTAATAAAAGTCACCACATTGGTATCTGTCTTAAATCCGGCACCTTCTTCTTTGAGATTGTTTGCCACAATCATATCAATGTTCTTTTTTTGCAGTTTCGCTCTGGAGTTTTCAAGCATGTTCTGAGTTTCCATGGAAAATCCGCACAAAAATTGTCCTTTTTTCCGCTGAACTCCCAATGTTCCCAGAATATCTTTTGTACGAACCAGAGATATGCTCATATCTGCATCTTTTTTCTTTACTTTCTCATCACTGACTTCTGCCGGAGTATAATCAGCAACTGCTGCTGCTTTTATGATAATATCCTGCTGGTCCTTTTTCTCAGTCACCGCTTTATACATATCAGATGCACTGTTAACCGGAACAACATCTACAAACATTGGCGGTTCTAAAGATGTCTTTCCTGTTACCAATGTGACTTCTGCTCCTCTTAACATTGCTGCCTTGGCAATTGCATACCCCATTTTTCCTGAAGAGTGATTAGAGATAAAACGAACAGGATCAATGGCTTCAATGGTAGGACCTGCTGTAACCAGGACTTTTTTACCTTTCATGTCTTTCTTCATGGCAATTTGTCTTTCAATATGAGCTACAAGCACTTCCTCTGAAGGCATTTTCCCTGCACCTGTAGTACCACATGCCAAATGTCCGGAATCAGGTTCAATGATTTCATAACCAAATCTTCTTAATTTATCCAGGTTATCCTGCAGGATTGGATTTTCATACATTTTGGTATTCATTGCCGGAGCGATAATGACAGGTTTTTTACATGCCATCACTGTTGTGGAAAGCATATCATCTGCGATTCCTCCTGCAATTTTCCCAATAATATTGGCAGATGCAGGAGCAATCAACATAACATCTGCTTTATCTGTCAAAGAAACATGTGCAACATGGAACTGAAAATTCCTGTCAAATGTTTCCACAAGACATTTGGTATTGGTCAGGCTTTCAAATGCAATGGGATTAATAAAATTTGTGGCATTTTTTGTCATGATAACATG
Source organism: Anaerostipes sp. 494a (assembly GCF_001940315.1). Taxonomy (NCBI): domain Bacteria; kingdom Bacillati; phylum Bacillota; class Clostridia; order Lachnospirales; family Lachnospiraceae; genus Anaerostipes; species Anaerostipes sp. 494a. The sequence continues at coordinate 1,985,559 of NZ_MJIF01000001.1, read as the reverse complement.
GACTTCACATCCACGTTTTACCAACATGCTGGCCACATTTGCCATCTTATAAGCAGCAACACTTCCAGTTACTCCTAATACAACTGTTTTCCCTTTTAACATATTCTTCTCCTACATATCTTCCAGTCGTCCATGTCTTTCATAATTTGTACAACGGGAAATCTGATTATCATCATCTACAAATACAACTTTAGGTTCAAATGTTTCTGCTTCCTCTGGAGTCATATCAGCATATGCAATAATAATGATTTTATCTCCGGTTGCAACACATCTTGCAGCCGGTCCGTTAAGACAGATCATACCACTTCCAGGTTCTCCCGGAATTGTATAAGTTTCAAAACGACTTCCGTTATTTACATCTACAATATGTACATGTTCATATTCCAGAATACCTGCCGCTTCAAGGAGTACAGGGTCTACGGTAATACTGCCTACATAATCAAGTTCTGCCTGTTTCACAGTGGCTCTGTGAATTTTTCCTTTTAACATACTAATGTTCATTTTCTGACTTTCTCCTTATTTCTGAATATTAATTAATGTATTATCAATTAGTCTTGTTTTTCCAATATATACAGCCATAGCAAGCATACATTCTCCATCCAGTGTTTCAACCGGTGTCATGGAAACTGCATCTACTGCCTCTACATAATCAATCCTGGCCAACGGCTCAGTTTCAATATTTGCTTTCATTGCTGCAATAACTTTTGCTGCATTCTTTTCTGTTGCTGCCAGCTCTTCCCCAAGTTTAATAGTTTTGGATAAAATCAGAGCTGCCTTTCTTTCTTCTGGAGACAGATAGGTATTTCTGGAACTTTTAGCCAGTCCATCTTCCTCACGGACAATCGGACATCCCACGATATTAATATCCATGTTTAAATCCCGGACCATACGGCGAATAACTGCCAGCTGCTGTCCATCTTTCTGTCCAAAATACGCATTATCCGGTGTTACGATATTAAATAATTTGTTTACTACAGTACAAACACCACGGAAATGTATTGGTCTTGTTTTTCCACAAAGCCCTTCTGTTAATCCAGTCATATCCACAAAAGAACAGAAATCCTTTTTATACATTTCTTCCGGTTCCGGATGGAAAATCAAGTCGACTCCTGCTCCTTCACACAATTTAGCATCGTGTTCTAAATCTCTTGGGTATTCTGCAAGATCTTCTGTTGGTCCAAACTGCATTGGATTTACAAAAATACTAACAACTACTTTGTCGTTATTTTTTCTTGCAGCTTCCATAAGACTTCTATGTCCTTCATGAAGATATCCCATGGTTGGAACAAGTCCTACTGTCAGTCCCTGTTTCTTCCATTCCTTTACCTGTTCCCTTACCTCTTTTACTGTTTCAACAATTTTCATTGCATTTCTCCTTATATTTCATTACTTCTAGTACAATTTTTCTATAATATCATCGCTGATGGCATATGTGTGCTCTTTTGCCGGAAATGTGCCATCCTGCACTTCTGTCATATATTGTGCAACAGCATCTTTCATAATATCTCCAACCTGAGCAAACTGTTTTACAAATTTAGGAACAAAATTTCCATACATAGATAACATATCCTGATATACCAGAACCTGTCCATCACAATCTGCTCCTGCGCCGATTCCAATAGTCGGAATATGAAGTTTCTCTGTAATAATAGATGCCAGTTTTGCAGGAATTCCTTCCAAAACAACCATAAATGCACCTGCTGCTTCTACAGCCAGAGCTGCTTCAATCAATTCCTGTGCTGCTGCTTCACTTTTCCCCTGTACGCGGAATCCGCCAAAAGCATTTACAGACTGTGGAGTCAGACCAATATGTGCACAAACAGGAATCTGCGCTTTCACGATTGCTTCAATCTGAGGACATACGTCTTTTCCACCTTCCAGCTTTACAGCTGTACAACCGGTTTCTTTCATAATACGTCCTGCATTTACAACTGCATCATATACAGATGTATGATATGACAAGAATGGCATATCTACTACGATCAGGGCCTCTTTTGCACCACGGACAACAGCTGCTCCGTGATGGATCATATCTTCTACGGTTACTGGAATTGTTGAATCATAACCAAGCATTACCATTCCAAGAGAATCTCCAACTAACATTGTATGAATTCCAGCCTCATCAAACAGCTTTGCTGTTGAATAATCATAAGCTGTCAGCATGGAAATCTTTTCACCGTTATCTTTCATTTTTTGTAAGGTACTCACTGTTTGTTTCATTTTTCTTCCTCCAATAATTGCTTCATATCTGCATAATCTGTTTCCGGATGCTTATCCTCTGCAATTTTAATGATTTCTTTCGTCAAAGCCTTATAGGTATCCATTTCCTGAGAATCAAGCACATCTAAATGTTTTTCCAGGGTTCCCAGATCATGACGTTCTACCGGTCCGGTAAGAGCCTTCATGGTACCTGTTTCAAAAATATTATTGAGATTTTGTAATGCTAAAGGCTTAATAGCACATAGTGCTTCTTCTTTACTAAATCCGCATTTGCTTAAAAGTCCCATGGACTGGTTTATAAGTCCTACCATCAGGTTTGATGCAAATACCGCAGCCGCATGATATCTTGCTTTGTCTTCTTTTTGCATTGGTACAAATGTATTTGGACATTCATGCAGCATTTTCAGAAGCTTTTCCATATGGTCTTTATCACCTTCAACCGTGAACAGTGCCTGCTTCAGGTCATCATATGCAGTTTTCTTACTTTTAAATGGAAACATTGGATGAATAGAATAACCGTATGCACCGGTTTCTTCAATCCCAGAAAGAACAGCGGAGCTTAAAGATCCGCTACAGTGACAGATATACTTTCCTCTTATCGGAAAAGTTTTAATCTGTTTCCAGACTCCTTCAATCGCATCGTCTGGTACCGTTAGAAAAAGAACATCACACATTGTTAACATTTTGTCAATCCTGCCAATATGTGTTGTATTGCATTGTTCTGCCGCTTCACCTGCTGATGCTTGTGTGCGACTATAGAATCCCACAACGGGAATATCATTGTGTACAAAGTAATCTCCAAGGGAACAGCCTACCTTGCCAGCCCCGATAAATCCTACTTTCATACATTATCACCTACTTTCGTCAGGTGATGTTCTAATTATAACCGGTATGATTTCTTTCAAGAATACCATCCAAGTGGTACTATATCACTGTATATACGAAAAGGCAAGTATTAAATGGGATACCAGACCTATTTTTGTTATTTTTTTGACAAATCATTTTAAAAAGAAAAGACCCTTTCGAGTCTCTTCCATTTCTTCTACTGATTATTTTCTGTTGCTTCTTCGAATTTTCCTCTGTATCTTTTTGTCAAAGTGTAAATTGTATCTTTCAATTCATCTGTAAGCTGTTCTGTCTTAACGCGCCATTCCCAGTTATCTCCCACAGTAGATGGTGTATTAATCCGTGCTTCACTTCCAAGTCCCAGATAATCCTGTAAAGGAATGATAACCATATCACCTTTGCTTTCCAGAGCAAGAGAAATCAAATCAAGATTAACTTTTCCTGTGCGTTCAATAGTACTATGTGACAGATAATGTTCCAAAAAGTTTTTATCATCCTGTGATAATGTCTCATACCATCCTTCTACAGTATCATTATCATGAGTACCTGTATAAACCACACAGTTTTCAGAATATTTATGCGGAAGGTAAATACTGTCATCCCATGCACCAAAGGCAAACTCCAGTATTTTCATTCCTGGATATCCTGTATCCTTTAATAATTTATGGACTCCATCTGTTAAAAAGCCAAGATCTTCTGCAATAACCTTTTTATCTCCCAGTTCCTGTTTCATTGTTTCAAAGAAATCATATCCCGGACCTGCTGCCCATTCTCCATTAACTGCTGTTTCATCCTCAGCAGGAATTTCAAAATATTCATCAAAACCGCGAAAATGATCCAGTCGAAGTACATCATATAACAAGAAATTATGAGAAAGGCGTTCCATCCACCATTTATAGCCTGTCTTCTTATGGTATTCCCAATCGTATACAGGATTGGACCATACCTGTCCATCTTTTGCAAAAGCATCTGGAGGACATCCTCCAACAACCGAAGGCTCTCCATCTTCTGTTACTTTAAATAATTCTTTATGATTTTTAAAAGCAGTCCCTGATAATGCAACATAAAATGGCAAATCTCCAATAATTTCAATTCCTTTATCATTGGCATAGGCTTTAAGTTTCAACCATTGCTTCAAAAAGACATACTGGCCAAATTTAAAATACCCTTCTTTACATTCCGGTTTCTGTTCCATCATAAATGCATCATATTCATCCAGCCAATGTTTATTGTCTTCAACAAATTTCTTAAAATCTGTATCAGGCTTAAATCTGGTATAGGCCTTTCTTAAAAGCAGCCTGCGGCTCTTATGTACATTATCATAATTAACTTTACCTGTATTCTCTTCTTTAAACTCTTCTATTTCTTCATTCGTTAATAATCCTTCTTCTACAAGCTGCTCCAGGTCTATATATAATGTACTTCCTGCAAAACTTGAAAAAGAAAGATAAGGGGAATTCCCCGCTCCTATGGTTCCCAAAGGTAAAATCTGCCAGTATTTCTGTCCTGAATCTGCCAGAAAATCAACAAAATCATACGCTTCTTTTGAAAAACATCCTATTCCATAAGACGACGGTAAACTAAAAATCGGTAACAATATTCCACTAGCTTTCATTGAATTCTCCCTTTAACTACATTTACAGATAACATTATTTTTTATTATATCACACTTTTTGTTATAGAGAATGGTTAAAATCTTGTACAATTCACTATATTTGATGTTTTTTCAAAATCAACCGGATGGCTTCATATAAATGAGGCTTTAATTCCTGTACAGATACTGGCTGTCCCGTGAGAATAGAGCTGTAACAACATCCACTTACCAGTTCGATGATCATATAGATCATTACTTCCGGCTTATCGAATTTGTGTCCTGAATCATTCAACAGTTTCATATATATATCATAAATATTTCTCTGAGCATCATCGATTGGATCAACAAGAGAATTTTTAAACATTCCCCAGCCCAAATGTTTTGAAATCAATTTTAGTAATGTAGGATTTTTCTCCAGTTCATCGATGATCTGATCGATCAGAAAAATAATCTGATCTTCAAAAACAGGAATTTCTTCTTCTTGAAGACGATTGTATGCCTTTTTAAAAACTTCTGCAGATTTAAAGGCAATCAGTTTATAACGAATATCTACCTTATCTTTAAAATATAGATAAAAGGTTCCTTTTGCCACACCTGCTTTATTGGCAATATCTGAGATAGACGTTTTATGAAAGCCGTTCTGTGTAAATAGGGCATATGCTGTATCCAATAACGCTGTTTGCTTTCTTTTCTTTTTTTCCTCAACTTTCTTCAAAGAAATCCTCCTTTCTCTTCTTTTTATTAAGTATATCTCAAAATGGGCAAAAATCAAATTTTCTATAAGATTTTTAAATGTTATTGACTTTTAGTCATTTTTGTTATATACCATTATTTAGAAAAAATGACTAAAGGTCAGTATTAAATTATGGAGGTTATTATGATCAAGTTTGGAAAATGGATTGCAAAACATAAAAAACTAATCGTGGCACTTTCCCTGATTTTGTTAATCCCTTCTGTCATTGGGATTTCCAAAACCAGAATTAATTATGATATTCTTAGCTATCTTCCAAATTCTCTGGAAACCGTAAAAGGTCAGGATATTATGGTAGACCAGTTTGGTGCCGGTGCATATTCCATGATTATCGTAGAGGATATGAAATTACAAGACGTACAGAAACTAAAACAAAAGCTGGAGAAAACAGAACATGTAGATAAAATTATCTGGTATGACGATATTGCGGATTTAAGTGTTCCAAAAGAAATGCTTCCTCAAAAAATCCGGAATGTATTTTTTCATAAAAATGCCACTTTGATGATTGCAATGTTCGACAAAACCACCTCCTCTGATGAAACGATGGATGCTGTTACCCACATGCGTCATATCGTAGGAAAACAATGTTTTCTAAGTGGTATGTCTGGCGTTGTAACTGATATTAAAAATCTGGTTATCCAGGAAATACCTATTTATGTAACAATTGCTGCCATACTTTCCTTTTTGGTACTTTGCCTTAGTATGGATTCCTTCATGGTTGCCATATTGTTTCTTTTAAGTATAGGCATGGCAATTCTTTATAATCTGGGAACGAATATTTTCCTGAATGATGTATCTTACCTTACAATGGCTCTAACCGCCATTTTGCAGCTGGGAGTTACCATGGATTATTCCATTTTTCTTCTTCATAGCTACGAAGATAATTTAGTACGATTTGAAAATGATAAAAATCGTGCCATGGCACATGCCATTTCAAATACATTTAAATCTGTTGCCGGAAGCTCTGTTACCACCATTGCAGGTTTCATTGCTTTGTGTTTCATGACTTTTGCTTTAGGTGCCAACCTTGGAATTGTTATGGCCAAGGGTGTTGTTATTGGAGTTGTCTGCTGTATAACAATACTTCCAGCCTTGATTCTTGTATTTGACTCATTGATTGAAAGAACAAAGCATCGCTGTCTGATGCCTGATTTTACCAGTGCTTCTCATTTTATAACAAAACACTATAAAGCATTTATTGTAATTTTCCTTGTTATGTTATTCCCTGCTGTCTATGGAAATAATCATACCGGAATTTATTACAATATAGATAAATCTCTTCCGCAGGATCTTCCCAGCAATGTGGCAAACAAGAAATTAAGCGACGAATTTCATATGAGTAACATTCATATGATTTTATTAAAAAACGGACTATCTTCCAAAGAAAAAACTAACATGCAAAAAGAGATTGACAAAGTGGATGGAGTAGAATGGTGTTTGGGAATGAATTCTATTATCGGTTCAAGCATTCCTTCTGACATGATTCCTGATTCCATGAAAGAAACGTTACAAAGTGACGATTATGAAATGCAGTTTATCTGTTCTAAATATAAATCTGCCACTAAAGAAGTAAATCAGCAGATTAAACAGATTAACAGCATTGTGAAAAAATACAGCAGCCAGTCCATGGTCATTGGTGAAGCACCTTTAATGAATGATTTGGAAACGGTAACTGATGTGGATTTAAGAAACGTAAATATGGCTTCCATTGCTGCAATTTTTGTTATTATCCTCATTGTATTTCGTTCCATTTCCCTTCCATTTCTTCTGGTTGCAGTTATTGAGTTCGCTATCAATGTTAATATGGCAATACCTTACTATACCGGACTGACACTACCTTTTGTGGCAAGTATTGTTATTGGAACAATTCAGCTGGGAGCAACTGTTGATTATGCTATTTTAATGACCAGTCGCTATCAGAAAGAACGATTACGGGGAGCTGGAAAGAAAGATTCCATCCGTATTGCCCATGAAACTTCCATGCAATCTATCATTACCAGCGGATCAAGTTTCTTCGCGGCAACTGTTGGAATCGCTTTTTATTCCAATATTGATATGATCAGCTCAATCTGCACGTTGCTGGCAAGAGGAGCTATCATCAGTACTATCGCTGTCATTTGTATCTTGCCGGCAATGTTTATGGTATTCGATAAAGTAATCTGTAAAACAACCCTTCATATGGGACATTTAGAATAGGAGCAATATGTTATGAGAAAAAGAATAATAAGTAAAAGTTTTGCAATTCTGCTAACAGCAGTTCTGACAGCATCATCTGTAACACCTGTTTTTGCTTCCGATGATGTTGAAAAGGAAGAAACTGTTTATGTAAAAACTGACTCAAACGGAAATGAAAAATCTATAATTGTAAGTGACTGGCTGAAAAACTTTACCAGTGAGAAGGAAATCAAAGATGCCACAGATTTAACAGATATTGAAAATGTAAAAGGTAACGAAACATTTTCTCGTGGAAAAAATCACAAAATTACATGGTCTGCCAACGGAAATGATATTTACTATCAGGGTAATTCCAATAAAAGTCTTCCAGTGACCATGAAAGTTACCTATTATTTAGACGGCAAAAAAATCAGTCCTGCTAAACTGGTTGGAAAATCCGGTAAAATAAAAATTCATTATTCTTACACTAACCACTCTAAGATACAAAAGACCATTCAGGGAAAAAGCACTACTGTCTATACACCATTTACCATGGTCACTGCTGCCATTTTGAATACTGATCATTTTTCCAATGTAAAAGTATCCAATGGTAAAGTGATTTCTGACGGTAATAAGCACATTGTCATCGGTGTAGCAATGCCAGGTCTTTCAAAAAGCCTGAATCTGGACCAAACAAGTCTTGGAGATGCTTTTGATCTTCCAGAAGACTTTGAAATCACTGCTGATGCGAAAGATTTTCAGATGTCTGTAACAGCCACTGTTGCAACAGCAAACACCTTGTCTGAACTTGGTCTTGATCATATAGATTCCTTTGATGAGCTTACATCCTCACTTCATCGGCTTGAAGATGCATCCAATCAGCTGGTCGATGGTTCCGGGGAATTGGTGGAAGGCGTTGAAAAACTGTCTTCAGCATCCAAAGAATTGAAAGCCGGAACTTCAAAATTAAGTAAAAGTTCCAAGGATTTATCCAGTGGCCTCAATCAACTGGCAAACGGATCTGCGGATTTAAAAAATGGTACTTCACAGCTGGCTTCTAAAACAAGGAAACTTCCTTCTTCTGTACAGGAACTGGACTCTGGGATCAAACAAATCATAAACCAATTAAAAAATTCTGTACCAGATGAAAACAGCCAGGAAAAACTTCAGCAAAATCTGCAAAATGCACAGAAAGAAGTTACCGCTGAACTTACAAATATCAAAACACAAACGGAACAGATCGGCTCATCCACTCAAAATATTGGTGTTTGTGCCCAGTCCATAGGAACATCAGCCGTTCATATCGGTTCCCAGGCAAAAAAAATCGGATCTTTGGCACAGGATGAAAATATTCCTGCAGAACAACGCCAGCAATTAGCTTCCATTGCCGGAGCTTTGGCACAGGATGCAGATTCTCTTGGAAATCATGCTAAAACCATTGGAAACAATGTTTCTTCTATCGGAAGTTCTGCCACTTCCATCGGAAACAGCTTAAAGCAAACACAAACAGATCTGCAGGTTATTGCGGCATCCCTTGGAAATATCCAGAAATTACTGACGGCTACAAAAAATTCTACTGCTAAACTTCAATCTGCATTACAACAGATTTCTGCAGGAACCAGCCGGTTACTGGCCTCTTCCAGAACCTTAACCTCTTCCATCGGTCAGTTAAATGCCGGTGCTTCCACTTTAAACAATGGCTTAACATCTGCATCCAAAGGAGGAAAGCAACTAAGTGCCGGTGCCAGTACATTAGACAACGGAACCGGAAAACTAGTTATTGGTATTTCTCAATTACAATCCGGTGCCAGTACATTAAATCAAGGTATGATTACTTTTCACAATGATGGTATTAAAAAACTGACAGATACCATTAATGGAGATCTTCAGGAAACTTTAGACCGTGCAAATGCAGTTGTAGATGCGGGAAATGATTATCAGACCTTTACCCAAAAGGCAGGCAATGCAAAAGGCAGCGTCAAATTTATGATTGAAACTGAAGAAATTGAAAAATAGACTTAAAGAAAGAGCATTGGTCCTAACCATTTTATCAGTCAACTCCAATGCTCTCTTTTTTATTATTTTATTCTACAGCAGGCTCTGTGTTGAAATGTAATACTTTTCGATCTGTCCACAGCAAAAATGCTGCTAATATAATAGATAACCCCTCACTTAATGGCATGGCAATCCAGATGGTAAATCCACCAATTGCCATTGGAAGAAATGACAAAATCAAAATTGGGAATATGATGGTTCTAAACGTCGCCAGAACGGTTCCTCTTATTCCATCATTTAATGCAACAAAGATAGCTGTTACCATGGTTCCAACACCATATAGCAGATAATTCAGCGAGAAAATCCAGAACACTTTTATGGTCATATTATATACTTCACTGCCTTCCGGACAATACATTAAAATTACTGGTTTTGCCAGTATACATGCTACTCCAAATATCAAAACAGATGCCAATACTATGGTTATACTTCCATTCTTAATATACTGTTTAATTTTATCAAATTTTTTCTCTCCAAGATTATAACTGATAATTGGGCTGATTCCTTTTCCATATCCATATAGACTGGAAGCAAATAACCACTGAGAATACAGTAAAATGGTAATAGCTGCACATCCTGTTTCTCCATAATACTTAATGGAGACAATATTATAAAGAGCTGTAATCAATCCAAGAGCTGCACTCTGAATCAGATCTGCTACACCAAGCCAGCATGTTTTTCCTAAATCTTTTCCTGAGAAATCAGGAATCACAAAATGTAATTCCTGTTTTTTATTACATAACACAAGAATAGAACCAATGGCTGAAACAAGCATTCCACATCCTGCTCCCAATGCAGATCCCATGATTCCCAGATGAAATACTCCGATAAATAAATATACTGTTGCAATTTCAACAACTCCGGCAATAACAGTTAATGCACACCCTACTCCAGGTCTTCCTGCTACGACTAAAACCAGCTGAAACATGGTCTGAATCATATAAAAAACGCCAAATATTACATGAACTTTTACATATTCATCACAATAAGGCATTAATCTTTGAGTTGCACCAAGAGTTTCCAGAAGAGATGTTCTAAAAACAAATACCAATGCCAGGTAAACTGCTGTTATGATTGCTCCAAATAGAGTGACCATCGTCAGATTGGAACAGGCTTCTTTTATTTTTCCTTCACCTAGTTTTTTCCCGATTACCGCACATGCACCTGCACCGAGCATCGCTGCCAGTCCTTCTTCCACTGACAAGATCGGATAACAGATGTCAATCGCTGCCAGAGCATCTGTATTAATCATACTGGAACTGATTGCTGAGTTGATCAGCTGATACACTCCAAGCCACAAATTTAATGCGATTGTAGGTACTGCAAACAGCAGTAATGTTTTCCAGTTGAAATCTCTTTTTAACTTGTTTTCATCCATCATCATTTCATCCATAGTTTTGTCCTCCTTTTCGTTTGTCCTTTTATAATAATTCACTATGTTCAAGACTCCCTCGGGAGTCATTTCCCATCTGATATACACACTGACCATGAATATAAGTTTCCAATACATGAACTTCACTGTATTGATGATCAGGCACCGTTCGTAAATCCCGGTCTGTTATGATAAAGTCTGCTTCTTTTCCCGGTTCCAATGAACCAAATGTACTTTCAACTCCCATCTGATAGGCTCCATTTATGGTAAATGCATATAGCATCTGCTCTAAAGTGACTTTTTCTTCCAAATTCAGGAGAGTCTCTTCCGCTGTCACGGGAAATTTACGATTTACCGCAATCTCCATACCTGCTAAAGGAACTACCGGAAGGGTTACCGGATAATCTGAAGCTCCCGTCACATTTAATCCGCCATCAAAGAACATCTTCATCGGATATTCTTTCTTCGCTCTTTCTCCCAAAACCTTCTCTTCAACTTCTTCATAGTAACCTGCTTCTTTAAAAAACCAATAAGGATTGGCAGCTGCCGTAACTCCCAGTTTTTTCATTCGCTTTACATCTTCAGGACGAACCAGCTGTAAATGTGTAATGGCCGGGCGGAATTCTTCAAATTCTCCAAGCCATCCATGTTCAGGTCGAGTATTTTCTGCATTTTCCAAGGCGGTCAATGCCATATCCAGTGCAGCATCGCCAATAGCATGCATATGAATCTGAAATCCCATTTTTTTTGCAATCTGACAGATATCATTTAGTTCTTCCTGTGTCCAGTTTGCAAGTCCATAATATCCCGGTTTATTACTGTACTCATCAAATAAATATGCGGTTTGTCCTTCTACAACACCATCCACCATGATTTTTACAAAGTCGTTTCGATATTTTGTTCCATTATAGGATGTGCTCTGGTCATAGAACTTTTCCAACTGCTTTTTATAAGATTTTCTCTGATTGCAAAAATATCCGGTCTGAAATCTGATTTTTAATCTTCCTTCAGCATCTAGTTCTTCATATGCCTTTCTCACCGTATCGGGACGTTCCATAACCGGCTCAAAAACAGATGTAATTCCATTGGACAAAAATTCTTTTTGCTCTTCTTCCATGCTCTCTTTCATACCTTCCACAGAATAAGCCTCCGGAACCGCTTTATCCAATAAAAATCCGATCCATTCCTTAAAATAACCTGTCGGTTCACCATCTTTATCCAGCACAATTTCTCCCTGCAATTCTGATTCTGTATCTGCTGTAATACCAGCTAGTTCCAAAGCTTTTGTGTTTCCCCATCTTCCATGTCCATCCTCAGACATTAATACGATAGGTTTATGATCACAAATCTGATCCAACATCTGTCGAGTCGGTCCATTTTCAAATGCTGTAACTGTCCATCCATTTCCTATGTAATAATCGTCTTCTGGATTTTCATCTACAAAGTCTTTAATCGCTTTTAAGGTATCTTCTTTTGTATCACAATCAAACAATTCTATACTTTTTTGTTTAATGGCACCACAATAGGAATAGTGTCCATGACCATCAGTAAACCCAGGCATTATCATCCCTTTTAATTCTTCAATTATTTTTATTTCTTCTGATGTGACACTCTTTACTTCATTCCATGAACCAATAGCTGCAACTTTTCCATCCTTGATATACATTGCTTCTGCCCATGGTTTTTCTCGATTTCCTGTGAAAATCTTACCTTTTACAATCAATTCATTTCTCACAATAATTTCTCCAATCTAATCTATCATTTGTAAAATAAATACATTTCAAGTTAAACAAAAACAAAGCAGACAAAGATACCTTTTCTCAGGCATCCTTGTCTGCTTACAAGAGAATCATAAACCCATGTGTAACACATGAGTCAATGGTTAATTTGATTTTTATTTTTATTCTTGCTATATTACAAGAAAACAGGAAAGATTTTGACTCAAAACAGGAGACATTATATTATGAAAAAACCAAAATATCATTTTAAAAGTAAAGAACTGGCAGATTTATTTAATACAACCATTGATACTTTAAGATATTACGAGAAAATTGGCTTACTCCATCCAATTCGTAATCCCGAAAATAACTACCGCTATTTTACATCAAGTGACATAGAGACTCTTGGAATTGTTATGGAACTTTTGCGTCTTCGATTTCCACTTTCAGAAATCAAAGAACTGGTAACTACCCGTTCTGTTGATCAAACACTTTCCATACTTCACAAAGAAGAAATTGCATTAAAACAACAGATTTCCCAACTGGAAACAACCTTATCATCCATTCAGTCCCGCATTGGTTTTATGAATCATATTTTATATGAAACACCTTTGGAAACTATTCAACTTCAACATTTTCCAGAGCGGAACAGCATTAAGATCAGCGATGAGGATATTGAAGAAGATATTTTTGAAATATCCATCATCAAATACATGAAAGAAAATTCTATTACAGTGCCACTCGTAGGAGCCTGTGATTTTTATGCATTAGATCTGGAACATTTTCTAAAGACCCAAGAACTTATTGTCCGCGGTGTTTTTTATTATACTAACGACGATCATTACAACCATAATTATACACTTCCTGCCGGTTCTTATCTTACATTGGCATTTTTATCTAAAAAAGAATCTGATCTTTCTTATAAATTCCTTAATGAATTAATTGATTATATGAATGATCACAATTTAACACCTAAATCTGATATATACTCCTTTTATATGATTGATGAAACTGAATCTTCCAACAAAGAAGAACATATCATTGAATTGCAGGTTCTTGTATCTGTGTAATGATTTTTACACTTTTTGTCTTCATCTGATCAATTTTTTGTTTTGAAATTATTTTCATAATAAAAACCGCCACAACAAATGCTACTCCCTCTGCAATCGGAAATGCCGCCCATATGATCTTCTCCGGATCAGAAAATTTTGTAAAAACCCATGCCAGTGGCAAAGTAACTACTAAAAGTCGGATAAGGGACACGATCAAGGAGCTAACACCATATCCCAGTGCCTGAAATATACCCTGATATGCAATATTGGCTCCCACAAATAAAAATCCCAGGGTGATGATACGAATGGCACGAATGCAAAGAATCTGAGTATGTGCAGAAATCGAAAAAAATCCTGAAATCTGAACGGCAAATAGCTGTAATCCCACAGCTCCAATCAGCATAATAATAAGGGTATATAACATTCCATATTTTATTCCATCTTTCACACGTTTCCTATCCTGCATGCCGTAATTGAATCCGATAATCGGAATCATTGCATTATTCATTCCAAAAGCTGCAAAAAATACAAACTGCTGAATTTTATAATAAACACCATAGGCAGTTACTGCAGCCAAAGACACTGCTCCAAAAATAATATTCACCCCATAGGTCATAAAAGACATAAGTGCCTGCATAAAAATTGCAGGAACCCCCACCTGGAATATTTCTTTTAAAACTTTTCCTTCCGGTCGCAGATAAGACAGTTTATGATCAAAATCTTTTTTGTTAAATTTGTAGTGAAATATCATATCCATAAGAAAAGAGACAATCTGTCCAATGACTGTTGCATAGGCAGCTCCCTGAATCCCAAGCCTCGGACATCCGAAATATCCAAAAATCATAACAGGATCCAGCACCATATTAGTGACTGCTCCGGTAATCTGGGCAATGGTAGCACATCCTGTCCTTCCTGTTGCCTGCAGTAATTTCTCATATATCATATACATGGCAATTCCAAAAGATGCAAAGGTACAGATCTGCAGATATTCTTTCCCCAGTTCCAAAACAACAGGATTGCTGGTCTGCGATTTCAAATAAATATCTATTCCAAAGAACCCAAAAATTAAAAACAGAATATACATGCAAATTCCAATAAAAACAGCATTTCCAGAAATTTTTCCAGCCTTTTCACGATTTCCTTCCCCAAGGCTCTTGGACAAAATTGCATTGATACCAACACCTAGACCTACTCCTATAGCAACCATCAGCATCTGTATAGGAAAACTTAAGGTCAATGCATTGACTGCATAGTCTCCCATATTCTGAATTTTATCTGTGTCAGGCATACAACTTACAAAATAGCTATCCACAATATTGTAAAGCGCCTGTACCGCCATAGAAAGCATCATTGGCACTCCCATTGTCAGTAATAATCTCTTTACAGGTTCTGTCCCCATTTTATTCACTGTCTGTTTCTGTTCCATTTTCAAAACCTCCTTTTTCCGACACCATATGGAACACTGTTGCCGGCAATGTTAATATGGAGTCTTTTAAAGGAAAGCTGCCATAACCTGATATAATTAAAAAAGAAAAAGCGCAAATCCAAATCTGGATTTACGCTTTCGCCACTCGACAATCTTTATTTTATCAATAGCTTTTTTCATCGTCAATGATGTATTTTTTTTAGTACATTTCTATATCAGTCAGCTGTTATAATTTTTTGCTTTCTTCCGCTACTGCTTTTGCCACTGCAGCACAAACTCTTTCATCAAATGCTCCCGGAATAATATATTCGCCATTCAATTCCTCTTCTGTGATAATTCCGGCAATGGCTCTTGCTGCAGCCATCTTCATAGATTCTGTGATCTGACTGGCTCTTGCATCCAGGGCTCCA
Organism: Anaerostipes sp. 494a; assembly: GCF_001940315.1. Taxonomy (NCBI): domain Bacteria; kingdom Bacillati; phylum Bacillota; class Clostridia; order Lachnospirales; family Lachnospiraceae; genus Anaerostipes; species Anaerostipes sp. 494a. The sequence goes on along the minus strand of NZ_MJIF01000001.1, from coordinate 1,969,961 downwards.
CGAAAGATTCCAGGGAATACCAGCACATTGTTAATCTGATTTGGAAAGTCAGAACGTCCGGTAGCAATGACTTTTGCCCCACCTTTTTTAGCCTCATCCGGCATAATTTCCGGTGTTGGATTTGCCATGGCAAAGATGATCGCATCATCCGCCATAGTAGACACCATCTCGGCTGTAACGATATTTGGTGCAGATACTCCAATAAAGACATCTTTCCCTTTGATAATCTCTGCCAGCGGACCGGTCTGCTTATCTTTATTTGTCTTTTCTGCCATTTCCGCCTGTGCAGGATTCATCCAGTCTTCTCCCGGACATAATGCACCCTTCTGATCTACCAGAACAATATTTCCCACACCAAACTGAAGTAATAATCTGCAAATAGAAATACCAGCAGAACCAGCGCCATTGATTACTATATTCACTTCTTCTAAAGATTTCCCCACATATCTTAGTGCATTTAGCAGTCCCGCTGCAACAACAATAGCAGTTCCATGCTGATCATCATGGAATACCGGAATATCCAGTTCTTCTTTTAATCTGCGTTCAATTTCAAAACATCTTGGTGCAGAGATATCTTCCAGATTAATTCCTCCAAAAGTCGGAGCAATATTCTTGACAGTCTGAATAATCTCCTCCGTATCTTTTGTATCAAGACAGATTGGGAATGCATCGATATCAGCAAATTCTTTAAAGAGAATTGCCTTTCCTTCCATAACAGGCATGGCAGCTTCCGGTCCAATATCACCCAATCCCAGTACTGCAGTTCCATCAGAAACAACAGCTACCAGATTACCTTTTGCTGTATAACGATATACCTCATCCTTATTATCACGAATCTTTCTACAAGGTTCTGCAACTCCCGGAGTATATGCAGTACTCAAATCATCTCTTGTCTTTACTGCTACCTTTGAACGTACTGCTACTTTTCCTTTGTTCTGTTCATGCATATCCAGTGCCAGTTTGTTGTAATCCATGTCTTATTTCTCCTTTACTCATTTCTTTTTTGGTGCATAATCTTTCAACCCTTCTATAGCACCTCCGGCGACTGCCCATAAATAAAAACCTGCAACTGTTCCATATGGGGAATAACGTCTTTGATACTTATGAAAAAGTTCTCTGGTTATTTTTCGGTGATGATAAATCATTCGAAGTCCTTTTTGAATGGCCAGATCTCCATAACTTAAAACATCCGGACGCTCCATGGAAAATATCATCAGCATCTGTGCCGTCCACACTCCTACACCATCCAGTTTCACCAGGCAGTCGCAAATCTGCTGATCATCCATTTCCCTCAAAGCTCCTACCTTTAATTCACCTGAAAGTATTTTTTGAGCCGCTGATTTAATGTAACGGACTTTTCGATAAGAAATTCCAAAGCCCTGAAGTTCTTCCTCCTCCATAGATACTATTTTATTCGGTGTTATATCTCCCAGAACCTCTTTCATACGTCTCCAGATTGTCTGCTGGGCTTTTGTTGTAATCTGCTGCCCAACAATTGAATTTACCAAAGCCTCGAAAAAATCTGGAAGAACCTCCCTTCGAATCATTCCTATCTGATCAATAACCTCTCCCAAAACTTTATCTTTGGATTTCAAATAATTTAGTTCCTTCTCACCATAATCAAAATATTTCATACTGTTTTCATTATAAAACAAAAAAAGAAGAATGTCGAAACATTCTTCTTAAAAAAGCGGGTGATGGGAATCGAACCCACGTGATCAGCTTGGAAGGCTGGAGTTCTACCATTGAACTACACCCGCATATAAAATTCATATGCCTCTCGGCAATGCCCAGAGCCGGAATCGAACCAGCGACACGAGGATTTTCAGTCCTCTGCTCTACCGACTGAGCTATCTGGGCTCTCATAATGAGTGTCCTCATTTCTGCGACTTCTATACTTTACCACATTGTGCTCTAGATATCAAGCTATTTTTTCAAAAATTTTTTCAATCAGAAATATCCCCGTTGCTGTACGGAAAATTTTCTCTTTTACAGTGTCTATTGTTTCTCTGGAACTGCCCTCTTCAGCCAGGTTAACCAGAAAATCTGCTTCCACTAAAATCTGATAATCTATGGCATCTATTCTGTCGTATGTATGGTGATGTCCTATAAGAAAGCATACTCTATCAATGATTTCCTTTTCAAACTCCATGTCTTCAAGCATTATCCGGGCAACAGCCGGACCTTCCATCTCCTGATATTTTCCTACACTGCTTTGATACTTCTCTTCACTGATCTTGATTCCTATATCATGAGTTACTGCTGCTGTCTCCAAAATCTTCTGTGTTTTCTCATCCAGCCCCTCTTGCTCTCCGATTGTTTTTGCATAAGCATATACCTTAAGAAAATGCTGGATACGTTTTGGATCTCCTTGATAATACTCAATCATCTTTGTAATCAATCTGGCTGTCATCTTATGCCTCCTTATTTCTGTCTTTTCCAGAACTTCCAAAATGGTTTCTTATTTAAAATATTAATTGCCTCTTTTACATGCGCTTCCCTTAATCCACCAGTACAGAAATCAGTTTTAACCAGGTGCTTATCATATCCATGCCGATACCAGTCATATTCTCCATCATCTAAAATAACAAAACTCTCTACTCTTTCATCACAATGTACCAGCCAATCCCTGATTTCATCTTCTCTACGGCCTGAACTTAAATATGCTGTCTTATCAATAATCTTCAGACCATATTTAGCCAAATAATCTACCAGGAGCTGACACCAGTCCTGTATATCATCACTATGCTCTGCCCATCCATATCTCCAGGATGAAGACAATACGATTTTAGCTCCGGTGGCATCTACGATTTCTTTTAGAAATCTGATATTCTCTTCATCTATCGGAACCAGTTCCTCACCACATCTTTCAAACAGGTCCTGAGAATTCAGAACACCATCCACATCCAGAAAAATAACTTTCATTTAAGATTCCTCCTTCATGGAACAACTGACTTTTTTAATATTATACTCTTTTTCATTTGAATCCGCAATGAATCCCTGGAAATGACATTTACCGACCCTAAAATATATGCTACAATTATGGAATATTTGAAAGGAGTTAATAAGATGAATACTGACTGTATTATTTTTGATTTTAATGGAACTTTATTTTTAGATGATGATAAACATATTGCAGCCTGGAATGAAATTTCCAAAGAAATCCGCGGAACCGGGATTACCATGGAAGAGCTGCAGACAAAAATTAACGGAAGTCCTAATCAAAAAAACATTGAAATGCTATCCAACGGTACCTTTTCACAGGAACAGATTGATTATTATTCAAAGAAAAAAGAAAGTCTGTATCGTCAAAACTGCCTCAAAGATAAAGAAAATTTTCATCTGGTAGACGGTGTAACTGAATATTTTGACTATTTAACAGCAAAAAAAATTCCTTTTACTATTGCATCTGCTTCAATCAAAGAAAATATTGATTTTTTTATCGAACATTTTCATCTTGATCATTGGATTCCAAGAGAAAATATCGTGTATGATGATGGAACTTACGAAAACAAAGTTGCAATGTTTCAGGATGCCTGCCATATTCTTGGATCTTCTCCTGAAAAAAGTCTTATTTTTGAAGATTCCGGTTCTGGTATTCGAAATGCTTATCAGGCAGGATGTTCCAATATTATTGTCATGGCATCTGATAAAGATTTTACCCCATTTAAAGAAAAGCCAGGTGTCATCAAAGTGATTCGTTCTTTCCGTGAAATTCTTTCTGAATAAATTTTATGCATTTTAGCCATACTGTATCCATAGAATTTTTGATACATGAAAAGGAGGCTTCTATGGGAAACAAATTTCTAGACTGCACCGCTTTGACTATTGTGATAATTGGTGCAATCAACTGGGGACTGATAGGATTTTTCCGCTTTGATCTGGTTGCTTTTCTATTTGGCAATATGACTGCTCTTACCAGAATTATTTATGACCTGGTTGGTTTGTGTGGACTATATTTACTGACCTTTTACAGACACTGTGGCAAAGATGTGTAATAAAGGCGGATTCTGCCAGAATCCGCCTTTTAACATTTTATTCAAGACTCGCTCGCGAGTCTTGGCGCGGAATTCGGGTCTGCATAGCAGACATACTTCCAATCCGAATTCCTGCGCATCCTCGCGGAGCGTATATCAGATGGGGGGATTGAAACCCGCCACTGATACATAATTGTTGCTCACCGCCTACAGAGGCGGGAGTCATCCCTCATCTGATATACAAAAGAATGATGCCCAGGTAAATTATTCTATATAGTAAACATAAGAATCTTTTCTTGGAGAAGCTTCTGTTTTCGGAGTATCTGCATATCCTAAAACACAATGTCCGATTCCTTCATATTCTCCCTCAATTCCAAGTTCCTTTAAAATTTTCTTACCTTCTTCAGATTCAAATTCTTCTTTTGCACGATGAATCCAGCAGCTGCCGATTCCCAGATCTTGTGCTGCCACCATGAGATTTCCCATAACAAGACTTCCATCATAAATATATGTTGGCATTGCTTTATTTGCAAGAACGATTAAAACCACAGGTGCACCATAAAAAGGATCAAAGCTTTCATCTTTTCCCATAAATACTGCATTCATTTTTGACAGTTTATCTCTAAGTTCCTTATTAGTTACTGCAATAATAATTGGCGACTGTCTGTCCATTCCTGTCGCTGCATATGTACCTGCTTCTATAATCTGGTTTATAATCTCTTTTGGAATCATATCAGATTTGAATTTACGCACACTTCTTCTATCTTTAATTGCTGTTAATGTTTCTCCCATCTAGTTCCCTGCCTTTCTATTATTTTATTATTTATTGTAACATGTTATTCATTATATACAAGAATATCTTACAATCAGTCTTTTTGAGGAAAATCAAAATTCTTTCTGAAATCTTCCCTTACATCTGCTGCAATAATATTTTTTATAATTTTTTGTAAACTTACTTTCTTTCTGCCTTTCAATCACCAGTCCACATCCTGTGCACACAAAACGATGCTTTACTTTTCTGACAACTGGAGACATTCCCAATTCTTCCGCATCCGAGTATGTTTTTATATTATATCCATAAGTATCATTAACTAATGCAGCCATCCGTTTCCACTCTCTCTGATGATTGAAGCACCCGGGACAGGTATGAATCATTTCATGAAGTATTGTCTGCTTCAAAGCTTCCATTGGCACATGATCCTGTAAAAGTTTTTCAGATATTTGTATCAAAAACCCGCCAGATGTCTTCTGACAACGTCCCCATGTTCTTGAAAAACGCTGATTAGAAACAAACTTCTCCACATTTCCATAGGGAATATTTATCTGATCCAGTTCATTGATACACTCCTGCGCAATTCGTTGTAAATCTCTCATGTATTTCCCTTTCTATCAAATATTGCATGCTGTAATTTCATAATCCGCAAGCTATATAATCGTTGGATTTTCTCCACAAACTTTACAGGTTTTAACCATTTTAGGGAGACTAATTTTTCGGATATTCATAGTCATCTAAAAAGTGATGTTTTATGCCATTTTCTTTATAGGCCACAATAGTACTGAGATTAACATTTTCTACACTTTTAAAAATATTACTTTCTACAAAAGGATTTGTTTTTTTCATATCTGCAATCATCCTCTTAATCTCCATTCGTTTGGAGACACTGCTTCCATCAGACCGGCACGTGGTACATGTATCAGTAAACCGGCAGGCACATTGAATAAAATGCAGATTATTATAGTCTCTCCAGTGTTTAATATCTTCCTCACGAATCAGATATAACGGACGAATCAGCTCCATTCCTTCAAAATTAGTACTGTGCAGTTTAGGCATCATCGTCTGTACCTGTCCTCCATAAAGCATTCCCATTAAAATTGTTTCGATTACATCATCATAATGATGTCCTAAGGCAATCTTATTACATCCAAGCTCTTTTGCCTTGCTGTATAAATAACCTCTTCGCATTCTGGCACATAAATAGCAAGGTGATTTTTCAATTTCATAGACAGCATCAAAGATTTCAGATTTAAAAATCGTAATCGGAATATTCATCAAATCTGCATTATTCTCAATCACCTTTCGATTTGCCTCACTATATCCCGGATCCATTACAAGAAAAACCACTTCAAAAGGAAATTTATTATGACGCTTTAACTCCTGAAATAATTTTGCCATCAACATAGAATCTTTACCGCCAGAAATGCAGACTGCAATTTTATCACCTTCCTGTATCAATTCATAGCGATTGATTGCCTTTGCGAATTTCGAAAACAACTTCTTTTTGAATTTTTTCTGAATACTCTTTTCAACTTCTTCTGCTTTGGAAATGAATTTATCATCCTTCTTTTTTTCAATCTTATTTTTTTCCTGTTCTGCTTTCATATTTTCCAGAAGCCATCCGGTATACCCTCCTTCCAGACTATATACCTGAATTTCTTTTTCCTGAAGTCTGGCAGCTGCTTCTTTACTGAAAATCCCTTTCATGCAATACAGTATGATTTTCTTATTTTTCGGTAATTCCTCGATCCTATCCAGAAGTTCTTCTTCCGGAATATGAACTGCCCCAGGGATTTTTCCATAAGCCGCTGAGGACTCATCACGAATATCAACCAACTGATATTCCTCCGACGTCATTTGTTCTAATTCCTGATATGATATATTCCACAACTTTTCCATTGTAAAACTTTAGATTCCTTTCATTTTTATTCCTAGTATTTTCATAGGTTTTTGTCTATTATACGAAGAAACAAGAAGAAACTCAAGGAAAAATAATAAATTTACGCAATGAAAAAACCGCCATATTCGGCGGTTTCTTCAAAAGCGATAGACGGGGTTCGAACCCGCGGTCTCAACCTTGGCAAGGTTGCGCGTTACCAGCTACGCCACTATCGCATATCTGTTTTTCAGACAATGAATATTCTATCGTATTTCATCATTTCTGTCAACAGATTTTTTCGTTTATCTAAAATTTTTTATTTTAAGGTTATTTCCATTCCCTGTTCGATTTCATCCAACTCTGCCAAAATCTTCCCTTGTTGCTCATCAAACAATAGTCCCTTATTGTATTGATAATATTTATCACATCCATTTTCTTTGATAAACTGAACACTATAGTAGTTAACATTCAATTCTGTAACGAAAACAACCATTTCCTGACTCTCTCCAAATGCCTGTTCCATAAATTCAAAAGCATATTCCAATGTGGAAGATGTTTTATCAATTTCTTGTTCTCTGTAGACTGTCTCCTGATTGAAATCTTCTCTTACTTTTTCAAATGCATCTTCTGCATTTAAATGTTCTTCCAAAATCATTTTCTGATAAGATTCCAGCTTATGAATGACGTCTTTTCGAATGTATTCCTCCTGTTTTCCAAGTTGTTCTGTTTTCTTTTTCTGCTCTAAAACTGCTTTTGCACTCTCAAGTACCTGTTCCATAGAATTATTCGCTTTAAACTGTTTTAAACATCCAAATAATTCCGTAACATAAGCATCTGTTTTCCAACAATTTCGGAACATTTCCCCTAATTTCCCATTCAAAAGTCCTACAACACTTAATTTTTCATCAAAAGAAGCAAATTTTAAACGTTCGATTGTTTCCGGCTGGAACTGTCCACAAAGAATCCTTTCAATTCCATAATCTTCTTTATACTTTTTATAAAGTTCATAGTAGTTTGCAAAATCTTTTGCAATCTTTAAATGTTGTAAATATTGATAGACAACTTCCCTGTCAACAGTTTTTCCCAGACTTTCATAAACTTGGATCAGTCTGGATAAATCCTCCCATCCTCTGGCTGTAACAAAAGCTTTTCCATCTACTGTCGTTTCCATACGATAAAAATAATCTTTTTTGATCTCTAAATAAGCCAGAATTACCGGATGAATTCCTGTTTTGTATGCATATTCTTTCCATACTTCATAATCAGCTTCCACATCAATTTTTTTGATACGATCTAATGTTACTACGTCAAATTCACGCACAGATTTATTATATTCCGGCGGATTACCTGCTGCTACAATCATCCAGCCTTCTGGTACTTTCTGATTTCCAAAGGTTTTACACTGTAAAAACTGAAGCATTGTCGGCGCCAATGTTTCTGATACACAGTTAATCTCATCAATGAATAAAATGCCTTCTTTCATTCCTGTCTGCTCAATTTTATCATATACAGCCGCAATAATTTCACTCATCGTATATTCTGTGACTGAATAAGTTTTTCCACCATATTCTTTTTCTTTAATAAACGGAAGTCCTATCGCACTTTGCCGTGTATGATGGGTGATCGTATATGCAACAAGTCCAATGTTACATTCCTTGGCAATTTGTTCCATAATCTGTGTTTTCCCGATCCCCGGAGGTCCCATCAATAACACTGGTCTTTGCCGGATCGATGGTATCATATATTCTCCATATTTATCTTTTTGAAGATATGCTTCAATGGAATTTTTAATTTCTTCTTTTGCTCTTTTAATGTTCATGCTGTTCTCCTTCTTCCAAATCTTCCTCATCAATAATCAGTTTCATGGCCCATGGCGGTACTTGTGTATCCTCATATTCTTCCTGCATAAAGACAAATGCAGTTTCATAAGAAGGCATTTTTGGGGGATAAATTCCTTTTCCGTCTGTAAAATAGATCAGACCCTTTAAATGATAAAATTCACCATTTTCAATTAACTGATCTACATATTCAAACGCCGGACGGAAATCTGTTCCGCCTTCTCCACGAAGCTCTAAATGCTCCATATATTCTTTCAATTCTTTTTCATCTGTAATTTTCCGGTCATTTTGTACCATTTCATCACACTGGATCATATGAATGTTGACTTTATGAAAAAAGCTTTGCTGTTCGCTTAAAACACTGTATGTTTCCTCTAAAAACTTCTTGACCAAATCTCCGGAACAAGACATGGATGTGTCGATCACAACTGCAAATTCTTCTACTTTTTTTACTTCCTTCCATTCTTGAGGCTCAATAAGCGGCATATTTCCATACATACTGAGTCCGTATGTGTAAAATGTATAATCAAATGAATCTGGATCAATGGTTACTTCTTCCCGTAAAACTGCAAATTTTTGTAAAAACTCCCGATAATTATACCGTTCTCTATTTTCGACCTGTACTTGTTCCAGCAAATTGCCAGATTCTTGAGATGCTTCACTGGAAAATGTCTGCATATCTGTTTCCGTTTTTTCGCTGATATTCTTCCATCTATTTTCTACCTCATTGTGCATCTTTTGCTTCGGATCTTCCGGCCAATATTGATGATCATCCACATAAAATTCCCGATGAAGCTCCTGTTGTTCTTTTTCGGATAAATTCCATAAGATCAGCTGCCGATATATTCTTTCTGCCGTCAAAACTTTCATAGATCCTTCTAATTTTCGATAAGTATCCTTTTTAAGCCTTGTCTGAGGCTGACGGATGCATTTGATATACCAGCGGTCAATAATAGATTCTACTGCAATATCACAGGCCAAATTCCAAAATTCTTTCTCCCTTTGATGCCGTCTGGTAATATGATGCAGTATACAATGAAGTACCATATGAAGGTATCCCCGATTCATAAAAATCCTATTCTGACGATAAATTCCGCCTAATCTTGCCGGATGAAAAAATATATTCATTCCATCTGTCCCAAACCCGTTGACTGCCGGATCCATGACATAAAAAAAGCTGCTTAATGCCACATCCAAAAACCGCATATGAAGATACAGTTCATTTCTTGTGACCGCAAGAATCTGCTGTCCTATTTGATTTAATTGGTCATTTAACTTCTCTTCCACCTTTGCTACCTCTATAGTTCAAATGTCTTTTTCTTTTTTGGAAATATCTGATTCTTCTCATTCATTAAAAAACTAAGGATTTCTGTTTTCTGTTTCTTGGCAGCAACATCAATTGCTTCATCCAGACAATCTTTCGTCCAAAGTTTTTCGTTCCCCATAAATTGCAATGCTTTCATATTTTCTTCTTGTATGAAATATTTTACAATATCATTTTGCTGTTCCTTAACATATTTTAAATACCGCTCTCTTGCAGAATCTGAAAGCTCCAACGGATACAGAAGTCTCCCGAATACAATTTGATAAACGGTTTCTTTTGTTTCAATGGCCATTGCATCCATAAATAACGCATCATATTTCTGATAGTCTACTTCACCGCGGAAAAAGCACTGCCGGTACTTATATCCTGTTCCATTAAAATAATTCTCAATAATTCTCGCCGGTGTATTTTCTACTGCTTCTTCATAATATTCTGGAAAGAATAAGTGTGCTTCCTTCACTTCGTCTGCTTCATGATATTTTAATTGTATCTTTACCGGAAATCTCGTATCCGAAACAATATCTTTTAATGCAGATTTTTTCCCATGATAAAAGTCTAATTCAATTTCCTGCAGTTTACATCCGGTAAAAATCCCTGTTCCGGTGCGCAGCAAAGAATCTGTAAATCGTATTTTTTTTAAATTTGCACATCCATAAAATACATAGCGTCCAATTTCCTCTACTTCTTTTGGCAAAAAGACGTTTTCTACTTGATTGCCACATAACATCTTTGCTGGATCCTCATTCAAAAAAGAATCTCCGATTCTCACCATCGATACATTTTGATCCTCTTTTCTTTTGTGCGCAGAAAACATATAATCTCCGATCTTTGTTACTGTTTTTCCATGAATCATATCTGGAAGATCTATCATAGAATCCTGACCATAACAACGCAGAATCTCCAACCCATTATTTTTTGTATTTCTATATTCTATTTCCAGCATAATACAACTTCCTATCTGTTCTGAATTATTTCTTAGTATACCCCATCCAACAAAACCCGTCCACCCGGAAATCTATAACCAAAAAAGGAAAATGATAAATTTTATACATTTATCATTTTCCTTTTTTTATTTTATTTTTGGAAATAAGTCTTTGATTGCAGGATATATTTCAGTAAATTTTTTATATTTTTTATCATATTTTTTCACAAGACCAGGATCTGGTTTTATCGTATCTGATACTTTCACATAAGTATTTACTGCATCCTCTATATTGTCATATTCACCACATCCTACAGATGCCAATATCGCTGCACCATATCCCGGACCTTCTTCACTCTCAACACTATCAACTCTCATATTTAAAACATTTGCAATAATTTTCTTCCATAGCGTACTCTTGGCACCTCCGCCACATATTTTGGTTTGTTCTATCTGAATTCCCAAAGTTTTTGCTACTTCAAAACAATCTCTGATCGCAAAAGCTACACCCTCTAATATTGCCTGAGTCATATCTTCTTTTGTTGTATCCATCGTCAATCCAATAAAAATTCCCCTGGCATCAGGATCATTATGAGGTGAACGTTCACCCATCAAATACGGTAGAAAATACACATGATTTTCTCCTAATTTTTCAATTTTTTTCTGTTCTTCCACATAATCATTCGTTCCAATGATTTTATCCATCCACCACATATTGCAAGATGCAGCACTTAGCACACATCCCATTAAATGAAATTTCCCATTTGCATGAACAAATGAATGCAAGGCATTATGGCAGTCAACACTAAACTTATCACTGGAGATAAAAATTGTTCCTGAGGTTCCAAGAGAAATATTGCATTTTCCATCCCCTATAGTTCCCGTTCCGACGGCTGCTGCTGCATTATCTCCCGCTCCAGCAATGATTTTTATTTTTTCGGGCAGTCCTATAGATTTTGCAGTCTCAGGATGAATATTACCAACTACTTCATAACTTTCATACAGCTTTGGAAGCTGATTTTCTTGAATTCCACAGATTTTCAGCATTTCCTTTGACCAGCATTTATTTTTTACATCTAGCAAAAGTGTTCCTGATGCATCAGAATAATCCGTGCAAAAAATTCCAGACAATTTATATGCTAGATAATCTTTCGGAAGCATGATCTTACAGATTTTTTCAAAGTTCTTTGGTTCATGTTTTTTCAACCATAAAATTTTGGGAGCTGTAAAACCAGCAAATGCAATATTGGCTGTATACTCCGATAACTTATCTTTTCCAATAATTTGATTCAAATCATTGGTTTCTTTCTCCGTTCTTCCATCGTTCCATAGAATTGCCGGCCGAATCACTTCATCATTATCATCCAAGATTACTAATCCGTGCATTTGTCCACCAAAGCTGATTCCACTAATCTTATTTTTATCAAATCCATCGATGAGTTCTCCAATCCCTTCTACCGTTTTCTCATACCAATCTTCTGGATTTTGCTCTGACCATCCAGTTCGCGGGAAAAAAATTGGATATTCTTTGGATACAATATTTTTTATATCCCCCTTTTCATCCATAAGGAGCAGTTTTACCGCAGATGTTCCCAAATCAATTCCTATATACAGCATTTTCTACCCCCATGGATTTTCTGTCGGATATCGCATATTTTTCGGCTGATTAAATCCTATTTCCTCAACCTCTACTCCAATATACTTAAATACCTCATATAATGTTTTTCCAAAATGTCCAAACGCAACAGCTCCATGATGAGGAAAATTCTTTTCAATTAATACATGTCGATAAAATCTTCCCATTTCCGGAATTGCAAACACACCAATGGATCCAAAAGACTTTGTTTTTACTGGAAGAACTTCTCCCTGTGCAATATATGCACGAAGTTTTGTATCTGCAGTACTCTGTAATCGGAAAAATGTAATATTACCTGGCACAATATCACCTTCTAAAGTTCCCTGTGTTACTTCCTTTGGAAGAGTTCTTGCCATAATTTTCTGATATTTCATCTCACAGAAAGAAAGTTTGCTCTTGGCTGTATTTCCACAATGGAATCCCATAAAAGTATCTTTTTGTGTATAATCAAAACTTCCCTTAATATCTTCCTCATACATGTCTTTCGGAACTGTATTATTAATATCTAACAATGTTACGGTATCCTGACTGATAACTGTTCCAATAAATTCACTCAGTGCACCATAAATGTCAACTTCACAAGATACAGGAATCCCCTGATCCGTCAACCGGCTGTTCACATAACACGGAACAAAGCCAAACTGTGTTTGGAAAGCAGGCCAGCATTTTCCAGCAATTGCTACATACTTTCGATAACCTTTATGATCCTTTATCCAATCTTTTAAGGTCAATTCATACTGAGCCAGTTTCCTTAAAATTTCAGGCTTTTTATTCCCAGCACCTAATTCCGCTTCCATTTCTTTTACAATCGATGGGATTCTTTCATCCCCCGCATGTTGTTGAAATGATTCAAACAAATCCAGTTCAGAATTTTCTTCAATCTCAACTCCTAAATCATATAATGCTTTGATTGGCGCATTACAAGCCAAAAAATTTAATGGGCGAGGTCCAAAACTGATAATTTTCAATTCACTTAACGCTTTTACAGTTCTTGCGATTGGAAGAAATTCATGGATCATATCTGCACATTCTTCTGCCGTTCCTACCGGATATTCAGGAATATAAGCTTTCACATCTCGTAATTTTAGATTATAACTAGCGTTCAACATTCCACAATAGGCATCTCCTCTGCCGTCTTGTAAATGATCTCCACTTTCTTCTGCTGCCGCCACAAACATTTTCGGCCCTTCAAAATGTTTTGCAAGAAGCGTCTCTGAAATTTCCGGTCCAAAATTTCCCAGATATACAACCAGTGCATCACATCCGGCTTTTTTAATATCTTCTAATGCCTGTACCATATGGATTTCACTCTCTACAATACAGATCGGACATTCATAAATATCATTTTCATCATATTTTATTTTATATGCTTCCACTAAAGCTTTTCTGCGGTTTACAGATAAACTCTCTGGAAAGCAATCGCGGCTGACTGCCACAATTCCAATTTTTATCTTTGGCATATTTTCCATTTTTCTTCTTCCTTTCTCTATTCTAAAGCGATATTTTCACCAATCAATCCACAGAATGCGCCATCAATAGCTGCTTCTTCATGTGCAATCAGCCATTTATTTCGCGCTGCTAAAAGTTTATCTTCCCCATTTGAGAACACTGAAAATGTCAATTTCTCATTTGTGCCCTTCGGGAGAATTACAACACATCGAAATCCGTTTTCTTTGGCAGTACATGGAGCATAATGAAGTGTTGTAGCATATAATTCTATCATGGTTCCTTTTGGTACATAGAAAGCTTCTATTTTATCTGTTTGATAATGATACTCCTCATCAATATCCTGTTGCATTCCTAACATTAAAATTATATCTGTTGCAGCCAGATTAATTTCAGAAGAACGATGGTATTCTACTGCATTCAGCTTTTTATTGTTTCCATTACAATATCCGATTTGGATCGGCATCCCGCCAAATGTTCTGTTTTGGATTTCTTCGGCCAGTGGAAGATTTTCTAATTCTTCCACTGACGCTACATAAATTACATTTTCCGGCAAAGGTGTATTTTTCATTTCATTTAATAGCTCTAATGTCTGATATCCCTGTAAGATTTTTCCATACTTTTGAAATGAATTGCTTGTGATATCTTTTATTTTCATAAATTTTCCCTTTATAACCTTAATATTTATTCCTTTGTTATATTTTGTAATAGCTCATCATATTGTTCCGCTGGCAAAAATTTATCTACTGCATAAAATTGCGCTCTTGGTGATTGTTTCTGTGCACGCTCTAACAATTCATTTTGTGTGATCACCAATGTATTTTGATCAGCAGATAAGTTACGGATTGCCTGGTTAGTAACCTGAATTGGAAGTTTCATTTCTTCTACTTTCTTTCGGACAATGGAAGCTCCAAGTGCACTGGATCCCATTCCAGCATCGCAGGCAAAAATAATCTTTGTAACCTCTGCATTGTTAGATACATTTGTATTTAATTTACCGCTTTGTTTCATCTGTTTTGTCATTTCTTCTGCTGCTTCGAAATCATCGTCAGATTCATCTGTCCCTGATATTTTATGAACAAAAGAAGCTGTTAAAAATGTTACAACGGTTGCAACGAAAATTGCTAGAATAATTCCGAAATGATTTCCCCTTGGTGTTACTGCCATGAAAGCGAAAATACTTCCTGGAGAAGCCGGACTGATCATTCCCACACCTGTAAGCATTAAAGTTGTCACTCCTGACATGCCACCTAAAATTGCGGGAATCAAAAGCAATGGATTCATTAATACATATGGGAAGTAAATTTCAGCAATTCCGCCAAAGAAATGAATGATAATTGCTCCTGGTGCTGTTTTCTTAGAATTTCCTTTTCCAAATACACAGTAAGATAATAAGATTCCAAGACCAACTCCCGGATTATCAATTGCAAACATCATAGATTTTCCAGTTTCCGCAACTTGATTTAATCCTATCGGTGTCAATACTCCAAAATTTACTGCATTGTTAAGAAATAGTACTTTTGCCGGCTCCATAAAAATGCTGATCAATGGAATTAATTTATGTTCAACTAATACATTCACCCCATTGGTTAAAATAATATTTAAACCATTAAAAATCGGACCTACGCCTACATAGCATACAATTGCCATAATTGCTGCAAAAATACCAGCGCTGAAATTGCGGACCAGCATTTCGAATCCTGCCGGAATCTTATTTTCATATAATGCATCAATTTTTTTCATCAAAAAGGCAACTGTCGGTCCAACAATCATTGCTCCTAAAAACATTGTTACATCACTACCTACAATTAGTCCCATTGTAACCATTGCTGCAACGACCGCTCCTCGTGTCTCATAAATCTGTTTTCCACCTGTATAAGCCACTAAAACAGGCAATAAATAATTTAATGTTGGTGCCACCATTTCATTGAAATCTTTATTTGGCAGCCATCCTGTATCAATAAATAATGCAGCCAATAGACCCCATGCAATGAAAGCCAAAATATTCGGCATGATCATTCCACTTAAGAAACTTCCAAATTTCTGTAATTGAACGCGTACTCCTTTTCCTTTGTTATCATTTCCCATTTCTTTTGTTCCTCCTTATTTTTCTTCTGTATATTTAAAATATCTAAATGTTGCCGGACATCTCATTCCCGTCAAATCATTACAATGAATTCCTACAAATGCTCCTGTAAACGCACTTCCCGTTGGTCCCAAAAATGGTTTTGCAATATAATCATCTGACAATTTATAAGTATCAAATTTGACCGGAAGTGCTGTCCATTCTTTTCCGTCCAAAGAGTAATAAAATTGATAAAACTCTTTTGTCACCTTTACTTTCAGATAAATTTGATTACCTTCCACTTGAATTTTTTCCTGATCTTTCAGAGGCCAGGTTAAGGCAGATGCTTCACAGGATAAAATATTTAAGATTTTTCCTTTTTCTTCGTCATAAGTTACATGTAATGTTGTCCAGTTTTTGCTATTGTAATAACATACCAGACCAGCCATTTGTTGGAAATATTCAGGTAGAAAATTAACAACAGTCTCTGCCTCAAAATTAAGTGATTCAAATCTTCTCGCAATCATGGACTGCTCAAACACAGAATACAGAGACTCTTGTCCATATAAAACCAGACCCTGATCTTTTATTTCTCCCATTTTTTCTGTAAATGGAACTCTTAATGTCTGAAACTCTTTTGGAATTCCATCTTTAAAATATTTTTTTTCATCTGGTGCAGGCCACATTTGTTCTGGTAGATTTGGCTGTTCTACATATTGCTGTGCCGTTTTTCCGCCGACAATATAAGGCCACCCATCTTTCCATTCTACTTTTGAAATTGCCGTCTCTCTTCCTAAGGTACAAAATCCTCTTTCCTCAAAAATTCCTTTTTGTTTCCGCTTAATCGGACGGCTTGTTAGGTAAGTAACATACCATTCATCACTATCCGTATGAACTAAGGAAGCATGTCCTGTCTTTTGCAAATAATTTTCCGGAGCATACCATGCTGTCAAAATCGGATTATCCGGATGTACTTCATAAGGGCCTCTTAAATTCTTGGAACGTGCTACGGTAATGGAATGTCCAAATTGAGATCCCCCTTCTGCTGTAAACAGATAATAATATCCATCAATGTAATACAAATGAGGTCCCTCTGTTTTCTGTAACTTTGTTCCTTTAAAAATCATTTCTGGTTTTCCAACTAATTCTCCTTTTTCCACATCAAACTCCTGCAGACTGATCCCATAATTCCATGGATGATAATTTCTAAAATCATATACCATATTCAAAACATATTTTCTGCCGTCGATATCATGAAATAGAGAGGGATCAAATCCACTGGCATTTAAGAAAACCGGCTCACTCCATTCTCCATCAATTTCATCTGCTGTCACTACATAATTGCGGACATCTTTAAAAGCCCGGTGTTCTCTCATAATAGAGTAAACCAGCCAAAATTTATGATCTGCATAAGTCAAACATGGCGCCCATACTCCGCCACTATCCGGAATCCCCATCAAGTTTAATTGACTTACCCTATTTAACGGTCTACAGATCAGCTTCCAGTTCTTTAAATCCCTAGAATGGAAAATTTGTACTCCAGGAAACCATTCAAAAGTAGATGTTGCAATATAATAATCACCTCCTTTTTTACATATGGCCGGATCCGGATTAAATCCTCGAATTATTGGGTTTTCTATCATCTTTCCTTCTTTCCTCCTTTTCTTCTAAAAAGCAATTTCTTTTCTATCTGTTTCATAGTATAATAAATTCTAATCATGATAACCATCTCATTTCACACGGTAAACTTACCAAAAATCACGGAGAAAAAAGATATGAAAAAAGATTTATACAGCCACCTAAAGAAACTTCCTTATCTTGATACCAGTATTTCCTTTTTTTCAGCACACAAACAGCATGTTCCTCATGGCTGGAAAGGGTACCCCTCTTCTCACACTGCTTTCGAAATACTTCTAATTCTTTCCGGAGAACAAGAATCTATCATTAACCAAAACACATATATTTTGAAAGAAAATGATATTTTACTAATTCCACCCGGAATTTTGCATGAAAATCATTGTTTTTCAACGAAAGGTATGACATACTTTGCAGCACATTTTGATATTGATGATCCTGCCTTGAGATACACAATGATTAAAAATGGGCGTCTCATCTATCCGGACTGTACTCCAGAAAACTCTACAATTCGTTCTATTTTAGATGAGTGGATACAATTATATGATAAAAAAACTGCGTATACCCTTTCAGACCGTTTCCTTACTTTAGAAATTCTGGCTCGTTTAATGACTGCTTTTGTGAAGATATCTGAAGAAAATGAGGAAAATGAAGTTAACATTCAGATTCTTAGTATCGCACGATCAATTGCTGAAACTATCCAGCATAATTTCAATACCTTCTTCTTAAATGAAAACAGAGATAAAGAACAATTATTAATGAAGAATATTTATCGCGAGGCAAATATCAGCATGAGTTATGGATTGGAAGTTTTTAAAAAAATCTATGGGATATCACCAAAAGAATATTTGGATCAACTGAAATTCAAAGAAGCGAAACGGCTGATTCGAAACCCTAACATTTCTATTGAATCTATTTCTGATCAAGTTGGATATTCCAATGTTGCTCATTTCAGCCGTCAATTTAAAAAATGGGCAGGAATCTCTCCTAAAATATATCGTCAAAAAACAACATCTTTTGACCCTTCTCTTTAATAGAAAAAAAGATTATGGATTTATTCATTTCTCCATAATCTTTTTTAATATTTATTCTGCTTTCAATCCTACATAAATATGGATCTCTGCTTCTTCCATATCGTCATTTTGATACTCCTCAAAATCATACAAAAACGTGCGTGGCAAATCCATCTCCCATATTTCCTGCCAGCCTTTTGCAACCGCTTCTACCATGTCACCTTTGATTACAAATTTAGCATATTTCCCTGCTGGTATTTTACGTACTATGAGATCTTTCATTTCTTTTGGCTCTTCACTGATTTCACAAGCTATCATAACAGTATAGTCTCCTTTGTCATCAGCAGCATAATCTGTGTAGATTCCTAAAGCTTTATCATTTGCTTTATGGGAAATGTTCTCATATATATGCTCATTAAAAAAACGATTCCATAGTCCGCCAATTACCCGTCCCATATCCGGACTCATATTATTTGTGCGAGCCTCAATTCCTGCTACGATTTTCTCTTCCAATGTTACAACTTCATAATTCATAAGCTTTGTCTCCTTTTCCTATTCATTTTCTAATGACAAAGCTATCTTATCATTTGTAACATGACATCCATATGTCATGGTTCTTTATACTTTTTCAACAATTTTTCAGCAAATTCTGCCAGCTCCTCTCGCAATTCCTCTGGTTCAAGAATTTCTGCTCTATCTTCAAAAGTCAGAAGCCACTGAAAAGCACTTTTCTTATCTGTAAAGTTGGTACAATATAGTAAATGACCATCCTCTTGTTCTTCGAAATGATCCAAACCACATTCTTCTATTAATCTCCATTTACACTCCGATGTAAACAATACCTTTACCGGATACTCATAAGAATACAATTCTCCCATTGAAAAATCAGGCATCTGGACTGTCCTGCCACTATACGGCTCTTCTGTGTTTGAAAGTTCTGTCATGCGGTTTAGTTTAAACATACGGAAGTCCTGCCTGATAAGACAATATCCCCATACATACCAGCTGGACCATTGAAATAAGAGATAATATGGCTCTATCTGTCGTACACTCTCTCCACAAGGTGAAAAATAATGAAATCCAACCTTTTTTCTATCCTGAATGGCACGATGAATCAATTCTATTTTGGGCGATAAAGAGGTTCTATGCCATGACGATAAATCGATTAAAATATGCTGATCCCCCGCCATAATATTTTTTGATCCCGGAAGTAATTTTTCCATTAACTGACTATAAAAATTCGTTTTACTGACACTGTCCAGACTTTGAAGTCCTGCCATAATCGCCTGCATTTCTGCGGTTGTCAGTAAAGTTTTATCCATCTTGTATCCTTCCATAATAGAAATTCCGCCATTTTGTCCCTGTGTCGTTACTAAAGGAATTCCTGCTTTGCAAAGATGTTCGATATCTCTTTGAATCGTACGCCTTGATACTTCAAAACGCTCTGCCAGATCAGGAGCTGTTACTTTTTCTTTTTGCAGAAGAACCACAAGGATTCCCAGCAGACGATCAATCTTCATGTTTTTTTATTTCTCCTATCACATTTTAAACATTGGTACTTATCTACTGTTTTCAAATATTATACATGATTTCTTTATCATATCCAACTTTGGAATTATAGTTGGGCATTCCTCCTGTTTTAAAATTGAATTAAGATAATGTGTTACCTGTTCCGTGTCAAATTGAGGCAGATAATTTTTCTTCATAAAACTAATTTCCCGTTCTTTGGCCGCATAAAAATTCTTTGTTGATATTTTTCCTCGTACATCATAAAGGCCTTTTTCAAAATATAGGGCACAATGTTCTTCCACTCGATTAATCATAATGATGGATCCCTGGATTCCCTGATGTAAAAAATCGGCCAGCCAATAACATCCACCAGTCAAAAATAATTTTTCCCAGTTTTTTTCAGAAAAATACTGTTCCAAAAGCCTCAGTACTTTTTGATAATATTTCACTACACTCCATACCTTTCTCTATAAATTAAATATAATAAAGGACTCCATACATCTGGTTGATCAGATATGCAGAGTCCCTTATCCGGAAGGAAATAAGATGTTATATATGTTTCATGAAAGATTTCTTCCAAAAAACCCCTATTTATCAATGAAACTATAATTTCTTCTTAAGATTTCTAATATCTCTTCGTATTCTTCTACATACGCCTTGATTATCTTTGTCTCTTTCCATTAAAATTTCCAATCTTCTTTCTAATAATTTAATTTTTGCTGTATTGTCCATTTTTATACCCTTTCCAAGAAAACCTTCTATTTATCCTGCCCCTTATACTAATATTACAATGAAGTTTCCTTGAAAGTGAAGTGAAATAATGGTATTGTTAATGACAAAATCGCAATAATGGAGGAAAACGGATGAATACACAGCAATTAGAAAGTTTTATTCAAGTCGCAGAAAATCTAAATTTTGCAAGAGCTGCTGAAGTGTTAAACATTACACAATCTGCAGTTTCCCGCCAGATCAATTCCCTTGAGGATGAATTAGGAGCCAAATTATTTCACCGTTCAACAAGATCCGTGGCTCTTACTCCTGCGGGAATCAGTTTCCTTGAGGATGCAAAGGAAGTCCTGAAAAGATTGCAGATTGCTTCCCTTAAAATCCAAAAACAAACCGAATTCAATACTCAGATTCTTTCCATTGGATGCAGCAATGCTTCCAATTTGATTTTCTTATCAAAAGTTTTGCAGCAGTGCCGCTTGCAAATTCCCGAACTGCACCCTTTTATTCGGATGATTCCGTATCGTTCCATTTTAAACCTCTTTATACATGGAGAAATTGATATCCTTTTTGGTTTTAAAGATGATATTCCCATGCGGGATGGCATCATTTACAAAGAACTGACCCGGATTCCCATTTGCTGTGCCGTTCCAAGTGCCCATCCCTATGCAGATAAAGATGAAATCAACGAACAGCAGCTCCTTTCCGAGGATATGATTATTTGTAATTCTTACGAAATTCCCTCAAAAGCAGCAAATGTTCAAAATCATTTAGAAAATAAATTTTTACCTGATTCTATTTACTATTGTGAAAATCTTCAAGTCATGCTTACCCTTGTGAAGGCAGGCTATGGATTCGCAATATTACCTGATAGAGCTTGTGAAGACTCTGAAATTACTTTTATCCCTCTGTCCGGATATGATGCAATACCCTATGGAATTTTTTATAAGAATTCCGCAAAAAATGCATCCACTAAAAAATTCTTATCTATCATACAATTAATACAAAATGAAGTAACGATATATGACTAAACCCAAAAAAATAAGAGAAACGCTGTAAATTCAACGTTTCTCTTATTCTTAACTCATGCCGCAGACCGGAATCGAACCGGTACTCGATTTAACTCGAACAGGATTTTAAGTCCTGAGCGTCTGCCAGTTCCGCCACTGCGGCAAAATGGTGGGAGAAGGATTCGAACCTTCGAAGGCGTTGCCAACAGATTTACAGTCTGCCCCCTTTGGCCACTCGGGAATCCCACCAAGTCATTTACCTGACAATTTAAGATTATACTTTATCATCAGGTAAAATGCAAGTATTTTTTTCATTTTATTTTAGTTTTCTTCATAAAATAAAGCTTCAAACTCTGCCTGGTTAATTCTTTCTTTTTCCAGCAGAAGTTCTGCACATTTATGAAGGACATCCATATGCTCTTCGATCATTGACTTTGCGTCGGTATAACACTTGTTGACAATCTTCTTGACTTCTTCATCGATAACAGTAGCAATATGCTCTCCATATGGTCTTTGCTGACCGATTTCTTTACCTAGGAAGACCTCATCACTGTCACCTGTATCATAGTTGATCAGACCCAGTTCCTCTGACATACCAAATTTAGTAACCATGGAACGTGCCAGCTGAGTTACCTGTTTAATATCCTGAGATGCTCCTGTGGTAATATCATCAAATATCAGTTCTTCGGCAATTCTTCCTCCCAGACTTACCATAATATCCTGAATCATCTTTCCTTTTGTCATAAAGACATTATCTCTTTCAGGAAGTGGCATTGTATATCCTGCTGCCCCCGTTCCTGTAGGAATAATTGAAACAGTATAAACAGGTCCTACATCTGGAAGAAGATGGAACAGGATTGCATGACCTGACTCATGATAAGCCGTAATCTTTCGTTCACTTTCCGGAACCACACGGCTTTTCTTTTCTGTTCCTATTCCGACTTTAATAAAGGATTTGTCGATATCTTCTTTTACAATATAAGCACGATCCTGTCTTGCAGCATGAATCGCCGCTTCATTCATAAGATTTTCCAGATCTGCACCTACAAAACCAGCTGTTGTTCTTGCAATTTCATGAAGATCCACATCATCACCCAGCGGCTTTTCGCGACTGTGTATTTTAAGAATTTCTTCACGCCCTTTAATATCCGGACGTCCGACACCAACTTTTCTGTCAAATCGTCCTGGACGAAGAATAGCCGGATCCAGAATATCAACACGGTTAGTGGCAGCAATCATAATGATTCCCTCATTAACACCAAAACCATCCATTTCAACCAGCATCTGATTTAATGTCTGTTCTCTTTCGTCATGTCCACCGCCAAGACCAGAACCTCTTCGGCGTGCTACCGCATCAATTTCATCGATAAATACAATACATGGTGAATTTTTCTTTGCTTCTGCAAAAAGATCTCGCACACGTGCCGCACCTACACCAACAAACATTTCTACAAAATCTGAACCTGAAATGCTGAAAAATGGTACATTGGCTTCACCTGCAACAGCTTTTGCAAGCAGAGTCTTTCCTGTTCCCGGAGGCCCCACAAGCAGTACTCCTTTAGGGATTCTAGCTCCGATTTTAATAAATTTGGCAGGATTCTTCAAAAATTCAACAACTTCTTCCAGTTCCTCTTTCTCTTCATCCAGACCTGCCACATCTCTGAAGGTAACCTTCTTACCATTTGGATTGGCAAGTTTGGCACGGCTCTTTCCAAAGTCCATCATTTTGCCATTACCGCCGCCATTTTGTCTCATCATCATGACCATAAACAAAATGACAACTCCCACCGGAACAAGTATACCGATAATATTTGTGATCATCTCTCCACTATGATCGATCGGCTTTAAAGTCATCTTTAATTTTGGAGAAACCGACTTCACTTCTTTCATTGTTTCTGCAACGTTGGTAAGTTCACAACTGCGGTAAACATTCTTTTTATATTCTGCTGTCAGTTTTCCTGTTGGTACTTCTTTATTCTGTTCAAATGTTACACTTACTACTTTGTCAGCTTTCACATCACTTATAAACTGCTGATATGAATAATCTTTACTTCCTGTCTGTAACATATTTGAGAAATAATAAATTCCTATAGCAAACAAAATAATCAGTATCAAAAAACCATTACTACTTCTCTTCTGGTTCAATATTATGTCTCCTCTCTATTCCTCTGCCACTCCAATATATGGTAAGTTGCGGTATTTTTGTGCAAAGTCCAGTCCATACCCGACAACAAACTCGTCTGGCACATCAAATCCAATATACTTCACTTCTACTTCCACTTCACGTCTTTCCGGTTTATTCAGCAATGTACAAAGATTTAAAGAGGCTGGCCCTCTGCTCAATAACATAGGTTTTAAATGATTCAGAGTTTTTCCGGAATCAATAATGTCTTCTACTACCAGAACTTCCTTTCCCTGAATCGGTTCATCTAAATCCTTTGCAATCTTTACAATTCCTGAAGACTCTCTGGAATCTCCATAACTGGATACAGACATAAAGTCAATGGTTACCGGTACAGTGATTCTCTTTGCAAGCTCACAGGCAAAAAAAACACTTCCTTTTAAAATTGCAATTAAATGAACCTCTTTTCCCTCATAATCCTTACTAATCTGTGCCCCCATCTCAGCAATTTTCTGATCGACTTTTTCTTCCGAAATTAATTCTCTGATCTTAGCCATGCTATTCATCTCCTTTTTCTCTTATGAATTCCAATTTCAGATATTGTTTTGTTTTATCCGAAACCTGATAATGACTGCTGACTCTTCTGCCAACAATCCAGACAATATGATTTCCATCTGCCGCCAAAGGAATCTGATCTCTCATCTCTCTTGGAATCTTTTCATCAATAAAAAAGCGATTTAAAGATTTCTTCCTTCCCTCAGTTCCAAAAACAAAAAAATCTCCAGGCTTTCGATAGCGCAATTGTATACCATTTTCTATTTTATCATAATCAATGATTTTGATACAATCCTTTTCCAATATATTTGAAAAATCCTGAATTTTTTCCTGCCGAAGAATCCCTTGTACTTGCTGCTTTTTCTCACATCCTTTTTTCTTCAGGATAATATACTGATAACTTTTCTCAGCCACCATCTGATAGGGCAGTGAAATCTGCTTTCCGCTGTCTTTCTCCATCAGGGAAAAAACATCTCTTACATGTCTCTTCTCAATATCTTTTCTTCTTCCTGCTGTTTCCTCCAAAGCTCTTTTTACGATTTGTTTCTGTATCCACAAATCCTGCTTTTTTAAATCTATCCAGTCGATAAGCCTTCTTTCTTCATCTCTTTTTACAATCTTATGATATTGCTTTTCCAATACAGTTTTTAAATATTCCATCACTTCCTGAATATCCTCTGATAAAAATGCAATATGTTCTACCGTCCTGGAATTCACTTCCTCCATCAGCGGTATAATCTGATTTCGAATCTGGTTTCTCGCATATGCATTATCCTCATTAGTGGCATCTTCCACCCAATCTTGTCCTGCATTTATCAATTCTTCCTGGATTTCAGCCTTTTTCATACATAACAAAGGACGAATCAGCGGATCATCAAATGCTTTCATTGCACCTGCACCTTCAATCCCGGTACCCCTGGCAATGCGAAACAAAAAAGTTTCTGCCTGATCATTTTGATGATGAGCAACTGCAATTTTCCCTCCTCCTAATGCATCTCTTTCTTTGTAAAAAATCTCATATCGTGCTTTTCTCCCCGCCTCCTCAAGAGTAAGCTTATACTTTTTGGCTATCTTTTTTACATCCACAGACACTACTTTACAAGGTACCTTCCATCTGGCACATAAGGTTTCTACAAATTCCTGATCTCCTGCTGCTTCCTTACGAATCTGATGGTTTACATGAATTGCTTTTATGGAAAGATTCATCTTCTCCTGAAGAGCACACAAAACCCGAAGCAGATAAACAGAATCTGCCCCACCAGAGACACCAACCAGAATCCTGTCATTTTCCTCTATTAAAGATCTGTTTTTTATAAATTGTATAACTTTTTCCATAATATCACTTTAACATTACAGGATTTTTTATTCAATACTTATCCCAAATTCCCAGAGCAATCATTGTCATATCATCTCTTTTCTCAAATCCTTTTGTCTCCTGTAATTTTTCCATTAGCTGCTCTACAAATGTTTGCGGTCGGATTGCCTGTATTTCTTCCATATATTCACATATCTTTTCTATTCCATCTCCCTCTATGGAATCCAGAACTCCATCACTGACCTGAAGAATCATATCTTCACTTTCCAGCTTCTTACGACAAAAAGGGATTGCTTTATCATCTTTATACGCAATTGGAAGAGTCTCTGACGGCAGAATTTCCACCTTTCCTTTTCTTTTCAAAAAAGATGGACAGGCACCTATTTTCAAGGATGTTCCGATTCCTGCAAACAAATCAATCTGCAGATAATCAATGGTAGCATATTGTTCCTTTTCCGGCTGAAGCAAAAACAAAGAGTGTAGCAATGTAATGGCTTTGGTCTCACTGATTCCTGCTTCTAAAAGTTCTTCCAGAGTTTCAATATTCTTCCTGCTTTCCCTGCTTGCATTATCTCCCGTCCCCATTCCATCTGAAATAATAGAAATAAAACGTTTTTCCCCGATATTCTTCATAGAAAAACTATCTCCGTTCTTATCACCATCCCTGCACGGTTTTGATATAACACCGCCCAACACATGGAATCTTGGTGCTTGTACAAATCCCAGCATTTCATATCCACTGCCAATCATCTTTTTTTGTCCAGGAAGAGGCTGCATTTTTTTCTTTAGAGTTTCTGATAATATCAAAGCTGTCTGTTTCACTGATATTTCACTACTCCTCCTTCTTTTTACAAACAAATAAATCTGCTTTCCTTTTTCCAGATTGTCATAAAAATATATTTCTTTCACCTCTAAATGCTGCTCTTTAAATTGTTTTTTTATGGATTGTTTCAGCTCCTTATTTCCTTTGGACATTTCAAACTGGCCTCCTGCAAAACCTCCCAGCATATTCCCTGCTTCCAGATATTGCTTTCCTATTAGTCTCCGCATTTGTATCAGCCCCTGTTCCATTGACAAATGAAACAACTCTCTTTCATAAATTCTATTGATTTCCTGGATAAATTCCTTCTCTCTTTTGCAGGAACGAAAATTACGGAAATCATCAGATCGTAATCTTCCATACCTCTCAAGGCAGACACCCAGCTGATCCTTTTCTTCCATGGTAAATCTGCATTTTCTTTTTTCTTTACATACGACACACTCTTTCACAATGGCACTTTCCACTACTTCTTTTCCTGATTTTTTTTCAGATATATCCTGATCATAATCATAAAATAACTTTCCTGCCGTCATAAGACAATTCTGCATTTCCTTCATATGATAAGAAATCACCTCATTTAATTCATGAAATAATTTGTCCTTTTCGCACTCTTTTTTACTACGGATTTCCATATCTTATCCCTCCTTCCAATCATTATAAAAAAAGAGCTCCTGATTATTTGTCGATATGTGATATAATAAAATGCAAATTATTTCATCAATTACAAAAGGAGACTGATATGGACCAATTAATTGTTCTTGGTACTGGAAATGCCCGTGCTATAAACTGCTATAATACATGTTATGCCATGAAAAAAAACGATGAATACTTTCTTGTTGATGCCGGAGGTGGAAATGGAATTCTCTCTGCTTTGGAAAATGCCCATATTCCAATAAAAAATATTCATCATTTGTTTGTCAGTCATGCTCATACAGATCATATTCTTGGTGTTATATGGCTGATTCGTCTTGTTGGAACATTTATGAACAACGGAACATATGATGGTGATTTTCATATTTACTGTCACAAAGAACTTGTAGATACCATCAAAACGCTCACTACGTTGACAGTTAGAAAAAAATTTTATAAGTATTTCGATGACCGCATGTTGTTTCATATTGTTGAGCACGGTGAAACAAAAACTATCCTTGGAGATAAATTTATCTTTTTTGACATTGAATCCACCAAAGACAAACAATTTGGTTTTTCCGTAAATATGGACAATGGAATCAAACTTACCTTCGTTGGTGATGAACCTTACCGGGATAATCTCCATCAATTTGTTCAAGGTTCTGACTGGATGCTGCATGAAGCTTTCTGTCTTTATAGTCAACGAGATCGTTTTAAACCTTACGAAAAACATCACAGCACCGTAAAAGATGCCTGTCAGCTTGCTCAGTCATTAAATATACCAAATCTGGTTTTATGGCATACAGAAGATCATGATATGGCCCATCGTCAGGAAAATTATTTAAAAGAAGGACAAAAATATTATTCTGGAAATCTGCTGATTCCTGAAGACCAGGATGTTATCGTATTTTAATTTCATCTATAAAACCCCCTGGCGAGCAGGTTAAAAACCTTATTCACCAGGGGGTTTCAACTAATATTGAAAAGAAAAATGAGAAGCTATTTAATTAATCCTTGTTCGCACAGCATGTTGTATTGTTTTAGGACTGTTTCTGTTATTATATGATCCTCAGGAAAATCTATATATTTACTAATGGTCTTTTTAATTCCCAAAGTTTTTATATCTTTTTGTATTATCTGTGCATTTTCATCGTCCGGATCTGCATATCCAAAACCTGCAGCAAGACCGATGGCAATATTGTCAAAAGGCACTCCATGCTTCCAGTTTACATAGGCTGCACCGGTTAACCGATCTCCTTTTGATACCTTTCGAACTGGATCAAATGCAACACGATGAATAGAATCCGGAAGCACTCCCTTTGCCGGTGCAAAATATACAAGATTATGAACTTCTTCTGGAGTCACTGGATATTCCTTCAGAACACCTTCTGTAATTTCTTCTCTGGCTTTTTCTACGATTTCTGCCACCCAGGAATCCTCTTCCGCCTCCTCAATGGTCTTCCATCCCCTCAGATATCCAAGGAATGCATAAGAGGCATGAGGCCCGTTTACTGCTGTTACTTTAATATCCTTAAGCATTTCAACCTTGTCTACAACTTCCATCCATTCCACATCACTAAAATCATTATTAACAGGTCCTTGAATCAATAAAGAATTCACTGCAACCGTATCAATGTCTGTGGCATAATTACTTTCAGCATCTGTGGCTCTTCGAATAATAGAATCACGGATAACTACATTTTTATCAAACCATGTTTGTGCTTCATCAGATAATAATTCTTTAAAGTATGTCTCATATTTTGGAATTTCATAGTTTTTGTTAGTAATACAAATCAATGTTAATTTTCGTTCTGGATGTACTTCGTAGAATTTTTCAAAACATTTTGACAAATAATGTCCTGCATCTTTAAAATCTTCCGGATACAATGGAAGTACGATCAGGTCAGTCTCTAAAAAAGCTTCCATACAAGAATATCCAGAGTCACAGGTAAAAGCCTTAAAATTCGTAATGGTTCGATTCTGAATTTCTTCCACACGATGAACCTTAACATGAAAACATCCCTGTTTTTCCAATTCCTCTGCAACTTTGGAATCTTTATCTAGAAATGTAATCTTCCATCCGGCATTATCAAACGTCTCCGCTACAAATCCTTTTCCAAGTCTTCCTGCCCCTACGATAAATACATTTTTCATAAATCTATCCCTCGTTTTCTATTCATTCCATGTTTTACTGTTTCTATAGTCATAATAATGCTTAATCCCATCCTTTTACAACACGAAATTTGACAAATAAAAAAATGACAGATTTTTCAAACTAATGAAAAAATAAAAGGTGAGGGGCGGAGAAAAATCTCCGCCCCTCACCTTTGAAAATTATATGAGTGTATTTACATTATTATCATATACTCATTTTTATTAGAATTCAATATAAAATTTAATTTTTTAATTTATAAATTTTACACATAAAATCAGTTTTTCTTTGTGCATAATTACT
Source organism: Anaerostipes sp. 494a (assembly GCF_001940315.1). NCBI lineage: Bacteria > Bacillati > Bacillota > Clostridia > Lachnospirales > Lachnospiraceae > Anaerostipes > Anaerostipes sp. 494a. The sequence goes on along the minus strand of NZ_MJIF01000001.1, from coordinate 1,940,309 downwards.
ATTGAGCTTTGGCGATTTTCACTAAACGACTGGTTCCCAATCGATCAGCTCCTAATTCGATAAACTTTTGGGCATCATCAAAAGAGCTGATTCCTCCCGCAGCCTTAATTTTTACATCTGATCCTACATGTTTTGCAAACAACGCAATATCTTCAAACGTTGCTCCTGCTGTAGAAAATCCTGTAGAAGTCTTAATATAATCCGCACCTGCTTCCGTTACTACCTTGCACATCCTGATTTTTTCTTCTTCTGTTAAAAGACATGTTTCAATAATAACCTTAAGAATCTTTGTTCCACAGGCTTTCTTAAGAAGTACTATTTCATCTTTAATCTTGTCAAAACGACCATCTTTTACATCTCCAAGATTGATAACCATATCTATTTCATCTGCACCGTTATTTAAAGCATCTTTTGTTTCAAATTCTTTTACAGCAGCTGTGCTGTATCCATTTGGAAATCCAATCACTGTACATACAGCCATTTTATCTCCCACATAGTCTTTTGCTCTTTTCACATATGATGCCGGAATACATACAGACGCTGTCTGATAGGTTATTGCATCATCACATATCTGTTTGATTTCTTCCCATGTTGCAGTCTGTGCCAGCAAAGTGTGATCAACCGTTTTAAAAATATCTTCTCTTGTCATAGCAGTCTCCTTTTTATTCTTTTTCTAAATTATAATTGATACGATCTGCAAGTTGAAGTCTATTTATTGTAATTTATCTGCAGTTGTCTTTTCTCCACAAACATTCAACTGTTTTTTAACTTTTTCAAGTGTCGGAATGGAACTTTGGCTTCCTGAGCTTTGTACAGAAATTGCTGAAGTCATGGAACTGAGTTTTAAAATATCCAGCAATGACATATTCCTGTATAATCCATATGCAAAAGCTCCATGGAAAATATCTCCGGCTCCATTGGTATCCACTGCTTTTACTTTATAAGCAGGAAGATGGCATACCTGTCCATCCTTCTTATAAAGCAGCCCTTTCTCACCTAAGGTGATAACTGCATGTTTCCCGTTAATTGCTTCAACTTCTTTAAATATTTCCAGACAAAGAGCCCAGTTTTCAATGTCTGGAGTTTTTCCAGTATATTGTCGTGCAAAATCTTCTGAACAAACCAGATAATCCACTTTTTTAGCAACTTTTAATGTGCTTTCACGACATGTTCCTGCATCTACAACAGAAACTGCCTCTTTATATGTCTCAATAGCTCCAATACTAATATCCGGTTCATGTCCATCACTTAAAATTACAGACACATCCTGCTTTGGATAGATATACTCTAGATCTTTTAGCTTACCCGGAAAATTAAACAATGTTCTTGAACCATTATTACTATTGGAAAAAATATAACTGTGAGGAGTTGCTATTTCATCATCTGGAATCAGGTAATCAAGTCCCACATGAACACTTTCTGCAATCTCTCGAAGTTTTTTCCCATATTCGTCATTTCCCAGTCTGGTAATTAGTGAAACATCAGCACCCCAAAGTCCACAAAGATATGAAGAATTAAATGCCGGACCTCCACCACTTTCATATTTTTCAAGGATTCGATATTTTTGGTTCTCCACTATTGGATCTGTCAGCGGTATTGTAATATCATAAGCAGACTGTCCAATACAAAAAATACTTCCCATAAGATTTTCTCCTTTTATTCTTCCACTAAATTATATAGTTCCTGAATAACTGCAGGATAATCAATTTTTGTAAAATCAGTAACATCAAGCTCTATCAAATGTCCCAGCTGAAAAGTTCCATAACCACGATTTTTGCAACGATCCATAAATATATCATAAGTCACCAAACAATCTGCTTTAGAACGGTCTTCCAGAACATCTCCTTTATGATAGCAGGATACCAGATGACTTAAATGACGTTTTGGATCCAGATCTCTTTTTTTTGAACGCTGATAAAGCACTTCCAGATCACCAATCAGACGAAAAGTAACCACCTGATATCCATATTTTTCTGACAGACCTGAAATTCTACTTTTCTGTTTATCACTAAAGGGATAATCTGAAATGATTGAATCTCCTTTTTGCAGATGTTCTTCCATAACTTCATAATATTGCTTCCAGCTTTTATTTTCAATACAGACTTTTTCTTCCATGTTATTAAATCCGTATTGATCAAATAATTTTTCTTTCATTTCATCCTGGGACACTACTATAAATTCTGGCAGTTTTTCTAAAATCTTATTGCAGAGATAACTTTTTCCCGTAGCTGGATATCCTGCCAGTAAAACGATAGTTTTTTTCATTTTCTGACCTCCAAATTTTCTCAAAAAAACAATAGGCGGGGATTCCTCCCCGCCATACCTAAATCATTATCGGTGAATATCACCAAAGAACCTATAATTTAAATAAAGAAGCCTTTTCCATTACGATTTCTTTGATTCTGTCGTTTGCAGGTCCTAACAGATTACGTAAAGATGTTAATGGTGTTACATCATCTGCTGTAAATGTTTTGCTTACGACTTCAATGTAGTTTTTATTTAATTCTGTTCCTACATTGATTTTCTTCATTCCTTCACGTACACAACGTTTCATATCTTCATCAGATACTCCTGTTCCTCCATGAAGAACCAGTCCAACATCACCCAGTTTTGATTTTAATTCTGTTAACAGTTCATAGTTAATCTTTGCTTTAGATTTGAACTGTCCATGAGTTGTTCCGATAGAAACAGCCAGTGCATCAACATTTGTTTCTGATACATAATAAAGTGCATCTTCTGGTTTTGTGTACATCGCTGCATCTTTTTCTACAACAACACCTTCTTCTGCTCCACCAATAGAACCGATTTCACCTTCTACGGATACTCCATTTGCATGAGCATAAGCAACTACTTCTTTTGTATTTTTAATGTTTTCTTCAATAGGAAGAGAAGATCCATCATACATTACAGAAGAATATCCTAAATCAATTGCTTTCTTTAATGCTTCGATATCTTTGCAGTGATCCATATGTAATGCAACACTGATAGAAGATTTCTCAGCTAAAGCTTTTACTGCTGCAATTAATGGTTCGAAACCAATATATTCAGCTGTTCCTAAAGATGTCTGAATGATAACAGGTACATTCAGTTCCTCTGCTGCTGCAATCATAGATGGCAACATTTCAAAACAATGCAGGTTAAATGCACCAACAGCACCTTTTCCTTCGTTTTCTTTAAATAAGTCAATTAAATTTTTATACATGATATTATTACTCCTTTATTATGTCCTGCGGTCTCACATGTTTCTCATGCTTTTACGCATTTCCACGAATGATGTCTTTTGACATTTGCATAAGTCCCTGAACTTTTTCCATATACTCTTTAACTTTTTCGTCATCTTTTGCTTCTGCAGCTTCCTGACGTTTTTTGTTATACAGTTTCATCAGATCTGTTGAAGCTTTTCCATGCTGTTTACAGATTTCCAGACTCTCTTCATAATATTTTATTGCCTGGTCTATTTCTTCTGCCTGAGTATACAAAGATCCTATTTCATTAAGTACCTGGACTTTGTCATTACCTTCTTTTCCTTCCAGTTCTTTTATTTTTTCTTCTGCTTTAGCAAGAAGTTCTTCTTTATTTACAACTGGAGCTGCTGTTTCCTCTTTTTTCTTTTCTTTCTTTTTAAAGAAAAACATGTTTGATCCCTCCAAAAGTCTTTTTGTCATCAAAATTTTCTAACAAAATTCCTATCACGACTTCAAATTAAAAGATTCCTGTAATAGATTTAATAATCATGAAGAAGAATCCTGTAAATACTGTATCTACATCAGTACATGTCATGTTCTGGAATCCGATTTCTCCTAACATTGGGGAAAGCAGTGCTGGAATGATGATGATGAAGATACCATGTGCAATACATCCGATCATTGTTCCACGACGTCCACCAACCTGGTTAGCAAAGATACCTGCTGTACCACCTGCAAAGAAGTTACTCATAACACCTGGAAGAATCATTGGTAATCCCATAAGTGGTGTAATGAACATACCGATGATAGATCCGATTGTTGTAAAGATAAATCCAAGGATAACTGCGTTTGGTGCATATGGGAATAATACAGGGCAGTCTAAAGCAGGTTTTGAATTTGGTACCAGTTTCATAGAGATTCCCTGGAATGCTGGAACTAATTCAGCTAACAGAAGACGAACACCTGCCATCAATACATACAGACCTGTTACAAACTGTAATGCCTGAAGGAACATAAATACGATATAGTTAGTTTCTCCAGCATATTCTGCACATGCGGCTGGTCCTGCAAAGATAGCAACGATTAAGTAAAATGGAACCATAACTACCATTACAGAAAGATATGTATCCTGTAAGAATTCAAGACTCTGTGGAAGAGCAATATCTTCTGTAGAATGCTCTTTGTCACCTGTTAATTTAGAAATCAATGCTGTAAACATGTAACCAATTGTACAGAAATGTCCTAACGCAATGTCATCACTTCCTGTAATCTGTCTCATAACTGGCTGAGCAAATGCTGGCATTAATGTTGCGAAAGCACCACCAACGATAGATGCAACGATGATCAATGCTACTCCTCTTAATCCTGTAAAGTAAGCAAATACTACACAAAGAGTAGATTCCCATAACAGAGCCTGTCCTGTTAAGAAAATATATTTGAATTTTGTTACACGAGCTAAAATAATGTTGACGATAAAGATACCTGCCAATGTGATAGCGATTTCAGAACCAAGTCCAAGGTCTGTCATTGCCTGACCATTGATACCTTCAATTGATGCTACTAAACCTTTTAATCCAAAAGCCTTATTGAACAAATCACCAAAGATTGCCAATGATCCCTGGATTACACTGGAACCTGCAGATAAAACTAAAAATCCTAAGATAGTTTTCATTGTTCCAGACACAATAGCTCCCACTGGTTTTTTCTGTAATGCTAATCCAAGAAGAGCAATCAGCCCAATAACTACAGACGCCTGTGTTAAAATATTTTTAATAATAAAATTTAAAACTTGCATATTTTCTCCTCACTTTTTCTTGTTTATAATGCTCCAAGTTCCTTTAATACTGGTGTCAGTTTTTCTTTGATTTCATTTTTATCAACCAGACGATCAAGGAACACTGTAGGACAATCAAGTGTATAGCGTTCAAACTGTTTTTCAAAATTCTTTCCTGAAAGAATAATGTCAGCTTTTGCTCCACCTACACTGGAAATGTCTGTATGATCCAATTTTGCTTCCACACCAAGTTCTTTCAGAACAGCTTCCACACTCATCTGGCACGCAAAACTACTTCCAAGTCCTGCACCACATACAGTTAAAATTTGTAACATAATAGCTCCTCCTTTCTTATATGTTAATCACTTTAATTAGTTCCAATCACTTCAAGTAACTCTTCGTAAGTCTCTGCTTTAGCTATATCATCAATGAGTCCGCGTTCTACAAACTCAACGATCATCTTTAGAATATCCATATGGCTCTCACTGTCTACTGCTGAGAAACAAATCATAACCTTTATCGGACTGCTGTCCCCTTCAAATAGTACCGGCTCTTTCAAAGTAATCAGGCTGCACCCGATGTCCAATGCTCCTTCTTCCGGTCTTGTATGAGGCATTGCCAGTCCTTCAGATATAATGATATATGGACCCAGCTGTTTTACAGCTGAAATAATACCCTCCACATAGGATTCTTTTGCAAGTCCCTGTTCTACAAGCATTCCGGCACCAACACGGATTGCTTCTTCCCAATTTGCTGCCTCGACTTTCAGTTTTACATTATTTTTGTTTAAAACCAGCCCTTCCACTTCTTTTTCCTCCTTTAATCACATGCTTTCAAGCTGTCCAATAAATTCTTCATAATTTCTATTTTTAATTAACTTAGTTACCCCTTGACTTCCTATCAGATATTGGTATAACCGTTTAAAAACAGATTCCCACATTCCATACTTGCTTTTTGGAATATTTAGTAAAAGTACTACCTGAACTTTTTCATTTTCCCAGGGGATAGGTTTTTTCAAAATCATGACAGATACCACAGCTTCACCCATATCATTAGTTAATGCGTGTGGAATTGCCACCAGACTTCCCAGTTCTGTGGTTGCCATCTCTTCTCTTTTAAAAATAGATCTCTTTATATTTTCTGTAATATATCCTCTATTCAGCATAGTATCTGTAATATATTCCAGCACCTCCTGTTTGTTCTTCAAATCCACATTTGAAAAGAACAAATCAGATCGAAAAATATCTCTATATGCAGCCACTTCATTATTTTCTGTCGTTTCCAGAACAGTTCTGATACTTTCTATATCAGCATCTTCCAGAAATAGGTTTATTTTCTTAATTTTGGAAGAATGAAAGTCACTTAATTCCACAGTTGTAAGCACGATGTCCACCTGATTAATTAATTCCTGTGTTACTTCCTGACTAGGACATGTTTTTACAACCTCAATCTTATGTCCAAAATTCTGTTGTATTTTTTCTTTTAACAGCATGGCTGTTGCTACTCCTGCAATACAGACAATTACTGCTTTTTTTCTTTCCATCTTCCGGTTAAGACCCTTTCTTTCAAGAGCTGCCCCAAAATGCATGGCAAGAAATCCAATCTCATTTTCTTTCGGTTTGAATTTGTGATTCTTTTCAATCACCTCCCCTGCCAGAACTGCCAGTTCAAAGGCCAGAGGATACATATTCTTGATAGAATCCAAAAATTCATTACGAATATTCATATCAAATCTCAGACGTTGCATTGCTGCTTCCAAATGCATTGCCAATCCATTGATCAGCTCTTTATCATCTGAAAGGTCAATGTTTGTTTCTGCCTTTATTGTTTCCAGAATATTGCTAATTTCCTCTTTATATTCATAATCATCTTCCGGATTATCAATCAGAAATCTCTGGCTTGATATTAAATGCTGAGTCAGATAATATACTTCATTTCCCAGATCCACACCAAGTTCTTCTTGTATTTTCCAGATAATTTCCTTTGCACAGTCAAATTCTATTCGTTGTTCAAAAGACTCCATGTCACTTTTTTCATAAATGACTCTCTTCTGTCTTTCAAAACGCTTTAACATAATCAGACTGTGTATCAATACATTCTTAAAAGCGATATCTGTCAATCTAAGGTTATAGTCTGTAATAGCTTCTAAAAGTATTTTTCGAAGGCTTTCCATTTCCTCTTCAGTAAATACATTCTTATAAAATTCATTTTCTTCCGCACCAAAATATCCTTTGCTATTGAAAATATACTCCGAAATGCAATAGCGTATCTTCGCTTCTTCTCCCACAATACGAACACCTTCTTTTTTCGTAATGCTGATTTTTAAATCGTAGTTTTTCAGTATTCGATCAATGGTACGAAAATCTTTTTTCAAAGTAGACGTACTAATAAAAAGTTCTTCCTCAAGATCAAAGGAATCTATGATTTCCTTTCTCCCGTTTAGTGATGATAACAGCAATTTGGAGATAATATACCGCACCCGGTCTTCCGGCTCTGATGGAATAATATTTTTAAAATCTTTTTCCTTTTTTTTCCGTTGAAGCTCTTCTAGAAAGCCTGCAAATTTTTCTTTTTGCGTAACTTTCAGATAATAGTCCTGACCGATTTCCGAAATAACCTCTGCTCCATATTTCTTCAAATCAAGATTCAGTTCCTTCATATCATTTCTTATGGTTCTTGAAGAAACACCAATTGAAATCGCCAGATTATCTCCGGTCATCTTATCTTTACTTTTCATTAGTAGTTTCAGGATCTGGATGCATCGTTTATTAGATAACTCCATTTCTTCACTCCTTCTGAAATTTATTATAGGAAAATATTTCCTCATAATATAGTTCGTGTTTTTCCGCTTGAAGCGGAAATAAAAAACAACTATTTCCGCTTTGCGTGCCGATGTGTAGCAGTTTTAACTGCTACACATCGTGCACATCCGCGCAGAGCATTTTTTACATAGGAAATTCCTTTGAATTTCCTATGTAAAAAAAAGAATCAGGTAAATTCCTGATTCTTTTTATTCATCTGCTTTCAGTAAAAATTCATCTGGATATAATAATCCAAACTTTTCAGTTGCCATTTTCTCAATAAATTCTCTTGTTTTAATATATTCCTTTTTTTTCTTTAATTCTTTCTTTTTTTCTTTTTCCTTTTTAATCTGTGCCTCAACCTGCTGCTGTTCTTTTTCCAGCTTTTTGGATTTTTGATACAGACCTAAATAGGAAAAGGACATTGCCACTACAAATACAATCACAAAAAAAGCGATGTACTTTTTCCTTTTATCTTTTTTCCTGTATTTTCTTTCCATCTTCATCTGCATCACCCCTTATTTTTCCATTCTTTAGTGCCATTTTAACTTTTTTTTTCTCTTTTTTCAATTGCCACCTGATATTTGTGTTTATCTTCAATACAGGACGAAATAATAAATAATATATATATTTACAAAATCTTTTCAGATAATCAAAAATAACAGTAGATATATTTATAATCATCTTACTGGCAAGTTTAAAATATAATATCATTCCAATACCAAGTCCAAGAAAAAAGAAGCCTCTTAATTCCCCCTGATTATACCAGCAGAGAAACCGAAAACTTATGATTCCCACCAGCATCCAGAAAAAAAGATCTTCTATTATAATAAAGAAGGATTTATGTATAAATATTCTTCGAAATCCTCTGATGATATCATATAGAAAAAAGAGTACCGCTCCAAATCCAAGAGATTCCAGAAAGAACATCAGTTGCCCGGTTACTACTTCCATTATTTCAAAAGCCTTCCTATGAACCCTTCTTTCTTTCCTCTGGATTCTTCCATTTCCGAATAAAGGAAGCTGTCAATCTTTCCATCAATCTCAACTTCTCCCTTTTCTACCAGAAGTCTTTTAACATGAAGATTCATCCCTTTGATCATAAGCAAACCCTGTTCTGTATCTAAAATGATTTCATTCAGATCAAAAGAAACTACATCTTTGACACCGGTAATCACCCCAAGAGACCGATTCAGAATATTTAGTTTATGTGTTTTTATAGGTTGTCTATCCTCAATCATAATTGCTCTCCTTTCAATTTTGATTTATACATCATATGAAAGGAGCCTGCAAAAGATACCTATAAATATCGATACAATTCTGCTGCCTGATCTTTTTTCACAGTTTCCATTACATCTAACACTTCCACTGCTACTTCACGATTTCCAAACTGTATTTCAATTTTGTCACCTGGCTTCACATTGGTTCCCGCTTTGGCCGTCTTTCCATTTACAAAAACACGTCCGGCAGAGCAAGCTTCATTTGCAACAGTTCTTCTTTTAATGATTCGTGATACTTTCAAAAATTTATCTAATCTCATAATCTACCTTTCTAATCCATATATGACTTTAGCACATCTTCCGGAAGCATATCATTCACCAGGATTTTCCTGATAAATTAAGAAAACTGCCGGTCCGTGAAAAAACCGGCAGTCATAATCAAATGAACATTATCTATTCGTTTACGATGTCTTTTAAAGCTTTTCCTGCTTTGAACTTTGGAGCTTTAGAAGCAGCAATCTTCATAATTTCGCCACTGCGAGGATTTCTTCCTTCTCTTGCAGCTCTTTCAGTAACTTCGAATGTTCCAAATCCAACTAACTGAATTTTTTCACCTTTCTTAAGTTCTTCTGCTACAACATCAGTAAAGGCTTTTAATGCCTTTTCTGCATCTTTTTTGGACAATTCTGTTTTCTTTGCAATTGCAGCGACTAATTCTGTCTTGTTCATTAATTCTTCCTCCTAATCTCAACCCAAACATATTTTATTTATGCTCTTAAATTCGCATAAGCTAATTCTATAGTCTTTCCTAATGTTAGTCAAGTAAAATATGTCAAAACCTCGATTTCATGCTACTTTGGACTTTCTTTTTCCAGTCGTTCTTCCTGCTTGATTCGTTCCCAGTTTTTTAACAGCTGCTGTTCATCTTCCACCTTTAAATCACCAAATACATGGGGATGTCTGCGAATCATCTTCCGGCTGACTCCAGTAATGACATCTTCTATATTAAAACTGCCATTTTCACTGGCTATCTGAGCATGCATCACTACCTGAAGGAGTACGTCACCCAGCTCCTCGCACAGATTATCCATATCCTTATGACAGATTGCCTCCTTAACCTCATCACTTTCCTCCATAAGACATGGAATTAAAGATTCATGAGTCTGTTTTTTGTCCCAGGGGCATCCCTGATCACCTCTCAGCTTTGCCACAATTTCTATCAGCTCCTGAAAAGCGTATTTCTCATTTATTTCCATATGACTCCTCCTTGATTCATTATATTTCATATTTGTCCCAAACTATGATATACTAGTTTAGCAAACCTGAAATTTAAAAGAAAGAGGTTATGATATGATTCAATTAGGAAAATTTCAAGATTTATATATTGTAAAAAGAAAGGATTTCGGTGTCTATGTAAATGATCAAAAAGATAAAATCGAAGGAAGCATTCTTCTTCCTGCCAAGCAGGTTCCTCAGGATTCCCATATCGGGGACCGTATTTCCTGTTTCGTCTACAAAGATTCCGAAGACCGTCCAATCGCGACCGTTCATATTCCAAAAATAACTTTGGGTACCATCCGTCCTTTACGTGTAAAAGAAGTAAGTTCAATTGGAGCATTTCTTGACTGGGGACTGGAAAAAGATCTGTTTCTTCCATTTAAAGAACAGCTGGGACGTGTTCGTCCAGGAAAAAATTATTTAGTTTCTCTTTATGTTGATAAAAGTTCCCGTCTTTGTGCAACAATGAAGATTGGTCAGCTTCTGTCCACAGAACATTCTTTTAAAACTGGCGAATGGGTCATGGGAACCGTATACAACATTCATCCAGAACATGGTGCTTTTGTTGCTGTAGAAGATAAGTATCTTGGCAGAATTCCAAAAAAAGAACTTCACGGTAAGATTTCCATTGGTGAACAGCTTCATCTTCGTATTACCAGTATTTCTTCTGATGGAAAACTCAGTTTAAGTCCTCATGAAAAAGCATATCTTCAGATGGATCGTGATGCCAAACTGGTTATGGATACCATTGACAGCTATGACGGATGTCTTCCTTTTAATGACAAAGTGAAACCTGAAATCATTGACCGGGAGCTTGGACTTAGTAAAAACGCATTTAAACGGGCAGTAGGAAGACTTTTAAAGGAAGATAAAATTATCATTACTAAAACAGGCATTTTAAAAAAATAAAGGAGTCTGGTCATTATGAGATATTTTAAATCTGTGGGCTTTTTCAGTTTATGCTATGTTTTAATATTCCTCTGCTTTTCCATGGGAATTTCTATTTTTTTCAGCAATGGACCGTTGTTATCAATCATCACATATGCCGGTTTGCTTTGTTATATCATAATATATATGATTTTCACCGGAAAAGATTTCAGAAAGACTTTACGCCTTCACAAAATCCACCCTGTTTCCATACTTTTGCTGATCTTACTGGCATTTACCATTCGACCTGCCGCTGGTTTGATCAGCGTGGCAGGACAAATGTTTTTCCATGATATTACCACCTCTTCCATTACGAAGGGTATCATGCAGAACTTTCCATTAATGCTGATTTCCACAGCTTTGCTGCCTGGAATTGTGGAAGAACTGATTTTTCGAGGTGTTGTATATTCGGGACTTCGCAAAGGAAATCCCATAAAAGGGATTTTCTTTTCTGCCTTATTTTTCGGTCTTGCACATATGAATTTTCAACAGTTTTGCTACGCTTTTTTCCTTGGTCTTGTATTCGGACTGGTGGTAGAGGCATCTGACAGTATTTTTTCTTCTATGATCGTACATGGAATATTTAATGGCTCTTCATTGGTTGCCTCATATATTCTGAATAAATTCAGCATACTGTCTGAAATGACTCAAACTGCCGCTTCAGATAGCACTAGCTGGATTGGTGTGATTTCTATTCTGCCTGCGGCCCTTATTGGTCTGATTTTAAGTTTTTTTCTGCTGATTGCCCTTGCATATTTTAATGGTCGTCTGGGCTATATGAAAACATGGCTTTCCAGAGACGTGAGAAAAAGCTGGCCAAAAGAAAGAGCAACAAGTACTTCCTACTTTGCTGCTCTGATAATTTGTTTTATTCTTTCCATTCTAGTGGAAATATCTGTATCAATGTTTTAGCAATTTTCAGACTTCGTCTGATAATCATTCCAGGTTTCTAAAGCTTTTATACAATCAAACAGCATCTGATTATAAGGAGTTGGAATTCCCAGCTCCTTTCCCATTCTGAGCATTGCCCCTGCAAACATATCAACTTCAGTTTTTCTTCTATGCTCAATATCCTGCATAGTTGATGGCTTCCCTTGAAATGGATAAGATGCAACTTTTTCTCTTACAGGAAGTAAATCTTCCTCTTTTAAATCAATTCCCTTAGCCTGAGCGATGGCTATAACCTCTCTGGCTACATTCTCTCTAAGATGATTAGCCTCTCTACTAATCTGAAATATTCCATAAGGTGCTTTCAATACAGCCGCAATTTGATTTTCACTGACGTTAGTCATAAATTTGTGCCACATGTTTCTCAGCATATCTTCTGGAATCTGATATCCAATCTGTGCCTTTTCAAAAAGATTCTTTACTGCCTTTACATCCTCAGACAATTCATGATTGACAGGATCTCCAAAGGATATTTCCCCCCAATCATCAGGATACGATATTTTCCCATTTTCATGAATAGATGGAATTCGAATAATGGAATACAAAATATGCTGTTTAGGGAAATGCTTCCGAAGAATTTCTTCACTTTCCACACCATTAAGTAATGACATCAGAATAGTATTTTCTCCAACAAATTTTTTTGCATCTTCAATAGCCTGCTCCAGTCCATGATATTTTACAGAAAAAATCAGTAAGTCCACTGGTTTTACAGCATCTTCTGGTGCTGTAACCGAAAACTTCCAGATAACATCATTGATGGTGCATCCTTCGTTTTCCAGACGTTCTTTTCTCTTTCCATCTGCAATAATCGTAAATCCTTCATGTCCCATAACTGTCTCCAGTTTCGGTGCAACATAACCTCCTATGGCACCAAGTCCAATCAATGCCGCACTTTTTATCTCTCTCATAGCTATTATTTCCTCTCTTTTTGATTTATGTAATAGTAACTAACGTCACAGTAACCTCGTCCTGTGTTTGCTCCTGGCACAGAAGCTTTACTGGTATACTGCCACATCTGATATGGAAAACGTACTGCCGGCCGGGAACGATTTGTATAATGCGCTACCCATATTTTATATTTTTTTATCTTATCGTAATCGAAATAATGATTCAAAGCAGATACTCCTGAATAAATCATAGGAGTAAATCCTGCTTTTTCAATTTCCTCACAAAATGCTACTGTTATAGCAGTTACATTTTCTTTCCCCGTTTGAAAAACAGACGGTTCCTCTACATCATATGCAACAGGTAAATCCAAATCGGTTGGATCAATACCATTTTTTTGCATCAAAAACAGACAATGCTTCGCCTCTTTTCTGGCATCTGTCACATTTTCAGCATATGAATAATAGTAAATTCCCCGATGAATTGCCGCATATCCTGCATTCCTGTAATTACCAGAAAAACGTGAATCTTCCATTCCTTTCCGTTTTCCATTTATCCCAGATCCAATTTTTAACATGGCATGATTAATTTCCTGATCTTTTACTTTTTTCCAGTTTATATTTCCATTATAAGAAGAAACATCGATTACCTTAATTTTACCACCCTGGAAAATCTTTGTTTCAATAGGAAAACCGATATTTTGAACGATCCAAAGAAAAATCACTGTTATTGCCAGAAGAAATAAACAGATTATTCTTAATTCTTTTTTATTTCTCTTATTTAACTTCATTGATTTCCTGCTTTCCAACTTCCATTCCATGAACAAATGTCCTCTGATTTTCAGCCTCATAGCTGCATGTAACAAAGGTATAGATTTTTTGTATATTTTCTATGTTGTTTATGAGATTACCGGATTTTATCTCATTTCTTTTAAAAATATCCTGGAGATAGTGAAATTTCTCCTGCGGGTTTCCAAAAGATAATAAAATATTTTGATCTGCTTTCTTTCCATAGGCTGCAAATATTTTAAGATAAACAGTTTTTTCAGGTGTATATAATATGGCACTATCATATTTCTTCACAAATGATTCTTTTCTAAACTTCAATAAATCTGCAAACATTGATCCATTTCTCATATGGTGACCATAAAGAATATTATGCTCGCCGGAAAAATCCTTCTTCCCATTGCAGTCCATAAAAATTGCACCTGACGAATTGATTTTTCCCTGGAATGTTTTGTGCAGATATTCTTCATTGTCCTTCCCTTTTACTACAGGATAATCAATGGATGTTCCAGGAATATAAATCCACCCCACCACATCAGGATTAATCTTTTTCAGTCTTGAAAAATCAATTTTTCTATCTATTTTTTTCCCTTTTTTCTTTTCATCTGCATGTGTCTCTTTTCGAATAGTCTCATATTCTTTTTCTGCCTCTTGATAAGAATGCCGGATTCCATATAATTTCCATCCGGAAAAGCAAAAAATAATAGCACTGATTAGCAAAATTAAATTTATAATATATTTTCTCATAACAATTTCTCTTTGGAAAAATTCTCCTTTAAAAAAGTATACTGAATTTTCTTTCTAACGTCAATAATGGCCCTGCATTCTCATGCAAGACCATTTTTTCGTACAAAACTTTATTTAGGAATACAATCTCTGTTCTCTTTTATACAGAAAACACATCTTCTTTCTATAACCCCAATTTCTTCCAGTGTAGTCATCATTCTGTATACTGTTGCCATTCCAATAGATAAATCTCTTTTGGCCGCTTCATAATATATTTCTTTACAACATTCCCATTGTCCATTTAAAATTACATCAACTAGAATTTTCCTCTGCTGGGTAATTCTTTTCCCATTATCCTGAAGTAATTTTAGTACCTGTTCTTGAGACATATGTATCACACCTTTTATTCCTGATGATCATGGCACCCTGATGAACCTGCACACCCGCTGCAGCCACCTGCGCATCCACTGCAGGCCTTTCCGTTTTTCTTATCTCTGTGAATACTACGCACGGCCAGCAAAACACATCCAAATACCACCAAAGCTACAAGTATCGTAGATAAATTTTCCATAAAAAAATCAAACATTGCTACATCCTTTCATTGACTATTAACTATATAAGATTTACATATTATTTATGCTTTTGTTTTTACTTCAACACTTGAAATATTAAAAGTATTGCTTTCTTTATATGGACGCAGCAGCATGTAAAGTAAAAATACAATAATCAGAATTGCCGCTACAGTTCCAGCTCCAAAACTTATGGTTCCTGTCACTAATCCACCAATCTGATAAATACATAATGAAATTGCATATGCAAACACACACTGATATCCAATGGCAAACCATGTCCATTTTGTATTATTCATTTCACGTTTGATTGCTCCAATAGCTGCAAAACATGGTGCACATAACAAATTAAATACCAGGAAGGAATATGCTGCTACTGAAGTAAAACTTCCTGCTAGAGTTCCCCAGATTTCTGCACCATCTTCTGCTACTTCTGCAAATCCATAAAGGATGCCAAAAGTACCAACAACATTTTCTTTTGCCACTAATCCAGTAACAGCTGCAACAGCTGCTTTCCAATTTCCCCATCCAAGAGGAGTAAAAATCCATGCAAATCCTTTACCAATATCAGATAAAATTCCTTCACTTAAATCATCTACCATATGAAATCCGCCGTGTACACCAAAGTTTGATGTAAACCAGATAAAAATAGTGGATAACAGGATAACGGTTCCGGCCTTCTTAATAAATGACCATCCTCGTTCCCACATACTTCTTAATACATTTCCTGCTGTTGGCAGATGATATGCCGGAAGTTCCATAACAAATGGTGCCGGTTCTCCCGCAAACATCTTTGTTTTCTTTAATATGATACCAGAAATAATAATTGCTGCAATCCCAACAAAATATGCACTCGGTGCTACCCATGAAGCTCCGTCAAATAATGCACCTGCAATCAGTGCAATAATTGGAAGCTTTGCTCCACAAGGAATAAATGTTGTCGTCATAATTGTCATTTTACGATCTCTGTCATTTTCAATAGTTCGAGATGCCATGACACCGGGAACCCCACATCCTGTTCCAATAATCATTGGAATAAAGGATTTTCCAGATAATCCGAATTTACGGAAAATACGGTCCATGATAAATGCAATACGCGCCATATATCCGCAGCTTTCTAAAAACGCAAGGAAGATAAACAGTACTAACATCTGAGGTACAAATCCGATAACTGCTCCAACACCGGCAACAATACCATCAAGAATTAAGCTCTGAAGCCATTCTGCACAATGGATACTTACCAGAAAGCTTTCAATCGCAGGAGGAATAATCTCCCCAAACAGTACATCATTGGTCCAGTCTGTCATAATCGTTCCAACGGTTGTCACAGATACATAATAAACAATATACATAACCACTGCAAAAATTGGAAGTGCAAGGAAACGATTTGTAACGATTCTATCAATTTTATCAGAGGTGCTTAACTGTTCCTTGTTTTTCTTTTTATAGCATTTTCCAATAATTGAAGTAATATAATTATATCTTTCATTTGTAATGATACTTTCAGAATCATCGTCAAAATCATTTTCTGCTTTTTCAATAATCTGATCTATATTTGGTGCAGATTTCATCTGCTCCATTATCTTATCATCACGTTCAAATAATTTAATAGCGTAAAAACGTTTCTGTTCTTCCGGAATATCATCTTCCAGTGTACTTTCAATATCCTGAAGTACTGTTTCAACTTCTGCACTGAATGTATGAACAGGAGCTTTTGTCTGACTGCTTCCTGCCAGATTTACTGCTTTATCGGCTGCTTCCTTAATTCCCTTTCCTTTCAATGCAGAAATTTTTACAACTTCACATCCTAATTGTCTGGAAAGAATTTCTGTATCAATCTCATCGCCATTCTTTTCTACGATATCAATCATATTTATTGCCATAATAACCGGAATCCCCAGTTCCATCAACTGAGTTGTTAAATACAGATTACGTTCCAGATTTGTTCCATCCACAATATTCAGAATAGCATCTGGTCGTTCTGTAATCAGATAGTTTCTTGCTACCACTTCTTCCAAAGTATATGGAGATAAAGAATAAATTCCTGGTAAATCCATGATAGTAACATCTTTATTTCCTTTTAGCTTTCCTTCTTTTTTTTCAACAGTTACTCCCGGCCAGTTTCCCACAAACTGATTTGATCCAGTTAATCCATTAAATAAAGTTGTCTTACCACTATTTGGATTTCCGGCAAGTGCAATTTTTACTGACATTTTTTATCCTCCTCAACATCTATTAGTTTAGACTAACTACTTTGCAAAAAATATAGTTAGCAGTCGCTAACTATTATTATAAAAAAATTACTGTACTTCTATCATCTGTGCATCTGCTTTTCTCAGAGACAGCTCATATCCCCTGACTGTTACTTCAACAGGATCTCCTAAAGGTGCAACTTTACGAATATATACTTCACATCCCTTTGTAATTCCCATATCCATAATACGACGCTTCACTGCTCCTGCTCCGTGAAGCTTTACAACAGATACTGTACTTCCTACTTTCGTATCTTTTAATGTCTGCATAATATGCAACTCTCCTTTCAACAATATAGCTTAAACCATGATTTTATTTGCCATTTCCCGGCTGATTGCAACCCTGGAATCTTTAATATTTACAATCAGATTCCCTTTATTTGTCGAAACCACTGTAACATTGCCACCTACTACAAATCCCAAAGTCTCCAGAAATCTTCTGGTCTCTGTTTTCCCTCCGACTTTTTTAATTAAATTTTCTTCACCAGGTCTTACCATCGTTAACGGCATCATGCATCCTCCCTTGATTCAATATTTACCAGCTTTCTTAGTAAGTTATATCTAACCACCTTCGATTATTATCAGTTAGTCATTCCTAATTCTTTTATAGGTTAGCACCAACTAACTGTTTTGTCAACTATTTTTTTCATTTTTCTTATCTATCAGCTTCCCCCCATCCATTGAAAATAAGTTAAACTTGTGATATGATGTACTTCGTATCATATAGAATTGATACATATAAAACATGAAAGATAAGGAGAAATACCTTGAAGATACAGGAATCTGCTGAAAATTATCTTGAAACAATTTTAATTCTCGGACAAAGGCAAAAAACCATTCGTTCTATTGATATCGCCCGCGAAATGAATTTTTCCAAACCCAGTGTCAGCATCGCTATGAAAAATCTTCGTCAGAATGATCTGATCATCATGGATACAGATGGACACATTGCACTGACAGAATCCGGTCGTAAAATTGCTGAAACAATTTACGAGCGACATGAACTTTTATCAAAGATGCTCACAGATTTAGGTGTAGATCCTAAAATTGCAGCTGAAGATGCATGTCGTATGGAACATGTTATAAGCCCTGAAAGTTTTGAAGCAATCAAACAACATATTCATTCGAAGAAATAAAAAATCTTCCTGCTTATTTTTATGCGGGAAGATTTTTCATATCCTATCTTTCTTTAAGTGTTTTGTACTTATGCAAAATTCGGAACCTGATAAGTCCTGTACGAATCTATAATCTGTCTCAGTGATTTCCCATATTCAATCTGCTTGATCATCTGATAGCGAACGAAATCATATATTTCAAACAGCTTTTTTGTTACTGAAGGATTATCATATACCTTCCAGTAGCCTGAATACAGAAAGTTTTTTCCTTGATGTTGAATGAATCCCTCAACATCACATAGAGGGTATCCTAGAATTAAGCCCAGCTCATGAGGAAAACTTCCTTTTTTATTTTTGTACACCTGATATTTTTTTCTAAGGGTTGAAAGAATATCATAGAACTGAAAGGATGTATAGCCGCATTTTTTCAAGAATTCTTTATGCTCCTTTTTCATCAGATAATGATTTACAGATTGTTCTCTATAAAGAAGCCACAAACATTTTTCCCTGTCTTTGTAAATAAGTGCACATTGAATATCTGTCCCTTGAACAGTTTCCTGTAATTCACTGGAATCATAATCATTCAAGGTTACGGCATTGGATGGTTTTACCCCTGCTAATACTGGTGCACAATGCATTGCTATTTGCATTTTCATTGTTTTTTCCCATTTTACCTTACTTAATTCAAACTGATACCTCATATGTTCCTCCTTTTGGTTAGTCTTAACTAACTATATGTATCATAAGGTATCTTTATAAAAATGTCCATAGAAATAAGTGAGAAGATTTATCATTAATCTTCCCACTTTCCTTTTATCATACTCTGTAAATTTATGCCTCTATCGGAGCAAGAATCTGCTCCAGTTCATCCATGGCAGACTTTATCTGTCTTGCCTCTTCCTGTGTAATATTTTGGGCTTTTACTCTTTTCATGGAACGTTTTAATCCGGTAATTCCCGATTTCAGCATAGATTTTTGTTCTTTTGTCAATTCCTTTTTCTTCTCTGAAAGAATTCTTTCTCCCCGATATAAAAGTTTTTCCCCTTCATTGTAAATTTCTATGGCATCTCGTTTTTCCTGATCCTGAGATTCATATGCCTTTGCATCTTCCATGGCTCTCTGAATATCTTCATCTGATAAATTAGAACTGGATGTAATCGTGATTGATTGTTCCTTCCCTGTTCCCAGATCTTTTGCAGATACATTTAAAATTCCATTAACATCAATATCAAATGTTACTTCGATCTGAGGAATACCTCGCATAGCACGTTTAATTCCTTTTAATCTGAAATTACCCAGTACCTGATTATCTTTTGCCATAGCACGCTCACCCTGCAGTACTTTAATATCAACGGAAGTCTGAAAGTTAGCTGCTGTTGTGAAAATCTGGCTATATCTGGTCGGGATCGTTGTATTTCTCTCGATCAGCCGGGTAGCTACTCCTCCTGCTGTTTCAATGGAAAGTGACAGTGGTGTAACATCCATAAGGAGAATTTCATTTAATCCTGATTCTCCTGCCATTTTCCCACCTTGAATTGCAGCTCCCAAGGCAACACATTCATCAGGATTTAATGTTTTAGAAGGTTCTTTTCCAGTCAGCTGTTTTACTTTATCACTAACTGCGGGCATCCTTGTGGATCCTCCTACCAGTAAAACCTGATTCAACTGTGATGCAGATATTCCCGCATCTGACAATGCCTGATTTACCGGTCCTGCCGTTTTATCGATCAGATCATAGGTCAGTTCCTGAAACTTTGCTCTGGTAAGGGAAATATCCATATGTTTCGGTCCCTGATTTGTTGTTGTAATAAATGGAAGATTAATTTGAACACTCATTGCTGATGATAACTCTTTTTTTGCCTTTTCCGCTTCTTCCATGATTCTCTGTACTGCTGTCTGATCTTTTGATAGATCAATGCCTTCCTGAGCCTTAAATTCTTTTAACAGGTATTGTACGATCCTTGCATCAAAATCATCTCCACCAAGATGATTATCTCCTGACGTTGCCAGTACTTCCACAACTCCATCACCTATTTCAATCACCGATACATCAAAAGTTCCACCACCTAGATCATATACCATAATCTTTTGAGAAACTGATTTATCCAGTCCATATGCTAATGCTGCAGCTGTTGGTTCATTGATGATCCTTTCAACCTGAAGTCCTGCTATTTTCCCTGCATCTTTTGTAGCCTGTCTTTGAGCATCACTAAAATAGGCCGGTACTGTGATAACAGCTTTTTGCACAGTTTCTCCCAGATAATTTTCTGCATCTTTTTTAAGTTTCATAAGGATCATAGCAGAAATTTCCTGTGGGCTGTATTTTTCCCCATCAATCTTTACACGACGATCTGATCCCATCTGACGCTTTACAGATGCAACCGTCCTGTCAATATTTGTCACAGCCTGACGCTTTGCAGATTCTCCCACCAGTCTCTCCCCGTTTTTTGTAAATGCAACGATGGATGGTGTTGTTCTCTGTCCTTCACTATTGGTAATGACCACTGGCTGTCCACCTTCCATGACTGCTACACATGAATTGGTGGTTCCTAAATCTATACCTATGATTTTGCTCATTTTATTCCCTCCAGTATCCTATTTTTTCTGTTATTTACCGATAATATGGACCTCCACAACAGAAGCCGCCTCCGCCACAGCAAAGATTACATGCAAGATTAAGGAGACAAATCTTCATACACCAGTCTCCACCTGCTGCATAAGGACTTCCATAACTTTGCTGCCGTTGCTGATACCATGTTCCATTCCCTTCCAACTGCTGTAACAACATCTGATACTCTGCATTTCCAGGTTCCATTGAAACAGCCTGGCGGGCATGTTCCATGGCTGTTACATTGTTTCCAAGTCCAACATTGGCACATGCGCTATAATAATACCAACGAGCATTCCTCTTACCTGCTTCCATACCATCTAAAACATTTCTTGCTTCCTGATAATAACCATTTCTTACATAATTTCCCGCAGCCCTCAGATGATTATCTTTTTCATATCCTGTGCTGGTCTGACCTCCATATCCTTGACCACTATAAGCTCCGCCTCCATAAAATTCACGGAATATATCTTCAAACGGATTGCCATATGGATTTCCCTGGGTATTGCCATATGGACCGCTTTGTGATTGTCCATATGGATTTCCCTGGGTACCATATGAACCCTGACTATAACCAGATGTTTTCTCTTTCATTACCTGCTGATAAGCCTGCTGAATCTGCTTGAACTTTTCTTCAGCAGCTTTCGGATTATCCAGATTTGCATCAGGATGATATTTTCGACTTAATCTCTTATATGCTTTTTTAATCTCTTCTTCCGTTGCATCTCTCGACACTCCAAGAATTTCATAAGGATCAACCATTCTTTTCTCCCTTTTCCTTTTCTCTTTTGGTTCTTACATTTTCATATCTGTACCATACACCAGAGTACAAAATATTACGTAAGATTTCAATATTATCAATCAAAGGCAGCTGTTCAAATGCTTTAGAACACTCTGCCATCATCATAGTTAAAATACCATGACAGATTTCTTCAAAATCATCCCTCTGATATATCTCTTTTAAAGGATTGTAATTATTATTTTTTATATCATCTTCGATATCCTCATATGCATCCATTAAATAAATGAATTTTCCCAGATAAAATCCAAATCTTAAAAGAAGATCTTTCCACTCATCTTCCCTGTAAAGCATAATCTCAGCCATAATCTGTCCAAACATTCCTGACATATGATCAATATCTGTATTCCCGTTTTCCTCTTCTTTGGATAATTCATTTAACAAATGATCTATCTTCTTCCATTTTTCTCTATATAAAGATTCGGAAAGCCTGCATTTACGCTTTAATGCTTTTCCAAGAATTCTTTTTTTTATTTTTCTATCATCATTCCAGTCATCCTGACACTTATAATATGCAAGAATCACATTCATATGAGCTACATAATCTGTAATCTCATTGATTTTTGTAGGATGTTTTTGAAGTGGATGAGCTGCACATTTGGTACATCCATCTTCTGTCTTCGGCTCATACAAACTAGACAACATCATGATAACAAAAGTCATATCATAAGACAATGTAATCTGTCCCTCAACACCATAATATTCTTTTAATTTCCTGCAAAGTCCACAGTAATACCCATGATATATATCAAATTCTTTAAATTTCATTTCCGGTTTATTGACAATGATATATCCGAACATGTTAACTCCTCTTTACAAATGTAGCTCCACATTTTGGACAACGTACTTCTATTTTCCCTTTTCCCTTTGGAATGCGGATTTTCTGTTTACATCCCGGGCATGTATAGATATGGTAATATTTTCTTTGTTCCATCATTCTTTTTTTAGAACTCCAGGATCCCCGGATATTGGCTGTTTTCTGAAGGAATTTTCTATTTTCCTCAGAACGCTTATATATATTTCTGGAAAACATGCGAAAATAGCTGTATATAAGTCCAAGTAAACCAATCCAATAAAAAATAGTTCCCAATGAAATAATACCTATATGTATCCGTCCAGTGAATAGCGATAAAACAATAGCTGCAACTACAATCTTCATTAAACACCGGTTCAAATCATCATTTCCATATCTCCCAAGCATAAATTGATTAATTTTTTCTCTCATTAACTGTCATCTCCTTCAAATTATTCCAAATCTTTTCCTGTCTCCTCAACAAAAATGTGGGCAAACCGATTCCAAAGTCTCATTAATTCGTCCATTTGGTCTTTTCCCATCTGCTTCATAACTCTCTGAATTAAATCGCTGATATGATTTTTAGAATCCTCGTATACCCTGACTCCATCCGGTGCCAGCTTTACGATAGTATTTCTCCTGCTGATACTGCTTGCCTTTCTGCAAATGTATTTTTTCTTTTCCAGCCCACGCAGCATCCTGGACACTGCTGGAGAGGATACATCCAATGTTTCCGCTATCTCTGAAACACGAATTCCTTCCTTCCCCTGGTTTTGCCGGGAATAATTTTCTATGACACCCAGCATGAAAAACTCTTCTCTGGAAAGATTCCGGATATAAGCAGAAAAATCTACTTTCAGCAACTTACGGAACAAAGTAATCATATCATCTTCTATCGTCTGATGATCTCCCATGGCTCCTTCCTTTTTCAGCCTGTGAAAGACTGTATATTATTATTGTTAACATTGTTATCAATTGTACAAAAGACAGCATACTCCCAAGATATAAGGAATTCAATGAACCTTATCTAAACAATTTCTAAAGAAAAGTTTATAATTTTTCTCTTCCCCTTTATTTATCTTCTATTTTCAAGACTCGCTCGCGAGTCTTGGCGCGGAATTCGGGTCTGCATAGCAGACATACTTCCAATCCGAATTCCTGCGCATCCTCGCGGAGCGTATATCAGATGGGGGATTGAAACCCGCCACTGATACATAATTGTTGCTCACCGCCTACAGAGGCGGGAGTCATCCCTCATCTGATATATTACATGTGTAAGATTTAATATTAAATAAATCCTAATGACTCTATCAAATCTCAAAAATATTTTACATTTCATCCGGCTCTCTCTTGGAGTGCTCTTCCATATAACCATGAAGAATCGCCGCTGCCATTTCTACCAGTTCTCTACATGGCCGTTTTTTATAATATTCTTCCGTACGTTTTGAAGGTGTCGGATCATCTTTTCCCTTTTTCAATCCCAGCAGTTCCCTACATACAATTGATCCGTTCTCTTTTCTGAATTCTTCTGCCAGTATCTGGATTCGCTCATAATGAGCTTTTTTTGCTTCATAATCTTCGGGAGAGGAATATCCATATATACATCCTGCTGCCATAAACATTCCGCTGACTGCTCCACAGACTTCACGAAGCCGTCCCATTCCTCCTCCAAAGGAAGAGCTTAATCTTAAAGCAGTTTCATGGTCAATCTCATAATAATCTTCAAATGCCAGAAAAACAGACTGGGCACAGTTAAACCCTTTCCCGAATAAATTTCCTGCTTTTGAGGCATAAAGACTCTCCTCTTTTGCTAACATCCGTTTACCTCCCTTTATTCACTATACTGTCTATAGATTTTAAGGATTTCCATTAACAGTATATCATAAATAGCCAGGCGGCATTGGTAAAAACAGAAAAAAGTTTGAGGCATCTTATCCGCTCCAAACTTCTTTTTCTTTATTATTATATTTTTTCTTCCCACAATTATGAACTTTCGTTTATAATATATCTGAATATAATAGAAAAGAGGAATTGTACTGATGATGATCGGAACTATTGTAAATACCGGAACTATTTTAACCGGAAGTATTCTTGGAAGTATTTTTCGAAAAGGAATTCATAAAAAATATCAGAACTGTCTGTATAATGCCATGGGACTGGCTGCTGTAGGTCTTGGACTCAACGCTGTCATCTCAAATATGTCAAATAGTAAATACCCGGTTTTATTCATTGTGAGCCTGGCTCTTGGAAGTCTGATCGGTACCGTCCTTGATATTGATGGCAGATTCAAAAATCTTATGAGCCGCCTTGGGAAATCAGAGTTATCCAAGGGTCTTTCTACCGGAATCCTTCTGTATTGCATCGGAAGTTTATCTATTTTAGGGCCAATCCAAAGTGCTCTTTATGGAGACAATACATATTTATTTACAAACGCAACTCTGGATTTTGTAACTTCAACAGTACTGGCTTCAACTTATGGGATTGGAATGGCATTTGCCAGTCCGGTACTATTTTGCTGGCAGGGGGCAATCTATCTTGGTGCCACTTTCCTTCAGGAATTTTTAACAGCTCCCCTTATGGCAGAAATCACTATTGTCGGCGGTTTTCTGATTACTGCATCCGGTCTTTCCATTTTGGAAATAAAAGATCTTAAGACCCTTAATATGCTTCCGGCTTTACTGGTACCGATTATTTTCTTTTTATTTTTTGTATAATAATGAATAAAGGTCTGTCCGTCGATTCTCAAATACAGGATTGTCACGGCGGACCTTTTGTATTTTCCCCAGATCTATTTCACATACAAGAAGCTGTTCTTTTTCTTCTCCCTCTATTATTTTTTCACCCATTGGATCAAAACCAATGCTTCTGCCCATATAGTGCAT
The DNA here is from genome assembly GCF_001940315.1 of Anaerostipes sp. 494a. NCBI lineage: Bacteria > Bacillati > Bacillota > Clostridia > Lachnospirales > Lachnospiraceae > Anaerostipes > Anaerostipes sp. 494a. Next base: position 1,914,762 of record NZ_MJIF01000001.1, on the reverse strand, counting down.
CGGGCTATAATGACAGCATCCAAAAACATACATTTCATTTTCTATCGCTCTTGCTCGCAGCAAGGACTCCCATTGCTCATATTTCATATTTCCTTTTACCCATGCTGATGGATAAAACATAACCTGTGCACCTCCAAGAGCCGCCAGTCGTGCCACTTCCGGAAAACGCAAATCATAGCAGCAGCCCATTCCTATCACTCCTGCGGGAGAATCCACAGGTATAAACATATTCTGCCCTTCCAGTGTATCTTCAGACTCCTGGCAGGAAAAAGCATTAAATAAATGATTTTTGTGATACCTGGCTGCAAGCCTTCCTGAATCATCAATCAAAACTATTGTATTATAGCTTTTCTCTTTATCCACAGAATCCTCATTCATACCTGCGATAATCCACATCTCATATTGCTTTGCAAGTTCTTTCATTCTACTTACAAAGGGACCATCCAAACTTTGTGCTTCATTTCTGTAATTAATCTCTTCAGATGGATAATACATCATGAAATATTCTGGAAAGAGAATAAGTTTTACTCCCTGTCTTTTAGCTTCTTTTATATATCTTTCAGCTTTCATCACATTTTCTTCCCACTTCAAAGAAGATGTGGTTTGTGCCAATGCTAATTTTACTGCCATATCATCACCCGTCTCTCAGTCTGCATAATAATTCTTTAAGTGTTTTTTTAGAAACAAAAAAACACCATCCCCGGCTTGATATCCAAAAACAGTGTCTCTAGTACGCGATGAGGGGTTCGAACCCTCGACACCCTGATTAAGAGTCAGGTGCTCTACCAACTGAGCTAATCACGCATATTTATATTATCTGTTAAGGGGCTCTCCCTTAACGCAAGATTTATTATATACGATTGGTACAAAGAATGCAAGTACAAATTTCATTTTTTTCTTGTAGAAAATCAACTTACATTCTATAATAGTATCAAATAATTGATAAGGAGAAAAAAATGGCGGGGAATCATAAATTTGAATCAAACAAAAAATATTTTACAATATGTATTTATTCTATTGCAGTCATCTTGATCGGATGCCTAATATTCCATTTTATTACCCAGTGGAATATTACCAAAAAAATTTTAAATGATATCTGGGATACACTTTTCCCATTTTTTATGGGATTCCTCATTGCTTATATTATGAATCCGGTAGTTGCTTTTTTCCAGAGAAACACTTTTGACAGGATTCTTCCGAAAAAAAAGAAAAAGCTTTCCAGAGGCCTTTCTATTTTATTAAGCTATCTGGTATTTATTGGATGTCTGATTGTTTGCCTTACATTCATTATTCCTCAACTATATGAGAGTATCCGTGAACTGTCATTGCAGATTCCTTCTATTTACAAAGTTATTGTAGACCTTTTTGAAGAATATCGCGCAACAAGTACACACTTGCTTCCTCCTGAAGTTTTGGATACCATCGAAACAAAAACTCTCCCGAAACTTTTAAATCTTTCCAATACAATTATTGCTGAGATTATTCCATGGCTATATAATATGTCTTTATCTCTTGCCAAATGGCTGTTTAATATTTTTATTGCTTTTGTAGTATCTGTTTATATGACAACAGATAAAGGGATTATTAAATTGTCTATGAAAAAACTGATCCTTGCTATTTTCAATGAAAAGAGGTCCTATACTGTTTTGAAAACATGTAAAGACTGTCACGAGATCTTTTCCAGTTTTATCATAGGAAAATCTATTGATTCTCTGATTATTGGAGTTTTATGTTTTTTCTTAATGACGATTCTTAAGCTTCCATATACAGTTCTCATTAGTGTCATTGTTGGAATTACCAATATGATTCCGTACTTTGGACCATTTTTTGGTGCCGTTCCTGGTGCTTTTATCCTGCTTATCATCAGTCCCATGAAAGCATTTATTTTCCTTATTATGATATTGGTACTTCAGCAATTTGACGGACTGATTCTCGGTCCTAAAATTCTTGGACAATCCACTGGTGTCCGCCCATTACTGATCTTGTTCTCTATTACTGTAGGTGGAGAATTCTTTGGACCTCTTGGAATGTTTTTAGGTGTTCCGTTTTTTGCCTGTGTTCAATATTTAATTACCAACTGGGTAGAATACCGTTTATACAAAAAGGATATACATTTAGATCCAGACGAAGTTTAATAATGAAATTATGTAGCAAAAAATTCTGGGGCATATTAAATCCCCAGAATTTTTTTATAGATTCTGATTTTCAATTCTTTCTGCTAAATCGTTTAAATAGACCCAGCGATCCATTTTTTCATTTAACTGAGCTTCCGTTTCTTCTTTTTCAACCGTCAATTCAGAAAGCCTTCCAGAATTTGTGGCATTTTTCATTATTTCCTCATCCAGTTGTTCAATCTTTGTTTCCAGCTTTTCAATATCTTCATCAATAGTTTCAAATTCCTTTTGTTCCTTGAAGGTGAATTTCAATTTTTTCTGATGGGTTTTCTGAAATTTTGTACCTTTATTATCTTTAAGTTCCTTTTTTGTTTGTATCTGTTTAAATTTGTCCTTGGTCTTTTCCAGATAATCCGTATAACCACCTTCATACTGTACCAGACGCCCTCCTGATTCAAAAGCAAAGATTCTGTTTACGATTCGATCCAGAAAATACCGGTCATGAGAAACAGTAATAACAATTCCCTGAAATGTATCCAGATAATCTTCAAGAATCGTCAAAGTGGCAATATCCAGATCATTTGTCGGTTCGTCCAGTATCAGAACATTCGGAGCTTCCATTAACACTCTTAACAAATAAAGTCTTCTTTTTCTCCACCGGATAATTTATTTAATGGGGTATACTGCAATGCTGGCGGAAACAAAAATCTCTCAAGCATCTGGGATGCACTTGCTTTCCCCCTGGCAGTTTCAATATAATCTGCCACATCACGGATATAATCTATGACCCTCTTATCCTCTTCCATTTCTTCATTCTCCTGAGCAAAATATCCGATTTTAACAGTGTCACCTATTATGATCTGCCCTTCATCTGGAGAAACAATTCCCATGATCATCTTCATCAATGTAGATTTTCCACAACCGTTTGGTCCTATTATTCCAAGACGATCATCTCTTAAGATAATATAAGAAAAATCCTGGATCAGCTGTTTATCATCATACCCTTTAGAGACATGTTCAATCTCTATGGTCTTTTTCCCCAGACGACTGCTGACAGAATCCATTTCCACTTTCTGCTGGATTTCCGGACCTGCAGCATTTTTTAATGCTTCAAATCGTTCTGTTCGTGCTCTCTGCCTTGTCCCCCGTGCTTTAATTCCCTGCTTCATCCATTCCATTTCCACACGAAGAAGACTCTGGCGTTTTCTTTCCGTTGCCTGTTCCATTTCTTCTCTTTGGACCTTTAATTCAAGAAAACCGGAATAATTTGCATTATATTCATACAGCTTTCCTTTATCAATTTCCACAATCTTATTGGTAACACGATCCAAAAAGTACCGGTCATGGGTTACCATGATTAAAACACCTCTAAACTGATTCAGATAATCCTCCAGCCATAAAACCATATCGTTATCCAGATGGTTGGTAGGTTCATCCAGAACAAGAACCTCCGCAGGATCTACCAGTGTTCTTGCCAATGCTACTCTTTTTTTCTGTCCTCCAGATAAATATTTTGTACTGCTTTCAAAATCATAAATACCTAATCGGGTAAGTATGGATTTTGCATCACTTTCTGTCTTCCAGTCCTGATGTTCTTTTCCTTCCATAACATATTCAAGAATCGTCAGTTCTTTAGGAAACTCAGGATTTTGCGGCAAATAGGTAACACTGATTCCATTTCCGCATATTACCTGTCCCAAATCCGGTTCTTCTATACCTGCAATTATCTTTAATAAAGTTGTTTTCCCTGTCCCATTGACTCCGATAATACCAATTTTGTCTCCCTGATGAATTCCACAGGATACATCATCAAAAATCACTTTTTCTCCATATATTTTGCTAATATGCTCTATATTTAAAATATTCATCTGATCCTCCCGATTATAGGCTTATTATCTCGATTATATGGCAAAAGCAGTTTACATGCAAGAAAAAAGGAGCCTCAAATGAAGCTCCAATATCATTTTATTTTGCTTTTTCAATTGCCTGTGTCAGGATGTCTTTTGGTACACCACCTACTACTTTATCCACTACTTCTCCATTTTTAAAGATTAAAAATGTCGGAACTGACATAATGCTGTAACGGGCTGCCAGATCACTGTCCTGATCAATGTCAACTTTTCCAACCTTGGCGATTCCTTCATATTCTTTTGCTATCTCTTCAACTACAGGAGCCATCATTTTACATGGGCCACACCATGTTGCAAACATATCAACCAATACCGGTACATCAGACTGTAATACCTCTTTTTCAAAATTTTCCTTTGTAAATGTATATTCCATGTTCCATTCCTCCTATTCTTTTCGGTTTAAACAATCATTTGCTTCTTTTAATGAAATTAAAAATTTACAGATCCATTTGCTGATACAAGGATGCTGATAAAGAAACATATGAATTTTTCTTTGACATTTTCCTGGTTTCATGATTATATTACCACTTTTTTCATAATATATGCAGGAAAAAGTTATTTTTGACGATATGCTGTTAAACGACAGATTGGATTTCCTTTTGCAGAAAATTTTTCTTCGTATTCTGTCATAACATTTCCTTCATTATATTCACTATGATGCAGATCATATGTATAATTTTCCAGAATCCACCCTGCTTCCTTAACCTGTTCCAAGGAAAAATCAAATAGTTTCCTGTTATCCGTCTTAAACATGACACGACCTTCAGGATCTAAAATATGATCATACCGCTGAAAAAAACGTGTTGATGTTAAACGCCGTTTGGCATGGCGGTCTTTCGGCCATGGATCAGAGAAATTCAGATATATACGATCAATTTCTGCTTCATCAAATACATCTTCAATATTTTCTGCATCCATACGAATGAGGCGAAGGTTATCTCCTTCAAATTCTTCCGCTTTTTCCACAGCTCTCACAAGAACGCTGGAATATTTTTCAATCCCTATATAATTGATATCAGGATTTCTTCTTGCCATTTCTAAAATAAACTTTCCTTTTCCCATACCTACTTCAATGTGTACAGGATGGTCATTTTTAAATTCATCCGCCCATTTTCCTTTTAATTTTTCTGGATCCTGAATGGATATGGGACTTTCAATAATAGTTTCTCTTGCCCCAGGTACATTCCTTAAACGCATAAATTCTACATTTCTCCTTATTTTTTGTTTTTTCTTTAATCTTTGTTGATTATATCATAATCGCTAGGTATAATAAAGAAAAACAAATGGAGGGGATGCCCATGGAAATTGAACGTAAATTTATTGTCCACGATTTACCTGACAATCTGGAAACTTATCCACATTCAGAAATTGAACAAGGTTATTTATGCATGGATCCTGTCATAAGGATTCGCCGAATGAATAAGCTATATTTTCTTACCTTTAAGTCCCGTGGCCTTATGTCCCGCACGGAATCTGAATTCCCGCTGGATAAAAAAGCTTATGAACATTTACGACCAAAAATTGACGGCATTCTCATTCAGAAAACACGTTATAAAATTCCCACAGATGATGGTTATCTGATTGAACTGGATGTATTTCACGGAGATCACGAAGGGCTTGTTATGGCAGAAGTCGAATTTCCAAGCGAAGAAGCAGCACTTGACTATGAAGGACCAGAATGGTTTGATGACGAAGTAACCTTCGACTCCAGATATCAGAATAATAATTTAGCAAATCGATAATAACTCAGATATCCTGCCTGGAACGACCAGGGACCTATGGCCCCACAGAATGTTTCCATGCAGGATGTATTTTTTAACTCACTCCATGAATTTTCTTTCTTCTTTTAACCCTCTCCATGAATTAAATTCTCTTTCTAAGACGAAAATATACCCCGCAAAAACAATCTGCACAAGCGCAGCGCGGAAGCCGTTTTACGGGGTATATCTGAGTCTCTCTTTAATTTGAAATTTTTTCTCTTATCAGTGCTCGTTTTAGTGCCATTTCTGCCCGTACATAATCTGTATTGGCATCTTTGGCTGCCAGACGTCTCTTGGCACGCTCTTTTGCCTTTCTGGCACGTTCCAGATTAATTTCATCTGGCCATTCAGCAACTTCTGCCAAAATACTCATGGAGTCACCTGTTATTTCCAGGAAGCCTTTCATTAATGCTGCCTCCTTTTTGGTACCATCTGATTCTGTGATAGTGAGAACTCCAGGTGCAACTATCATAGTCATGGGAATATGCTTTGGATAAATTCCAACATCACCTTCCGTTGTTGTCAGCTCCACCATACGCACATCACCCTGATAAAAAGTACGCTCCGGCGTTGTTACTTCTAATTTCATTAAATTATCAGCCATGCCATCACCTACTTCTTCTCTGCTGCACGCTCTACTACTTCATCAATACTTCCTGCATTCAAGAACATACCTTCCGGAATATCATCATGTTTTCCTTCCAGTATTTCCTTAAATCCCTGAATAGTATCATTTAATGATACATACTGTCCCGGTTTACCTGTAAACTGTTCTGCCACAAAGAATGGCTGTGACAGGAATCTCTGGACCTTTCTTGCACGATCTACAATCAGTTTCTCTTCTTCTGAAAGTTCATCCATACCAAGGATTGCAATAATATCCTGCAATTCTTTATATCTCTGAAGAATTTCCTGAACTCCACGTGCTACCTGATAATGCTCTTCTCCAACAATCTTCGGATCCAGAATTCTGGATGTGGATTCCAGCGGATCTACTGCAGGATAAATACCCATTTCAGAAATAGAACGGGATAATACCGTAGTTGCATCCAGATGGGCAAATGTTGTTGCAGGAGCCGGGTCTGTCAGGTCATCCGCAGGCACATAAACTGCCTGTACAGATGTGATAGAACCGTTTTTTGTGGAAGTAATTCGTTCCTGTAATGCACCCATTTCTGTCTGCAGTGTCGGCTGATATCCTACTGCACTTGGAACACGTCCAAGCAAAGCAGATACTTCAGATCCAGCCTGAGTAAAACGGAAAATATTATCAATAAACAGCAATACATCCTTTCCACCCTGATCACGGAAATTTTCTGCAATAGTAAGTCCAGTAAGACCTACTCGCATACGTGCTCCAGGTGGTTCATTCATCTGTCCGAATACCATGGCTGTTTTATCGATAACTCCAGACTCGCTCATTTCATAATAAAGGTCATTTCCTTCTCGAGTACGCTCTCCTACTCCGGTAAATACAGAATATCCACCATGTTCTGTTGCAATATTTCGAATTAATTCCTGAATCAATACGGTCTTTCCAACCCCGGCACCACCAAACAGTCCGATTTTTCCACCTTTCTGATATGGACACAGCAGATCAACGACTTTGATTCCTGTTTCCAATACTTCAGTTTCTGTAGACTGCTCACTGAATTCCGGTGCTTTTCTATGAATTGGCAACCGTTCTACACCTTCCGGTGCAGGTTTATTATCAATAGGATCTCCCAGCACATTAAAGATACGTCCTAATGTTGCTTCACCGACAGGAACAGAAATTGGTCCTCCTGTAGCAACGGCATCCATGCCGCGAACCAGTCCATCGGTTGGTCCCATTGCGATACATCTTACGGTATCATCTCCCAGATGCTGGGCAACTTCTACAACAAGTTTGCCTCCATCTTTTGTCTGAATATCGATTGCGTCATTTATTTCCGGAAGCTGTCCTTCCTCAAATTTGATATCCAGAACCGCACCAATCACCTGGGTGATTTTCCCTGTATGATTATCTGCCATCTTATTTCCTCCTACTCTTATTTAAGTGCTTCTGCTCCTGAAATAATTTCTGTCAGTTCTTGTGTGATTGCACCTTGTCTTGCGCGGTTATAAGCAAGCTCTAAGGTGGAAATCATTTCCTCTGCATTGCTGGTTGCAGAGTCCATTGCCTGCATTCTCGCACCGTTTTCACTGGCTACCGATGTAACCAGAGCCCCATAGATCATACTGCAAAGATATTTCGGAATCAGCATGGTTAGGGCTTCTTCTGGTTCTGGTTCAAAATTCATCAGTAATTTATCATCCTGAGATTCCTCCAGAGAGTCCCTGTCCCATTCAATCGGCAGCAATTTCACTAATTTAGGTTCATGTACAACGGTATTTTTAAAATCGGTATATGCCAGATATATTTCACCAATCTCTCCATTTTCAAAAGCTTCTAAAACCTTTTCACCAAGTTTTCTTGCATCTTCGTATTCAGGCTCATTAATAATCTCAGAATCATCTGAAACTATTTTATATCCTCGATGGGCAAGTACTTCCATAGCCTTATGTCCAACACCATATATTGCAATTTCATCTTTATCCATTCCGCAGTCACGGATCATCTTTACAATATTATTGTTATATCCGCCTGCAAGTCCTCGATTGGAAGAAATCGTAATAATTCCTTTCACAGAAGACCCGTTGGCTTTTAAATACGGGTGCTCAATATTCCCTGCTTTTGCAAGAATAGATGTCATAGTCTGATACATCTTGTTAAAATATGCTTTTGATTCCTCTGCGCGCTGTCTTGCCCTCTGCAATTTAACTGTAGAGACAAGTTTCATGGCTTTGGTGATCTGTCCGGTACTTTCAATGCTGGCTTTTCGTCTTTTTATATCAATCATTGATGCCATGACGATTCACCTTACTTTCTAAAAGAGTCTTTGCACTCATTTATTGCCTGAATAAGCTTTTCTTCTGTTTCTTTATTTATTACTTTCTCTTCTGCAATTGACTTGAAAATTTCCGGATATTTTGTGTCAATCAGTTCAAACAGCTCTTTTTCAAAATCCAGTACTTTATTCACTTCCAAATCCAGCAGATACTTGTTAACTGCCGCATAAATGATCACAACCTGTTTTTCAACAGCAAGCGGCTGATATTGTGGCTGTTTTAATACTTCACGGATTCTTTCACCCTGTGCCAGACGCTCTTTTGTATCTGCATCCAGTTCAGAACCAAACTGGGCAAATGCTGCAAGTTCACGGTACTGGGCAAGATCTGTACGAATTGGACCGGCAATACTTTTCATTGCCTTAATCTGTGCAGATCCACCAACTCGGGATACAGAAAGTCCTGCATTGATTGCCGGACGGAAACCTGCATTAAACATTTCGGTTTCCAGATAAATCTGACCATCTGTAATAGAAATTACATTGGTTGGAATATATGCAGATACATCCCCTGCCTGAGTTTCAATAATTGGCAGTGCAGTTAATGATCCTCCACCCAGTTCATCTGATAAGCGGGCTGCTCTTTCCAGTAATCTTGAATGAAGATAGAAAACGTCACCAGGATAAGCTTCACGTCCAGGTGGTCGTCTCAGAAGTAGCGAAAGTGTACGATATGCAGTTGCATGTTTACTCAAATCATCATACACGATCAGTACATCTTCTCCCTTTTCCATCCATTCTTCACCAATAGCACATCCTGCATATGGCGCAATATACTGAAGAGGTGCCAGTTCACTGGCTGTAGATGCTACAATTGTTGTATAATCCATAGCACCAAACTCATCCAAAGTTTTTACGATATTAGCAACTGTAGATGCTTTCTGTCCAATTGCTACATAAATACAGTGAACACCCTGACCCTTCTGGTTAATAATAGTATCAATAGCGATCGCTGTCTTACCTGTCTGACGGTCACCAATGATCAATTCACGCTGTCCGCGTCCGATCGGTACCATGGCATCAATCGCCTTAATTCCTGTCTGAATCGGAGTATCTACAGATTTTCTTGAGATAACTCCAGAAGCAACTCTCTCAATTGGACGATATTTATCAGTCTCAATAGGTCCCTTATTATCAATTGGCTGACCCAGTGAATTAACGACACGTCCGGTCATAGCATCTCCAACTGGTACTTCTACAACACGTCCGGTAGTCTTAACTGTATCGCCTTCATTAATATTCTTCTGATTTCCCAAAAGTACAGCACCAACATTATCCTCTTCCAGATTCAGTACCATACCATAAACTTCGCCAGGAAATTCCAGAAGTTCTCCCTGCATGGCTTTTTCCAGACCATGGATTCTGGCAATTCCATCAGCTACCTGTATTACCGTTCCAATATCAGAGGTTTCAAGCTTTGTTGAATATTGTTTAATCTGCTCCTTGATTACAGAGCTGATCTCTTCTGGTCTTAAATTCATGGGGCTTATCTTCCTCCTGTTCTAAAGTTGTATTTTTGACAAATGTTTCCCCATTGTCGTAAGCTTTGTACGAATGGAGTTATCCACAACCCGGTCATCCATATTCAGGATAAGACCTCCAATGATTGCCTCATCTGTCTCATAATGAATCTCCAGCTTTTTATAACTGGTAATGGAAAGAACTTTCTTTTCAATTTTTTCTTTTTGTTCTTTCGATAAAGGAAACGCTGAAGTTACTTTAAGAGTTCCTATTCCCTCAAGCTTCTTTATCTTTTCGATCACATAATCAAAAATTCCATCTATTTCCTGATAGCGTCCCTTTTTTATGATAATCATGAGAAAACCTGTCATATCATCTGATACTTTTCCTTTAAGAATTTTCTCCACGACCTTCATCTTTTCATCTTTGGTAATCTGTGGGTGATGCAGAAAACGAATCAAATCATCATTGGAGTCAAAGATTTCTTTGACCGCCTTAACTTCTTCCATCGCCTGTGCAAGACTTCCTTCTTCAGCCTGCAGAGATACAAATGCATCCCCATAGATCTTACTTACTCTTGAAGCCATGTCTTATCACCCATTTCCTGTAAGGTCTGATCAACAAGTGCAGCCTGTTCCTTGGCATCTATCTGACTTTCAATAATCTTACCTGCCATTAAGACTGCCACCTGAATCATTTCCTGCTTCATCTGATCTTTGACCTTGGCTTTCTGAAGCTCAACTTCACGATTGGCACCGGCAATGATTCTTGCAGCTTCTTCTTTTGCCTCAGCTACAATATCCTCTTCTCTTTTCAGTGCCTTCTTTCTGGCCTGAGCCAGAATCTCGTCTGCTTCTTTTTCAACATTCTTTAATTTCTCATCATACTCAGCTTTTAATCTTGCTGCATCTTCCTGATCCGCAGCTGCCTGATCTAACTGCCCTGCAATCTTTTTCCTACGTTCTTCCAGCATCTTGCGGGCCGGTTCAAACAATAAATAGGAAAGCAATGCAAACATGATAAATACTGCGATTGCCTGCAAAATCACATCAAAGCCAAGCTGAATATCTAATCCAAATATTCTTCCGTCCACGCCTTGGCCTCCCTTCGGCTTATCTTTTTAAAGTTTTGCAAATAATGGGTTTGCATATAATAAGATCAGGCCGATAACCAATCCGTAAAGACCTGTTGTCTCTGCAACAGCCTGTCCTAAAAGCATAGTTGATGTAATATCACCCTTTGCTCCAGGATTGCGTCCTACTGCTGATGCACCTTGTCCTGCTGCATATCCCTGACCAATACCAGGTCCAATACCAGCAATCAGTGCAAGTCCAGCCCCAATTGCTGAACATCCTAATACAAATGCCTCACTTGTAATATTCATATTTCTTTCCTCCTAGATATATCTTTATGAATTTCAATGTCTTTAAGCATCACGCTTTTGTGCGATAAATGTCATCGTCAGCATAGCAAATACAAATGTTTGTATTGCTCCTGAAAATAAATCAAAATAGATGTGCAGAAATGCCGGGATTCCAAGTTTTGCAAATACCGGAAGTAATCCATACCATAATGCCATCATAATGGTACCTGCCATAATGTTTCCAAACAAACGCAGTGACATAGATAACGGTGTTGCAAACTCTCCAATCAGATTGATCGGAAACAAAATAGGAATTGGCTTAAATAAATCAATGAACACATTCAGCTTACTGGTCTTAAAAGCACTGTACTGAATAAGTACAAATGTAATCAATGCCAGGGCCAGAGTCGTGCCATAATCTGCTGTTGGCGGTCGAAGTCCAAATAATCCGGATGTATTACATATTAAGATAAACACCATAATACTTCCGATATAATTGACAAAAGGCCTCCAATGCCTTCCCATTGTTCCTTGAACAAGTTTGTCCAGTGTTTCAACAAGAAGTTCCACAAAATTCTGCAGTCCCTCGGGTTTTTCCTTTCCATTTAAGATTGCACGTCTTGCAATCAATGCAAGAATCAGGATAAATACCATAACAATCAATGTAGTCACATGAGTTGTTGTAATCCACACCCTATGTCCAAGAAACTTAAGCGGTATCAGCCCATGAACCATGAAATCTACATCATTTCCAGCTGATGCAAGCATCATGGGGGCTTTCATAAGTCCCATAGCATAACCTCCTTTTTGTTATTCTTTTAAAATTCTTCTGGTAAGATGCTGATGTATCACCCTGTGAAGTAATGCTGAAAATTTACTGCTTAAAATACCTGTGATAATTCCAATAAAGCAGATAAAATCCATCTTAATTCCAGGTATCATGATCAACAACATGACAAAATATCGAATCATGGTACATTTGACCATATATCGACTGGCATCATGAGAATCCATTTCTACTGCTTTCTGAATACTGACCATCATGTGAATGATCATCCCCACTGCAGCCAGGATGCCGATCAAAATGCCAAGAAGGAACCACAGATTCCCCTTTGTTATTATCATGCCCAAAATTCCAGATACCACACCATAGAGAAAAATCCCAATGACCAGATCCAAAAATGTCTCATCCAGCTGTCTTAACTTATCTATCATTTTCACCCTCCCCGCTGTCATCATTCGCATGCCGGACCAGCGAATACACTCCTCTGATTCCTCCAAGAACTCCTAAAATCAAAAACGGAAGAAACAGATGGGTGGAAAACGTCCGGTCAATCCATAACCCAATAAACATACATAAAAAAATGGATGTCAGCATAGTGATTCCAAGCTGGGTGATTAATGAAAACATACGGATAACAGGCCCATATTTTTTCATATCAAAACCTCCTTATGTATGGCATCTTCATGAGTGCATTATATCATTTCTTCCAAAATATAACCACCACATTTTTACTTTTCCATATATTTCCCACAAATTATTTGAGTGTATCTGATTTTTTTTGTATCTATTATATTGTAAAAAGCCTGTATTTTCATGGTTTATATAACAACCTGCATAATTGTATGGATAACAAGACATATACTCATTCCTGTCATGGCAGGTATAATTACCGCCCAAATAACCCATCGTATTTTTTTCTCTTCCTTCCATATTGTATATAATGTAGTTGCACATGGCCAATGACTGATTGTAAAAACCAGAAAACAGACTGCTGTTCCTAAATTCCATCCATTTTGCACAAGCAATCCGTAAATCTGTCTTAAATTAGAAATTTCCTCCAGAGTTCCATTCTGAAGGTATCCCATGATCATAATCGGTATAACAATCTCATTTGCAGGAAAACCCAACAAAAAAGCAGCTAAAATAGTCCCATCTAATCCAATATAATGTCCTAATGGTTCCAGAAATTTAATAAATCCTTTCATCAATGTAATATTTCCTGTTTTTACATTAATCATGATCCATAAAATTGCCCCGGCAGGTACTGAAACTATAACTGCTCTTCTAAGCATATACAATGTCCGGTCAAAAACTGAACGAACCAGAATTTTTTTCATCTGAGGTTTTCTATATGGTGGCAGCTCCAACATAAAAAAAGAAGAAATTCCTTTTAAAATAGTTAATGATAATATTTTTGACACAAAAAAAGTCAGTAAAATACTCAAAATAATAAATCCCGCCAGAATTACCACAAAAAGAATACGATCTAGTTGTTCTTTTTGAGAAAATCCAGAAAAGAATATTGTAATAACCGTAATCATTGCAGGGAACCTTCCATTGCATGGTATGAAACTATTGGTTAAAACAGCAATAAGACGTTCCCGTGGAGAATCGATAATCCGACACCCTGTCACCCCCACAGCATTACACCCAAGACCCATACTCATTGTAAGAGCCTGTTTTCCGCATCCTCCGCATTTTTTTAACGGGCAATCCAGATTATAAGCCATTCTTGGCAAATAACCGCTGTCTTCCAGCACTGAAAACAGAGGAAAGAAAACTGCCATTGGCGGCAGCATAACCGAGATTACCCAAAACATGACCTTTAAGACTCCATTCATTAGAAAATCATAAAATACCTCTGGTATTTCTATAATAGTCAACAATTTTCCTATCCATCCATAAAGTATATCCATTCCATCTGCCAGACCATCCGAAATATAATTTGCACCTGTAAGGGTAATCCAGAAAATTAATGTAAATAATAATATCATAGAAAGAAATCCGGTCTGGATACTTGTAAAAATCTTATCCATCTGCCTGTCTTTTCGATCATATCCTTCTGGTTTCTCTATAACCTTCTGACATATGCTTTCAATATCCTTTTCCTTTATATTATTTCTTTTCCTTTGCCGTCCAACTTCCTGATCCAAAAGACTCATGATTTCTTTCCTGGTATTCCTTTTATGAGCACAGGTTCCAATGACGACTATACCTAAGATTTCAGACAGTTTCTCCAGATTAATGATAATTCCCCTTTTCTTTGCTTCATCCATCAGATTAACGCAAAGAATTACGTGGGAACTTATTTCCATAACCTGCAGTAAAAATTTTAAATTACGCTGCAGACAGGATGCATCACAGACTACCATTGTAATATCCGGATTCTGCTCACTTAAATAATCTTGTGTGATTATCTCCTCCAAAGAGCGGGCTTTTAAAGAATAAGTCCCAGGTAAGTCAATCAGATGATAACAATACCTGTCTGTTTCAATATCAGCTTCTGCCTTTTCCACTGTTTTTCCCGGCCAGTTTCCCGTGTGTTGTCTCATACCTGTCAGACTATTAAATAAAGTGCTCTTTCCCACATTTGGATTCCCTGCAAATGCCACAACAACAGACTGTTTCATGCTCTTTTTACTCCTAAACAATTACCTTAATATTATGAACATCCTCATTCCGAAATGCAATTACCGCCCCACAAACACCATAAGCGGATGGATTTCCCCATGGACTTTTTCCAACACACACTACTGATACCTTCTCTTCTAATCCCACAGCAGCCATCCTGTCACAAAAATCTTCTTTTGCATCTATTTTTATAATTTCTCCTTTTTCTCCCGGTTCCATCTCATCCATTCTTTTCTCCATTATTTTCTTAACCTTTATAATAGTCACTAATAGTAATATATTCTCTATGGAAATAATTGTTACTTTATTATCCATTTTTTATAAATTTTTGTAAATAATCCCCTATTTCCATTTATGTAATATTATGGTAAAATATTTGTAATATTTACTTAAGGAGATTATATATGAAAAAAGAACGAATGTTATATCCTGAATTTATTCGAATCATTGCAATTCTCTTAATCTGCTTTAATCATATCTCTTCTCAGGAAATCCGTGCCTCTGTTTTCTGGAGCAGTCGTTGGCAGATTAGTCATTTTTTCAACATTCTGATTTCATCCTGGCCAGTTATTCTATTTCTGATGATCAGTGGTATCTTTTTACTAAATCCAGAAAAAACAATCACTGCCAGCAAGATTTTAAAATCTTACATTCTAAGAATGCTGATGGCAATCTGCATCATGGTGCCATTATTTGATATTTGTTACTCTGTTTTTTATCGAGATACTTTTTCTATTTCTTTACAGGATCTTAAGCATGCGCTGATTACTTTATTAAAAAACGATGGTAACGTTGTTTACTGGTTCCTTTATATGATGATTGGTCTCTATCTGGTTCTCCCATTTTTACGAATACTGGTAAAGGAAATGGACCAGAAAACATACTTGTATCTTCTTGCTATACTTTTTGTTACCAACTGCATTATTCCTTATGTGGAACCTTTGGGTATTGGTGCATTTTCCTATGCCAATCTGTTTCTTCGTAAACTGAAACTTACCGGTTTCCTTAAGTATAGCGGCTTTCTTCTGGCAGGCTGGTATATTTATCGTTATCCATTGTCAAAAATCCAGCGTTATATTTTTTATGGGATTGCTGTTTTTTCTATGGGAGTTACTGTTTTTCTTGCCCGAAAGGCCAGCCTGACTCTTGGCGGATGGGAAGAAACCTGGACCAATGATTTCGCACCTGGAATTGTTATTACCGGAATTGCCGTTTTTATTTTTCTTACCCAGATAGGCTCCTCTCCTTTTTGGGAAAAATTCAGAAAACCTATCCTTTTGGGTGGACAGCTTTCTTTTGGAATTTATCTGGTACACAATATTTTCATTCATTTTCTTGTTTCTCAGAAAATGATTGGCCGATATTCTCCTTTTTGGGAAATTCCGGTTCTATCTTTCCTGGTTTTCTTTGTATCAGGAATCATCGTTTATTTATTAAGAAAAATAAAAATAATTCGCTTTTGGATGTGATGTAAAAAAGAGAATGTTGACCTGGCAGATTATAAATCTACTTTTTCAACATTCTCTTTTTTCTGGATAAGATTATATCCCATTCCCTATTTTCTTGTATACTTTGCTGTTACTTTCAGTCTCGCCATGGCTCTGGATAATGCGGCCTGTGTATGATAATACTGTATCCTGCTCTGCTTCTGCTTTAACCGTTCTTCTGCACGAGCTTTTGCTTCTCTTGCCCGGATGATATCAATATCTTCTGGTCGTTCTACCGTATCAACAACAATAATCACAAAATCCCGTGTGATATCTGCAAATCCTTCTCCTACAATTGCCGTATGCCATTCTCCATCTACCTTAAATCTCATTTCCCCGGCAACAACTGCAGTAACTGTATCTTCATGATTGGCAAGGACACCGTAAGAACCATCCACTGCAGGAAATATGACATGTTCACATGCCCCGCTGTAAAATTTCTTGTCACTGGCAATAATTTCAAAATAAAAGGTCTCTGCCATTTATGACACCCCTTTCGCTTTCTCCTTTACATCATCAATTGTTCCTGCCATCAAAAATGCTGTTTCCGGATATTCATCCATCTCACCATCAAGAATCGCTTTAAATCCACGGATTGTTTCACTGACTGGCACATAGACACCAGGAATTCCCGTAAAGTTTTCTGCCACATGGAATGGTTGTGAAAGAAACTTCTGAATTTTTCTTGCCCTGTAAACGGTAAGTTTATCTTCTTCATCCAGTTCTTCCATTCCCAGAATTGCAATGATATCCTGCAGTTCTTTATATTTCTGCAAGGCCTCTTCCACACGTCTGGCTGTTTCATAATGTTCTTCACCTACAATATCAGGCTCAAGAATTCTTGAGCTGGATTCCAGCGGATCAACTGCCGGATAAATTCCCTGCTCAGATATTGCTCTGGACAATACAGTTGTCGCATCCAGATGTGCAAATGTTGTGGCCGGAGCCGGGTCTGTCAGGTCATCGGCAGGTACATAAACAGCCTGTACAGATGTAATGGAACCGTTTTTTGTGGATGTAATTCGCTCCTGCAGTTCTCCAACTTCATTGGCAAGTGTCGGCTGATAACCTACTGCTGACGGCATTCGCCCGAGAAGCGCTGAAACTTCAGATCCTGCCTGTACATAACGGAAGATATTGTCTATAAATAATAATACATTCTGTTTTTCCTGATCACGGAAATATTCTGCCATGGTCAGTCCTGTCTGTGCAACCCTCATACGGGATCCAGGTGGTTCATTCATCTGTCCAAACACCAGCGCTGTATTTTTAATAACCCCGGATTCAGTCATTTCACCCCAAAGGTCATTTCCCTCACGGGAACGCTCTCCTACACCAGTAAAAATTGAATATCCTCCATGTTCTGTTGCAATGTTGTGAATCAATTCCTGAATCAATACAGTTTTTCCTACACCTGCACCTCCAAATAAACCAATCTTTCCACCTTTTGCATAAGGTGCAAGAAGATCAATAACCTTAATTCCTGTTTCAAACATTTCTACAACAGGACTCTGATCTTCAAATTTCGGTGGTTCCCTGTGAATCGTCCACTTTTCTTCTGTTTCAATAGGTTCTCCATTATCTATGGTTTCTCCAAGAACATTAAACATTCGGCCAAGTGTCTGTTTCCCTACAGGTACTTTAATTGGTCCCCCTGTTGTCATTACTTCCATTCCTTTATGCAGACCTTCACTTGCCGCAAGAAGAATGCAGCGTACCGTCCGGTTTCCCATATGCTGTGCCACTTCCATAACAACATTTTTCCCTTTATTTTTGACGGTTAATGCGTCTTTTATCAAAGGAAGATGTTCTGTCTCAAATTCCACATCTATAACAGGACCCAGAACCTGAACAATTTTTCCTTTTTCCATCTGATTATCCCTTCCTTCGTTCTTATTTCTTTCTTAATGCTTTTGCCCCGCTGGCAACTTCCGTTATTTCCTGAGTAATAGCTGCCTGGCGGACCCTATTATACTGTAAATCTAATTTCTGAATCATCTCACTGGCACTTTTACTTGCACCTTCCATTGCCATCATTCTGGCATTCAGTTCACTGGAGAAGGACTCAACCATAGCCCCATACACCAGCCCCTTGATATAATTTGGCACCAGCCGGTCCATAACAGCTTCAACAGAAGGCTGAAAATCTGTCGTTCTCCCTGATTGTTTCTCTGCCATAATATAATTTTCGCCATTTAACGGCAGTATTTTAACCATTTGAGGCTCTGATACTGTTGATGTTATCATCTTCGTGTAAATAACATAAACTTCATCCAGTTCTCCTTCAACATACATTTTGAGTATTTTTTCTGCTATTCTCCTTGCCCGGTAAATGGTCGGATCCTGGGTCGTATAAAAGAAATCTTCATCGGTCTGAGCCTCATTTCTTTTTCCAAAATAATTTCTTCCCATATATCCCATAACAAACAATCTGCAGTCTTCAACTTTCCCCATCTGCTCTTCTGCCATTTTAATTACGTTATGGTTGTAGGCACCTGCAAGTCCACGATCCGCTGTCATAATCAAAAAACCCTTTTTCTGTCCAGACTTTCTGGAACTCTCCAGAAACGGATGCTTCAATTTGGGCGAATGAGTCATAATATCCATTAATGTAGCCTGTATCATTTCAAAATATGGCGCAGTAGCCTCCAGCTGCTTTCTTGCTTTCTTAAGTTTTGATGATGAAATCAGATACATTGCATTGGTAATTTTTCTTGTATCTTCAATACTGCTCTTTCTTGTCTTAATTTCTCTCATATTTGCCATAAGACATCACCTACTTAAAAAAAGTCTCAATTCCCTGCTGAATGGATGCAGCAAGTTCCTCCGTCAGGATTTTTCCATCATCGATTTCCTGAATAATTTCCGGATATTTCTGTTCAAAAACAGATACCATTTCTTCTGTTGTCTTCTTAAGCTCACTTAAAGGAATATTGTCAAGCATCTTATGAGATGCTGCATATAACAGAATAATCTGTTTATGAAGACTCATTGGATGATACAATGGCTGTTTCAGCAATTCTATCAGATGTGCTCCATGGTTTAAGACTTCTTTTGTCCCCTCATCCAGATCTGAACTAAACTGTGTGAAAACCTCCAGTTCGCGATACTGTGCCAAATCAATTCTCAGATTTCCTGCAACTTTTTTCATGATTTTTGTCTGAGCTGCACCTCCTACACGTGAAACTGATAATCCGACATTAACTGCCGGTCGAACACCTGAAAAGAACAGTTCACTTTCCAGGAAAATCTGCCCATCGGTAATGGAAATCACGTTAGTTGGAATATATGCAGATACATCACCTGCCTGTGTTTCAATAATTGGCAGCGCTGTTATAGAGCCGCCTCCATGTGCTTCATCCAGACGGCAGGATCGTTCCAGAAGCCTTGAATGGAGATAAAATACATCACCTGGATAAGCTTCTCGTCCAGGAGATCTCTCCAGCAGCAATGAGATAGTACGGTAAGCCACTGCATGCTTGGACAAATCATCATATACAATCAGTACATCTTTTCCCTGATACATAAAGTGCTCTCCGATTGCAGTTCCTGCATAAGGCGCAATGTATTGTAAAGATGCCGTGTCACTTGCTGTGGATGCAAGAACAATAGAATAATCCATGGCACCGTGTTTTTTCAGGGTTGTTACAATCTGTGATACCGTTGATGCCTTCTGTCCAACTGCAACATATATACATATCACATCCTGACCTTTTTGATTTAAAATCGCATCTACTGCAATAGAAGTCTTTCCTGTCTGACGGTCTCCGATGATCAGTTCCCTTTGTCCTCGTCCAATCGGAAACATGGAATCAATAGCTAGAATTCCTGTCTGTAAAGGCTGATCTACAGATTTTCGATCTATAACTCCTGCTGCTTCATGTTCAATCGGTCTGTATTCATCTGTCTCTATTTCCCCATTTCCATCAATCGGCTCTCCTATGGCATTCACCACACGTCCAATCATAGCGTTACCTACCGGGATTTCTGCCTGAATTCCGGTTCGTGTAACCTTGGAACCTTCCATCAATCCATAATCGGAACCCAGGAGAACACATCCGATACAGCTTCTTTCAATATTCAGGACCATTCCACGGACACCGGTTTCAAAAATTACCAGCTCTCCGTACATAACCTGATCCATTCCATAAACAGTTGCAATTCCATCTGCAATCTGTATAACTCTTCCCTCTTCTTTCACTTCTGTCTTTTCATCATAATGTTCAATCTGATCTTTTAAGACAGAAACAACAGTTTCTGGTTTAATACTGCTCACCTGATTCTCACCTCCACGTTAAATCCTGTTTCATTTTTTCCAGTTTCCCTTTTAGGCTGTTATCAATCACATAATCCTGAACTTTTATGACAAATCCTCCAATCAGCGAATGATCCTGTTTTAAAATAAGCTCCACACTATCTGCATCATATTTCTTTTTCAGGTATTTCTTTATTCTTTTTTTCTGTATTTCTTCTGGTTTTGTCACATAAATCAGCTCTGCCTGAATCTTTTTTTCTTTTTTCGATCTGAGTATATGGTAATATGCAAATGCTTCTTTCAGATTGTCCGTATTTCTGTTTGCACAAACCGTTTTTAAAAACTTCTGCATAGCTCCTGGAAAAATCTGCTCAATTACTTTATTTTTCTCCTTTTTGGAAATCAATGGATTTTCCAATGCCTTCATCAGTTCAGGGTTCTCATTTAAAATACATTCTGATTCATGAATACTTTCTGTGGATATATCCAGATCAAATAAAACCTGTCCATATGCCATAGATACCATTTTCATTTCTAGACACCTGCCTCTTTTAAGAAATCATCTAACATTTTTTCATTGTCCTGACTGGTTGTTTCCTTTTCTACCACTTTTGCTGCTGCCATCAGTGCAATTCCTGCGATTTCACTTTGCAATCCTGCCAGTGTTTTCTGCTTCTGAATTTCCATATCCTTCTGGGCATTTTCCTTCATCAGCGCAATCTCTTCATCTGCCTGACTTATTTTCTCATGATATTCTGCCTTTGCACGTTCTCTTGCATCGGAAACGATTTGTCCTGCCTGATCCTTTGCTGCTGTAAGAGATGCTTCATACTCTTTTTTCAGTTCTGCAGCTTCCTGCTTCTGGTTTGCTGCCTCTGTTAAATCTTTTGTGATTATCTCTTTCCTTTTTTCCATAATCGCATTTACCGGACCAAACAAAAATTTCCGAAGCAGAAGATAAAATACAAAGATATTTACAATTGGCCAGATTATGGCCCAGTCTAATTTTAGAAACATATCTTCTGCCTCCCGGTTTTATTTTAATACAATCAGTAAAATAGCTATAACCAGTCCATAAATAGCTGTTGATTCTGCCAGTGCACATCCAAGAAGTAATGTTTTGTTAATGTTTCCAGCTTCCTCCGGCTGTCTGGCAATAGCTCCCAAAGCTCCGTTTGTTGCTATTCCAATTCCAATTCCTGCTCCTAAACCTGTTAATACCGCAATTCCTGCTCCTATTGCTGCTAATCCCATAATCATATCTCCTTTTCTTTTACTCAAGTGATTCACTAATAAACAGTGATGTTAATAAAACAAAAACATATGCCTGTAATAATCCATCAAAGAAATCAAAATAACAGCTGAACGGCAATGGCACAATTGCCGGCGCTGCAATGGTAATCAGTTCCATCAGAACAAAACCACCTAAAATATTTCCAAAAAGACGCATACATAATGATAAAGGTCTGGTGATGATCTCCAGCAAATTAATTGGAATCATCATTGCCATTGGCTGTCCATAACTCATCAGATATCCCTTGACACCTTTTTCGCGTATGCCGGAATAAATAATCAGAAACAAGCTGATTACTGCAAGCCCTGCAGTTACATTCAGGTCTTTTGTAGGCGGTGCTACCCGAAAGAATCCTGATACATTGGAACAGCCCAGATAAATCAGCACCGTTCCCAGGAAAGGAATATATGGTTTTCCTTTTTCTCCCACAATATCACCTATAAATCCATAAATGAATCCAACAAGCGCTTCCACATAAAGCTGCGGTCCTTCTGGTTCGATTTTCAGGTTCCTTACAAAAATGATACACAGCAATACAACAATTGCCATGATACCCCAGGTAACTACCGTTGACTCAGGCACCGGAATTCCCTTCCCAACAGGGATCACAAAGCTTGTCCGAAGTTCCAGGGCCTTCATTAGTTCATTTGCCAATGAACCCATTTTCTCACCTTCTTTTCCTGTCTGGTATTCTTTTTTAACAAAAGGTGCCTACAGTTTCTGCTTAACAGAAATTGTAAACACCTTTGTTTGTCTGCTATTTTATTCCCCTGATTTCTATTTGTCAATTATTTTCCCGTTAAATTTTTGTTTATATTGTACAAAATGCAGTTTTTTTTATTGTGAAAAATGCTATAACACGCTATAACAGAACAAAGCGGACATCCACGCGGAGCGTTTTTTATTACATAGGAAATTCAAAGGAATTTCCTATGTAATAAAAAAACAGCCGATTCCGGCTGTTTCCCAAGGTTCACTTTCTAATTAATCTTCAATCATATTGATACGACGAATATGTCTTTCATCATTTGAGAATTTTGTTTCCAGGAAAGTATCTACGATTTCAAGAGCAAGTCCTTCTCCTGTTACTCTTGCACCCATTGCAAGAATGTTTGCATCGTTATGTTCCCTTGTGGCTTTTGCACTAAATGTGTCTCCACAAAGAGCAGCACGGATTCCAGGAATCTTGTTTGCTGTAATAGAAATTCCAATACCTGTTCCACAAATCAGAATTCCCTGTTTGATCTCACCATCTTTGATTCCTTTTGCAACTGCTTTTGCATAAACAGGATAATCACAGGATTCTTCAGAATAGCAGCCATAATCTTTTACTGCATAACCCTTTTCCTCTAAATGCTTGATTACTGCCTGTTTCAATGCAAATCCGCCATGATCACTTCCAATACCTATCATTTTGTTTCCTCCTAATCTTTCTTCCCATATTTTTTTAATTAATCGCGTAATCTGAATAAAACAACGCTCATAGTCTTCTTCTTCCATACCATAGGGATCAATGACCGCTCCCTCAACTCTGGCATATTCATTAATAGTAGCAACTTCTTTGTATCCATGATAATCACTTATGACCTTTTCTTTTTGTTCTTCTGTCATCGTGAGGATCAAATCACTTTCTTCAACTTCTTCCTGCAAAAGCTGGGAAGACTGAAAGTCTACAATCTCAATTCCGGTTTCCCGGACCATATCTGCTGCCTTTACATGTACCGGTTCCGGAAAGAGCACAACCAGCCCTCTGGAAACCACCTCAACATCTTTTTGATGAGCCTCTTTCAGATACTGACGCAATACAGACTCTGCAATAAAACTGCGGCAGGTATTATTTGTACTCACTATGATAATCTTCTTCAAAACATTCTCCTTTTTCAAACTCGAATGATCCTATGACCTGCTGCTTTCACAAGACGATTCATGACCGCCTCCTCCAAAGGTTCCCCTTCGAAACCCTCTGAATAGATCACATCCACATCTTTATGATCGAATCCACGTATAACATCATACAGATTTGCTGTTACTGTTTCCATGTTCTTACGTTGTCCCACAGAGACAACTTCATCTGCACAATATAAATCCACTGTTTCATCTGTGCCGATAACTCCTGTTCTTATTCCCTGTTTTCTGTCTTTCTCAGCCAAACGGTTGATTTCATCAACTACCGCCTGCTTTTCTCCCAGAATCAATGTCATCTGTGCCTTTGGTGCATAATGTCTATATTTCATCCCTGGTGCTTTAGGTATCCCATTATCTTCTCCACGAAAAGATGTATTCATCTGCACCTTACATCCAATTACTTTTTCTATATCTTCCTTTGTAATACGACCTGGTCTTAAAATAACAGGAATATCCTCTGTAAAATCAACAATTGTTGACTCCACCCCAACCAAAACAGCTCCTCCATCCAATATCATAGGAATCTTTCCCTTAAGATCCTCCATAACATGTTCTGCCTTTGTAGGACTTGGTCTTCCTGATGTATTGGCACTAGGGGCGGCAATTGGCACTCCTGATCTTCGAATCAGTTCCAATGCCACCTGATGTGATGGCATCCTCACTGCTACAGATTCCAAGCCTCCTGTAACACATCCAGGGACTATCTCTGTCTTTGGAAGAATCACAGTTAACGGACCTGGCCAGAAAACTTCCATGGCCTTTCTGGCGGCTGGCGGCATCTTCTTAACCAGTCTTTCCACCATATCTATGTCACACACATGTAAGATTAATGGATTATCTGAAGGCCGTCCTTTGGCTTCATAAATCTTATGGACCGCATCTTCCATAAAGCCATTCCCACCCAGTCCATAAACTGTTTCTGTTGGAAATGCAACGACCTCGCCCTTCCTTATCAGCCCTGCAGCTTCATTGAATCCATCATCTGATTCTTCAATTTGCTGAATTTTTACTAATTTTGTCTTCATAATATCTCCTAAACATACTTAACAATTATATCATTAATCCGTACAAAAAAAAAGTCCGTATTCCTCATCCTTTTTCCGCTTAACGGAAAAGACAAATCCTTTAAACTTATATTTTCCTATAATATGAGAATATTGTTTCATAAATTTTCTTATAATATAAAAAAAGCAAGGGCTGCTCGTATGAAACAAGATTCAAAAATGATATTTTTAGGAAGTTTCTTTATTCTATTTCTACTTTCTGTTTCTTCATTTACTTTTCCCATTTTTGTGAATCAAACAATCCATAATCGGAATATTATATATATAGATCCCGGTCATGGCGGCTCTGATCCTGGAAAAGTAGGTTCTGGTAATGTTCTGGAGAAAGATATTAATCTTTCTCTCTCCCTAAAACTGAAAAAAATTCTGGAGAAAGCAAACTTCAAAGTATTTTTAACAAGAAACGGTGATTATAATCTGGCGTCATCTTCAACAAATGTAAAATTATCAGACCTGAAAAATCGAAAACAACAGATATTCGATCAGGATCCCATTGCTGTCATCAGTATTCATCAGAATAGTTATCCCAGTGAAGAAGTTCATGGTGCACAGGTTTTCTACTATCTGGGTTCTTCAAAAAGCAAGCATCTGGCTGATTCCATACAGTCTGAATTAGTTAAGGGATTAGATCCATCAAATCACCGCAAGGCAAAATCCAACACGGATTACTATCTTCTAAAAAATAATCCATATCCTACAGTGATTGTGGAATGTGGCTTCCTATCGAATGAAGAAGAAAAGCAAAAACTTATGACCAGCTCTTATCAGAAAAAAGCTGCACAATGTATATATCAGGGATTAAAAGAGTATCTTTCCTCTTCATCAGAATAGTAATAAAAAAATGCCGGGAATTACTCCCGGCAATGAACTCCTTGTAATCATTCTCTTATTTTTTGAAAATTGACAGCACAAATCTCCCCTTCCCCGTTATCAATAAACTCTTTCATGTATGAATCATCTTCCTTTAATATTAGATTCACATGTTCCAGGTTCACATCACTTATTGCAATGCCATCCAAACGGATTGCCAGTCCTTCAGATAAATATTTAGATAATTCGTCATGATTCGCCATATGTACCTCCTTCTGCTGCTTACATATGAAGCAGTATTTCGTGGTAGTCATATCCTTTACTGTACCAAAATGTAAGGTTCTGTCGCGACATATTCCTATTATATACTTAATTGTAAATTTTTTCAATATAAAAATTGGGGAAATTTGTAAATTCAATAGAAACACTTTACACCTGTCAAAAGTAATACTATAATAACAACAAAGTAAGGAGTGATGATTATGAAAATAGAACGTATCAGCGATAATCAAATACGATGTACTTTAAATAAAGAAGATCTTGCAGGAAAGGAAACACTATTAAACGAGCTGGCTTTTGGATCTGATAAAGCAAAAGGACTTTTTCGTGAATTAATGCAAAAAGCCTCTGCAGAGCTTGGTTTTGAAACAAATGATATTCCATTAATGGTAGAAGCCATCCCCGTTTCAAAAGAATGTCTGATTCTTGTAATTACCAGAGTTGATAATCCGGAGGACTTCCAGGACCACTATAAAAAACTGGCTAAAAATGTTTCCCCAGATCATATTCATTTTGCAGATGACAGTGAATTGTTAGACATACTTGGAGATGCAGTTGAACATCCAATGAAGGATTTTGAAAAATCCATGAAAGATGCATTAACGGATTCTAATACGAGTATATACTGTTTCCATTCACTGGAAGACATATCAGCCGCAGTAAAACTAATCAAAGATTATGATACTCAGAGTAGTTTATATAAAGATCCAATGAACCATTGTTATTATCTGACATTAAACATTTTATCGGAAACAGATGAAAACCATCGTATGGATGAAATTCATTCTATACTTTCTGAATACTGCAAACGTTTGCCAAACACTTATGCAACCAAAGCTTTATTTAATGAACATCTACAAACCATTATCCCAAAACAGGCCATAGAAGAGATGGCTGAATATTAGAAATTTAAAAACATGGTCCCCGAGGCTCTGCTTGGTCAGATACATTCGGAGTACCATGTTTTTATATAGTCAATAAAATTAAAGGGACAAGTTCCCTGTCAATCTCCTGTCTCCCTCAATCATAAGAGACTTATTTTGCAGCTGTATAAATCTTTACAAGATCCTCTGCTTTTAATTTTTTAAATGCACCTAATTCCACGGTATTTTCATTGGTTGCTTTCATTGCCATTTCTTCTATCTGTTCATCTGTTGGCTCAATACCAAGTTCTTTCATATTAACAGGCATATTAATGGAGTGGTAAAAATCCTCAACAGCTTCAATTCCTGCCAATGCTGTTTTCTTAACATCGCCCTGATCTTCTACTCCCATCACATTTTTAGCAAACTTTGCAAAACGTTCCGGTTTTTCATCCATTACATATCTTGCCCAGCTTCCCCAGACTGCTGCAAGTCCTGCCCCATGTGCCACATCAAACATTCCTCCTAATTCATGTTCGATCAAATGAGTTGCCCAGTCACCACCATTGGTTCCGCAACCTGTAAGACCATTATGTGATACAGAACCTGCCCACATAATTTCTGCCCGTGCATCATAATTTTTCGGATCATCCAAAAGAATTTTTGCATTAACCATTACATTTTTCATCACATCTTCCGCAAAACTGTCTGTGAGATCCATTGTATCTTCTACAACAAAATAGCGTTCCATAGTATGCATCATAATATCCGTACATCCGCTTTCTGTCTGATATTCCGGCAATGTATATGTCAGTTCTGGATTCATTACTGCAAATTTACATCTTCCATAATCAATATCCAATGCCTTTTTATACCATCCGTCTTCATTTGTAATTACAGAAGAATTGCTCATCTCACTTCCTGCTGCTGCAATTGTAAGAACCGCTCCAATCGGCATACATCCTGTCGGTTGCTCTTTTCCTGTATACAAATCCCATACATCACAGAATTGGTTTGCCATACCATAGCCGATGGCTTTCGCAGAATCAATAACACTTCCGCCTCCTACAGCAAGAATAAAATCAACATCTTCTTCCTTACAAAGTTCAATTCCTTCGTAAACCTTAGATAATCTTGGATTTGGCACAACACCGCCAAGACTTACATAATCCACTCCTTCAACTTCCAACGCTTTAAAAATACGATCCAGAAGTCCCGATTTTTTTGCACTCTGTCCGCCGTAATGAACCAAAACTTTTTTACATCCCTGCTCTTTTATAAGAGCACCAACTTCCTTTTCACTATCTTTGCCAAAAATAACTTTGGTTGGTGTATAATACTGGAAATTTAACATACCGTCCTCCTTTAATTATAAATTCCATTCAAAACGAATTTATCCCTCGCAAAAACTATCTGCACAAGCGAAGCGCGGAAGCCGTTTTGCGAGGGATAAATGAGTTATATTTTACTGAACACTTTTTTCAAATGCTTCAAATATTAATGCTGCAACTTTTGCTCCTGGATCTTCCAGACTTCTGGAAGCTTCTCCTCTTGTTGCTGCTCTTCCATGAACAGCAATCATAGTTGTTGTAGCTTTAAATCCTTCATCAGCTGCTTTTGCAGCTTTTGCTGCCATATCAGCTAAAGAATCTCCTGCTTCTAAAGAAGCCTTTAAGCTTTCAACTGCTGGATGAATTCCATCGATAAATGTTTTGTCACCGACTTTTGCTCCACCAAGCTTTGCAACACCTGCTTCGTAAGATTCAAATACCTGAACAATATCTGCATTTTCCAGAGATTCTTTACCTTTCAGGTCTTTTCCTCCCTGTTTTAAGCCAGTTGCCATTAATGACCCCATAGTTGAAGGAACTTTATTAGCCATTGCTTTTCCAGCTGCAAATAACAATTTACCCGCATCTGTGATGGCTCCATCTGCAACTGCATCATATGCAGCCTTGAAACCATCTGTCATTGTGAGGCCTAAATCTCCGTCACCGACAATACCATCCATTGCAATCAGTTTATCTTTGTTTTCAGCCATAATATCGCTGATTTCTTTTAAAAGAGTAATTAAGTAAGATGTCTCCATATGAAATGTCCTCCTAAACCTGTTTGAAGAATGGTGTATCAACCGGATGATCAATATACTCTTTCAGTTCATCATCAAGTTTTAATAAAGAAATGGAAAATCCCGCCATTTCGATTGCTGTTGCATACTCACCTACATAGTATTTGTATACATTAATTCCTTTTTCTTCTAATACCTGATTGATACGACGAGTTACTATGTACTGTTCATCCAATGGAGTAGCACCAAGACCATTAACAAGAACTGCTACTTCATCTCCACTTTCATATGGAAGATCTGCTACGATCTTTTCTAACATTTCATCAACAATCTGATCTGCTGGTTCCAGTTTTCCACGACGGATTCCTGGTTCTCCATGGATTCCCATTCCGATTTCCATCTCATCATCTTCAATTTCAAAACTTGGTTTTCCAACTCTTGGTACTGTACATGGAGTTAAAGCAACACCCATTGTACGAACATTGTTATTGGCTTTGTCTGCAACACGTTTAACTTCTTCTAAAGATAACATTTTATCTGCTGCAGCCCCAGCACATTTATAAACAAAGAAGATACCTGCAACACCACGACGTGTGCTCTTTTCTCCTGGTGCAGATGGCCCTGCTGAAGCAACATCATCAGCTCCAAGAACTTCTGCTGTTTCAATGTCATCTTCCATCTCAACTTCATCAGCTGCCGGACGGAATGTGAAGATATCTCCATTGTAGTTACCATAGATGTAAAGAACACCGGCACCATTGTCTGCTTCTCTTGTTAAAGCAATTGCCTGATCCACACTTGGAGACTGGAAAACGTCACCAACAGCACATCCATCAATCATTCCTTTTCCCACATATCCTAAGAACAATGGAAGATGTCCAGATCCACCACCGGTTACAATACCTACTTTGCCTTCTTTTTTATGTTTTGTTACAAGAACCTGTAAATCTCCATCAACACATGTTAAATCATCTGCATGTGCAATATAGATTCCTTCTAACATTTCTTTAATATAATTATCTGGGGAATTAATAATTTTTTTCATATGAAAATACTCCTTATGCTCATGAATACAGTAAAAAATTATTTGTTAGGAAATTTAATCTGTGATGGATATTCCCATTTCTGTAATTCTTCTGGCGGGAAGAAGTATGGTTCTTCACCCTGTCCTGCGCAAAGTGCATTGAAGTATAACTGAGCTAATTCCTCGATATAAGCAGCTCTTAAGTATGCATCATAGATGTCTCCCTGAGATACTGCTACTGCCCCATGTCCCTGTAATAAGAATACATCTGCTTCCTGAACTGGTTCGATTACACTGTCAGAAAGGTCTGTTGTTCCTGGACGTCCATAAGGTGCAACTGGAATTCTTGATTTTGTTACACCAAGATTAGCAATTTCATAAACAACTGCAGGAATTGGTTTATTTAATACAGCAAATGTTGTCGCATACATAGAATGTGTATGACAGATAGAATTAACATCTGGTCTTGTTTTATAAATCTGAAGATGCATCAGAGATTCACTTGTTGGGCGAAGTCCTGATTCATTTTCGATAACATTTGCATCCAGATCAAGAACTACCATATCTCTAGCTGTTAATAATTCTCTATCTACCTGTGTAGGTGTAATTACAACATATCCTGTTTCTGGATCTCTTGCACTAAGATTTCCAGATAAATGTTTGCATAATCCTTCAGCCTGCGCACGTTTTGCCATAGCAACTACATCTTTTTTTAATGATTCTAACATCTCGCTATTTCTCCTTTTCTTTTTGAATTAATTCTAATATATCATCCGGTTTTTCTGCCTTTTTTAATATCTGCAGGGTCTTTTTATTTTCGAGAATATAATTTAACTCTTCCAGAACTTCCAAATGTTTTGTCGGATCTGGTGTTCCAATCATGATGATAACATCCGCTTCCATATAATCATCAACATTTATTTTTTCTGGCAGAGTCAGCAAAGAAAGACAAACTCTTTTTGCACCGTCATCTACTCCTGCATGAGCAATAATAACTCCATCAGCAATCATAATAAACGGATGCTCATCCTTTATATTTTCAATTGCCTGTTCCACATATTCCTCTGTAACATCTCCTCTGTTAATCAATGGAATACCTGTTATTCTTACAGCATCTTCCCAAGGCAATGTGTGATCAAGCACCTGTATGGTATCCTTTACTAACACATCTTTCAATTCGATTGATAACTGGGTACCAACATTAATTTTCGGCTCCTCCCTGGAATCCGGCATCAGTGCATTGGCTATTTCACGTTTTAAAGTTTCTTCAT
Source organism: Anaerostipes sp. 494a (assembly GCF_001940315.1). Taxonomy (NCBI): domain Bacteria; kingdom Bacillati; phylum Bacillota; class Clostridia; order Lachnospirales; family Lachnospiraceae; genus Anaerostipes; species Anaerostipes sp. 494a. The sequence continues at coordinate 1,883,489 of NZ_MJIF01000001.1, read as the reverse complement.
CCTGGATATCTGCATATTTTTTAATAATATCCATAAGCCCTATCACATCGATTTCATGGGGGACTATTCCTGTCAGTTCACCCATAACCTTTTCACGGAATTTTCTTTTTGATATTTCATCAATAAATGGTTTTACTAAAAACTGCATTTTTCTTGTTTCCAATCTCACCATGGTAAAAACAATATCAAACTTCTTTTCATCATATTCCGCAAATTCTCTCATAGATAAACATGCAATAAAATCAATTTCGGGAAACAATTCTCTTAATGAAAAGTAAAGGAAATTTGAAACAGATACTCCATTTGCACAAACCACTAAAGCTCTCTTTCTGGTTTCTACCAGATCAAGAATTCCTTCTCGCCTCAACCACGCACCAAACAGTGCTGTAATATAGACCAGTTCCTCATCAGGAAACTTCTCTCCCACAAGTTTTTCAAATGGTGAAATAGACTTCCTTACAACTGCATGTAATGAGTTATACATAGGAAGAACCATATCTACAATACTCTGTTCTATATGATAATGGTATTTCATTCGGTAGAATGCCGGTTTGATGTGCTGGAATAATGCTTCTAAAAGCATGTCCCTTTCATTGATTGTGACACAAATCAGATTTTCAAAATTGGTAATGACTTCCTCGGAAGCTTTCATCAGTTCCTCTTCCTGCTGGGACTCATTACTCTGTATTCCGTGAAAATTAGAAATCTGAATCTGTGCAGCCAGAAATAATTTTTCAGTCTGCCATGTAATATCATATTCCTTTGCAAATTCCAGCATCACAGAATATTCTTTCGTTCCTGCTATATGCTGAAAAGTTTCTGGAACTTCACGGAGAATCCTTCCTTTTCTTGTCCTGATAACAATCAGACACAAAATCAATGGAAGTTCCTTCAGCCGCTCATCTGTAAATCGGATTTTTAACCGGTTCTCGATGACATTAATCTGATTCTCTACCTGCCTCATCAGTTCCTGACTGATACGGCAGATACCCATAATCGTATCTTTGCCATTTGGAAGTTTTAAGATTCCCCGAACTGCAGTAATCATCATTTCCCGTTTGGAATATTCACTTCCAACCAGATGATAACCTTCCTGCCGGCTATAGGATACTTCCAAATGATAAGATTCCAACTTTTTCTCAAGTTTCTTTAAATCTGTTAAAAATGTGTTTTTACTTACTTGTAATTCTGATGTGAAATGATAAATTGATAACTCTTCCTTGATGCATAAAAGCATCAGATAAATCAGGAATCCTCTCTCTTTATCTGAATAAATATATATTGTATCTGTTCTTCCAATATCTTCTGTCTGATATTGTTCCAGCACAGCAACCGGAATAATAAATTTTCCTGTTCTGAGCCGTTCGATTTTCGGCATCCCATTGCCCTGCAGATAATCATTGATTTTTTCAATGGTATAGCTTAACTGCTTTCTTGTTAGCTGTAAAGAAGCTTCTACTTCTTTTCCTGTAATTGCAGGATTATTCACAATTGTTTTAAGAACAGCATAACCTCTTTCATCTAAATACAATGGTGCACCTCTTTCAAAAGTATTTTTACACTTCAATTCCTGGTGATTTTGCTTCATAATCCAATAAGGTTTTCAGCTCATCATCCAGTTTCATCACTGTTAAAGCAGCTCCATTCATATCCAGAGAAGTTACATAATCTCCAATGAATACCTTATAAATAGAAAGTCCCTGTTCTTTCAGGTAAGCTTCTATATCATCATATAGAACATATAATTCCATAATCGGAGTTGCTCCTAAACCAGAAAGTAAAACCGCAACTTCATCACCACTGTCTGGTTCAAGGTCATCAATAATTGCTTTTGCCATATCACGGGCAATTTCCTTTGCTGGTTTTAATTTTTGTACATTAATACCTGGCTCCCCATGGTGCCCAATACCAAATTCCATATCTCCATCTGCAATCTGGAAATTAGAATGTCCAACAGCCGGTATTGTACATGGCTCCAGTCCGACACAAATACTTCTTGTATTGTCCACCGCTTTCTGAGCAGTTTCAATTACTTCATCCAAAGTTCCGCCGAGTGCTGCTTTTGCTCCTCCAACTTTCCACATGAAAACACCACCGGCAATACCATGGCGTTTTTCCTTTGTTTCTTTTGGTGAAGATGCCACATCGTCTGTTGCTGTTACAAATTTAACTGTAACACCTTTTTTCTTTGCCATGCGGACAGCCATTTTAACATTCATGTTATCTCCGGCATAATTTCCAAACAGACAGGCAACACCCTGTCCTGAATCTGCCTCCATAAATGCATCATAAAATGCTTGTGCAGAAGGTGAAGAAAAAACTTCACCTACTGCAACTGCATCCATCATATTCTTTCCAACATAGCCAAGAAAAGCAGGTTCATGACCACTTCCTCCTCCAGTAACAAGCCCAACTTTGCCTTCCACTGGTGCATTTATGTATTTAACAACACGGTCATTTGCTTCAGAACGTACAATCAGATCACTATGGGCCTTTACAAACCCTTTTAACATATCTTCTACAATATAATCAGGATCATTTACAAATCTCTGCATAATTAAACCTCATTTTTCTTTCTTTATGCTATCCAATTTTCGAATACAATATAAATATTAGTTGATTTCTCTTCCTTCTGCTTCTTCTTTTCCAAGATATTTGTACAGTGCAACAAAGCATACAACAAAGATTACACAAAGTACCAATGGAATAAATTCACCATCCATGATCTTGAATACATGAGAGAATGCATATGTCTGGATAGGTCCATCAATAGAACTGCAGGAAATTAATTCGCCTGCTTTCAAAGCTACAGCTCCTGTAGAACGTGCAAGATCAGAGATAAATGGTGCCATGATTGTTCCAACCCACAGATAAGCTGGAGCAAAAAGTGTAACCAGAATCAACATACGGATTACGTTACCACCTGTTACAAGGAATGCTGCTACTGCGATAGCATTGTTAATGATACCGGCAAATGGCAGGATTTCGTTTCCTGGTAAGAACATAGAATAAATTAATGTTACAGGAATAGCCCAGAATACTGCTAACCAGATTTCGTTTGCACCACCCATGAATGGCCAGTCAAGACCTACAACTAATGTTCTGTCATCAAATTTCTTATTCATAAATGCACTGATAGCTGTTGAAATTGGTTCCAGAGCCATCATAAAGTATTTAGAAATTACAGGGAACAGTGTTAAAGAAGCTGCAGCCTGAATACCTAATGTTAATGTTGCAGCAACATCATATCTTGCTAAGATTCCGAACAGTACACCAAGGATAAATCCTAAAATGTGAGACTCAGCAAAGATACCAATCTTGTCTTTTAATACAGCAGCATCAAAACGTTTGTTTAATGCCGGAATTTTCTTTAATAAGCAGTCAATCGGGAACATGAAGATAGATGTGAATCCCATCTTATGAGTACATGTTACACCCGGAATTCCTGATAATTTTTCAATACGATACTGATACATATCTGCCATCTTCAATTCGAAGATAATCTGGATACCAGCTACAACGAAAGCAATTACTACTGCAGCTGCTGTTCCAAAGTAAGGTTTACATACAGCTGTTACACAAACACCTGTAAAGATTTTACCCCAAACATTCCATAAGTCAGCATTAAATGTTTTTGTTTTGTTGATAATTAACATAACGATGTTAATTCCGATCATCAGTGGGAACATTAAGAATGCATATGGCCATGACCAGGCAATAGCTGATAACGTTGTCCAACCACCGTCAACAATTGGTAAGTTGATACCTGTACTCTTTAACATTGCTTCTGCAGCAGGTCCGATTGCTCCAGACATGAAGCTGATCAGCATTGACATACCTGTGAATGCTACACCAAGTGTTACACCAGCTGAAATAGCATCTTTCAGTTTCATTCCTACGATTAAACCTGCAATAATGATTACGATAGGTACGAAAATTGCTGCACCTAATCCCAATATCCAATTAATAACATCACTCAAAATACTCATATAATTTTCTCCTTCCGTCTCTCTTTAAAATTAAAATCAGCCGTTATTTACAGCATCAACTAATTTTTTGAATTCCGCATCCTGTCCTACTCCTGTAAGGAATGCAATACCATTGATAACAGGAATTGGATATTCTTTGTCAACTTTTGTAATTGCAATGTAAGCAACGCTTCCTGCAATATAACGATCAACAGATTTAATATCAACAGCTAAAACTTCTGCTGGAACATTATTTTCTTTTAAAAGGCGATTTACTTTACTTGCAACTGTCTGAGATGTTGCCACTCCACTACCACATGCTACAACGATCTGTTTCATTTTAAGACCTTCCTTTCTAAAAAATAATTAAAAAGTTACTTTTAAATTCTAAAGACCTTCCATGGAAAGAACTGCTTCCATATACTCATCTTCAGTTTTTGCATTTACTAACTTATCCATTAACTCCGGTTTCTGGAAGTTCATTACAAGAACCTGCAGTAACTCTACATGTTCGTTAGACCCTTCATTACCATGTCCACCGAGGAAACCTAACATGAAAATAAATTTTACATCATGTTCTTCATCATTATTAGCCATCTCACACCATTTTACCGGATTCTTTAATCTGGTACATGCGATAAATGGTTTAATAATATGCTGTGGATCTGCATGAGGAATCGCAACTGGATAAGGTTCTACCGGAAGTGCAGTTGGAAAATTAGCTTCTCTTGTCTTAATGGCATCTGCAAAAGTTTCTTTTACATATCCAAGTTCAACCAACTTAGCTGCCATCTTGTCAAAGAATTCTGTCTGATCTGCCACTTCCCAGTCAAGCTGAATTAGTTCTCTGTAAATTGTGTCACGATTAGCCACCTTGTATCACTCTCCTTTTCAATAATCAGGATAATCTGTTATTTATGACTCGGTACTTCTTGTCCATCACCTGTTGTACTCATTATATTTCAGTATTTTTATATATACAATCTTCTTTGAGTTCGAATAATGCGCCATCTGTTGCTCATTCCTGTGATGAACATTTCCTTTGCACAACGTTGTGCAATTATTAAAAATTTATAAATAATTCATAAAAACCGCCTAAAACCGTGGATTTTTTTATTATATTTTACCTCTTTAACACAATTGAACAGTATACTATATATTTACGAAACAGCTGAACAAACCTTTTTTTACAAGAAAAAAAGAAGAAATTTCCATATTATTTTTATAGAAATCCCTTCTCTGTTTATAAGCTTTATATTCCTGTTATTCAAGACTCGCTCGCGAGTCTTGGCGCGGAATTCGGGTCTGCATAGCAGACATACTTCCAATCCGAATTCCTGCGCATCCTCGCGGAGCGTATATCAGATGGGGGATTGAAACCCGCCACTGATACATAATTGTTGCTCATCGCCTACAGAGGCGGGAGTCATCCCTCATCTGATATAATGATTTGACTATGCTTCTTTTGTAGCTGCATATTCATTTAATTTTCCAAGAAGCTCTTCAACATCCATTCCATGAACAAATGCTGCTTCTTCTAAAGTTTCTCCCTGTGCAGATGGGCATCCAACACATCCCATTCCGGATCTCATTAAAATAGCTGCAAAATTCTGATCAATTGCCAGTAAATCACCAATTACCATATCTTTTGAAATTGTCATTCTAAAATTCCTCCATATACTTATATTTTTACTTAAAAAACAACAAACAGACTCTCCATTTGAAGTTTTATAAGACTAATGTTTATAGTATAATACATTATCGTTAAAAAAACAACAAATTGCTTGATATTCTTGATTAAGTATATTAAAATAAGATGTAGTTAAGCGGGTTTCCGTTTTAATTGACTATACTATATAAGGAGGACTTAACTATGGCATATGTAATTTCAGACGCTTGTATTTCTTGTGGTGCTTGTGAAGGAACTTGCCCAGCAGGAGCTATCAGCGAAGGAGATGGACAGTACGTAATCGATGCAGATACATGCATGGATTGTGGTGCTTGTGCAGATGGATGTCCAGCTGGTGCTATCAGCCAGGAATAATCCAGAAACGTACATAAAAAAGAGATGCACTATTGCATCTCTTTTTTTATTTTATTAGGAAAGACCTTGCTACACTAAAGCGGAGCAAGTCTCTCATGATTGAGGAATACAGGAAATCTACAACTATTAATCTTTTTTTGATCGAATATATTCTTCCACTTCATCAAGGTGAGGAAGCGATGGCATAGCCCCCATTTTAGATACTGTAAGTGCCGCCGTATGATTTGCGAAAGTCAATGCTTCACCAAAACTATCTCCCATACATATTCTCGTACAAAACGCTCCAACAAAAGAATCTCCTGCAGCTGTAGGATCTACTACATTCACATCTGGAACAGACGGTTTATAAATCATCCCTTGGGGAGTATCCATCAGAACTCCCGATTCTCCCAACGTTATAACAACATTATCAACACCAAAACCTCTTAATACTAAAGCAGCAACTTTTGCTTCCTCCAGATTAAATACTCCTTTATCTCTATGTATCTTTATTCCTGTCATAGCTGCAGCTTCATGTTCATTTGGAGAAATATATGTCAGATTTGCAATAAACTCTTTTGACAGCTGTGCTGCCGGGGCCGGATTCAGCATCACCGGTACCCCCTTCGCATGGGCATATGAAGCAACTTTTTCATTAACCTCCATAGGAATCTCATGCTGTAGCAAAACAAGATCATATTGTTCGATCTCATCTTCAAGAAAAGCAATCTCCTCCGGTTTTATGGTCATATTGGATCCCGGAATAACAATAATGCGATTCCTTGTGCTTCCTCCAGGAATTAACTCCAAAATAATCATGGCACATCCTGATGCTTCAGTCTCATCAAATAATACTTTACCAGTGTCTATCCCTGCTTTTTTACATACATCCAGAAGTTCTTCTCCATTGGAATCTTTCCCTAATTTACCTATCATCGTAACATCTGCACCGAGACGAGCCATTTGTACTGCCTGATTAGCTCCTTTCCCTCCAGGTGCCTTATGAAAAGTCTTCCCAAGGACAGTTTCACCTTCCTGTGGAAATACTCTGGTAGTGACAATCTGATCCATAACAAAGCTTCCCACAACTAATATCTTTGGTCTTTTACCCATAATCAATTCCTCACTTATGCTGTTTGAAATACACTCTGTTTCTGAATTCATTATAATATTGTTCTTGTAGAAATACAATCTTATCTTTCTTTTCTTCTACGTCGAAAGAATTTTTTCTTTTCTTTGGAAGCCGCAATTTCTTCTCTTGTTTTTTGCTGTATTCGAATCAGTTCATCTAATTTCTGGAAATGCTTTTCCTGCTGTTCTTCTCTCAGTCTGAACTGATAATCTATCTCTTTTGAAATTTTTTGAGAAACCTGATCTCCTATTTCTTTCTCCAGAAAACCTTTTTGCTCTCTAAGAGCCTGTCCCATGATCTTCACCATTACATCCTGAAACTGCGCCATTTTATCCGGTACTCCCACCTGAGTTTCCTTTGGAAAAGGAATAATATTCCCTAATAGCTTTTTCCTGATCTGTTCTGTATCAATACCTTCATTTTTCATATTTCGAATTATCTGGAATGTCTGGATTTCTTTATCTCCATAGCATCGGTATCCTTTTTCATTTCGTGGAATCATCAGCCCAAATTCATCTTCCCAGGTTCTTAAATTATAAGTTTCCAGTCCCAATTCCCGGGCTGCTTCTGATATCATACGTTTCTTTTCTCTCATAAGCCCCCTCCTTGCTTTCTTCGTATTTTAGTGTATCAAGGACTTATTTATGAAACAAGAAAAACCGTCCTCTAAAAGATGACGGTTTTAGCTAATTTTTTTATTTTATGAAAAAACTTTATTCTATTCTATCCACCCTTCGTCAAACGGATTTTCTTCTGATTCGCCGGCTATTTCCTGAATCCGTTTTGTCAGTGTAGAATATCGTCTTTGTTCATTTACATTCTGAATCATTGAAAACAACGTTCCTCTATCTCCAACAATCGTCAGACAGTTTCTTGCTCTGGTAACTCCTGTATACAGCAGATTTCTGTGAAACAGTACTCTTGGTCCTGTTAAAAGAGGCATTACTACCGCCGGATACTCGCTTCCCTGAGATTTATGTATCGTAATAGCATAAGCAAGTTCCAGTTCATCCAGCGATGCATAGCCGTACTGAACCTCCCTTGTATCATCAAATACTACCGTTACTTTTTCTGTAAAATCATTAATTTCCGTAATAATTCCAATATCCCCGTTAAACACACCAACTCCTTTATCCACAGTAAACCCTTTTTTATTTCGGATTTCCCATTCCTGCTGGTAATTGTTTTTAATCTGCATCACTTTATCACCTTCACGAAAAACTCCAAAAGATGTATCCTTTTCTTTCTTTTCCTTGTCTGGAGGATTCAGATACTGCTGCATAACCTGATTTAGTCTTTCGACTCCCAGTTCACCTTTTCGCATAGGAGTAAGAATCTGAATATCATATGGCTCGGCATTGACATATGCCGGAAGCTTATCTCTGACAAGATAGACAAGAACTCCCAATACATCCTGAACAGAATTCCTCTGAAGAAAGAAAAAGTCTCTGCTTTTATTATCAAGCTCTACCGTTCTTCCCTGATGGATTAAATGAGCATTTCTTACAATATGACTTCCTTCTTCCTGACGGAAGATCTGATTTAGTTCTACTACCTTAAATTCTTTGGAAGATATCATATCCTTTAACACGTTTCCCGCACCAATAGATGGAAGCTGATTAGCATCTCCTACCATCACCAGTCTGGTCCCCGGAACCATTGCCTGCAAAAGTGCATTCATCAGATATAAATCTACCATAGACATTTCATCAATGATAACCACATCTGTTTCCAGAGGATTGGCACTGTTACGCTCAAAGGGCATTCCACCATGATTCAGATCTCTTTCAGCCTCTCCATTAATCTCCAGCAATCTGTGAATGGTCATAGCTTCATATCCTGTAGCTTCTGTCATACGCTTTGCAGCCCTTCCGGTTGGTGCCGCCAGACGGATATCAAGACCTTCCCTTTCAAAATACTGAATCATACCATTGATCGTGGTTGTCTTTCCAGTTCCCGGACCACCGGTTAAAATCACGATACTGTGGCTGGCAATAGCTTCAATTGCCTCTTTTTGTTTATTGGCAAATGTAATCTGCTCGGCCTCTTCAATGCCTGCAATCATCGTTTCAATCTCTGAAACAGAAACATCATAATGAAGATTCAGATCACACAGCATTCTTGCTGTATTTACTTCCATGTGATATTGAGCAGCTCCATAAATTCTAATCTCTTCTTCCTCAACGATTACAATTTTTTTGTCAATCATCATCCCCAGTAAATGTTCTTCAATGGCTTCTTCCCCCACTCCAAGAATATATGCTGCATTTCTGCACAAAATATGTTTTGGAAGATATATATGGCCTTCATTTAATGCCTGCATCAATGTATAGAATATTCCAGATATGATTCGGTAATCAGAGTCACTTCCAATACCTACTTTTTTAGCAATTTCATCTGCAATCTTAAATCCCACACCTGCAATATCATCTGTCATTCGATATGGATTTTCCTGAATAATGGTATAAAGATGGTCTCCATATTCTTTGTAGATTTTAACTGCAAGATTATTGTTAATTCCATATCCGGATAAAAACATCATGGCGTGACGCATTTCCTGTTTTTCATTAAATTCCACAGCAATCATTTGAGCTTTTTTATCTGTAATTCCTTTGATTTCTGCCAATCTTTCCGGTTCTTCTTCTATAATCCTGAAAGTATCCATCTTAAATTTTTTTACAATTTTTTTAGCTGTTGCCGGTCCAACACCTTTAATAGCACCGGAACCCAGATATCGTTCCATACTATGTATATCATCAGGTGCCGTAATTTCATAAGTTTTCATCTGAAACTGAGGTCCATGAACCGAATGATCAACATATTCCCCTTCCATAGAAATATATTCCCCTTCATTCAAAAAAGGGAACAATCCAACTACAGTTTCCTCATCATCCTCCACATCAAGACTTAACACCGTATATCCATTATTTTCATTTCGAAATCTAATATGATCAACATATCCTTCCAGATGTTCCATTCAGTCCTCTCTTTCCATACGTATCTGATTGCATGCTGCACGGAGTATTTTTTCTTAAGAAGCTTTTATAAGATTTCCCGAAGAAAAATAAAGCGGACAAGTATCATGAGGCACTTGTCCGCTTTGTTTTTAATTTAACACTTATTATTTACGTTTATCGTCTTCTCCGGCAAGAAATTCAATAAATTTTCCTGTACCGATCGCTACAGCTGTTAACGGATCTTCTGCAGTCATTGTATTGATACCTGTCTTTTCTTCAATCAGCTCTTCCAGACCCTGGATCAATGATCCTCCTCCTGTCAATACAATTCCTCTGTCAGAAATATCTGCTGCCAGTTCAGGTGGAGTTCTCTCCAGAACGTTATGAACTGCATCAACGATCTGGTATGCAGGTTCTCTTAAGGCTTCTTCTGTTTCTTCAGAAGTTACAGTGACAGTCTTAGGTAATCCTGTTACCAGATTACGTCCACGTACATCCATTGTAAGATTTTCAGGACGTTTAAATACTGTACCTACATTAATCTTAATCTCTTCAGCCGTACGTTCTCCAATTAACAGATTATGCTTTTTACGCATAAAACGAACGATAGCTTCATCAAAATCATCTCCTGCGATCTTGATAGAATTACTTACAACAACTCCTCCAAGAGAAATAACAGCAATATCAGAAGTTCCTCCCCCGATATCTACGATCATATTTCCACATGGTTTGGAAATATCGATTCCTGCTCCAATTGCTGCTGCAACCGGTTCTTCAATAATAGATACATCTCTGGCTCCTGCCTGGTAAGTTGCATCTTCAACTGCCTTCTTCTCAACTTCTGTTGCTCCACTTGGAACACAGACACTGATGCGAGGCTTTCTTCCAAATAATGATTTGCCTATTGCACGATTAATAAAGTAGCTTAACATCTTCTCTGTAACTGTATAATCAGAGATAACACCCTGTCTCAGCGGACGAACTGCCACAATATTTCCCGGTGTTCTTCCAAGCATTAAACGTGCTTCTTCTCCGATTGCTTTAATTTTGTTTGTATCTCTATCAAAAGCCACAACTGAAGGCTCTTTTAAAACAACGCCTTTACCTTTAACATATACTAAGACGCTGGCTGTTCCTAAGTCAATTCCAATATCTGTTCCTGATGCCATGGTAACAAATTCCCCTTTCAATTTTTTATTATTATGTTAATGATTGATTATTCGTATACATACTCTCTTAATTATAAACAATCCGACAAAAAATTCAATTGTTTTTTTTAGATTATAAAAAAATTTAGTAAAACTTAAGATTTCTGTAATCTTCGTTATTTTTCCCATCTTCCTGAAGCTCCACATGGCAAAACAAGCCCGTTGGAACTGACTGGAAGTCCGATTTCATCAGACATGACTTTACCACCGAATTTTGATCTTACTTCTGTCTCCAGCATATAAGTCAGTACTGCCGGCTGAAGTCCTGTTGTATATGAATTGATCAGGAAAAACAATGGATCATCTGATAAAATTTTAGTACAAAGCTGTACAAAAGGATAAATTTTCTCCTCTATCTTCCAGATTTCTCCTTTTGGTCCTCTTCCATAAGAAGGTGGATCCATGATAATCCCGTCATAGTGATTTCCACGTCGAATTTCCCGTTCGACGAATTTCACACAGTCATCCACAAGCCAGCGAATTGGTCTTTCTCTTAATCCTGATAACTGAGCATTTTCTTTCGCCCAGTTTACCATGCCTTTGGAAGCATCCACATGGGTGACTGCTGCTCCTGCATTTGCTGCCGCCAGAGTTGCACCGCCGGTATAAGCAAATAAGTTCAATACTTTTACCGGTCTTCCTGCATTTCTGATTTTATCAGAAAACCAGTCCCAGTTTACTGCCTGTTCCGGAAACAATCCAGTATGTTTAAAGCTAAATGGCTGAAGATGGAACTTCAAATCTTTATACTGAATATCCCATGTTTTTGGAAGATCAAAAAACTCCCACTGACCGCCGCCTTTATTACTTCTGTGATAATGTCCATTAGGCTTCTTCCATTGTCTTAATTTTTTTTGTGTTGTCCATAAAACCTGCGGGTCGGGACGAACAAGATAATAATCTCCCCATCTTTCCAGCTTTTCACCATTTGAGGTGTCCAGTACTTCATAATCTTTCCATTGATCTGCTACCCACATATGTTTTCTCTCTTTCTATCTGTAATTTTAATTATTTTCTGTTATACAAGAACTAGTATACCCTATGAAATGAGAAAAAGAAAGAACCTTCCCCTTGAGATTCTTCCTTTTTACCTAATTTTATGAAAGCATTACAAATTTTTATTTTCAGAATTTAATCCTGCACTCCTAACAGATAATTGATAAACTGCTGTGCAGTTCTTCCTGAAATTCCCCCATGACTTAATTCCCATTTATTTGCTTCTTTGCATAAATCATCATCTGACATGGTAATTCCTGCTTTTCTTGCCAGCTGAATAACAATATTAAAATATTCTTTCTGGCTTGGCTTAGAATAATTAATGGTTACTCCAAAACGATTTACCAGAGATAACTTTTCTTCCATAGTATCAGATCTGTGCATTCCATTGCTATTTTCCACATCATTTCTGTCATTCCATGTTTCCTTGATCAGATGACGACGGTTAGAAGTTGCATAAATCAGAATATTCTCCGGTTTTGTTTCCACTCCTCCTTCGATAACAGCTTTCAGGAATTTATACTCAATTTCAAACTCTTCAAAAGACAAATCATCCATATAGATAATAAAACGGTAATTACGATTTTTAATCTTGGCAATCACATTGGACAAATCCTTAAATTGATGCTTATAAATCTCAATCATACGCAGACCCTGGTCATAGTATTCATTAACAATAGCCTTGATACTTGTGGATTTTCCTGTACCGCTGTCTCCAAAAAGCAAAGCATTGTTTGCCTTTTTCCCCTGAACAAAGGCTTCTGTATTGTCCACCAGCTTCTTCTTCTGGATTTCATATCCAACCAGGTCATCCAACACAACTTTGTCCATATTATTGATTGCACGGAAGCGGATGTCTCCATCACCTGTCTCTTCAATACGAAATGCCTTATTAAGCCCAAACATGCCAACACCATAGGCTTTATAAAAATCAGTTACCACATCAAAAAACTCATTTTCATCTTTAGTGGCTTCCAGTTTTTCACTTAAAGCACGGACTTTCTCACTTACATTTTTGTTATACATTAATTCAGGTTTACCAATAGCCTTATAGTCAGAAATCCTGCTAAAACAATCGATTCCAAGATTCTCTTCAATTTTACTGAAATCAAAATCAAACAGTTCTTTAAATGCCTTAAAATCATTTTTGGCAAAATGATTTACACTTCCCTCACTTGCTCCAACCTTTTCACATGTAATACTAAAAGGATTCTCATTGGTAATCAGTAAAAATGTCAGATAATTATGCCATAAATTTTTGTCGAAGGCATAATCTGTTGCCACCTGTAAAATTCTCTTAATCTGCTTAAATACTCTGGTCGTCAGAATATCTTTACTCTCAGTTCCTTCATCCATGCAGCGAAATATATCACTTAATTCCATTAAAATAGAATCTTTGTCCATATCTCCATAAATTAATAACTTTGAAACTATATTGTACATTTTCTACTCACCTTCCATATATCCTATCAACCCAATCATCAGGTCTTGGTAGATTTTTCTTATCATTATAGCACTTTTTGTCTAAAATTGTTGATAATCTAATAACTTAAGCAAAAGAAATTCATTAATCAGGAAAAATTGTGAAACCATATAAAGATCGTTGCCATGCTCTTTTCTTACTATTGGATGACAATAGAACTGGATGCTTACATCACTTAATCTGGACAATTCATTGTTTCCCACCTGGGTTACAGATATAATTCTCACATTTCTAGCCTTCAATCTTTGAGCAAATTCATTCATAAATGAATTATTTCCAGATAAAGAATACAAAAAAACCACATCATTTTCATGTACATGGTTTAAAATTACATTTGTTTCATCTCTTCCTTCAATTGTATGAATCAGATGACCTGCAAACACCATCACTCGTTTTAAATCTTTAACTGCATTTTTCTGAACAGCCCCCGAACCATACGCATAAATTTTTCTAGATAACTTTAACATTTTAAATATTTTTGTCAAATCCTGATTTCGGACCACATCCATTGTTTTTATGAAATCCTGATAAGCTTTTTCGATTTCCGAGGAGTTGAATTCCTCCTTCTTTCTGCTGTCCCATTTCAGGTAAACTTTTAATTCACTATAGCCTTCTAATCCAATTTTCTTAGTAAATCTGTTAATAGTTGTATGAGATACATTACATTTGGAAGCTAATTCCTGTATAGATATATTTTTACATTCTTCCTTATGATGGAGAATATAATTCCATATGTACAAATCATTTTCATTTAGTTCATTATAATGATCATTAATCATTTCTTCTAACTGCATGATCTTCTACCTTTCCTTTTTTCTCATGTTTATACTGTTCATATTTTAAGAAAAAGATTTCCATTAAAATAAAATATGTTGTCAGAGACACATAACCTTCATCAGTAAATATACATTGAACATTTGTATCGGCAGTATAAAGATTATAATCGCATAAATGCGACAATCTATTATCCCTCAGACATGTAATAGACACAATTGGAACATTCCTCACTTTTAATTTTTTTGCAAAATCCAAAACAAATTGATTCTCTCCTCTAACAGAAATCATAAAAAACAAATCTTCGTCATTTACCGTATCTAAAACGCTTTCTGCTTCTGCATATCCGCTTAAATTATAAACAATGATCCCTGCAGTCATAAACAACCTTTTAAATTCTCTTTTAATCGATGACTGAATCATTCCTATACCATAAATATAAATATTCCTGGCAGAATCCATCTTCCTAAATATCTCTGTACAGTCCAGATTTTTTATATTATCCACAACCATCTGGTAAGACTGACTGATTGCATCCACATCATCCAGGTTCTCCTTTGCCTTCTGATTATCCAATTTTAATAATACTTTCAGTTCCCCATATCCTTTTAAAGAAAGCTTTTGAGCAAACCTTAGAATTGTCGTTCTGGATACATTACATTTATAAGCCAGCTGATCAATTGCCAGCTTTTCACATTCCTTTCGATGGTTTGAAATATAGTTCCATATATGCAAATCATTTTCATTTAATTGTCTATAATATTTATTTACAAGTTCCTCTAATTTCATATATTTACTCCATTTCATTAATCTGGTTATAATGTTATTATAACACGACTATTTATCTCTTGCATCTTTGAAAAAAAACAGAGACACTGTCTTGTTTACAGTATCCCTGTTTTATTATGGCTTAATTTCAAGTTCTTTTTGAAACTGTAGATTACTTCTTGGAAATTTTATATAAAACTTCTCCAATATTCACCTGATCTTCTGTTTTCAGAAATTCTATTTTATAGTCATCTACATTTGTCAGTATAATCGGACTAATCGCTTGTTTCCCTTCTGATCTGATAAAATCAACATCCATTTTTCCCATAAGATCTCCAGCACTTACTTTATCTCCTACAGAAACATCCAGATCAAATCCTTTTCCTTCCAGCTCTACTGTATCAATTCCAATATGAAGCAGAACTTCGGCACCATTTTCCAATTCAAACCCAATTGCGTGTTTCGTATCAAAGATAGATGTGATAGTTCCCGTTACCGGCGCATATAATGTCCCTTCTTCCGGCTCGATTGCTACTCCATCACCAAGCAGCTTATTTGCAATCGTTTCATCATTTACCTGCTCTAATGGACATGCTGTTCCCTGAAAAAAAGCTTTTACTTCCACAGCATCTGATTTTTTCTTACGTCTAAAAAACATATTTTCCTCCTTTCATTGTTTTACAATCAGTTTCTTTTATATTTTACTTCAATTCCGGCCAAAAGTCTTTGTTTGCTTCAATTAAATCATCTAATATCAGTTTTGCTACTTTTGCGCTTGGTACTGTCTTAGACAGTGTCAGTGCCTGCCATAACTTCTGGTAACTTCCTTCAATCCATGCTTCTACTGTCAGTTTCTCTACGCTTACCTGCTGTTCCATCAATCCTTTCTGGAACTGTGGGATTGCTCCCTGACAGATCTTCTCGTATCCGTTGCTTCCTACGATACATGGGATTTCCACCATAGCTGTTCGATCAAAGTTTTCCACTGCTCCTTCATTTGGCACGATCAGCAGGAATCTTTCCTGTGTATTTTCAGCAATAGCACATGCCAGGTCTACGATATATGTTGCATGGGCATCCGGTTCAAATGCGCATCCTTCGCTTGTTCCCTTTTCGATAATATTTCTGCATTCTCCGAAGATGAACTTTTCACGTCCGTCCATGACTTCGTTTGCTCTTGTATATTCAGGGTTTGATGTCTCTACAACATAATCTGGGAATAAATAATATTTTAAATATGTATTTGGAATGGTTTCCGGATCCACTGCATATACATCCCTTGCTTTCTGGAATGTATGTACCCAGCTTTCATCTACATGCTGGTTGCTGTCAGATAATGCATCTGCATATCCATTGGCTGCCATATGCTCTTTGATAACAGGCATCAGATCATTTCCGTCTTTGTCATAAATCTTATTCCACCATCCAAAGTGGTTCAATCCATAATATCCGTACTGCATCTCTTTTCTGGATTTCAGTCCTGCCATATCAGCCATCTTTTCCATCAGGTCGATCGGCATGTCACAGATATTTAAGATCTTTGAATCTGGTCTTAATCTTCTGGTTGCTTCTGCCACGATGGCTGCCGGATTGGAGTAGTTTAACATCCATGCATTTGGAGAGTATTTTTCCATATAGTCAAGGATTTCGATAACCCCTCCAATGGAACGCATTCCATATGCGATTCCTCCTGGTCCACAGGTTTCCTGTCCTACAACCCCGTATTTCAAAGGAATCTTTTCATCCAGCTCACGCATTGCATATTTTCCTACACGGATATGTGCAAGGACAAAGTCAATGTCTGTAAATGCTGTTTCAGGATCTGTTGTGTAATCAAATGCCACTTCCGGTGCATGTTCTTTCAGATAGATCTCACATGCTTTTGCCACTGTTTCCTGACGCTGGGCATCATTATCATAAAACTTGATGGAACGGATTGGAAAACGATCCATATGATCTAATAACATTAATACGATACCTGGTGTAAATGTACTTCCTCCACCTGCAACTGTAATTGAATATTTTTTATTACTGCTCATTCTTGTAACCTCCTAAAGTTTTATTTCTTTTTTAATTTCTGACTTCATGATACACTCCAAAATCCACCAAAACAATAGATTGAGGCTTTTTAGGGAATACACCGTAAAAGCGTGTTTTTACACAAAATCTGTGAATTTTCACAAGTATTTTAATATCTATTAAACAATGGTTCGCTCACTTTTTTATTCCAAAATTGAATAAGCGGTCCCATAAAAAACGCTGTTATAACTGTTCCTGGTCCAATAGGTCCCTTCAAACAAAATCCTAATATCACACATAACACGTCTGTCAGAATTCTGCAGATTGGATATGACAATGGTGTTTTATCACTAAAAATCTTTCCTACAGCATCATAAGGCGACAATCCCAGATTTCCAGTAAAATATAAAGATACACCTAACGTAATAAATGAAATTCCAAATATCATACATAGTATACGCATTATGATTCCCGGAACATCAGGCAAAGAAAATATTGCCATAAAAAATGCTGTAAACCCATCAATGCAATATCCCAGGCACAATGCATTAATAAAAGTTCCCCATCCAATATAACTTTTGTCTAGAATAAATACTGCTGCTAGTAAAATTACCTGAAATGTCATCATCGTGATTCCTAAAGTGGAATGTATTCCTTGGGCAATTCCTACATTCATTGATGTACACGGATCAAGTCCCACCTGTCCAATCCTACAAATGGCAGAACCAAATCCCAGCACTAAAACTCCAAAAACACAAAAAAATAAATGTCTTTTCACCAATGTACTCCTTTAATTTTTGCTAATATTTTCATAAAGAAAAAGGAACCCTTTTCATTTGTAGAATGAATGGACTCCTCTTTCTATCATATATTCAGCTACGTTTATGCTCCAATTCTGATTCTGGCAAATAGGCAGATTCCGGCTAATACGATGACAACCAAACTTCCTGAAACTGTACTTAAAAAACGATCATGAATCTTTGTCTGAAAACTTTCTTTTATCGTTATATTACCAGCATTCATCGTTTGATATAAAATAAATCCAAGGAGAAGAATATAAATCATATTTTCTAACATAATTTCTGCCACAATTAGAAATACCAAATTAACAATTGCATAGGCACTATCTCTTTGATCAATCTTTCTATGGACAAAAATCAGTAAATAGGCAATAAATGGATTAATCATAGCAACTAAAAACATGACGGTCATATTCGGATCCTGCCCGACTGCTGCTGCCATTGTTATTCCCATTTTTGCGGCATTCATTGAAATATAGGCCAATGCCACAAATGGAGATAATGCTAATAAAACTTTTGCTATATTATAATAACGATCTAATTTCATTTTTTTCTTCGTATTAACCATGATTCTACCTGCTTTCTTCTTATAATCCTATTTTAATTCCGGCCAAAAGTCTTTGTTTGCTTCAATTAAATCATCTAATATCAGTTTTGCTACTTTTGCGCTTGGTACTGTCTTAGACAGTGTCAGTGCCTGCCATAACTTCTGGTAACTTCCTTCAATCCATGCTTCTACTGTCAGTTTCTCTACGCTTACCTGCTGTTCCATCAATCCTTTCTGGAACTGTGGGATTGCTCCCTGACAGATCTTCTCGTATCCGTTGCTTCCTACGATACATGGGATTTCCACCATAGCTGTTCGATCAAAGTTTTCCACTGCTCCTTCATTTGGCACGATCAGCAGGAATCTTTCCTGTGTATTTTCAGCAATAGCACATGCCAGGTCTACGATATATGTTGCATGGGCATCCGGTTCAAATGCGCATCCTTCGCTTGTTCCCTTTTCGATAATATTTCTGCATTCTCCGAAGATGAACTTTTCACGTCCGTCCATGACTTCGTTTGCTCTTGTATATTCAGGGTTTGATGTCTCTACAACATAATCTGGGAATAAATAATATTTTAAATATGTATTTGGAATGGTTTCCGGATCCACTGCATATACATCCCTTGCTTTCTGGAATGTATGTACCCAGCTTTCATCTACATGCTGGTTGCTGTCAGATAATGCATCTGCATATCCATTGGCTGCCATATGCTCTTTGATAACAGGCATCAGATCATTTCCGTCTTTGTCATAAATCTTATTCCACCATCCAAAGTGGTTCAATCCATAATATCCGTACTGCATCTCTTTTCTGGATTTCAGTCCTGCCATATCAGCCATCTTTTCCATCAGGTCGATCGGCATGTCACAGATATTTAAGATCTTTGAATCTGGTCTTAATCTTCTGGTTGCTTCTGCCACGATGGCTGCCGGATTGGAGTAGTTTAACATCCATGCATTTGGAGAGTATTTTTCCATATAGTCAAGGATTTCGATAACCCCTCCAATGGAACGCATTCCATATGCGATTCCTCCTGGTCCGCAGGTTTCCTGTCCTACAACCCCGTATTTCAAAGGAATCTTTTCATCCAGCTCACGCATTGCATATTTTCCTACACGGATATGTGCAAGGACAAAGTCAATGTCTGTAAATGCTGTTTCAGGATCTGTTGTGTAATCAAATGCCACTTCCGGTGCATGTTCTTTCAGATAGATCTCACATGCTTTTGCCACTGTTTCCTGACGCTGGGCATCATTATCATAAAACTTGATGGAACGGATTGGAAAACGATCCATATGATCTAATAACATTAATACGATACCTGGTGTAAATGTACTTCCTCCACCTGCAACTGTAATTGAATATTTTTTATCTGTCATTTTTTTCTCCTAACTGATTACAATAAACCTTCAAAATCTTCACGAACACTTGGTACTGTTAATCCAACAATAACCTGATATGATTTACCATTTACAGAACATCCATGAGCACCAATGGCTTTGAAATATGCATCACCTTTACATAATGTCTCATCCTTTACATTAACACGAAGTCTGGTTGCACAGTTTGTAACATCAACAATATTGTCTTTTCCTCCAAGACCTTCCAGAATCATTTCTGCAAATGTAGCTTTTCCACCTTTCTTTCCAGCCTGCTTCTCACGGAATTTTTCTTTAGAACCAAATTCGATTTCTTCATCATCTTCACGACCTGGTGTCTTAAAATCGAATTTTAAGATTAATGTTCTAAATACAATAAACCAGATTCCTGTAAATACTAAACCAATGCCAAGCATTAACAAATACTGTTTCCAGTGATTACCCATTAATGGAATCCAGTTTAGGGAAGCCATTTCAATCGCTCCACCTGCATGAATACCAACGATTCCTGCAAGATACATAGTTGTAGATAAGCATGCTGCTAATACTGCATGTACTACGAACAATGCTGGTGCCATAAACAGGAATGTAAACTCGATTGGTTCGGTAACCCCACAAAAGATTGCTGTTAAAGTGATTGGAATTAACAGACCCATAATTTTCTTTCTTTTCTCAGGTTTTGCTGTAGCATAAAATGCAAGAGCAATACCTGGACATCCGAAGATTTTTGAAAATCCTGTAGATGAAAATCCTGCTGCTGGTACGAGAGATCTCAAAGAAGCTGTGGAAGCTGCAATTTCTGGTAACTTCTTTGCCCAGTATGCATATAATCCACCGGGAACAACGACATTGTCATACCAGAATGGAGAATACAAAATATGGTGCAGTCCAAATGGAATCAGCAAACGCTCTAACAATACAAACACCCATACACCTGCTGCTCCGGCTCCGATGACAAATCCCTGAAACGCCTGCATTCCTAACTGGACTTTTGGCCATACAAGTGCTGCAATTACGGCTACTGGAATCATAACAAAGAATCCAATCATGAAAACAAATGTGGAACCACTGAAAATTCCAAGCCATTCTGGAAGTTCTGTATCAAAATATTTATTATGTAAGAAAATTACAATTCCGGAAATTGCCAAAGCTCCGATCATTCCCATATCCAATGTTTTAATATTGGCAATCATTGTTAATCCGCTGCTTCCTCCGACTTCGGCCGAAAAATCAACGCCAAATACTCCGCCCCACTGGGAAAGAATGGTACTTAAGAAATAGTGGAATGTTAAGTAAAGTACCAATGCTTCCATACAACACCTTGCATTCTGTTTTTTGGCCATTCCAATTGGCAGTCCTACAACAAACAGCAACGGCAATTGATTGAATACCGTCCATCCGCCCTGTAAAACAACATTCCAACATTTATACCACATGCTGGTCGGTGCTGCCAGGCTCCCCATAATTACTTCAGTCGTAAACAATGTTCCAATCCCGATCATAATACCCGCAAAAGCGAATAACAGAACTGGTGTAAACATCGCTCCACCGAACTTTTGAATTTTTTGCATCATAATTTTGTTCATCCTTTCTTTTTTATGTGCTTGTTTCCTTGTTAGCTGATATGGCTAATATAACAAAGCCTCAATCTTTGTTCAATATTTCTAATCTTTTTAGGAAATACAGCTTATATTACGTCACTTTGAACAAAACACGTGAAAATTCACACGATACAGAATATTTATGTTCTGTTGAAAAAGAATTGAAGCCTATTATCAAAGATAAAATAACAATCAACTATTCTTCTAATCGTTATTTTATTGAACTTAACAAGATTGGAGTCACAAAAGGCAATACTATGCTACAATTAGCAAAAATACCAGATGTGGCTCCAGAAGAAATTATAGCTGTTGGTGACAATTATAACGACTTGTCAATGCTTGAAAAAGCCGATTTAAGTATTACACCAAGCAACACTGTAAAAGATATCAAAGAACAATGTGATTATATTTGTAAAAACAATAATAACACCGGTGTTATAACAGAAGTTATGGAGAATTTTTTTGATCAGAATCATTGTCTTAAAGAAAAGGATGATTGATCTTATCCTCTTCTGTAATTGGACGAAGTGAACGACATGGATTTCCAACAGCAATTACATTGTCAGGAATATCATTTGTCACAACACTTTTTGCGCCAATTACACAGCCTTCTCCAATTGTCACTCCTGGCAAAATAGTAACATCTGCACCAATCCACACATTATTGCCTATCGTAATCGGCTTTGCCATTTCCATCCCCTGATTTCTTTCCTCTGCGATTAAAGGATGAATTGCAGTATACATTCCACAATTTGGACCAATAAAGCAATTCTTTCCTATCGTAATTTTAGCACCATCCATCAGATAAGCATTATGATTAATAAACGTTTTATCACCAATCAGACAATTATATCCATAATCTGTATAAAACGGGGAGAGAATTACAGTATCCTTTCCTCTGTTTGGTAAAAGTTTTTTCAATATTTCTTCTCTTTTTTCTTTATCCTTTGGACTAGTATGATTGAAGCAAAAATAAAGTTCTTCTGCATTGTCTCTTTCCTCTAATAATTCTTTGTCATAGTTTGCATCATACCAAAGTCCTTTTTCCATTTTTTCACGCTCTGTCATCGTATAACACTCCTTTCAAACTTACTTTTAGCATTGCTTATCATTCACAAGAATTCCTTCAAACTGCTTAACTCCAAACCTTTCAGTAAACAGCTCACATTTACACAGGAACATATAGTAAATATTTCTACCGCATCCCCACAAAGTCTCAAAGTTTCCCTGTCCTTTGGCAATGATCACATCTGCCTGATTTATCATATGCAATGCTTCCTGTGAAATTTCTTCCTCATAAGTTCCTGCAATATCAGATCCATTTCCTATAACTTTTACAATATCTGTCATTCCGATTTGCTTCGCATCTTCCATGGTTGCATCATTTAACACTTCCTGACCTCTTACAATTACCGTAATATCAAGATCCGGATACTCCTTTTTCAACTGTTTTATCAATAGCTTGTCCAACACAACTTCACCACAGTTATCTGTCAGATATACCAGTTTTCCTCCCCGTTTCAGATCTTCCCTTAAGGCTTGATACTCTTCCTGGCTGACTGCATTTTTTCCCGCCTGTTCCAAAAGTTCCATCAGTTTTTCATTATCTACATTGGACAAAGCTCCAAAATCAATGTAATTTCCAGTCATTGCATATTTCAGTGCCTGCTTCAGCGGATCTTCAGAATTTTCTATTTTCTGACTGATTTCATATTCCATATCCAGCATCATCTGGTTGTATCGGTGTTTAATCGGTTTATAATCAACCTTCTCTCCAAACATTCTCTTTTGCAGTTCAAAAATACGTCCCGAAATCACGGGCCCTCCTTCTGACGGTCCTGCCTGTGCAATAATCTTTAAAACTTCCTGCATATATTGAACCTTTTGATTCTCAGCTATATTATTATCAAAATTTTCCATCTGTTTCTTCACCAAACAACGAATGCACTGAGAATTTAATCTAACTTTCTCCATAATAAGCTCCTTCTCTTAATTTTCTGCTTCTATTATATTAAATTCTCAATAAAATCTCCAATCCAGATTTGCTTTAATCATATTAATTAAAAAAGACAAAACAATTCATGATCCATCCGGTCATAATAATATACATTATCCGACAAAAAATTATTTTCTGATACAACGGTCTGATTGGAAATCTGTATGATTTTCAACAATTCCTCCTGTACATACTGTCCCCGGTCGAATAGTATCATAGCTTCATGAATACTGATTGGAAGTAAAAATAAATTCCATCCATACCGGTCTGCCAGATTTTTAAGAATATCTTCATACAAAATAACTCCTGCTCCATACAGGCCTTGCTGATTCGATAAGATTAATGCCGGTTCTTCATTTTTTTTATGGCGATGAAACATTTCATTTATGGATTCTATTTTCTCCGGAAACATTTCCGGTGTATTCTTTTTGGCACATCTCCACAAATCCTCTTCATCCATTTTCCATTCTTCTGTCATTTTACAATCGATAAGTACTGAGTTTATCTGTCCGACTTTTTTCTGTACAAAGCGAAAAACTATTGCCAGATCTTCATAATGTATATGCGGAAGTTTTTCTAATATTTTCCTGTTTTTGTTATAATTTATCAAATGATATATGATATTTTTCTCAATACTTTTGGGACATTTATTCTGAAACAACCCCTGATTCTTTTGCATATTATCATACAACTCCTACTGCTTTATTGCGTGTTATCTTCATACTCTATCTATCATACCATCACATGTTGCTTATAGCAACAAATAATGTAGCTGTAAGCTCGTGGCTATCTGTTGCTGTTAGTTATAGTATTTTCTTATGTTGAAAAGCTTGTTTTCTCATGGGAGGTATCAAATGAAAACAGACGTTAAAGCAACCGGACAAAGAATTAAAGAAATTCGAAAGCAACGTAATATGACCCAGGAGAAACTGGCTGAGATAGCTGAAATTACACCACATTATGTTTATGAAATTGAATCTGGTCTGAAATCCATGTCTATTCATATACTAGCATCTATTTCCAATGCCCTGAACGTATCAGCAGACTATTTATTATTTGGAGATACTCTTTTAGAAGCAGACTATCCATCTAAACATGATGCTTTATGGGAACTGACCAGACACCTGACTCTAGAACAACGTAACCAGATTGCTGAAATATTATCTGCAATAATTCCTCATTTAAAAGATAACACTTAAAAAGGAGCTGTTACAATATTTTAATTGTAATAGCTCCTTTTTTTATTCCTATTTTGTCTTTTTATTTAATTTAACCGGTCCAAAATAGATTCTCCTATTGTTCCTTCTGGCATCTTCACCTGGAAATTATCTGCTATCGTTGCTCCTATTATGGCAAAAGTGTCTGCTTCTCCAAGATTTCCACCACCTGTCATTGACGGTGAATAAGCAAGAAATGGTACCTTTTCCCTTGTATGATCTGTTCCTGTATGAGTCGGATCATTTCCATGATCTGCAGTGATAATCAGCAAATCATCTTCTTTTAATAATTGCAACAATTTCCCCAGTTTTTTATCAAATTTTTCAAGTTCCTGTGCATATCCATGAGGATTTCTACGGTGTCCCCACAGGGCATCAAAATCAACCAGATTGGTAAAACAAAGCCCTTCAAAATCCCTCCTGGCAATTTCTATAGTCTGTTCCATTCCATGAACTGAACTTTTAGATTTATTAGATTCTGTCAGCCCCTCTCCATCGAAAATATCATATATTTTCCCCACAGAAATCACCTGAAATCCAGCTTCTTTTAATGCATTTAAAACAGTTTTCCCGTAAGGCTTCAAAGCATAATCATGGCGGTTACTGGTTCGTTTAAATTCTCCCTTTTTCTTTCCAATGTATGGTCTTGCAATAACACGTCCCACCTTCCACTGGTCTTTTAAAGTCAGTTCTCTGGCTATCTCACAGCATCGGTACAGCTCCTCCAGTCCAAAAGTCTCTTCATTTCCACATATTTGTAATACTGAATCCGCCGAAGTATAAACAATCATATGCCCTGTGGCAATTTCTTCCTCCCCCAGTTCATCCAGAATTTCTGTTCCACTGGCACTTTTATTTCCGATGATTTTATGTCTGGTTCTCCTGGAAAGCTCCTCAATTAGTTCTTTTGGAAAGCCGGTTTCCGTAAATGTTTTAAATGGCTTTGTAATATGAAGGCCCATCATCTCCCAGTGTCCCGTCATAGTATCTTTTCCAACGCTTGCCTCATTAAGCAGCATATGATAGCCCATAGGATTTTCCACTGGTTTCACCTGTTTTAACTTATGCAAATTGGCTAAACCAAGTTTCTGAAGATTGGGGATTTCAAAGTTACCCACTGATTCAGATATATGCCCTAATGTGTCGGTTCCTTTATCACCATATTTCCCCGCATCTTCCATGGCTCCTGCTCCAAGAGAATCAATTACAATTGTAAAAATACGTTTATATTTTCTCATATTCTGCACCTTCTTTTTATAGTTACTTTTTTACCAGCTTCCGCCGCCTCCGCCGCCAAAGCCTCCTCCTGAAAATCCTCCAAAGGATCCTCCTGAGAAACCACCGCCCTCATCCTGTACTGGCGGTTCTGGTACTGACAAAGTTTCTGCTATGGTATTCTCCATACATCTGCTTAACATATAATAATGGAAATATGGTGTTTCAACATAAGAGTCATACCAGTCAGGTGCCGGAATCTTCAGATCTTCCAGTTTCTCTGCAAACACATCAGATAATCCAAAAACCATAGCATACGGTAAAATATGATAAAACATTTCCGGATGATCTTTTGCCAGGACTTTCATACGATCCAGTTCGGCAGTTTCAATAAAATCTCTTAATCCAGACAGATATCCCATCCACTGAATACACTGATCAGTTCTTTTTTTCATAAATGCTACAAGCACAACAGCTGTCACTGATACTGCTGCTATCACTGCATACAGCCATCTGTAATTAAACATATCTCCTTGAGCTGTTTTCCAGATGTAATAGGCTCCATATCCTAAAATACTGCCACCTGTTAAAATAACACTTATGGCAATTCGTACTTTTCTTGCAGATGCGGATATGGCATACCATTTATCCACCGTAATACATGAAATGACAGCACCTGCTAAAAACAGTAACCATAGGGCAATTTCCAGGAAAATCCCAAAACCTCCTATATAATTATAATAACCCATCATGAGAAGAAAGATTCCAAAAGGAATCGGGATTACAAGTAACATTACCATTCTTACTGCCTTTGATGCCTTTGTATAAATCTGATCTTTGTAATAATATTTCAGCTTATCTTTTGCATTATGTAAATGATCCGCAAATTTATATTGTAATGATGAGATTTTAACGGAATCTTTTCCATCAAACAACGCATCAAACAGATATGTCTGATATCCCGGTGCATCCTTCTTTAAATCTTTTAATTTATAAAGGGTAACCTTTCCCTTCTTCTTTTCCTCCACACGAAGATATCCATGATCTGCCCAATATATAATGAGAGAAATCAGATCTTCATTTTCAATTGTGCCATCAATAATATATCCAACTGCTGCACTATCTAACCCTTCCGGAGGCTGAAACTGAATAGAAGGAATAATTTTTTCATCTTTTCCGAACTTAAAATACAATCCCAAAGCCAAAACCAGAACTGCCAGGGTTGCCGCAAAGACAACTTTATCCATATGAGACTGATGGTATTGAGAAAAATATCCTTCCTCCATTTCCCCATAAACCGTAATTCCATTCCCCAGGTCCAGCTTTTTCTTTAAGGTTCCTGACAACTGATGATTTGTTTCATCTATCCAAAGATTTAAAATATTTTCTCCATTCTTTGATTCTCCGTAGGCTCCATAAGAAAATTTCAGCTGGCTTACATCCGTTTTTTTCGGAAATTGAATACTGAAGTGACTGCCTGCAGGAATTCTGTTTTGCCATCCTGTCGGGAAAATATTAAAATATATACTGTGGAAACTTTCATCTTCATAGCGAGGGGTAAAGCGATAAGTAAAACGGTAGGTTTTATTTTTCACATACGTATCCTCATCTCCAAATCTCAATACAATATTTCCATTTTCTGATGATTTTTCACAGGTAGTATTACTTTCCAGAACTTTTATATCTGCAAAATATAAAAGCTTTTTCTGTTTTTCATTTTTATCTGCCGTAATGATTTTCCCCTTATTGGGAATATAACGGTATATTCCATGTCGTGGATTTAAAAATTTAACCGCTATCTTTTCTGTTACTGTATAGCTTCCATCTTCGCTAATCACAACATCCACATCATATTTTTCTGTCTTCATATTGGAATCATAGGAAACATTTTCAGCTGCTTTAACTGAATCTGCTCTGCAAAAAATAATGCTTGCAACAGCCATTATAATAATGACTGCCCATGCTCTGATCTTTTTCATAATCCTACCTCATAGTCTTCTAGAAAGACACTTTAACATTTTCACGTTCTTCTGTATTTTCTACTTCGTATAAAGGTTTCCGTTTAAATCCAAATATACCTGCAATAATATTTCCAGGAAACATCTCTGTTTTTGTATTAAATTTATTAACAACTCCATTATAATATCTTCTGGAACCTGCAATTTCTTCCTCCAGCCTCTGAAGCTGATCCTGAAGCTGTAAAAAGTTCTGATTTGCTTTCAGATCCGGATAACTCTCGGCTACAGCAAACAAAGATTTTAAAGCACCATTTAATACATTTTCATTCTCAATACGCTCTTCTGCAGAAGATGCCCCCATAGCTGAGTTTCTTGCTGAAATAACCTTTTCTAAAGTTTCTGATTCATGCTTTGCGTACCCTTTTACAGTTTCCACATAATTAGGAATCAGATCATATCTTTTTTTCAAAGATACATCCATAGCTGAAAATGCTTCTTCTGTCTTATTTCTCAAACTGACAAAACCATTGTATGAACTTACAACATAAATCACCAATAATAATATCAGCACTCCAATAATAATTCCTGCAATCATTTTATTTCTCCCTTCAAAACAATTATTTTATATCCTTACATCCATTATAATATAATTCTGCTGTTTTTAATACATCTGCTTTCTCCTTTATCTACTCCTTTCTTTCAGATCCATAAGTATACTTTCTACCTGATAAACGGCATCATTCAGCTGTTTCTTTGCATTCTCGATCTTTGACTGGACAAAATAATCTGCCACAATTCCATCAAAGAAAAAATCTGCAAATTTTAAAAACCCTTCCACTTCTACATGAAGATCCATCGGAATTTCGACATCCTGCACTGTTTAATTCCTTCTGTGCAGCTTTTAAAGTTATCAGTACCTTCTCTCCAGCTTCCACAGCTTCTCTCATTTCACTTTTCATTACTTCCTCCATTGTAATACCTCACTTTCTCGGCAACTTTCGTGACGGATATCATTTGATTTATAAACAAAGCCGACAAGGTCTTTCCTGCGGAGCGTTTTTTATTACATAGGCAATTCAAAGGATTTTCCTATGTAATAAAAAAAGACCTTTATCATGACATTCGTCACAATAAAAGTCTTGCTATCTCATTTGATACGGATACCTTACAGTATCGGCTGACGATCTCAAACCCATCCATAAATGGATGTTCAGCTACTCCCTTTTGTTGCTTGATTTGAATATAGCACTGTCTTCCATCACTGTCAAGAGATATTTTTTGCTTAAATAACGGGGTCTATCGGAGGCTTCATCAGTTATAAGATTCCTTAACAATATTTATTAATATCTGGACTATTTCTTCCATCTCTTCCACAATAACATGTTCATATGGTCCATGCATTGCATATCCTCCTGTCCCAAGATTCGGACATGGTAATCCACGAAAAGAAAGCTGTGCTCCATCTGTTCCTCCTCTTACAGGATTAGAAACCGGCTGTAATCCTCTTTCACTGATGGCATTTCGGGCTTTTCCAATAACTTCAGGATGTTGTTTCATAATTTCTGCCATGTTTTTATATTGGTCTTTTAAAGTTAATGTTACGGTACCCTTTCCATATTTTTTATTTAAGACAGTTTCAATCTTCTTCATTTTATCTTTACGATTTTCAAAAATATGAGAATCATGATCACGGACAATATAGGTTAATTTTGCCCTTCCTACATCTCCCTCCATGGAGCACAGATGGAAAAAACCTTCTCTTCCCTCTGTATTAGCAGGAATCTCTTCTTCTGGAAGCATCCTGTTTATTTCCATTGCCACAAGAGATGCGTTTACCATCTTATCCTTGGCATCTCCCGGATGCACAGATATCCCTTTAATTTCATATATTCCACTGGCTGCATTGAATGTTTCATATTCAATTTCACCGGGACTGCTTCCATCCACAGTAAATGCATAATCTGCATCAAATTTATCCAGATCCAGCAATGCTGCTCCATGACCGATTTCTTCATCAGGAGTAAAACAAATGCTGATTTTTCCATGTGGAATCTGTTTCTCTATCAGTTCACTACACATGGTCATGATTTCGGCAATTCCCGCTTTGTCATCAGCACCCAGTACTGTATTTCCATCTGTTGTGATAATTGTCTTTCCCAAGGCATTTTTCAAATGAGGAAATTGTTCTGTATCCAGAAAACGTCCACTGGTTCCAAGAGAAATAGCATTCCCATTATAATCTTTTACAACCTGTGGTTTAATTTCCCTTATTCCAAAATCGCTCACAATATCCAGATGTGCAATAAACCCAATATGTTTACAGTTTTCGTAGCCTTTTGTGGCAGGTAAAAAGCCATACACATAACAGTTCTCGTCTACTAGCACATCTGATAATCCGATTTCATTCATTTCCTGTTCCAGCTCATGCGCCAGATTAAACTGTTCCTTTGTAGACGGAGTGACAGAACTGCCTTCAGAGCTTCCTGTATATATCGTTGCATAATTTAAAAAACGTTGCTTTATGTCCATAATAATTCCTTTTTATTATTTTATCACATTGTTCATTGAATACATATTTCTTTTATTATATTCCATAACCGACAGATTCTGCAACTTTAGTTTTCTATAACAATTTCTATAATAATACTGTCTGCCCTTCCTGATAGACATACTCCTGACGTTCCGCTTCCTTTCTCCATTTGGAAGCTTCCTCACTTACTTCTTCGATAGGTACTGCTTTAAATGGTTTTGTTTTCATGACAAATTTGACCCAGCAAAAAGCAAAGATGACTAGTAATGCAAAAATTATAAAAAATAGTTTGTATATCATCAAGCGGCTTTCCATATCTGAACTGATATTCCAGATCATATAGATTATCCCAATGATTCCGATAATCTGTGGAATATTTGCAAGTCGAAGTTTCTCATTTCTTGGTGCCTCCGGATATCTTTTTCTTAAAACCATAACATTTAAATGTGTCAGTGCATAAGATACCAACCAAAAACATGAAGCGGCAAGGATCATATTAGATAAGCCACTGGAATTTGCATATCCTGTAATCAAAATCATGGCAACAACTCCACACATCAGGCACATGCCGGCCAATGCAACCCCATGACGATTGGTTTTTGCAAAAATTTTCGGATACATTCCTTCTTCTGCCATGCCTTGCATAATCTTCGAAGTACTTGGAAGTATCG
Source organism: Anaerostipes sp. 494a (assembly GCF_001940315.1). Taxonomy (NCBI): domain Bacteria; kingdom Bacillati; phylum Bacillota; class Clostridia; order Lachnospirales; family Lachnospiraceae; genus Anaerostipes; species Anaerostipes sp. 494a. The sequence goes on along the minus strand of NZ_MJIF01000001.1, from coordinate 1,852,243 downwards.
TATTCAATGTTGAAATTCCTGCCAGTACTGTTACCAGCCCCATCCAAATACTTCCTGCATGGCCTAAAAGATTTGTTGCGAAAATCATATGTGGCGTGTCACTTCCTGCCAGTTGGCTTAATTTTACATACTGGGTCATTCCAACTCCTAAAATGGACTGAAGGACAAGTGAACTACCCACCACTTATAGAAGTGGGGGCTTCATGAGAACAGCGCATGGCAATTAAGCCATACGTATTCTCATAGGCGTTGCCACGACGCCTCTACTGTATAGTGCATCTAAGCACACAACATTACTTTTACGAAGGATATTGAGTGCACCGTTTACGTCTGCATTGAATTCATAGCCCGTGGAAGTCCGATAGAGTCCTCTTTTCACTCTTTTTCCGCTGAATGTTGCAGGTGTTTGGCTATCTTCTTCGCCATAGACAGGCATAACATCCCTATCAAAAAAGGAAGCTTTGGATGTATAGCTTTCTTCACGCAGCATATAGTGGATGCCATAGAGGGCACAAAGATACTCCAATTTTTTGCGGATCTCACCAACTGGGATATTCACCAAGTTCTGATTGTTTCGATGTCCGATATTGGAATTCTTCTGCAGATCCTTATTGTAGCCGATGACTACATGACCAATCTGGTTATCGATGCAGTAATTGATGATATAGCGACAAGTCTTGTTGATATAGTCATTCACTGCATTGTTGCGTTTTCTGGCAAGGATAGCCTGGCGTTTGGTGCTTCCTTTGATGCCTTGCAGGTCTTTGATGCTCTGCAGCCTGGCGTTTTCCTTGTTGTACCACTGGTTGATGGATTTGATGTGTTTTCCGTCCACGATGAAAGAAGCACCTTCGTCAGTGACGCAGGTAGCTAAGTTATTGATTCCAAAATCAATGGCAAGTGCTTTGTTTGGATTGATCTGTATTTCGATAGGTTCAGCTTCATATGTATACTGAATTTCGAAAAACCTTGCATTGGCTTTTGGAATGATGCGGATCTCTTTGATCTTTTTATCCATCAGGATTGGTGGGATGGTGATAATGATTGGTTTATGGTTCTTTTTGAACGCATTGGAGTAAGGGAGGATGAATTGGTTCCCATTTAAGCGTACAAATCCCACTACCAGCGTCATGTATCCGTCTTTTGGCAGATAATGAGGCAGGGAAATATCCTGGAAGCTGTATTCTCCCTGTCTGGACAATTTTAAGAGTCCAAAGAAGGATTGAAAAGTTCCGTCTACTTCTTTGAGAATCTGTTGGCCCATGTTACTGTTTAACAGCTTATAGTTTTCGCTGTTTTTAAGGAGATGATAGTTTTTGGCGTAAGGAAGATATTCTTCCGTCTGGAAGAAATGCTGACGAACACTGTATAAGCCCTCGTTGTAGAGGTTTTTTGCAGCATGACAAAGTTCACGAAGGATGAGGTATTCTTCCTTCGTCAGACGTTTCAATTGCTGTTTTACACAAAGATAGTGTTTGTCCTTTTTCTTTCCTTTCATACTTACTCTTTCTCTCCTTGATCCTCGATGTACTGCAGAATGACATCCATGGTGACACCGCCTGTGGTCAACAAGCAGAAAGAACGGCTCCAGAACATTTCCTTCCAGAGTTTCTTCCGGATGGCCGGATATTCTTTCTTGATGAGACGGCTACTGGCAGACTTGTAGGCGTTGATGAATTTGGATAATTCGCTCTTTGGGTGTGCCTGGAACAATACATGGACATGATCAATGTCATGATTCCATTCTTCCACGGTAATGTGATAGTTACCGGCCACGTTTTCAAAGATTTCTCTCAGTCTGTCAGAGATAGTGTCATCCAGTACACGCCTGCGGTATTTGACTACCATCACCAGATGATAGTGCAATGCAAAGACTGAATGGTTATTTGTTTGTAATTCCATTGGTATCTAGCCCTTTCTACATTTAAGACTGATTTTATTATAAGGGGATTTTTTGAAAATTTCAACCAGATACTATACGTTTTTATTGCCGTACGAGGTATAATTGTATATAAGAATATAATTTAAGGAGGATATGATTTGTGAATATTTGGAAGAAAACAAATATGACAAATCAAGACCAGAAACGCCCAAGGAAAACGTTTTCGAATATATTTATTTCAAGGTTGAATGATTATCATTGAGACGAACTTGAAGAGTGCGTAATGGATAGGGTGGGATTGCGAGAATGAGTTTGAGTTGGCAAAAGCTTTTTATAAAATAGCCCAAAATGAAAGAGAGGAATACTATAGACTCGAAATCTGTTGATAATTTAATTGATTCAGCCAAAACCCAAGCGCCAGCAACACGAGCAATGCAGCGTGAAATGGTGCGATGTGGGATTGGACGAGAGTAGGCGTATGAGCCGGAAATTCCGGCTCTATTTTCTACTAGGGCACGGCTTCGGCAATTCATCTCACCACTTATCCCTCTACGGGCTTGAAGTGGGAGTATTCTTGCTAGATCGTTTGATAAAATCACTGGGACTTCGTTTTGCCATTGTTCGAAATTCTCTAATCATATGGGACTGATCATAGTATTTTTCATTACATATTTCCGTAAAATGAATTCCTTTCAAATGCTGCTGTTCTAAATACTGGACAGTATTCTGAAACCTCATCATATTCCTTACCATATTGCTCCATAAAGATATAAATCTGATTTTCAAACGATTCAGCCATACAGATCCGTTTTTCCAAATACGGATTTTTAATCATCTCCTGCAAAGGTGAAACTAATTCAATCAGATCTCCTAAACGAGCATCTACTACCAAAGGATTCATCCCCGGCAGAAAACGCAAACCAAAATATTCATATCCAGGATGGATTTCTACCGGATGTGGTGTCATCAGACTTCCATAAATCTCGGCCCCATATTTTCCACTTTTTTTATCACGAAAGAACATCAGATCCACACAGCCATCTGGAAAAGACGTGGGTATCTCATTTATATCTTCTTTAGCCTTAAAATAATAAAAATGTGATATACCATACTTTGCGATCACTTTTTTTTAATAGTGATCTGCCACCATGACCATATATGGCTGACGTGGTATTAATATATTTTGTTCTTTCATGAAAAGCTCCTAACTTAAGCCATTGTCGGCTCATGCCATAAATTCAATTCTATTCCTATATGTTTTTTCTTCGCATTTTGATATACACGTTTTCCCCATGCAACATCTTCTACCGGCATTCCTCCGACAGAATATAAGATAATTTCATCATCACTGGTTCTACCCGGCTTGTCTCCACTGATAATATCTCCTATATTGGTAATCTCGTCCGGACTCATTTTTCCCTCGTGGATCATATCTGTAAATTTGGAACCTATAATTGTAATATCGCCAAATGTCGGATATGGAAATTCTTCTGCCCAGGCATCATATAACGCCTGATTATCAACAATTTTTGTGCATCTGTTTGCAATAAAATCATCATCGAAATTTACAGTTGCAGGAAGGCAGAATAAACAACCTGGTTTAATCCATTCTTCTTTGATAAACACATAATCTTTTACCAGCACAGGACTGGATGTTGCAACACCAACAATATCACAGTCTCTAACTGCATCTTCGTTACTGTCTACCACCTGGATCGTTGTAAACTGTGGACATTTTTCATTTACAAATTCCAGAAAAGCATCTATCGTTTCTTTTCTTCTTCCCTTAATCTTTAGGGTATCTAATGTAGGACATGCAATTGCAAAAGCCTCAACCATCGCCTTACTTACGGTTCCAGGACCAATAATCCCTAAGACTTTCGCATCTTTTTTTGCCAGATAACGAACTCCTACTCCAGGAACAGCTCCGGTCCGATATGCACTTACCAGATTAGCAGACATCATGGCAACAGGTGCCCCGGTTTCCTTATCATTTAGCATCATAGTCAAAATTGATCTTGGTAATCCCACATTATGATTTTCAACATTAGATCCATACCACTTCATCCCTGCCATATCAAAGTCACCACCAAGATATGCCGGCATTGCCATAAATCTTCGATCCGGTCCGTTTTTTGGCATATTTGGAAAAACTGGATCATCTGGAAATGATACCATTGCTCCATGAGAATTATGATTGGATCCTGCCATCATATAATCCCCCTTTGCAAGTAACTGTAACACTTCTTCCATTGTGTCAATACAGCCTGCCATATCTGTGACCCCTGCTTTAATCATATCTGGCTCACTTAAATATAAAAAATCAATTTTCCTTTTATTATCCATAAATTATCCCTCCTGAATTTTTTATTGTATAAAGAATCTGACGGCATTTCTTATACAAAAAAAGAAGACAACAGCATCTGCTATCGCAGACACCATTGTCTTCCTGATATCTATTATTTTATTCTTTTTTTTACAAAATAATTGTAAAAAACGGACAATTATTATGAATTAACTTTTTTATTGAAGCTCCATTATATATCTTTGCAGATTTCACGTCAAGTTTTGCCTTTTTATCTAAACGCAAAAATATCACGACTTTTGCCGTGATATTTTTGGTGCCTAACCATAGCATATAAGCTACCGTTATAAAGAAGTTTATATTAAATTTTTATCTTTTATCTTGAAGACGGGTCTTTGACACTTGTATTTTAGTAATATTATAAAGAATCCTTTATTTAAGCCATTTATGGCTTATTTTTTTGTCAAATTTAACGTTTTTATCTGTGCTTGTTTGTGCTTGTGTGTTATAATATATATAAGGAGTGATTTGTTATGTATATAAACATTACTGGTAGTCAAAACAACAAGGACGTATATATTTACCAATCTTACAGAAAAGAAAACGGAAAATCGTCTTCTCGCATTTACAAAAAACTTGGAAAATACAATGACCTTTTAGAACGGTTTTCAGGCGACAAAGAAAAAATGATGGATTGGGCCAAGGCAGAAGCTGCGAAAGAAACTGCCCTTTATAATCAGCAAAGAGAACAAATCTCTGTCAGATTTTCTCAAACAGCACGTATTCCTTTGGAGGAAGAGCGTTTATTCAACATAGGATATCTCTTTTTGCAGCAGTTATGTTCCGAATTAAGACTAACTAACATTTGCAGGAACATTCGTAACCGTCATAAATTCACTTACGACTTTCACGCGATTCTCACAGATTTGATCTATGTGAGAATCCTATCTCCTTCCAGCAAGATGAGCAGCTATTCTTTCTGTCATTCTCTTTTGGAACCGCCTAAATATTCTTTGCAGAATGTTTATCGTGCTCTTTCTGTTATGGCAGAGGAATCGGATTACATCCAAGAAGAACTTTATCGAAATTCAAACTTTGTTCATCATCGCAATTCAAAAATCTTGTATTACGATTGCGCGAATTACTATTTCGAAATCGAAGAAGAAAGTGGTGACAAAAAATACGGTAAAAATAAAGAACATAGGCCGAATCCAATCGTTACTATGGGACTTTTTATGGATGCTGATGGCATACCACTTGCTTTTGATATTTTCCCCGGAAATCAAAACGAACAGCTCACACTAAAACCATTAGAGACAAAAGTAATTAAAGATTTTGATTGCAGCGAATTTATCTTTTGTTCGGATGCCGGCTTAGGAAGCGTAAAAAACAGATTTCTAAACAGCTTTGGGAATCGTTCTTATGTGATCACTTACTCATTAAAAAAAATGAAACAGGAAGATCGTGAAATAGCCCTGAATCCAACTCAATTTAAAGTTCCTGGTTCGAATAAAATGATTGATCTAAGAACCCTTGACGAAACGGATCCGGATGTATTTCATACGGTTTATTACAAAGAAGTACCTCTTGTGACCGGAGATATGGATGAAACGATTATTGTTACTTACTCTCCTAAATATAAAGCTTATCAACAAAAAATTCGTAATCGTCAGATTGACCGTGCACTGAAAATGATTCAGTCTCCAGGAAAATGCAGACGAGGGAAGAATCAAAACGATCCTGCACGATTCATTCAAAAGACTAGCATTACACCAGATGGTGAAATCGCAGATAAGTCTGTTTATGAATTGGATGAAGAACGCATAAATGAAGAATCCATGTATGATGGTTTTTATGCTGTTGTAACAAACCTTGAAGATAACCCAGCAGAAATCATTAAGATTAACAAGCAACGTTGGGAAATCGAAGAGAACTTTCGGATCATGAAATCCGATTTCGAAGCCAGACCCGTCTATGTACAGAGAGACGATCGTATCAAAGCACATTTTCTTACGTGTTATATCAGTCTCTTAGTATATAGATTATTAGAAAAGAAACTGGGGGAAGGGTTTACATGTACTCAGATTTTGGAAACACTACGTGGTATGAATATGACACTATTAAGCAAGGACAGTGGTTACATTCCTTCTTACAAACGCACAAAACTAACAGATGCTCTTCACAGTTCATTTGGATTAAGAACAGACTTTGAATTTATATCAAAAGCCTCCATGCGAGGAATTATTTCAAAGACAAAAAAGATAACTAGCACAAAAGCAAAAATATAGCACATATCGATGCAAACGAACAAACAGCCGAAAAGCCTATAAATACAGGCTTTTCGGCTGTTTTGTCTTTTATTAACTGTCAAAGATGGGATTATAAAATTCATATATAATATGTCAAGCATATCCTCAAGTTTAATCTTTGAATCTATTTATTTTTCACTTTTGGCTGCTGCTGTGTAATACAGTGGATATTTCCACCACCATATGCAACTTCTTCTGTCCGTACTCCTACAACTTTTCGTTCAGGAAAGATTGCCTGAATCTGTTCCAGTGCCAGAGCATCATTTTCATCTCCATACTGTGGTACAATAACTCCTCCATTAACAATCAGGAAATTCATATAAGATGCGATAGAAATTTCACCGTCTTCTCTTGGAATGGTTCCTTCCATTTTATCAATGGTGTCTGCACCCTTTAAATATACAGGATTTTTAGTAACACAGGCTTTATGTACCTTAAGCTTACGTCCTTTGGCATCCACTGCCTGAGACAGTGTTTCATAAGCAGCCCTTGCTTCTTTGTAAAATGGATGTTTTGGATCATCGCTCCAGATGCATGCTACTTCTCCCGGACGGATGTACTGTACCACATCATCAATATGTCCGTTGGTTTCATATGGATCCACACCATCTTTAACCCAGATAACCGTTTCACAGTTAAGATAATCTTTCAGCATCTGCTCAATTTCCTCTTTCGTCATATGTGAATTTCTTCCTTCGCTCAACAGACACATTTCTGTAGTAATAACTGTTCCTTCTCCATCCACATGGAAAGATCCCCCTTCCAGAACAAATCCTTCAGTACGATAAGAATCGATTCCTTCCATCTCACATACTTTCTGTGCAACCTGATCATCCTGATCCCATGGGAAATACAGTCCGTCCACCAGACCTCCCCATGCATTGAAAGTCCAGTCACATCCTCGGATCTCTCCATTGTCATTGATGACAAATGTCGGTCCACAGTCACGAATCCATGCATCATTGCTTGTCATTTCCACAACCCGGATGTTATCTGGCAGCTGCGCTCTGCAGTTTCCATACTGAGCAGGAGATGCGCAGACAGTCACAGGTTCAAACTGACGAATAGCTTTAGCTACTTCCATAAATGTTTTCTGGGCTGGTTTTGCCCCTTCTCTCCAGTTATCCGTGCGTTCCGGCCAAAGCATCCAGATTTGCTCCTGTTCCTCAAATTCTCCAGGCATACGGAATCCATCCTGTTTCGGTGTTGTATTTAAAATTCTTTTTGACATAACTAGCAACCTTCCTTTCTGCAGTTTTTTCGTTTCATACATACAATAATTTCTCCTATAAGAATACACAAAATAGCTCCTATGGTAATCGGCAGCACTCCTTCCAGAGTTTCCCTATCTAAAGATAACGGAACTGCTGTAAAAATTAATGAAATCACCAGCATAATCATAGGCACAATGGCAATGATGTGAATTGCAGCCGGTCCGCCCGGCACCTTAAACGGCCGCGGACGATCTCCATCTATGTTACGAAGCTTCAAAAATGCTGGAAATACCGGCACATAAGCCAGCAGGAACATAAAAAGATTCAGTGCGAAGAAACACCAGAACAATTCCTGATTAGGAATAAACGGAGCAATGATCAAAATAAGACTTGCAACAATCCCGTTCATAATAGATGCCCCGACCGGCATATCATTTTTTGCACTGCGTATACCAAATACAGACGGCATATCACCATTATCTGCCGCATATGCTGCAACATTATTAACACCCAAAGACCAGGAAATCATATTTCCAAACAGAGTAAGCAGAAATGCTATTGCAACCACAGTTACAATAATTCCTGTAGGATGTCCGGTCAGCAGCTGAATACTATCCAAAAGTCCTGTGCTGGTACTGATCTGATCTGTAGGAATCGCTACTCCGATACCAAATGCCATAAAAATATAAATGGCAGCAATAGCAACTCCTCCAATAATGATTGCCTGTGGTATCTGCTTTTTGGGATTTTCCATATCGTCTGCAAAGGTACATACAACTTCAAATCCCAGACAATTAAAAATAATAACGGAAATATAAGATAAACTATCCAGGTCAAAGCTTGGCAACAAAGATTTCAACGTGTAGGTGTTGGCCATTCCATGATTGACAGCACCGTAAATTCCGAGAATTCCAAGGGTCAGTGCAATAAGTACCTTAATCACAGCTGCACCATTTAAAATCCATGTGCTGTCACAGACCGGGAAAAAACTGATAAATATGACAATCCATATAAAAGCCAGTTCAATAATCAATGACGGAACCACTCCCATCTGTATTCCAGTCAGCATACCGATGGTATCCGGAAACATCAGTGCCAGAGATGCCATCCATAAAGGGAAATTAATCCAGTAATACCAGGACACCCGTCCGCCCCAACGCTTTCCATAGGCCTTAGATACCCAATCATAAATTCCTCCCTCTCCTTCATAGGTTGTTCCAAGCTCTGCTGAAATCAATCCATACGGAAGAAGAAATGTAATCAATAAGAAAATCCACCAGAAATACTGTGAATTTCCAACGGCCGCCACCGGTGCTGCTGCCTCCGCAACAAACACAACGCAGATAACCGTCATAACCGCATCCATTAAATGAAATTCTTTCTTCATACTACTGTCCTTTCCTTATCTGCCGTGACTCATTAATGTCTGATACATTTCCGGACGACGATCTCTGAATACACCCCAGTTTCTTCTGGTTTCTGCAATCTCATCCAAATCAAATTCTGCAGTTAGAATACCTTCGGATTCTCTGTCCATTCCTTCAATAATATCACCATGTTCATCGGCAATAAAAGAAGAACCATAAAATGTCATTTCCGTACCATCTTTTTCGGTACCAACTCGATTTGATGCAATTACCGGCATAATATTTGCTGCCGCATGTCCCTGCATGCAATGACGCCAGTGCGGCATGGAATCATGCTGAAGTATCGGTTCATTTCCAATAGCTGTCGGATAAAATAACATTTCTGCGCCAAGCAGTGCCATGCTTCTTGCACATTCTGGAAACCACTGATCCCAGCAAATACCTACACCAATGGTTCCAAATTTTGTCTTCCAGACCTTGAATCCTGTATCTCCCGGTGTAAAATAAAATTTTTCTGCATATGGAAGACCATCTGGGATATGGGTTTTACGGTAAATTCCAAGAACCGTTCCATCTGCATCAATAATAGCAATGGAATTGAATGCTGTATTTCCTGCTTTTTCATAAAAACTGACAGGAATTACTACATTTAATTCCTTTGCAACTTTTTTAAAACGGGCAATGGCCTTATTATCTTCTGGAGCAGAAGCAATATCAAAATATTTAAAATCCTGTCTCTGACAGAAATATGGTGTTTCAAATAATTCCTGCAGCAAAATAATATTGGCTCCACAAGCTGCTGCTTCTTTTACCATACTCTCTGCTTTATTCAGATTTTCTTCCAGATTCCATGTACACGCCATTTGTGTGGCTGCTACTTTTACATTTCTCATGTGCGTCTTTCCTTTCTTGATATGTCTCTCTTAACATTGCTATCATATATTGAAAAGAAGAGGCAACCTCCCCTTTGGGGAAATTGCCTCTTTGCAACTTATTTGAGAGAAAATTTATTTGTTGAAGTAATTATAATTCAAGAAAAAGGAGAAATTCAATTCTATCATTATAGAAATAATGTATTGTTTATGATAAATAAATAGAACTTTGATTCTATAAAGCAGAATCTAAGTTCTATTTATCATTTATTCCACCGAATTGGAATCTACCATCTCATAAAGCTGTATCCGCTGACTAATTCCCATTTTCTGATACAAATGATTGCAATGCTTTCTCAAGGTACTGATACTTATGCCTAATTCCTGTGCGATCTCTTCTGCTGAAGCATCATGTATCAAATAACCGAGTACCATAGTCTCTTTTGGACTCAGGTGATATTGGTCCGCGCACTGGGACACTGAAAATTTCTGATGTATTTTGCTTTCCCTTTCCCGATAGAGACGAAGAGCAAGGTGATCTTTTAGCATATCCAGGACAAAAATATCTTCATATCGAAAATCTTCCTTTCCCTTTTTTCTAAAAAAAGACATGACTCCCAAAAACTGCTCCTGATAGCAAATATTTAAATGTAGAGAATAATGCCATCCCTGCACATCATAAACCGCTTTATAATAGTCTGTATTCTTACGAACCTCATCCTCTGCCAGGTCACTTTCCCGATAAGCAATATTTTTCCCGGTAAACATCAACCCCTCAGAATAATCCATATTCTTAAAGTGTGACACATAATCATTCATATCTTCCAGAGAATATTCAATACCCACAGGTTCTGTCAATTCTTTTTCATTAAACGGAGATGCAAGATAAAAAGAAGCACTGTCAAAATCTATCAAATTCTCCAGCCTCTTCATAATTGAAAGCCTCATTTGTTTCTCATCAGATATACTATGGATTTTATAAGTTATTGAGTTAAGGATTATCCAATCACTGTTTTTCAGCATATGTTCACCTCGAATCTAAAAAATTCCCATACAACAACATTTAACCTTGAAAAAGTTCTTGTGATAATCGTGTCCCGATGGTCATGCTTTCAAAAACATGCTGTTCCATTTTTCTAACAGGCATAATTCCCAATAAAGAATTGGTCAAAAACATCTCATCATATTTTGTAACATCTTCAGGCAAAATGATTTTTTCTTGAATTTTAAACGTATGTAATAAATATTCTCTTATTATACCAGGAAGCAGTCCACATGAAAGAGGTGGTGTAAATATTTCTTTATTTTTAACAAAAAAAACATTGGTTGTAGCACCTTCCGCGATTTCCCCCTTTGTATTTAAGAAAACAGGCTCATCAATTCCTGATTTTCTGGCATGGCGTTTTTCCATAATGCAGTCACCATAATTTAACGTTTTATGGTAGGTAAAAGGAGAAGTTTCATTTCTTCGGACGTTGGAAATTGCAACAGTAAAGCCTTTTTTGTAATCCTCTCTTTGATAAGTATTGGTTCGTATACAGGTAACAATATTTTTTTCTGACACAATTAATTTTAAAACCTTTCGACCATATTGAATATCCTCATCCTTTAAAGCACTGTTTACTTTTACCTTGATGTCATCATCTAAAGATTGATTCAACCCTAAAATTTTGCAAAGTTTCTTCATATTCAAATTCCAAATCGGATTCGCATGTAATACCACCACCGACACCAAGATGATACATTTTGTTCTGATGAATCGCAGTTCGAATGATAATATTAAAATCACAGTTTCCGTCAAAAGAAAAATATCCCAGTGATCCAGTATATAAATTCCGTCTATCGTGCTCCAATTCGTCAATGATCTCCATTGCACGTATTTTAGGTGCACCTGTTATGGAATCACCCGGGAAAACTGCTCCCAATAAATCAGAAATCTCCAGGTTCTCCTTTAATGTTCCGATAATAGTTGTTACCAAATGGAAGACTGTAGCATAAGTTTCTACTTCAAAATGTCTGGTAACATTTACACTGCCGGATTTACATATATGATTTAAGTCATTTCTTTCTAAATCTACGATCATTAGAAGTTCACTACGATCCTTAGAGGAATTTTGCAATTCTTCTTTTAAAAGAATATCTTCCTGTTTTGTTTCTCCGCGTTTTCTTGTTCCCTTAATAGGGCGGGTTTCTATACGATCTTTTTTTATTTGCAGGAACCGTTCAGGAGAAACACTGATAATCTGAAAATCCCCACATTGAAAAAAACTTCCAAAAGGAGCAGGATTATATGTACGCAAATAACGATAAACATCATAAGGGTCCTTTTTGCTCTCTATGGTTAATTGTTGCGTCATATTTGCAATGTAAATATCTCCCTCAACAATATAAGAAATCATTTTCTGAATGGCATTTTTATAATCTTCCTTAGTAAAGTTCGGTATAAATTCGGCAAAAGAATTATGTTTTTCAGGAATTTTATAAGATTGACATTCCTTTATTTCTGTTTTTAATCTTTCCATTGCAATATCAGGATCCTCCAGCTCTCCTCTGGCAGTAATATATAAAGTTTGCTCTGATTTATCATCAATAATCAGTAAATCATGAAAGACAAACAATGCATCCGGTATAAAAAGCTTTTTAGGATGACGGCTATGTATATCTTCAAATTTTCTTCCATAATCATAAGAAAAATATCCAAAAGCACCGGAAATCAAAGGCAGGCTTGTGGGATTATTTTCTTTATACCGCTCTAAATACTTTTGCACACCTTGTTCAAAGCTTTCCACCTGAGGTACATCATTTTTATAAAAGACTCCGTCTATTTCCTTTAAAATAAGATAGGGATTCAACCCTATCATAGAATATTTCCCCTGTTGATTTTCTAATGAAGAGTCTAAAAAAATCGCCATGTTATCATTTTTGTATTGTTCAAAAATATTCTCTGCTTTTCTATAAAAATCTAATTTACAAATTTTTGTTGCCATGAGTATTATACCATCCATTACATATTTTTATAAAATTCTTAAGTAATCCATGACCGTATTCTGTCAAAACTGCTTCAGGGTGAAATTGAACCCCATATATGGGATATATTTTATGATGTATCCCCATAATCACCCCATCTTCAGATTGGGCGTCTATTTCTAATGCATCTGGAAAATCATCATCACTAATGACTAAAGAATGATATCTTGTAACATAATAAGACTTTGGCAAGTTTAAAAAAAGATTCCTTTGATTATTAAATATTCTGCTAACTTTACCATGCATAGGTTGTACGCCTTTTTTGATGGTTGCACCAAATACATGTCCAATAATCTGATGTCCGAGACAGACACCTAAAATTGGAACTTTACCAGCCATTTCATTTACTATTTCTTTGCATGATCCACAGTCTTCAGGACTTTTCGGACCAGGTGATATGATAATGCCTTTTAAGATACCACGGCCCAAAAATTCTTTTATTTTTTCTATGGTAATCTTATCATTTCGTACCAATGCTACATCTTCTCCGTATTCCTGTAAGTAGCAAACGAGATTATATACAAAAGAGTCATAATTATCAATCATTAAATACATATTTTCCTCCAAAAAAAACTGCCAAAAAAAGATTCCAAATCGAATCCTTTTTTGGCAGTTTCCCATTTTACAGGCACACCAGTTATTTTTGTTATTTTACCATAGCTTCGTTAAACTGTCCATTTTTTTATATTTCTCAATCTACTCCATGGTAATGCTCTCTCCCTCAGTTAGATTTCTGTAATCTATTACCAGTGCTTTCCCTATAAATTAATCTGCCGGGAAACAATCCAGAGTGATACTTCATTATTTTTATATAGCAAAAAACCCGGAAGAGTGCAAGCACTCTCCGGGCTAATTTGTACTTATCTAAGCTTATCGTTGCTTTCGCGTAGATTACTCGATAATAGATGCAACTCTACCTGAACCTACTGTACGTCCACCTTCACGGTATCAGAATGGCGTGTTGCAGAGGCTAAATGGTTATTTTCCGTTCATTTTGTACGGAAAAATGCGGATTTTCCGCTGTGTCCGTGTGGTTTTTGAGGATTTTGTTATCATGGTGTTATCAATTTTTATATGTAGTATTACAATATAGATGTGTCACCTGTCCGTTTTTGATAGAATTATCTCCTCCATCCTCTTTTCTTTTTATATGATCTATTGAAATAGACTTATTATCCAGATATCCTCCACATATCGGGCATTTCGGTAATGTTGATACAAAAGTTCTTATTTTTATTTGTTGTTTCCGACCTCTGGAGAAATTACTTTTCACTGATACTTCTTCATTATCAACAATCTCCGTTTGAAGAAATTTAAATGCGTCTTCCTGTTTTAACAGTTCTATAATTTGCTCTGTATTATACTCTGGATATTTATTTAGTTTCTTCATGATAATTATAAAATAATCTTTAACATAAAAATATGCACGTTTAGATTGACGATACTTTCGAATAATTTGTTGAACCAGAAAATTATACTGATATATTATCTGTTCGAATTTCTCTCTTATAGCAATAAATTCATTCAACTTTTTATATTCTATCAATTCTTTTACAAATAACAAAATTCCATAATACGATCCTATTTTGTGTTTTCCTATATCCGAATAAAAATATATAAACGGATGTAATCCAAGAGAAAATTTTTCTTTCGAATTAATATACTGCAAAATTTTAAGTGTATTATCAATACATTTTAATACTTCATTCTCAGATGCTTTTTTAGCCATGTCCAATTTTGTAATTCCATTACATATTTTTACAGTTTGAGTAACTACATCTAATGTGAAGGTTGATATTTGAGCTCCACCTATTGGCAAATTATTTATATCATTCGATATATATTGTCCTTTGCCAAACATCAGAATATTTGCTTCTTTTGATTTATCAATTATCTTCTTCTGCACTTCTTCATTAAAAGATGACCAATAATTATAACCTTTACCGGCTCTAACAATCGCTCTAGCCGCAAGTGCATATGCATAGTTTCTATTCTGGATCAATTCTAACTCCGCATTACTTATTTTGGTTGCTAATTGATTAATTTTTAAAAATGAATCTTCTGCTTTATCCGCATTTCCTTCAACCCATTGTAATTGTAATGCTAATGCCCCCAAATTTTTTGCAATTTTTTTCTTTCTCTCATCAGAAGAAATATTAATATTTCTGCAAATTTCCATTATTTCTCTAAATGATCCAATTTTTTCATTTACGAGTTTTCTTGTCTTTTCGGCTATTTTTCTTTGTTCTTCAGATATATAATTTTCATAATACTTTAGTGATACTATACCATCACCATAATCATCATTTATCCAAGCTCCCAAACTACTAAGCCTATGAGCACCATCAATTACAAAAATATATCCACTTTGATTTCTCCATAATATAATTGCCGGAATTAATTCTCCATCTACAAAACTTTCAATCATGGCACAGATTTTTTTAGGATCCCATTCATTTGTTTCCCTTTGAAAAATCGGTTTTCTCAATGCAGCAAAAAAGAATGAATCATACTTTAGGTCCTCGATTGATAATGTTGTTTTATTCCGTGTATTTCCTCCATTCCCTATATCGGAAACTATTTCAAAATCTTCTCTCGGAATTAATGCATCTAATACAACTGTTTGCATAAGCTACCTCCCATAATAATCTTTTACCTTCTTTCCAGAGCAACAACTTCTCCAGCACAGTCATTCATTCTAAGATATCCTTTTTCCAAATTAAGTATATTTTCTACTATTTCTTCCGAAATACTTGCACCTTTTTCAGAAATCACGTCCAGAAATTCACGTCCTGTTATTTTATCCTCTTCAATAATCATTTTCATCGCTTCTTTTAAATATCTCGGTTGCATTTGTTTCGTTTCTTTATCATAAGGCTCACACGTTCTGTACCCTTTTTGTGACAACTGTTTCATCAGATATTGATATTGATTTGTTGTAATCTCTTCCAACTGTCTCGCTCTTACTATCAAAGCTGCAGCAGATATACCATATTTTTTTTTCATTTGAATATAGAAATTAAGTTCTGTCTTTGCACTTGTCTGCAAATCCATTCTGTAAACTTCTTCCGGTACCAGTAATGCTCCTGCAAAGCGATTCATTGTATCTTCCATTTCTTTATATTCAACTTTACTCATTCCTTCTATATCATAAAAATCGTCTAATAACAAATGTCCCAGTTCATGTGCAGCACTGAAATTTCTTCTAAATGCATTTTCCTTATCGTCTCCTAATATTACAACGGCAATTATTTTGTCGTTTATATTTTCAATCTGACTAAAGGCATCTATTTTTCTTCCATTTGTAAATCTTGTGCTGACAATAACCCCATTCTTTTCCAGTACGCTGACAAGATTTAATATTCTCCCGTTTCCCAGTTTCCAAAATTCACGTACTTTTTTTGCCAGTGTTTCTACATCAAAATCAAAATCCTCCGGAACTGTATACAGATTAAGTTCCGGAAACGCTATATATTCATCGATTCCCCGATAAATGGATACCAACAGCTTAACACATTCTATTTGTGCCAGACGCTCTTTATTACTTGTGGATGATAGTGATCTGAAATACGTATCGCCAACTACTACTTTATCTTCTGGGGTTTCATAAAAATACTCTCTCGGAAATTTTAATATTTGCATTATTCTCATTAATGTTTCTAATTTAGGTTCTGCTTTGCTGTTTTCAAACTGAGATATTGCCTGTTTTGACACGTTCGACATTTTAGCTACTTCTGATATTGTCATCCCTCTATACAAACGTGCAGCCTTTAATCTATTTCCATTAAATCCAGATTGAACTCTCATCACGTCATTCTATTCCTCCAGTGTTATTTCTGTTCAGCACCTTGGTGCTCTTCTTTCCTTTTTCTTCTACAAAGCCTTGGTTTGCGCTCCAGCATCACAATCTCTTCTGAGACTTCTTCTGATCCACCAGCATCATCAGTATAATATGATGCATTTAACAAATCGGCCCAGTCTTCTTCTTTATAGTAATTCATTCCAACTGCCGGAACAGTTCCTTTAATTGCAGTTACCTGACCATGTGAAATATCAAATGATATTAAAACATATCGCTCTATAGAACCATCTATTTTAGCAGTAAGTTTCTCCAGTATCCGATTTAAAGTTTCTTCGCCTTCCTCATCGTACATCATATCCGGAAACAAACATAACTGCTCATTTTCTACCACATACTCAGTTTTTAATCCTTCATTCAATCGACTCAGAGCATTCATGTAATGAAAAAGTTTTGTACTTTGATTTTTCTGTAGAGAAAGAAGATTTTTTTCTCTCATAAGTGTATAAAAATATCTTGTTCCACGATCATATATCCCTAAAAATTTCCATGGTCCACGGTACAGCACCTCAATCTGATATCTTCCTTCTTCCAAATCATTTTTTACTTCTCTGTTAATATAATTCCATTTTGCTCCTTCGCTTCCATTGTCTGTTGGAAATTCTTCTTCCAGCAAATAGTTTCGATATAAATAATCAGCATTTTCGATTGACTTAACAAGTAACTTGACAATACATGTATCTAATGGTATTTTTTCATTATATCGTTTCATATATTTTTCTCCTTTTAAATTCGCTCTTTTTATGTCATTTTACCATTTTTATTGTTTTTGTCAAGTAATTTTCCGTAATATAAAATGAATTCTAGTAATAGAATCCATTTTATATTACAAGTTCGCCATCCGAAGAAAATAGAAACTTTTCTATCAGAGCTATTATTTCCTGCTCTGTTTGTTTATTCTTCTTCATTTTCTTTATTGTACATTCCCATACAATTACCATTTTGACTTTTTTATCAATCAATTCTTTTCGAACAATTTCATCCCTCTTCACATTAACATCAAATTTTTTCTGCCAGAACTCCACCCTAGATTTAGGGATATAAGCATATTTGCATCCCTCATGCCTGTGCCAGAAACATCCATGTACAAAAATTGCTGTATTATATTTTTTCATATATATATCTGGATGTCCCGGCACACTTTTTGAATTCACTCCATATCTGTAACCTTTAGCAAACAACAATTTTCTCAGATATATTTCCGGTTTTGTGTTCTTTGAATGTATTGCTGCCATGTTTTTGCTGCGTTCTTCCGGACTCTTGATATCCATGTTTATCTCTGCTTTCTTTCATAAAATTTCTGCTTTTCTTTTACTTCTTCCATGAACATTTTCACTGAATAAAGCCATGCTCGCTGTTTTAATGTATATGTTTTATGAATTGGTAAAGGCAACACCAGTTGCAACTTTTTATTAATCATTTCATTAGTCTGGTTTTCACTTATTGCAGATTCAAGGGTCAGCAAGTGTTTTCGCTCTATTCGCTCCGCTTCAGATAATACTTGTCGCCATCTGTCTTTACATGTACTTTTTGCCCCCAACATTGTCAGTTCTATTTCCGGATATGTCTTATCTCTATACGCTTCTATATTGGGAAAAATAAAATCTGGTTTGGATTTATCTTCTGTAATCGGGGTGTGCGAATACACTATATTCTGTTCTCTAAGCAATGCTTCTATATGATTTTCCAAGGATAATCCGGCTCTGCTTTTTCTTCGATTCTGCACAGAAAGAGAAAATTGAATAAATGCATCCACATCAACCTCTTCACCAATTTTAAATCCCTGTTGAATTCGCTCTTTTATCAAATATTGTTCCAGCAATTTAAATAATGCTTCCTCTCGGTTCACCCATTTAAGCAAGGTATCATCTGGATTTTCTACAGGATCTACATCAGTAATAGTATTTCGTGCATATGCAGAAAACTCCCTTGTAGTTGGAAAACATCCATTGAATTGATTTAACATTGGTTCAAGATAAGATTCTATACTCCGATCCTCATACTCAATTCCTATTTGCTCTAAAATCATTCTGACTGCAAATTCAATTTGTTTGTCCCCACTGCTAAACTCAGTTCTCCCAATAAATCTGTCTGCATCTTTTTCATTCAAATCAAATAACCAGTACAACTGATTTTCTATTGTACTGTCTTTCTTTGCAATAATCATAAGTAATGTATCATCTGTTTTTTTACATATAAAAAGACTGTCTCCCGCTTTAGCGCGTTTTGATACTTCTGTTGTTGGAAAATAAAATCTCCACTCTGTTCTTTTTGGATTATTATACCTCGAATCGTACCACGTCATTTTCCCGGATGCGTCTATAGTAAAATCATCATCCATATATAAAAATATCGCATCAAATTCCCTTCTTTGAATATCTGTTCCTAATATCTGCCGCATAGCTTTATTTCCATTAAGCTCGTGCTGATTACTGCTTTCAATGTTAGCTTCAACTTCAGATAGTCTTTTTACAATCACACCAGAAAAGTATTTATTTAAATAACCCGTTTCCATTCCGCACCTTCTTTATCTAATCTGTCGATTTCATTTACAATCAACTTTGCAACTTCCCCTATCAAAGGAACTACTACAGAATTACCAAATTGCTTATATGCCTGTGTATCCGAAACAGGAATTTTAAATGTATCCGGAAATCCCTGCAGTCTTGCACATTCTCTCGGAGTCAGTCTCCGGGGATTTTTCCCTTCCTGGGCAATAAGTACTTCAGATCCATCTTTATAATATCTTGCACTCAATGTCCGGGATACTCCATCCAACGGTGCTATTCCATATCCAAACCCATTACCAGCAGCTCTGTGCTTTGCTGCATAATTTTGCAGATATGTCCACAATTTATCAGATAATGTATATTTATCTGCAACTTCTTTATCAAGAATATCTTTCATAACCGGTTTCGGAATGCGTGGTGTAAGATTAAATTCAAAATCAATTTTGTCTCCATATCGTTCTCTGTCAAATCCCACAATCAGTATTCTTTCTCTGTGCTGAGGAACATAATTCTGTCCGTCCAGTACTTTATAAAAAATTTCATAGTCTAATTCATCCAGTGACTCTTTGATTACCTGAAATGTTCTTCCTTTGTCATGACTGCATAAATTTTTAACATTTTCAAGCATAAATGCTTTTGGTCTTTTCTCTTTCAGTATCCTGCAAACATCAAAGAACAGCGTTCCCTGTGTTTTATCTTCAAACCCGGTAGCTCTGCCCATACTGTTTTTCTTTGATACACCTGCTATTGAAAAAGGCTGACACGGAAATCCTGCAACCAGAATATCGTGATCCGGAATATCTGTTGCATTAACTTTTGTAATATCTCCTTCCGGTTGTTCCCCGAAATTTGCAAAATAGGTCTGCTGGCTGTACTTATTCCATTCACTTGAATACACACATTGTCCGCCTGCCCGGTCAAAGGCAATACGCATCCCACCGATTCCTGCAAAAAGATCAATAAATGTAAATTTTTTCTCTTTTCCTATGTTCTTCTTTTTTTTCACATCACTCATATAATATGCTACCGCTTCTCTGACACAATCCTGCATACTTAATTCATTTTTTTCTGAATATGAATTCAATTCATTATACAGTTCGTCATCTACTCTTATATGTACCTGTCTCATAGTTCATCACTCCTGGGAATATATTTGTACCTGTTTTTTCCCTATTATACTCGAGAGCAATTTAAAAATCAAGCGAAAATGCGAACATACTTTCGTTTGCTTGTTCTTTCAAATTATTTATTATTGCTATGAATATATAATTTTTAATACAATTTCTTCCATAGCACTCTTTATATTGTTCATTTTCTCCACCCACTCCATCTGATTTTTAATCTTCAATTCTTCGGTGACCACCTGCTGTTTTGACATCTGTTTCATCAATATCTCTACCTGCTCTCTTGCTTCCCGGCCAACTGCATTCAGATGTGCTGTCAGCTTCCCGGTCATCAGTAAATACTGGTATCTTACCGGTCTGTGTTCTTTCAGAAACTGTTTTCGCAACATTCCATATTTTCCATATATTGGTTCTTCCTCGTTAATTACAAGATCCGGCAGGTAATAATCTCCATGCAGTGTATAACTTAATCCATTCTTTTCATCATAAATATGTTTTTTCATATCCTTACAACTCCATTCCTCTGTCTTTTTGTTTTATTTTTCTTCCGTTGCTGATTTTCCATCTCTCTCTTTTTCTCAGCCTATTCAAATGTCAAGACCTAATGTACAAAAAATATTATATAAAAATGTACAATTAATCTGTTTGTCTTAAATGATCCTTTAATCTGTTTGATTTACCAGATATTGGGATTACATGCGAATGGTGCGAAATCCTATCCATTATTGCATTTGTAACGACTGCGTCATAAAATATGCCATCCCACTCATTAAAGTTCATATTTGTTGTTAATATTGTGCTTTTTCTTTCATAGCACATATTTATAAGCTGAAAAAACAGATTTGAATCCTCTTTATCAATAGGCAGATATCCCAGCTCGTCAATTATGAGCAGTCGATAATGGCAAAAATGCTTTAATCTTGCATCAAGTCTGTTTTCTAGTTTGACTCTTTTTAGCTGTTGAAGCAGATCATTGCACTTTATAAATTACGTGCTTACCCGTTTTTTGCGGCGGAAATACCGATGGAAGTTGCTAAATGTGTCTTTCCGACTCCACTCGGTCCCAGAAATACGATATTTTCATTCTTTTCAAGGAAACCGAGACTTGCAAGTTCTCTCATTTCCTG
Source organism: Anaerostipes sp. 494a (assembly GCF_001940315.1). Lineage (NCBI taxonomy): Bacteria > Bacillati > Bacillota > Clostridia > Lachnospirales > Lachnospiraceae > Anaerostipes > Anaerostipes sp. 494a. Next base: position 1,830,647 of record NZ_MJIF01000001.1, on the reverse strand, counting down.
TTCATTTACGCTTGGCTGAAATTCGAAATCGTAATCTTTCAGTTCTTATACAAAAGGAAATGCTGCAGCCTTTATCATTGATCTGGAAGCATTCTGTTCTTTAAAATCCACTTCATAATTGCTGAGTTTTAACAGCCCTTCCGTAAAGGATAATCCATTGGCTGTTACAAAATCCCGATTTTCATCAAGATGTAGTTTCATTTGTGATAATTTTTGCAAATCCAGATTTGCCGTTAACTGATTGTATGTACTGTTACTCATAATCATAAACCTTTCCTATCATTTTAAGATGGAACTTCTTGCCGAAAAGGCAGAGCATAAATCATTCTCCCATTCCGAAATGGACTTTTTTGATAATATCAGAGATTTCAAGAAGAATTATTTAAAACATTTGAAGAAAAAATTACTCCAGTGAATAAAATATTCACTGGAGTCGAGATTTATCCTTTATATTCATAACTGAAAAGTATTTACTTTTTATCTTCTTGAATCATATAATCTTGAACTCTTTTTCTTATATAATCCGTTTGTTTCTTATAGCTCATTATAAAGAGAATTATCCCTACAGCTAAAAACAATATTTGGAATACCATTCCTATTTGTCCAAATAATTTGACACAATATACTGATAATACTTCATATATTTTAATTATTAAAACACAAGCAAAAGTACTAACCATTGTACGATACACATTATTAGTTTCATTGAGAATTTTTATAAAAGAATATTTTTCCGATGCTCTACTATATTCTTCATATGGAGCACGATTTATGTAATTTTCTTTTAACTTACTTTCTTTGTTTTTTATTTTTATTTTTAACAATATATTTTCAATTACTACAGAACCAATACGACTAATGATTAGTCCCCAGAAATAATATATAAATAAATTCTCCCAAACACTTCCTGTGTCCAGTTCATAATTCGTTAAATATTTAACCATATAGCAAAAAGCAATTCCTGGAAAAAAATTATTAAAGATATTATAAGATGATATCTTTAATAACATACATTTTCCTATTTCTTCCACGACTTATCTCCTTTCCTTCATCAAACTCCGTACAGTCCGGAAACCCTATCAAAAGACAATTTTAATGCTGTTTCAAATCCCTTTTTCCGGTTTTTAAACATCAATCTATCCGATTTCGAAGTCATAAAACCAAACGTTCCAGCATCTCTTAATAGATTGGTATTCCGTAAAACATGATCATATATAAGTTCTAGGTCTTGCTTCGCATACCAAAGCCTTATATTCTTATTTTGCTGTCTCAGCAACCACAATATGTCTGTATCAAGATTTTCTCTATATACACATGTATTAGCAACTAAAAAATTCACATTAGAAACAAATCCTGTTCTGCATATTTCTACAACTTCATAATTATGTGCCGTAATATATATTCCGTTTAAGCCATCAAACGTATTACATATCAAAAATAGCTTTCCCTCATTGCAAAGCTTAAAATATTCCCAAGGAGTAGGCACAACCCCTGTTATATCATTAATAAACTTGAGTCGTGCCATCCTATTCTCTTTTGTCCCTATAATATCAGGATTTGTACTAAGTAAAAAATACACCTAAACGCACTCCTTTTGAACTTGTTGAAGAAGAGGCTAATTTCACAGGTAAAGAAACCACCCCATTCAAAGTATTAAAAGCAGCTTCATAATTTTCTTCTTTCATATAGTCAACCAATTCCGCTGAACCACCGCTAGTTTTTCCACTTCCGGTATTATCCGATATCAAATATTTCTTACTATAAGATGCATCCCCCAAACAATCAAGAATTGCAACACCATCCTGATACTGACCATGATGTGGAAACTGTATTATGTCATAAGAATCTAGATTTTTTAAATACTGAGGTGCTGCATCTCCACAAAGCAGTACTATATTCTGATTATCTAAGCAGAATTTTAATTGTACACTCGCTGCATTCATCACTGTTTCACCATTTATTGTACCGGTTCCATCCTCTTCTATTGCCGTAGCAACCACTTCAACAAATTCATCTTCTAATGGTCCTACAATTTGTGCCGTTGCCAAAGTAACTCCTTTGCTTGCATTTTTAACAGAAAACCCATATTCTTGTGCCTTTTCTACAATCTCTGCAATATTGTTAAATATTTCCAGAATGTGATCACAGATAGATTTTTTGCTTCTACGACCGTCGTCCAATAACTTTTCTACTTTGGATGCATGTTTCAAGTATAAAGAGGTATAAACTGTCGTTTCATACCCTTCACTCGCGAGATAATCTATTAGCGGAATAATTCCATCTGTGTGATCTGAATCATTGTGAGAAACAACAATATGAACTTCTTTAACTGAAGTATTATTTCTCAAAAAATCTCCTACTGCTTCTACATGTTTTTTATGACCACAGTCATATACAATTAACTGTGTAGAATTGCTTATCATGATACAATCCCCAAAGCGAGTATCCGTGTCGCCATTATAATGGCTTAATGCTTTTAATCTCATAAAAAAGCCTCCTTAAATTATTTTTATAACTTAAAGAAAGCCGATTTTCGCACATACGTTCCAATTGTCAAATTATCTCTATTGGGTTATAATAACTGTGCGAATAGTGTTTATAACACATAGAGAGCCGTTCGAAATGTATAGTTTTGATCGGTTTTCTTTTTTATTTCTGTAACTTCTCAAGTACTGCCTTTAATATTTCGGCATCTGTTGCAACAAGCCCTGTTTCTTCCAGTTCTTTGGCTGTATCAAAAATTAATTTCTTAATTTTCTCCCCTTTCTGTTCCTGCTCTTTTTTTCTGCCTTCAATTAACTGTTTCCGCCTTCTCATAAACGTTTCGTAATCCGTCTTTTCATATGATGAAGGATTCTTGAGTAATGTATCAAACACTCTGTAGAATTGAGCAAAATATGGAATTTGGTCATCACTAGCAATATCATCCAATTCACTTCTGTTAAGATATGTAAAATACTCTGCTAGCTTTTCAAAAATAACGTTTTGTCTATAACTTGTTATAAGCATATCAATAAATACGTACACAGATTGATTCCAATCTCCTTTGGCCATATCTTGGAGCATTCTTTCCTTTAATCTTGATACCATATCTGCTGCTCTGGCATCCAATTTATCCGTCCCTAATCTCTCATCTCTGTCCAGGAGATTCTTTAACCGCTTTAGTGTTTCTTGGAATGCTTCCAATTTCAATTCCTCACCAAATAAATTATCAAAAATTATCTGATATCGTTCTCTTGGAATTGTTTCTCCATTTTCGTATGCTGCAATATACGCATCTAGTGTTGGTCTTGAAAGTTTTATCTCATTTGCAAATTCTTGTTTTGATATACCAATTGTTTTAAGGTATTCTTTTATATTATTCATTAAATCAATCTAAACATCAAATAACAGATGCTTGTCTCCTTGTACTATTTAATTTCAACACCAAAATTTAGATGTTACACTTTTTCTTGTATCCATATATTACCACACTATTTTGTAAATGTCAAACTATTTTACTTTACATTTTACATTTTACATCATAACAATTATTATGTTCGGCACCGTTTTGGCAACGCTTATACTCAATTTTATTATTTCTGCACGTAAAAAGGGTTTCGAAGAAATCTCCGAAACCCTTGAATTTACTGAATAATTTTTAATTACTCGATGATAGATGCAACTCTACCTGATCCTACTGTACGTCCACCTTCACGGATAGCGAAAGATAATCCCTGAGCCATAGCGATTGGGTGAATTAATTCGATAGTCATTTCTACGTTATCACCAGGCATGCACATTTCTGTTCCTTCTGGTAATTCGATAACACCTGTTACGTCTGTTGTTCTGAAGTAGAACTGTGGACGGTAGTTGTTGAAGAATGGAGTATGACGTCCACCTTCATCTTTTGTTAATACGTAAACCTGAGCTGTGAATTTTGTATGACATGTGATTGATCCTGGCTGACAAAGAACCTGTCCTCTTTCGATTTCATCTCTCTGAACACCACGAAGTAATGCACCAATGTTATCTCCAGCCTGAGCTTCGTCTAACAGTTTACGGAACATTTCTACACCAGTTACAACAACTTTTCTTGTTTCTTCTTTGATACCAACGATTTCAACTTCGTCAGATACGTGAAGTACACCACTTTCTACTCTACCTGTAGCAACTGTACCACGTCCTGTGATAGAGAATACGTCTTCTACTGGCATAAGGAATGGTTTGTCTGTGTCACGTTCTGGATCTGGGATATAGCTGTCAACAGCATCCATCAGTTCCATGATTTTATCTCCCCATTCTCCGTTAGGATCTTCAAGAGCTTTTAAAGCAGATCCCTGGATTACAGGAATGTCATCTCCTGGGAATTCGTATTCATTTAATAATTCACGAATTTCCATTTCTACTAATTCTAATAATTCTTCATCGTCTACCATGTCACATTTGTTCATGAATACTACGATGTAAGGTACACCTACCTGACGAGAAAGCAGGATGTGTTCTTTAGTCTGAGCCATAACACCATCAGTTGCAGCTACTACAAGGATAGCACCATCCATCTGAGCAGCACCAGTGATCATGTTTTTAACGTAGTCAGCATGGCCTGGGCAGTCAACGTGAGCGTAGTGACGTTTTTCTGTTTCATACTCAACGTGAGCTGTAGAAATTGTGATACCACGTTCTCTTTCTTCTGGAGCTTTATCGATATTTTCGAAATCAACTGCTGCGTTTCCTTCTACACGAGCTGAAAGAGTTTTTGTGATTGCTGCTGTTAAAGTTGTTTTACCATGGTCAACGTGTCCAATGGTACCAATGTTACAATGAGGTTTGCTTCTCTCAAACTTTTCTTTAGCCATTTTAAATGTCCTCCTTATTACGCCCTTAGGGCAATACAATAATGATTTTACTACTTCAAAATAGTTGCCCCCAAAAGGGCTGTCCTAAATTTGATTATATTTCATTTACTTAAAGATTTCAAGCCTATTTTCTTGAAAATAGGGTTATTTCTTATTTATCAGCAAGTACTTTTTCCTGAACATTCTTTGGTACTGGTTCATATTTTTCAAAGAACATAGAATAGTTACCACGTCCCTGTGTTCTTGAACGCAGGTCTGTTGAATAACCAAACATTTCAGAAAGTGGTACAAATGCACGAACCATTTTTCCTCCGGCGATGTCATCCATACCTTCAATACGTCCACGACGTGAATTGATATCACCAATTACATCTCCCATGTATTCTTCAGGCATTGTGACTTCGACTCTCATGATTGGCTCAAGTAAGATAGCTCCTGCTTTCTGCATAGCTTCTTTAAATGCCATAGAACCAGCGATGTGGAATGCCATTTCACTGGAATCGACATCATGATAAGATCCATCATATACTGTAGCTTTAACACCAAGTACTGGGAATCCTCCTAAGATACCAGACTGAGCTGCTTCTTCGATACCTTCTCCAACTGCAGGGATATATTCTTTTGGAATAGATCCACCAACAACTGTAGATTCGAACTTGAACAGTTCTTCTCCGTTGGCATCCATAGGTTCAAAGTGTACTTTACAGTGTCCATACTGTCCACGACCACCAGACTGTTTAGCATATTTAGAATCAACATCAACAGCTTTTGTAAATGTTTCTTTGTATGCTACCTGAGGAGCACCTACGTTAGCTTCTACTTTAAATTCACGAAGCAGACGGTCAACGATGATTTCCAGATGAAGTTCTCCCATTCCGGAAATAATTGTCTGTCCTGTTTCCTGATCTGTATGAGCTCTGAATGTAGGATCTTCTTCAGCCAGTTTTGCAAGGGCTTCAGACATTTTACCCTGATCTCCCTTAGTTTTAGGTTCGATCGCTACGTCGATAACTGGTTCTGGGAATTCCATGGATTCCAGAATAACTGGATGCTGTTCATCACAGATAGTATCACCAGTTGTTGTTGATTTAAATCCAACAACAGCTCCGATATCACCAGAATATACTACATCTAATTCTTCACGTTTGTTAGCATGCATCTGAAGGATACGTCCAACACGTTCTTTTTTGTTCTTTGTTGCATTCAGTACATAAGAACCTGATTTCATTGTTCCAGAGTAAACTCTGAAGAAAGCAAGTTTTCCTACGAATGGGTCTGTCATAATCTTGAATGCTAAAGCTGAGAATGGTTCATCATCAGATGAATGTCTTTCAACTTCGTTACCATCTTCATCCACACCTTTGATCGCTGGGATGTCTGTTGGTGCTGGCATATATTCAAGAATTGCATCCAGAAGTTTCTGAACACCTTTGTTTCTATATGCAGAACCACAGCATACAGGAACAGCTTCACATTCACATGTAGCTTTTCTTAATGCAGCTTTTAAAGCATCAATAGATGGTTCTTCACCTTCAAGGTATTCCATCATTAAATCATCATCCAGTTCACAGATTTTTTCAATCAGTTCTGTATGATAAAGTTCTGCATCTTCCTGCATATCTTCTGGAATATCAGTAATGGAGATATCTTCTCCCTTTTCATCATTGTAGATGTAAGCTTTCATTTCAAACAGATCAATGATTCCCTGGAAATCGTCTTCTTTACCGATTGGCAGCTGAAGTACAACTGCATTAGCTCCTAAACGATCTTTGATCTGGTCTACTGCACCGTAGAAGTTAGCACCTAAGATATCCATCTTATTAATAAATGCCATTCTTGGTACATTGTATGTGTCAGCCTGACGCCATACGTTTTCGGACTGAGGTTCAACTCCGCCCTTTGCACAGAACACACCTACGGCACCATCAAGTACACGCAGAGAACGTTCTACTTCTACTGTAAAGTCAACGTGACCTGGAGTATCGATAATGTTAATACGATGTTCTTCAGCTCCTGCTTTTGGTTTGCAGTTTTCCTGAAGAGTCCAGTGACATGTTGTAGCAGCGGAAGTGATTGTGATACCTCTTTCCTGTTCCTGTTCCATCCAGTCCATGGTAGCAGTACCTTCATGAGTATCACCAATTTTATAGTTAACACCAGTATAATAAAGGATACGTTCAGTTAATGTTGTTTTACCAGCATCAATATGAGCCATAATACCAATATTTCTGGTTCTCTCTAATGGATATTCTCTTCCAGCCAAGGTTTTTTCCTCCTATTGTTTTTACGTGGAAGCATCCACGACAATCGCACAATAAATCTTTGAAAAAGATTAGAATCTGTAATGAGCGAATGCCTTGTTTGCTTCTGCCATTTTGTGCATATCTTCTTTTTTCTTTACAGATGCTCCAGTATTGTTTGCAGCATCAAGAAGTTCTTTTGCAAGACGTTCTTCCATTGTTCTTTCTCCTCTTTTACGTGAGAAAGTTGTTAACCAACGAAGTGCTAAAGCCTGTCTTCTGTCAGGTCTTACATCGATAGGTACCTGGTAAGTAGCTCCACCGATACGTCTAGCCTTTACTTCAAGAACTGGCATGATATTGTTCATAGCTTCTTCGAATACTTCGAGAGCTGGTTTACCAGTTTCCTGTTCTACACGGGCAAATGCTCCGTATACGATTTTCTGAGCAACTCCTTTTTTACCATCTAACATAATGTTGTTAATTAATTTTGTCACAACCTTATTGTTGTAAATAGGATCTGCTAATACGTCTCTTTTCGCAATATGTCCTTTACGTGGCACGGTTCTTCCCTCCTTAATAATAATTAATTCATCGGTACTCATACATTACTATGCGAAGCATACCTGACCCAGAGTCGGTCATAAAATACGGAATACTCCGTGAGTATACTTTGATTGCATGTTCGTGCAGGACTTTTATATCTCCTGTAACCTTTTGTAGGAAACAATAAAGTTCCGGCACAACTATACAAGGTAGCGCATATTTACGCTGCTTTGTACCAATTTAGTTTTGTTCTATTTTTTCTTAGGTCTTTTTGCTCCATATTTAGAACGAGCCTGCATTCTGTTAGCTACACCAGCTGTATCCAGTGTACCTCTAACGATGTGGTAACGAGTACCTGGTAAGTCCTTAACACGACCACCACGAATCAGAACAACACTATGTTCCTGTAAGTTATGTCCTTCACCTGGGATATAACTTGTTACTTCGATTCCGTTAGAAAGACGAACTCTGGCAATCTTACGAAGAGCTGAGTTAGGCTTTTTAGGAGTTGCAGTCTTAACAGCTGTACAAACACCTCTCTTCTGTGGAGAGCTTGTATTTGTTGATTTCTTCTTCAAAGAGTTAAATCCTTTCTGAAGTGCTGGTGCTGTAGACTTCTTTACAGATGTCTTTCTCCCTTTTCTAACTAATTGGTTAAAAGTTGGCATTGATTTCACCTCCATACATGTTTTCTACTGTGGTTACTTAAATTCACCTGGTTTCCACATGTCTCTTTAAACCTCTAAAAAGACACGCTAGGATATTATAAATCTCTAGCGTGTCTTTGTCAATACTTTTCTCCGGAATTATTATTGTACTTTTTTTAATAATTTATTTTGCGGATATCGGGAAAATCTCTGCCATCTTTCCTACTGCTAACAGAATGCTTTCTCGTCACACTCTGTCTTTCGCTTCCTGCAGCTTCTTTGTTTTCATGGCTATTTCCGTCTTCTCACTATTTTCTTATCATTGGATCGATTTCTTTACATCTGATCCTTCCAATAACATTATCCTTGGAGAATTGTTATGAGTTCTGATTTTAAATGCTCCACCGGTCAGTCGATACAATGATAAATCTTCTTTTCCTGATTTTCTGAATCCTGCTGATTCTCTATACTCTATTTATCTTTGAATCCTTTTTCATTCTCATAGAATCTTTCTTATCTGTTTGGATATTGTTTTGATTCTCCCTTGATTCTTCGACCTGCTCAAGTATCTGAAAATCTATGATTCTTATTCTCTTTGTATCTCCTTCTCCATGAGGTTGACTCCTTACCGTTCTATCCGTTCAAAGACTTGTATGATCCATCCTATGGATTACAATATCTTGTTAAGTCAGTCTCATCTTTCTCTTTTCCAATACTCAGATGATCGACTGCCGGTTTTAAAGATTCTAACCACGAATCTCTGGGAGCACTCTAGGCAACTTCTCCTTTCTATAAAAACTTATCTCTTTTTGTTGTCTTTATTATATCAATTTCTGATTAATTTGTCAAATTAAAAGTATATTCAGATTATTTAAGATTTCACCTGGTAAATTCAATTTATTTACATTCAATTGATATAGAGTTTATATGGTATTGAAAAATTTTTTACCGGCAAAAAAAGACAGGTTTTGTAAACCTGCCTTTTCTATTCCATTAATTCTTCGTGCTTTTTCGCATTTGTTCTGCATTTAATTCTTCCATCTCTGACAGCCTGTATCAACAACTCTGACAATCTTGGATCAAACTGTTTTCCCGCTTCTTCTTCCACTATTCTTAATACTTTTTCAAGAGGGAAACCATCTTTATAACTTCTTTTTGACAACATAGCATCAAAAGAATCTGCAATGCACAGCATTCTTCCCATCAGAGGGATATCTTCTCCCTTCATCCTTCTTGGATATCCCTTTCCATCATATCGTTCATGATGCCCCAGAACGGCTGGTATTACATAATCAAGAGATGGCAGATGTCTTATGATTCCAATGGAATTTTCCACATGAGTTTTAATAATTTCATATTCATCTTCTGTAAGTTTGCCTGGTTTATTAAGAATATTTTCGGGAATACCTATTTTCCCTATATCGTGCAGTAGTCCCGCTTCTCGCACAATATCAATGCAATTTTGATCCAATCCGTATATTTTCGCCAGTTCACCGGCATAATATGCCACATTTTTGGAATGATTAAACGTATAGTGATCCTTTGTATCAATGGCAGCGGTCAGTGCATATATCGTAGATGCATATTCTTTATAAGCACTTTTTCTCTGTTCCTGTTTCCCTTCGGTTCTTCGTTTTGATTCTCCTTCTGTATATATAAATACACCGTTTTTCCCTGAACGTTTCACATTATATACAGCCATATCAGTATTATGAATCAATTCTTTTTCTGTAGCTGCTGAATACGGAATTGCACTGATTCCACAGCTGACTGTCAATACTCTGAAAGAATAATCCTTTCGATTGGAATTCATCTGTCTGATCTGCCCGCTGATATTTTCTGCCAGATGTTTTGCCTCATATAAATTCTTTCCCGGAAGAATGATTCCAAATCTTTTCCCCTCATATCGGGCAACATATCCATTTTCTCCAACTGTAGCCCTGATAATCTCAGAAACCCTTATCAGTGCAGCATCTCCTTCCTGGTTACCGTACAGCTGATTATAAAGTTTAAAATCATCAATATCCACCATAACCAAAGCCAGAGAATCTTTTTTACATTTCATATATTCACTGTGCAAAAGCTCATAGAAACATTTCCGGTTGTATAATCCTGTAAGCTCATCTTTTCTGGCTTCTTCATAGGCTTTTTCATATAGCCTTGAATTCTTCACTGCAATGGCAGAAATAGATTCAACAGATTCCAGAAAATTAAGATCCTCAAATGTAAATTCTTTATACTTTTCTTTATGTTCCAGCATGACAATTCCAATAAGATCATCTTCATCTTTTAGCGGAAGAAAACACTCTATCTTCCATTCAGATAAAAGCCTTTTTTCATCTTCCCACATGGACTTATAGGAAGATGTACATTTAAAATCTTTCATAAGGAGACTTCCATCATGATTCTGTAAATATCGTACTACCGGATGATCTTCTGACATTCGCAACGACCTTCTGTCCAGTCTGCTGGTTGTATGAAATACTTCATAATTATGATTATCATCTGCAATACAGATATATACCTTTTCAACCTGTACCGTTTTCTGGATTACTTCAACCATGGCATCCAGAATTCCTCTGATATTAAGGGACTTAGATACCTGCATACTAAATTTTCTTAGATTTTCCGTTTGTGCCAGTTCTTCTTTTTCACAGATTTTATCAAAAAACATTTGAATTGCATGATAAAATGTCATTGAAACAATCATGACGATCAATATAATAATAATTCCAGAATATTTTTCTGACACATTTTCCACAATAAAATCTTTTAAAGGCGTTGCCATATAATAATACAAAATTACCACAAGACCCATAGAGAGAATATAGCAGTTTCCTTTTGATATCAAAAGAGTCAGCTTGCATATCCTCTTAGCATACAGTGCATAAAAAATAAAAATGATATTAATGATTCCAGATAGCAGGTCTATAGGAAATCCTTGAAAAAATGGTAACAACAGACAAACATGCCCCACAAAAAGAACCAGAATTCCTATCAAAATCGGAGTCAGCTGTTTTGTTACAAAATCGTTTCTCTTCCAGTAGAAAATCGTCACCTGCATCATTCTTAAAATTACAATGACACAAAATGCAAACAAAATCACAACCTGCCAATGCATCGTATAAACAAAAGTAATTTTTCCGTTATCTTCTATTGGTCTCGGTGTTGCCAGAATCCATTCTGTAGCTGCATTTACTACCAGAATCACCGTCGTTATTACAAATAAGATTTTCTTATTTGTCCGGTTAACTGCAAGAAATTCCTCAATAAAATTTAAAAAGCCCAATGGCATAAATAACATTCCGGTCAGTGATATATGAAACCAGAACCTTACAGAAGGCCACATCATTTGCCTCATGGCAAAAGAACCACCGGTCCAGGCAATCATAACGATCAGGAGATAAATAAATGAGTTAATTAATTTTGTTTTTTTTGCTGCCACAAATGCCATTAAGAAGAATACATATCCTATCAGAGCAGTAATTGGAATAATCGAAAAACTATTCATAGCTGATACCTCCTCTTTCTGCTACATAATCTTCCAAAAGAACAGCTGTTTCCTGATAAGGAGGATTCACTCTCCTGACCAGCTGTTTTCCACGGCTTTCAAATTTATCAAAAGTCCCGCATTTTAAAATCGTTATTTCCAGTGGGTCTATTCCTAAAATTCTCTTTAAATCTTTATAGTCCTGATCCAAATATTTAAAATATACACTTAAATGATTTTTTAAGATTTCTTTGTTGATCGCAATAGTTTCCAGACTTTCTTTTTCCATTTCCACATATAAATGCAGATATGGACGATTGTTTTCTGTATATTCTTTCAAAGCCACCCAGTTTTTAATCGGCAGACCAGATAACTGAATCACATCCGAAATTGAATTTTCTGAAATTCGTGTAAACCCTCCAATGTCAATGATTGTAGGTATACGATCCACATACTGAAAACGAGGAATAACTGTCTCATCTTCTTTATTCTTAAGCCCTACACACCGATACACATCGCCTACACGATACCTCGCAAAAGCTCCGCCCTTTAAAACTGTAATAGCAATCTCATATTTTTCTCCAGGTATAACTTCATCCATTAAAAATGTTTTTGGCTGGTATTCCGGATCAATAAAACTTTTTTCCATTTCACTTTCCGGAATAAATTCATAAAAACATGCATCCGGAAAGAAATACATGCCATTGCGCGTCCAGGTTTCCGTCCCGATACAGGTTGGCTCTGTTCCTGCAAAGAGTTCCATTGGTCGAACTCCCCATAATTCTTCAAGATCATCTTTATAACAGTAATTATCTGTTCCTGCACACATAAATCCTTTCAGCTTAAATAAATCCTTTGGTTTCAGCTGACGATTTTCTTTTCGGCATTTTTGTTTTGCACGAATTAGCTTTATTATCATTGATGGAGAAAGTTTAGAAAGCGTTTCGATGATTCCCTTTTTTTCTCCACTCTTTTTCTGCATGTCTGCAATACTCAGACTTACGAAATATGCTACACTGCCAAGTCCAAAGAAAAATTCAATTCCTTCGCTTAGCCCCATTTTAAATCCTTTTACATTTCGTTCTCCAAAAGACATTTTTACAGCATCTTTCACCGGTGGCAGAAAACCAATATTAATCTGATCTTTTAATGCGAGAGGAAAAAGACCTGTAGCATATGGAAGAGGTGCCAATGCATATAGAATATTATCAGTTACTTTAACATCAAATTCACCCTTTTGATTACTTGTGGATAAAATCAGGCAGGCAAGTACGTTATGTGTATAAGTATCCAGCATACTCCTTGTATAAGGAGCAACTTTTATAGGATGTTTTCCGCCTTCCCATGTGGTCTGAATCCATATAATCGGCTCATCCGGCAGCATTTCTTTCTGTTTCGACAGTAAAACATCTGCATAATCCTCATAAGTGGTTAAAGGAACCATTTGACGAAATTCATCAATATCACGCGGCATTTTACCGTCTAAAATATCCTGTCCAAGTTTTGAATTGCACCACAAAGACATCTGTTCCATTAACAGACGTTTTTGAATGTGCATATAATCTTCCATAGAAAGATCAAGAAATCCACAATATTCATCCCAGATTTCCTTTCTATCCCTTTCTCTTAACTTTTCTTCGAACTTCATCATCTCTCCCCTTTCCGGAGTATATTGTATTCCAGCATTTTTTTATGCTATCCTTCGTCGGAATAAGAAAAGGTGTTGTGTTTTTATATTCATCATATCCGGCAAGTGTTTTGGGAAAAGTCCAGCAATCCTGAAGCACTACATATGCTATATTCAAAATGCTGTATACAATTCCAATTAAAATAACTGTGAAAGAATTTAAAAATCCTCCCAGAAAAACATAAAAGAAAAACATCCAAAGGACTCCTGGATGCCTGCATAACGAATAAATCCCACCTGTATATACACAAGCAGGACCTTCCATCTCCCTATAGGTTTTATCAAAAGGAAGGGCAAAAAAAAGTGTATAAATAAATAGCAGAAATGAAATAATCGTGAGCAATAAACATATCCACTGTATCATATGAATCTTTTCACTGGAAAAAAACTTGATGGTAAATAAAACAGTAGAGACTGCCAATATCATACAACCGGCAAAAAAACTTTTATGCAAAACCTTATCCTGCCATAAAACACTGTTTATATCGTACAGAAAAAACAGTCCAAATGCCAAAACGCCTAATATCATGTATATCATATTTTTATTTATCCTTTGTCATACCTTCCGAGTCTCATATAAATTATCAATTTAACCTTATCATTTTCATAGTTTTTTTGCAATAAAAAAACAAGAAACAGAGTAAATTTCTGGAATTATACTCTGTTTCTAATTTTATTTCTTATTTTTTCAGTTAACTTATTCCTGGAAATCTAATTCTTCGTCAAAACTGATTTCGTCATCAAAATCAAATTCATCACCAATTGTGAAATCTTCCACATCTGTGCTGATCTTAACGTCACGATAACGTTTCATACCAGTACCGGCCGGAATCAGTTTTCCAAGAAGTACGTTTTCTTTCAGACCTACCAATGGATCGACTTTTCCTTTGATTGCTGCATCTGTCAGAACCTTTGTTGTTTCCTGGAAAGATGCTGCAGATAAGAAAGAGTTTGTTGCCAGAGATGCTTTTGTAATACCAAGCATAATCTGTTCTGCCTGTGCAGGCTCTAATCCTTTTTCAACCATTTCCTTATTTGCTTTTTCCAGTTCCAGAACGTCTACCATTGCTCCTGGCAGATAATCTGTATCTCCACCATCTTCAATGCGGACTTTCTTCAGCATCTGACGTACGATAACCTCAACGTGCTTGTCATTGATATCTACACCCTGCAGACGATATACTCTCTGCACTTCACGGATCATATAATCCTGAACGGCACGAATACCTTTGATTTTCAGCAAGTCATGAGGGTTGATAGAACCTTCTGTTAATTCATCTCCAGCTTCCAGAATCTGTCCTTCCATTACTTTCAGTCTGGATCCGTATGGAATCAGATAAGTCTTAACATCTCCAGTTTCTCTGTTGGAGATGATAACTTCACGTTTTTTCTTTGTATCCTTGATCTGTACTTCTCCACCGAATTCAGCGATGATAGCCAGACCTTTTGGTTTACGTGCTTCAAACAGCTCTTCAATACGTGGAAGACCCTGTGTGATATCATCACCGGCTACACCACCGGCATGGAATGTTCTCATTGTAAGCTGTGTACCAGGCTCACCGATAGACTGGGCAGCAATAATTCCGACAGCTTCTCCAACCTGTACTGCCTGACCTGTTGCCATGTTGGAACCGTAACATTTTGCACAGGCTCCAATTGGTGATTTACAGGTAAGCATTGTACGAATCTTAACTTTTGTATGTCCGGCTTCCACAACAGCTTTAGCACGTTTTGGTGTAATCATATGGTTTGCTTTTACCAGAACATCTCCTGTTTCAGGATCTTTGATTTCTTCTGCTGCATATCTTCCTGTAATACGTTCTTCAAGACTTTCAATAACTTCCTGTCCATCCATGAATGCTTCCACATACATTCCAGGAATTTCATTTTTATCTTCACAGCAATCCTGTTCACGAATGATCAGATCCTGTGATACATCTACCAGACGACGAGTCAGGTAACCTGAATCGGCTGTACGAAGAGCTGTATCGGACAGACCTTTACGAGCACCATGAGCAGAAATGAAATATTCCAGTACATCCAGACCTTCACGGAAGTTAGACTTGATTGGAAGTTCAATGGTACGTCCTGATGTATCGGCCATCAATCCACGCATACCTGCCAGCTGTTTAATCTGCTGGTTAGAACCACGGGCACCAGAGTCAGCCATCATGAAGATATTATTCAATTTATCCAATCCTGTGATCAGTTTGTCTGTCAGAACTTCATCGGCATCAAACCATGTTTTAACAACTGCTTTGTAGCGTTCTTCTTCTGTCATTAATCCACGTTTGTACTGTTCTGTAATAAATTCTGCCTGATTCTGAGCATCTTCCAGAATCTGAGGTTTTTCAGGTGGCACTGTCATATCAGAAATGGATACTGTCAGGGCACCTCTTGTAGAGTATTTATATCCGATGGCTTTAATGTCATCCAGCACTTCTGCTGTCTTTGTTGCACCATGAATATTGATACATCTGTCCAGAATCTGTTTTAACTGTTTCTTTCCTACATGGAAATCGATTTCTAAAGCTAAAGCATTTTCCGGTTTACTTCTATCTACAAATCCTAAATCCTGTAAAATAATTTCATTAAACAGGATACGTCCCAGTGTACAATCAACAACCTGAGAAATAGGATTTCCATCTTTATCTACTCCTGTACGTCTTACTTTAATACGTGCATGAAGCGTAATAACTTTATTTTCATATGCAAGATATGCTTCATTTTCAGACTTAAAGTATTTTCCTTCACCTTTATCTCCTTCTTTTTCCAGAGTCAGGTAGTAGATACCAAGTACCATATCCTGTGAAGGAACGGCTACCGGACCACCATCTGAAGGTTTCAGAAGGTTATTTGGTGATAACAGAAGGAAACGACACTCTGCCTGTGCTTCCACAGATAATGGAAGATGGACAGCCATCTGGTCACCGTCAAAGTCGGCATTGTATGCAGTACATACCAGCGGATGAAGCTTAATTGCTTTACCTTCTACCAGAATTGGTTCAAATGCCTGAATACCAAGTCTATGAAGTGTAGGGGCACGGTTTAACATAACCGGATGTTCTTTGATAACATCTTCCAGTACATCCCATACTTCCGGCTGCAGTTTTTCAACCATTTTCTTAGCAGATTTAATATTGTGAGAAAGCTTTCTTTCTACCAGTTCTTTCATAACAAATGGCTTAAACAATTCAATTGCCATTTCTTTTGGAAGACCACACTGATAAATCTTCAGTTCCGGTCCAACGACGATTACAGAACGTCCGGAATAGTCTACACGTTTTCCAAGAAGGTTCTGACGGAAACGTCCCTGTTTACCTTTCAGCATGTCAGATAAGGATTTAAGAGCTCTGTTTCCCGGTCCTGTTACAGGACGTCCACGTCTTCCATTATCGATCAGAGCATCTACTGCTTCCTGCAGCATTCTCTTTTCGTTTCTTACGATAATATCTGGTGCTCCCAGTTCCAGAAGTCTTTTCAGACGATTATTTCTGTTAATAATTCTTCTGTACAGATCATTTAAGTCAGATGTTGCAAAACGTCCTCCATCCAGCTGTACCATAGGACGGATATCTGGCGGAATAACCGGCACAACATCAAGGATCATCCATTCCGGACGGTTGTCAGAGTTGCAGAATGCTTCTACAACTTCCAGTCTTTTGACGATTCTTGCTCTTTTCTGTCCAGTTGCTGTTTTAAACTCATCTTTCAGTGCTTTTGCTTCTGCTTCCAGATCAATAGCTTCTAACAGTTCTTTTACTGCTTCTGCACCCATACCTACACGGAATGCATCACCATATTTATCATAAGCTTCTCTATATTCTTTTTCTGTTAATACCTGTTTGTATGCAAGATCAGTATCTCCTGCATCCAATACGATATAGCAAGCAAAATATAAAACTTTTTCCAGAGTTCTAGGTGAAATGTCAAGCATTAATCCCATACGGCTAGGGATTCCTTTAAAATACCAGATATGGGACACTGGCGCTGCCAGTTCAATATGTCCCATTCTTTCACGACGTACATTTGCCTTTGTAACCTCTACGCCGCATCGGTCACAGACAACACCTTTGTAACGTACTTTTTTGTATTTTCCACAGTGACATTCCCAGTCTTTGGTTGGTCCAAAGATCTTCTCACAGAAAAGCCCGTCTTTTTCAGGCTTTAATGTACGATAGTTAATCGTCTCAGGCTTCTTTACTTCTCCTCTTGACCACTCACGGATCTTTTCTGGAGAAGCCAACCCGATTTTAATTGCATCAAATGAAATTTTGTTGCTTGAATATTCATTGCTTGATTCTATCATTAAGGCTGCTCCTTCCTAATTGCACATCCATCTATAAGATCGTATCATCTTCACCTTCTGAAAGTTCTCCCTGTTTGTATCCCAGGGCACCTAAAGTTGCTTCACTTTCTTCATAATTGTTAAAGACGCTGTCTCCTTCAATCATTGGTGCCAGATCCTGATCAACGTCTCCGCCATCAATATCTTCTCTGATTTCAACTTCAGAAGCATTTTCGTCTAATACTTTCACATCCAAAGCCAAGGACTGGAATTCTTTCAGCAGTACTTTGAAAGATTCCGGAATACCAGGTTCTGGAATATTGTCACCTTTAATAATTGCTTCGTATGTTTTAACTCGTCCAACCACATCATCAGATTTTACAGTCAGGATTTCCTGAAGTGTATAGGATGCACCATAAGCTTCCAGTGCCCAAACCTCCATTTCTCCAAAACGCTGTCCACCGAACTGTGCCTTACCACCCAGAGGCTGCTGAGTAACTAATGAGTAAGGACCTGTAGAACGGGCATGAATCTTATCATCAACCAGATGATGCAGTTTCAGGTAATGCATGAAACCGATAGTTACAGGACTGTCAAATTCTTCTCCTGTACGTCCGTCACGAAGTCTTACCTTTCCTGTTGTATCAATCGGAACACCTTCCCATTCTTTTCTGTGGTCTCTGTTTTCATATAAATACTGCATAACATCGTCATTAACTTTGTCACGCCATTTTGCTTCAAATTCTTCCCATGAAGTATTTGCATAATCATTTGCCATCATAAGAGTATCTGCAATATCATTTTCATCGGCCCCGTTAAATACTGGTGTTGCCACATTAAATCCTAATACCTTTGCAGCCAAAGATAAGTGGATTTCCAGCACCTGTCCGATGTTCATACGTGATGGCACACCCAGTGGATTCAGTACGATATCCAGTGGACGTCCGTTTGGCAGATAAGGCATATCCTCTACTGGTAAAATACGGGAAATTACACCCTTGTTACCATGACGACCAGCCATCTTATCTCCTACGGAAATCTTTCTCTTCTGTGCAATGTAAACACGAACACTCTTGTTTACTCCTGGTGGAAGCTCATCTCCGTTTTCTCTTGTGAAGATCTTTGTATCCATAACAACACCATATGCTCCATGAGGAACTCTTAAAGATGTGTCACGGACTTCTCTTGCCTTTTCACCAAAGATTGCACGAAGCAGTCTTTCTTCTGCTGTTAATTCTGTTTCTCCTTTTGGAGTTACTTTACCAACCAGAATATCTCCGGCACGCACTTCTGCACCAATACGAATAATACCATTATCATCCAGATCTTTCAGAACATCTTCACTTAAACCGGCAAGATCTCTTGTGATTTCTTCCTGTCCTAATTTAGTATCTCTAGCTTCTGCTTCGTATTCTTCAATATGAACAGATGTGTAAACATCTTCCTGTACAAGACGTTCACTTAACAGTACCGCATCTTCGTAGTTATAACCTTCCCATGTCATAAATCCGATCAGCGGATTCTTACCAAGAGCCATTTCTCCATTACATGTAGAAGCTCCGTCAGCTAAAATGTCACCTTTTTCTACTCTGTCTCCAACAAAAACAATCGGTCTCTGGTTCATACAGTTACCCTGGTTGCTTCGTGCAAACTTGATAACATTATACTCATCTCTTCCACCATCATCATTTTTTACAACGATTTTAGTACTTGTGGATCTTTCAACTACACCTGAATTCTTTGCAGTAATACATACTCCTGAATCATATGCAGCTTTTGACTCCATACCTGTTCCAACTACAGGTGCTTCTGTTGACAGAAGTGGAACTGCCTGACGCTGCATGTTGGATCCCATCAGCGCACGGTTGGCATCATCATTTTCCAGGAAAGGAATCATGGATGTAGCTACAGAGAATACCATCTTTGGAGAAACGTCCATTAAATCAAGATTTGCTTTATCAAACTCAGATGTTTCTTCACGGTAACGTCCGGATACATGAGTATGAACAAAATGCCCTTCTTCATCCAGAGGTTCGTTCGCCTGTGCTACAATAAAATTATCTTCTTCATCAGCTGTCAGATAAACAACTTCATTGGTAACAATCGGATTTTCAGGATCAGTTTTATCAAGCACACGATATGGAGCTTCAATAAATCCATATTCGTTGATTCTTGCATATGTTGCCAAAGAGTTGATCAGACCGATGTTAGGACCTTCAGGTGTTTCGATTGGACACATTCTTCCATAATGTGAGTAATGTACGTCTCGAACTTCGAATCCGGCACGGTCACGGGACAGACCTCCTGGTCCCAATGCTGATAAACGTCTCTTATGAGTTAATTCAGACAGCGGATTGTTATGATCCATGAACTGGGATAACTGAGAGCTTCCAAAGAACTCTTTTACTGCCGCTGTTACAGGTTTGATATTAATCAGAGACTGTGGTGAAATAGATTCAATATCCTGTGTTGTCATCCTTTCACGAACAACTCTTTCCAGACGGGACAATCCAATACGGTACTGGTTCTGAAGCAGTTCTCCTACAGAACGGATACGACGATTTCCCAGGTGGTCAATATCATCATCATTTCCAATTCCATATTCTAAATGAATATTATAGTTAATAGAAGCTAAAATATCTTCTTTTGTAATATGTTTAGGAATAAGTTCATGAATATTTTTCTTAAGAACCTGTTTCAGTTCCTCTCCTTCATATCCTTCTTCCAGAATCTTTTCCAGAGCAGGATAAAATACATGTTCATGAACACCGATTTCTTCCGGATTGAAATCTACATATTCTGCAAGATTAACAGCCATATTAGATAACACTTTTGTATTACCGTTTTCTGTCTGAATCATCACACTTGGCACTGCTGCATTCTGGATCTGATCAGCCAGTTCCATACTTACAACTGTTCCTGCTTCTGCGATAATTTCCCCTGTTGTTGTGTCCACAACATCTTCTGCCAGCATAAATCCGGCAATACGATTACGGAATGCCAGTTTTTTATTAAATTTGTAACGTCCTACTTTTGCCAGATCATATCTTCTTGGATCAAAGAACATACTATTGATCAGGCTCTGTGCACTATCGACAGATAATGGTTCACCCGGACGGATTTTCTTATATAATTCAAGAAGTCCATCTTCATAATTATCAGAAGGATCTTTCTCGATACTTGCAAGAATCTTTGGTTCTTCTCCAAATAATTCTTTGATTTCTGCATTCGTTCCGATACCTAATGCACGGATCAGCACTGTGATCGGTACTTTTCTTGTTCTGTCTACACGAACGTTGAACACATCATTGGAGTCTGTTTCATATTCCAGCCATGCACCACGGTTCGGGATAACAGTTGCTGAATATAACTTCTTACCGATCTTATCATGAGCAATTCCGTAATAAATTCCAGGAGAACGAACCAACTGGCTGACAATAACACGTTCCGCACCATTAATAATGAAAGTACCAGTTTCTGTCATCAGTGGAAGATCGCCCATAAAAATGTCATGCTGCTTAATTTCATCTGTTTCCTTATTAAGAAGTCTTACCTTCACTTTTAAAGGAGCTGCATATGTTGCATCTCTTTCTTTACATTCTTCTATAGAATATTTAATATCATCCCTGCATAACTGATAGTCAACAAATTCCAAGCTCAACTGATCACTATAATCTTCAATTGGAGAGATGTCTTCAAAGACTTCTGCTAATCCTTCATCTAAGAACCAATTATATGAATCCTTCTGAATTTCGATCAGATTCGGTACTTCAAGGACATCTTCCTGCCTGGCATAGCTGATTCGCATCCCGGTACCTGATTTTATTGGCTGTATTCTGTTCTTTTCCATGGACGTTTTTTCACCTCTTGATCTAAAGCTGGTTTATATACTACATATTGTGTAAAACCCTCATATTTGCCAGGTTTTAACACAATTTAAAAATGAATTTCCTAAACACCATGGGCATACAAACCCACAGTAAAGCATTTTCTTATATTATCATAGTGATTTTGCCATGTCAACAACTTTTTTTCATTTTTCCCTTGACTTTTTTCACATTTAGTGGTAAGAGTTTATTCTTTACCATATTTCCAAATTAAATATGTTATCAGGTTGTGTATGAATAACTGTCTCTTTTTGTCGCATATGGTCTAAATCCAAAAACAATTTAGTAAGTACAATCCATTGAAAAAAGAGACTATTTCTAGTATAATAAATTTAGAATTGTGATGGAAAAACATCCTTTGTTTGGGACTCACCATTGGTATTTGCATCTATTCATCCAATCAATGAACAACCATATTATTAAGGAGGAACTATTTATGGCAACATGGAACAATCTTGACACATTAGGGTCTTATGAAAAACTTACCGGTCTGAAAGGTCGAGTAAACATTATCGAAGCAATGTCCGGTGAAGAAGGTGCTGACCGCGTATCCCGTTATAATGCACCTATGGCAGCTGGTCTTAATTTCAACTATGCTGCAAAAGAAATTGATGACACTATTCTGGATGCACTTGCTGAACTGGCAGAAGAACAGCAGTTAATTGAAAAATTCCAGGAATTATATAATGGTGCAGTTATCAATACCGGAGAAAAACGTCTGGTTCTTCATCATTTAGCTCGTAGACAGTTAGGAAATCCTGTTATTGTTGATGGTGTAGACAAGCGTGATTTTTATGTTTCCCAGCAGGAAAAAGCAGCTGAATTTGCAAAGAAAGTTCATTCTGGTGAAATCACAAATGCTGCCGGTGAAACATTTACAACCGTTGTACAGATTGGTATCGGAGGAAGCGATTTAGGTCCTCGTGCTTTATACATTGCTCTTGAAAACTGGGCAAAAGCAAATGATACATTTAAAATGGAAGCAAAATTCATCAGTAACGTGGATCCGGATGATGCTGCTGCCGTTCTTAACTCTATTGATGTATCCCGTTCTCTGTTTATCGTTGTATCAAAATCAGGAACAACATTAGAGACCCTTACAAATGAAGCTTTTGTAAAAGAAGCCTTAAAGAAACAGGGACTGGATCCTAAAAATCACATGCTTGCCGCAACAAGCGAAACATCTCCTTTGGCACAGGGTGATGATTACCTTGAATCATTCTTCATGGATGACTTTATCGGAGGTCGTTATTCTTCATCTTCTGTTGTTGGTGGAGTTGTTCTTTCACTGGCATTTGGTCCAGATATTTATGCAAGAATCCTAAACGGAGCAGCAGATGAAGATGCACTTGCAAAGAACAAAGACGTTTTGAAAAACCCTGATATGTTAGATGCTTTAATTGGTGTTTATGAACGTAACGTTCAGGGATATCCTTCTACCGCTGTTTTACCTTATTCTCAGGCATTAAGCCGTTTCCCTGCACATTTACAGCAATGTGATATGGAATCAAATGGTAAAAGTGTAAACCGTTTTGGAGAACCTGTAGATTATGTAACCGGACCAGTTATCTTTGGAGAACCTGGTACAAACGGACAGCATTCTTTCTATCAGTTATTACATCAGGGAACAGACATCGTTCCATTACAGTTCGTTGGATTTAAAAAGAGCCAGTTAGGTACAGATGTTGTAATCGAAGACAGCACTAGCCAGCAGAAACTTTGCGCTAACGTAGCAGCCCAGATCATTGCATTTGCCTGTGGTAAAGATGACGAAAACCCTAATAAGAAATTTGCCGGTGGACGTCCTTCAAGCATCATTATCGGAGATCAGTTAACACCAGAATCACTTGGTGCATTATTAGCTCATTTTGAAAACAAGATTATGTTCCAGGGATTCCTGTGGAATCTGAACAGCTTTGATCAGGAAGGAGTTCAACTTGGTAAGATTCTTGCAAAACGTGTTCTTGCCCATGATACAGACGGAGCATTAAAAGCATTCAGTGACTTATTGGATATCTAAACCGATAACAAATAAAAAAGATGAAAAACAGGAGATGTTCCAAGTACACATCTGTGCGGAACATCTCCTGTTTCCTTTTTAACTTTTTTAGAAAACTTTTATGTCTATTTCTTTAGAATGACTGTACATTCACCGGATTTCCTTCTAACCATTTTTTCACATTATCAAAATTCATAACCGCCCGTTTCTCCAAAGCTTCCTTTGTAGCAAATGCCACATGAGGAGTTGCAATAAGATTTTTGGCATGGAATAATGGATGATCTTTCGGTACGGGTGGTTCTGTCTCAAAAACATCAACTGCTGCTCCGGCAATTTTCCCTTCATTTAGTGCATCAGCCAAAGCCTCACTATCCACCACAGGTCCTCT
Organism: Anaerostipes sp. 494a; assembly: GCF_001940315.1. Classification (NCBI taxonomy): domain Bacteria; kingdom Bacillati; phylum Bacillota; class Clostridia; order Lachnospirales; family Lachnospiraceae; genus Anaerostipes; species Anaerostipes sp. 494a. The sequence continues at coordinate 1,806,637 of NZ_MJIF01000001.1, read as the reverse complement.
GGCAGTATTGATCAGTACCGCACTCTTTTTCATTAATGCAAGATTCTCCTTATGAATCAATCCTTTCGTACTTTCATTCAAAGGCACATGCAAGGATACGATATCACATGTGGAAAGCAACTCTTCTAATGAAAGATATGTAATACCATCTAAATCTTTCTTTGTTCTGGAATATGCATATACTTCACATCCAAAGGCTTTGGCAATATTGGCTACATTTGTTCCGATCGCCCCTGTTCCTACAACACCAAACTTCTTTCCTTCCAGTTCAAATCCCACCAGACCTTCTTTCGTTCCTTCTTCTCTTACTACCTGATTACATGGAATAATATTCCGGTACAACGAAATAAGCAGTCCGAACACCAAATCTGATACAGCAGCAGTAGAATATCCTGCACAATTGCAGACAGTAATATTACGTTCTTTACAGGCTTCCATTGCAATATGATCAATTCCGGTAAATGCCACTGCCAGTAATTTTAACTTCTCACATCCGCGGATTACTTCGCTATTTAATGGCAGGTTTGCCACCATAATAATATCTGCATCTTTTCCTCTTTCAATCAGACTTTTCGTATCTGTAGTTCTGGTTGGATAAGAAATAATTTCTACAGATTCCCCTAAAGCTTTTTTTGCAACATCCATCAAAAAAGCTTCTTCTACACCCAATGGTTCAATAATAACTAGTTTCATAATCTTCATACTGTACCTCTTTCCCCTTTGTTAGCCTTTTTCTTTGCTGTACCATATTTCCTATTATAGTATAATTCATTAGGTAAAAAAAGCTGCCACACTCAATTATATGAAAATCATACTGCAATGCAGCTGATCCATCTTCGGTGTGACAGCACTTCTTTATGATTCTTTTCTTTGTTATATCTTTAACCTATCCTGATATTTCTACATTTCTCTCACTCGTTTTGCTATTTCTTCAATACAGTCTGCTGTTTGCGGAAGAACCCCCAATCTGTCAAAGAATCCGTGATCCAGTCCTTCATAGAAAATAACCTCTGTATCTACGCCGGCTTCATCCAGTTTTTTGGCATATATTTCATTGCAGATTCTGTAATAATCAAATTCTGCTTCAATCATAACAGTTTTTGGCATTCGACTTAAATCTTCTGCATAAAATGGAGAAACATTCTTATCCTTTATGGATGTACCATCCAAAACATATAAAGCATCTATAGATGTTGTTAATTCCTTAAATCGAAATAAACGATTCATAATATAATCTTTTTGTTCCTGATCATCTACCATATCATAGAGTAAATAATCCCAATGATAATCGGTTTCTTCTGCTGCAGCCAGATCAAATGCACCATATACATATAATGCCAGTTTTATCCTTTCTTTTTTGTCCCTTAAACAACAGTTTGCTGCAAGGGTTCCCCCGGCACTTTCCCCTGAAATAGCTATTTTATCTTTATTAATTCCCAGATATCCATCATTTTCCACTATCCATTCCAGAGTTCCCATGACATCCTCAATTGCACCCGGATATGGTGTTTCCGGTGCCAGACGATATTCAGGAGAAATGATCACTGCCCCAGATTGTTCTGCCAGATATTTGCATTGATTTCCTTTTGTTGCAACATCTCCGCCTACAAACCCTCCACCATGGAGAAACAAGACCGCATTGGCTTTTTCCTTTATATCTTTTCTTTTATAAACAGATACCTGTATCATATGATTGCCAACTGGAATAATTTTAGCTATTTCTTCTACCTCAGCTGTAGTAATATCTTCGCCTTCACGTTTCATATCTCTTCGAATAGCTGCTAAATCTATATTATCAACTTCTGAAGTAGTTTTCTGATAAAATAAACTCACATTAGGAGCACCTTTTGCTTTTTCTCTTTCCAATACTTTTTTTTCAAAAGCATGCGGTCTTGTTTCTTCTAATTTTTTCTTTATAATTTGCTTCATGTCTTCACCTTTCTGTGTAAACAAAAATCCCAAAGAAATAAATATTTCTCTGGGATTTTATCAATTGTTTTGTTATCAGATTTCTGCTTCAACTAAATACTCAGCTACTTCTTCATCAGTGATCAATACATTAATCCAACCACCCTTTAGTGCACAAAGAATTGCTTCTTTTTTCTTCATACCATATGCCACACCAACACGAATTGGAATCTTCTTATATCTCTCAAGTTCCAGACAGATCAATCGATCAACAATGGGATCATCCAGAAGATCACCATTTTCATCCAAAACATATGCGATAATCTCCCCGACTCCACCTTTACGGCTCAACCGCTGGAATTCTTTCGGCGGCATAAGTTCTGCATTCATAACTGCTGAATTTGATTCCACCGTACCAATTCCAATGAATGCTACATCTGCCGCTGCCGCTATATCAAAGATATCCTTAATACTTTTCTCTTCCATTAAAACCCTTTTGGTTTCTGCAGAACTAACATACTGGGGAGCCAGTATCTGATATCCATTTCCATTTAGCAATGCCGCAACTTCTTCTGTTAAGTAATTGGAATAAGCTAGCCTGTAGGCTCGCGACGCTGTCGCCAAGACATTTGTGGATGCCTCCAAAGGAACAACTTCTATTCCCTGCAGTCTCAAAAACCTTCGTCGCACATCTTTTTCCAAAGATTCTACCATTTTCTGTAAAGTCACTCCTCGGGACATGGCAAGTATCATATTATTTTTAATAATTCGAAGCAGATAGTCTGATGCATAAAATGCTACCGTATCACCGATATCCTCATCTTTACGTTTCGATGCTATGATTGCCTCTTTTAAATGGAACTTGTTCTCCAATACCTCTTCCGTAGGAATCATTGATCCATCCAAATGATTAATCTTAATCTCCACATAACCTTCTTTTTTCGCCTTTGTTAAGGCTCTGGATACCGTTGGTCTTGAAACATTTAATGCTTTTCCGATTTCCTGCTGGGACATACCTCTTTTATAATGCATGTCCACAACTTTTGTAATAAATCTTTCTTCTCTCAATCTTTCCTTGTTCCCTACCTTTCGCATTTTCCGTTTATTCTACTTTATAGTATAATATTGGGCAGGGTATTTCGTCAATTTAAATAATCAATCCTAAGCATCCCAATACTAAGGAAACAATTGTTAATCCAATGGTTGCTTTGAAATAATTTCTACTCTTAGATAAATATTTCCATACAAGCAATACAACTACTAATGGAAGGATTCCTGGAAGAATAGAGTCAAAAATAGACTGTAATGTTGTTGTATATGTACTGGTTACAAATTTAATTGGTGTTGTAACAGTAACATATGTAGCTGCTAATCCACCCATCATAAATAATCCGAGAATACTGGCACCTGTAATAATCATATTAACTAATCCGGATTTTAACATATTTTCTGCAAATGAATATCCATATGCATAACTTCTTTCCGTTAAGAAATATCCAATGGCATAACATACAACTGTTAAACATACAACCGGACCAATTCCACCAATTGGATTTCCTTTCTGAGCTAATGGAAGGAATAAACCAATGAACAAGTACATTAATGTAGACCATGAGATCGTATCGCCAATGCCAGCTAAAGGTCCCATTAAACCAGTTTTCAGGTTCAGGATGACTTCACCAGGGATTTCATCATATGCCTGAGATTTCTTTTCTTCCATAGCAAGAGAAAGTCCTAAGCAAGGTCCTCCACCCCAATGAGCTTCTGTATTAAAGAATGTCATATGACGTTTTAATGCTTCAATATAACGTCCTTTATTCTTTTCTCCAGGATAGAATTTTTTCAAGGCTGATGCCATAGCTGTACAGAACATAGGTGCCTGCATACGTTCAAAACTATGTCCAACTTCTGCAATGACCCACCAGATGGTCCATGATTTAAGAACTTCACCTTTAGAAAGTAATCTGTGGTGTTCTCCAACTTCTTCTACCTCATCTTCGTCTTCATCATCTTCGTCTTCATCATCCACATTTGCTGTATATTCTTTTGAAGTAAATGTCAGATATAAGAATGTAATAAATGCTCCTGCCAAAAGTAAAGGAATTGTTCCGATTTTTGTATACTGGATCAGGAAAAATCCAGCAAAGAAAAATGGTACATATTTTGGTTTGGAAATTAAGTTTGCGATAATTGCAAATCCAACTGCCGGCAGACAAGCTCCCATTGCAGATAATCCATTTGTTAAGAATTTAGGAATATCATCTAATACCCCTTGCATCATTCCTGCCCCAAAGTAAAGTGCAATTGCCACAGGAATTCCAAAAGCTAATGTCCTGATAATACCAACATACACAACTGACCAACGTGTCATTGCACCTGCATTTCCCTGTTCTACAAATTTGTCACCTTTCTGAGCGAAAAATCCAGCCATTAAATAAAGCAGGTTGGAAATTTGTACTCCTAAAAGTCCAATTGGCACTGCCAATGCAACTGCTGCATTGGTATCCAATCCAGAAACCAGCGCAACCGGAATTGCAATATAAGATGCCAAACATGGATCTGATGGCTGATTTCCACCAGCGGAAATGACTCCAAGATAAATCAGCTGTAAAGATGCTCCAATGATCATTGCCTGCGTCATGTTACCCATAACAGCTCCGATAACTACTGCATTAAAGATTACCGTGTTATATACAAATGCACCCCAGGTATATGGAATACATGTTTTTGCAATACCACAGCACAGGCCAAGGATAATGGCCTTTGTAAGTGTAATCGTCATAGTTTTTTTCTCCTTCTCTTCCTCTTTCTTAGTTCACATCTGGAAATACTTTTTTGATAATTTCCAATGATTCCTTTTTGTCAGTTGGTTGCATCTGAAAATAGATGTTTACTCCACTCTTTTCCAAATCCAGCACTGTCTGTGCTTCGCTTTCATCTAGACCAAGCTGTTTATAAATCTGCTTTCTTTCATTGATGATAGCCATCTGTCCTAAAGAAATTTCTTCGAAATTTAATCCTTTATCCTGACATTCTTTAATGTATTTTACATTTCGAAACAGAACAAAAACATTAAGATTTCCAAACTTATTCTTATTCCAGACTTCAACCGCTTTATCAACAGACAGGATACTAACTTTCATATCTGGCGGTGCAGCAAATTTTAATACATTTTTCTGCATTTTATCTTTTGCTACATCTGTGTCAATCACCACGATTTTCTGTGCTTTGAACACTTTTACCCACTGTGTTACTACCTGTCCATGGATCAAACGATCATCCACCCTAACTGCCAAATTTTTTGCCATAAATCTTCCTCCTTTCACTTTGCTTGTATGATAATTTATTCATCATCTTCTTCATCGTCATCGCTTAAGAATCCTTCTACATCAACTCGTAAGATTCCTGCTTGACCGTTAGCAACTGCATCTAAACTAAAATCTTTACCTGCTAAAGATTCCCTTGCCATAATAGCATTTACCAACATTGGAAGATTCATACCTGCAACAATTTCCAATGGTTTTTCTGTTTCCTGAATATAACGCATGACCTGATTACACGGGGTTCCTCCAAACAGATCCACCATAATAACCGTTCCTTCCGGAAATTCATTGATCGTTTCCACGAAAGACTCTCTATAATGATCAATGTCATCTCCCGGATCTAAAGAATATGCTGCAATATTTTCTGCATCTCCAAATAACATTCCTGCTGTCTCAACCAAAGAAACCGCGAATGGTCCGTGACTTAATAAAATAATCCCCGGTACATCCGGATTGATTGTTTCTGATTTGTAAGTTCTCAAGCTTCTTTCCTCCTATTTATCCAAAATAACAGTAACTCTATATTTCCCCGGTTCACTAGCCGCTGCAAACGCTTCTTGAATATCATCCAAAGGATAACTTTCTCCTTCCAAAACTTTTGATACATCAACAACTCCGGTACTAAGTGCCTTAGCTGCTTCAGAAAAGTCTTCATGATTTGCCCCAAAAGTACCAATTAGTTCAATTCTTCTATAGTGAATCGTATTAGAGTCTACCTTTAATTCCGGCGCAGGATAACCTGCTGCAAATAACAATAACCGCCCATCCATTTGTTTTAGCATTTCAAGTCCCTGATTATTGGCTATCGTATTACCGACTGCAACAATGACAGCATCGGCACCATTTCCATCCGTTAATTCTTTTACCTTTACAACCGGATCATCAACATTACAATCAATTACTTCAAATCCCATGCTTTTTGCCGTATTAATTTTCTTTTCCATGATTTCGGAAACAATGACTCTGGCACCATAAGCTTTTGCTGCCTGTGCATTGATCAGTCCCATGGTTCCGGCTCCAATGACTACAACCGTCTCAAAAGGCTGTACTCTTAATTTTTTCATTCCGTGCAATACTGTAGCCAGCGGTTCTAAGAATCCTGCTTCTGCCGGATTTAAGTCTGAACTTACTTTATAAAGACTTCTTGTATTCTTTACACAATAATCAGAAAATCCGAAAAATCCATAGCAATAACCATCTTCAGTTGTAACTGCTTTTTCCTCACACTCATCCACATTTCCGCTTCTGCATGCCATGCAATTACCACATCCGTTATATCCGGTTGCTACCAAATCTCCTACTTGATAATCCTTAACTTTGGATCCAACCTGAACAACAACTCCTGCTGCTTCATGGCCTCCGGCCATAGGATATCCTTGATGTTCTCTTAATCCCAGCCACTGGCCATAATCTGTTGTACATATATTACAAGCCTTCATTTTCAACAATACTTGATGCTCTCCTACTTCCGGAAGAGGTCTTTCTCTGACTTCTGCCACTCCTTTTTTTACCAAGCATCCAAACCTCATTTTCTCTGGCATAACAACACCTCCTTTTGCATTCGTTATATAATGTGCAAATTTGTTCATTAACTTTATTATAACACCTTTTGTATCAATGTCAATACATTTTTGAATATTTTTTCACATATGCGCAAGATTGTAAAATTTGCCAAAAATGCGGCCTCAAAATTTTGAAAGCCGCATTTCATTTCTCGTATAAATTTATGTGTTTATTATTTTATTTTTCCTTCTGCACCAAATAATTTTATATAATGTTTTAATTTCTCCTTATAACCTTCAGCAACTGCATTTGACATATCAAACATATGGGCACTTGGATTTCCAAACTCTCCAAGATTACCGCTCTTCTTCATACTGTCATAATCGATAGCAAGATATTTTTTCAATTCTTCTAATCCAGCATTACTCAAATCTGTACAAAGATTAACTTTCTGAATTCCTGTTTCTACTGCTTTCTTTAAATTGTCATCTCCGGTTCCTGAACCACCATGTAATACTAAAGGTACATCTACCAGATCAGATAACTCTTTTAACAATTCAAATTCAAGTTTTGGTGTTCCCGTATAAGTTCCATGGGAAGTTCCTACGGAAACCGCTAAACAGTCCACTCCTGTTCTTTTTACAAATTCTACCGCTTCTTCTTTACGAGTTAACCCTGCATCTCTGGTTGCCTCATATTCAAACCCCTGTCCTACATGCCCTAATTCTGCTTCCACAGATACTCCAACAGCATGTGCAATTTTTACAATCTCAGAAACTTCTCTTACATTTTCTTCAAAAGAAAGTGTAGAACGGTCTACCATAACTGAACTGTACCCCAAACGAATGGCTGCAACGATTTCTTCAAAATCTCCACCATGATCCAGATTCAATGCAGCAACTACATTTGGAAATTTCTTTTCATAGAATTTTACCGCATCTGCAGATTCTTCTAATTTATGAACTCCTGCCACATCAAAAATAACCGGAGCTTTTAATTCTTCCGCAGCTTCAAATACCACTCTTGCTGTATTTAAACTCCATACATTTGGTGCTGCAACCCCATATCCTCTTTCCTTGGCATCTTTTAAAAGTTTTCCCATATGAATTAGCATATTATTTTCCTCCTTCTATTCTTTCTAATTCTTTTATTTTATAACTCCATAATGTTTTAACAAGATTTGCTCTGCTTCCGGATTCCACAGACCCTTATTTCGTTCACAGGCATCTGCTAAATCTTTCATCAACGGATCTTCTTCTCCTAATTTTGCAAAATCATCAATGGCTGTTAACGGCATATCAAATTGCTGATAAATTAATTTTTTGCCGCCTGGTATCTTTGGAAGATTAATTACCGCATCTGAATATGCATTGATTCCTCCTACATGAGTTACCATAACTGCCGGATTGATTTCTTTATTTTTGATCAATTCTAATGCTTCTATAAAATCATCTCTTGTTCCACCAGAAGAACCAACAATCTTTGTATTTTTGTAATGGCTGTCATATAAATTAATTTCTGCTTTAAATTGATTGTCTGCAGGTCCTGCAAACAAATTCATGCAGCCATCCATTGCCAAAATTGCATTTCCTGTTTCTGCTACACTCTTAATTGGTGTAAATACAAAAACATCATCATATCCTTTTCCTTCTGTAATTTCCATTAGTTCCGCAATCTCATCATCCAACTTTGCAGTATTGATATAATGAAGTTCAATCCCTTTTTCCTCTGCTAGTTCTACGGATAAAATTTCACTTGCTCTCTTTAAACGTTCATCTGAGATTTCTGTCACTACCAATCGTTTTGGATGATTTTCCAATGACATAGCATAACTGATAGCTCCCAATCCCATTGGTCCGCATCCTCCAAGAATGATCATATTTCCATCTTTTTTTGTTCCTGAGATCACTTCATGTGAATTCGGTTTCAAGTGAATATTGGAATGGAATCCTCCCGCAATACAAAAAATCGGTTCTGTTGTGGATAATTCATAAAAACATTCAGAATCTATCGGCATCAGACTTTTCGCTTCTATTGCAGCTGCAGGAATAATGCAGTAGGTTGCAGCTCCTCCAAAAAATTCATAAGAATAACCAGGTGCATACAATTGTCCGGGAATTCCCGGATACATTGCAAACGTCTGTCCAACCTCATATTGATCTTTCCATTTTTCTCCAACTTCAACAATTTTTCCGGAAAATTCATGTCCTACAATGACCGGATGTTCTTCAATATCTTCCGGTACACGGATATGCTTGCTTCCCTGATTTGCTTCTTTGTATGTAGACATACACACACTATCTGTCATGATACGGACTAAAATTTCATCTTCTTTTAATTCAGGAAGTTCAAATTCTTCCAGCCGTAAATCATTAACTCCGTGCATTCTGACTGCTTTTGCTTTCATATGTTTCCCTTCTTCCTTCGTAACATTTATTAAAAATCAATATTATCGCTATCCTGGCACCATCCTTCACAGGTGGTAATGGCATCCATTTCTTTCATATCTTCATCACTAATCGTAAAATCTAACTCAATATTTTTTTGAATTCTTTCTTTTGTTACGCTTTTTACAATAGCTACTGTATCATGCTGGAGTGCATATTTGACACAGATCTGAGCAATAGATACTTGATACTTTTCTGCCATATCTGCAATTTCTTTACACTCAAATACTTTTCCGTTTGCCAGAGGACTGTATGCCTGAACAATGATATCATGTTCTTTGCAGTAATCTCTAATTTCATTTTGAAGATAACTTGGATGGAATTCAATCTGATTCACCATCGGTGCAATCTCACATACTTCCAATATTTCATCCATATGATGAGGTTTAAAATTGCTGACACCAATTGCTTTTACCTTTCCATCTTTATATAACTTTTCAAGAGCACGCCATGTATCTCGCAATGTTTCCACATATGTATCTTGTGTTCCTGCCGGTACCGGCCAATGAATCAGGTAAAGATCCAAATAGTCTAAACCAAGATCCTCCATTGTTTGATCAAATGCTTTCAAAGTCTGCTCATATCCATGAGCATCATTCCAAACTTTACTTGTAATAAATAATTCTTCTCTTGGAATATTACTCTCCTTGATTCCCTGTCCTACCCATGTTTCATTGCCATAAACTGCTGCACCATCAATATAACGGTACCCACATTCAATTGCAGTTTTTACTGCCTCCTTTGTCACTTCATCATTTGGAGATTTCCAAGTTCCAAATCCAATGACCGGCATTTTCACTCCATTTTGTAATGTAACGGTTTCCATTCACGTCTCCTCCATTCATTTATCATTTCGTTTCTGATTATTTGATTCGTCTAAATTTTGTTTTAGTATAACACTTGATCGATAATTTTTGAATGAATGGCGATTTTATTGATTTTTGATCAAAAACATGTTATCATTTCTCATATTTTAGAAAATATCTTGATCAAATTAGCAAAAGCATTTCTGAGAGGAGAAATTATGATTCCAGAAACCCGAAGAGAAGAAATTCTAGCTTTATTAGAAAAAAATACCTATATGAGTGTTTCTGATCTTGCTAAATCTATTTTTGTTAGTGAACCAACCATTCGAAGAGATTTGGCATATTTAGAAAAAGAAGGCTCTTTAAAACGGACCCGTGGTGGTGCTTCATACATTCATCCAACATTGGCAAGATGGCCTTTTGTCTTTCGGAACAAAACAAATATTGCAGAGAAACTTCACATCGGAAAAATCGCTGCATCATTTATCAATTATGGAGATCGTATTTTTCTAGATTCCAGTTCTACCTGTCTCTGTCTGGCAAAGTCATTTCCTGAGGATATCGAATTAGATGTACTGACTTTTGGCATTCCTGCCGCACAAGCTTTAGGCACAAATCCAAAAATCTTTTTAGAACTTCCCGGCGGGAAATTTCATCCCCAAAGAGAATGTGTTTACGGAAAAGAAGCCTGCGATTATTTCAGCCAGCATCACGCAACGATCTGCTTCCTGAGTGGATATGGATTATCCGCAGATGGAGGTTTGACAGAAACTTCCAGAGAAGAATTTGTTTTAAAAAAAGTCCTCCACGAAAATGCCGATCAAACCATTGTTTTAATGGATCATACAAAGTTCGGACATACTTATTATCGTAAAGTTCTTTCTTTTGAAGAAATTGATGTTTTGATCACAGATCGTCCCCTTCCGGAGGATATTGATGAAATGTGTTATAAATACGATGTGCAGGTACTTTATGAATAAAAAAATGCCGTACCAACTTACGTTAGTACGGCATTTTAAATCTTCTAAATCAATCGGAAGTTTTTTCTCTTAATTATTTAAGAGTAACTTTTGCACCCTGTTCTTCTAATTTAGTCTTGATGTCTTCAGCTTCTGCTTTAGATACAGCTTCTTTAACTACTTTAGGAGCTCCGTCAACTAATTCTTTAGCTTCTTTTAATCCTAAACCAGTGATTTCACGAACAGCTTTGATGACTTTAACTTTAGCTCCACCAACTTCTGTTAATTCTACATCAAATTCGTCTTTTTCTTCAGCTGCTTCTCCAGCTCCAGCTGCTCCAGCTACTACAACACCTGCTGCTGCAGATACACCGAATTCTTCTTCACAAGCTTTTACTAATTCATTTAATTCTAATACTGATAAACCTTTGATAACTTCAATAATTTCCTGAGTTGTCATTATAATTTCCTCCTAATATTATTTAATTCTTTGCTGATAATTATTCAGCTGCTTCTTCTGCAACTTCACCGTCTTTTTCAGCGATCTGCTTAATAACACGAGCAAAGTTTGTAATTGGTGACTGGATGCTTCCAAGGAATTTTGCAAGTAATTCGTCTCTTGATGGAATGCTTGCGATAACCTGGATACCATCTTTGTCATAGAATGTTCCTTCTACTACTCCAGACTTTAATTCTAAAGCTTCAACACTCTTTGCATATTTAGCAAGGATTCTTGCAGGAGCTGTTGCATCTGTCTTAGATATAGCGATAGCAGTAGGTCCTGTTAAATCTCCAGATAATGAATCAAATTCAGTATCTTTTACAGCAAAACGAATCATAGTATTTTTATATACTTTGTATTCTACGTCTGCTTCTCTTAATTCCTTACGCATAGCTGTGTCTTCTTCTACAGTAATTCCACGGTAGGATACTAATACTGCGGACTGAGCATCTGTAAGTAATTCTTTGATTTCGTCTACAATTGGTTGTTTTAATTCAACTTTTGCCATTTTATTGGTGCACCTCCTTGATTTATTTTCGTGTACCGCTCGAATATAAGAAAACCCTCTGTCTGCAAAAACAAAGGGCATAATTAGCTTCATACTAATATTCTCCTCGGTAGGTTGTTCTACGTTACGCCATATGGCACCTACTGTCTTCGGCAGTAATACTTTAATAAGATATCATATTTGTTCTTTTTTGTCAACTACTTTTAATATTTTTTCAATTCTTTTTTCCCACAGTAAATCGATACACAGGTTCCGATAAACCATCCTACCGGCCAAGCCCACCAGATTCCTATATATCCAAATGGTATTGAAAACAGAAAAGATAAAACTACTCTGGCAATTAAGTCCGCAAATGTAGATGCCATAAATCCTTTCATCGCTTCCATTCCACGTAACGCTCCGTCATAAATAAATTTTATACAGATTATCATATAAAATGGTGTTACAATATGCAGAAATCCTACACCTACTTTAATACCATTTAACGATTCCTGTGTCTTTCCATCCATAAACAGTTCCATCAACGGATTTGCCATAAAATAGCAGACAAGGAAAAATATTACCGACATAGAGAAAATCATTTTTAAACCGATTTTAATTCCATCACGCATTCTCTCTGTTTTTCCAGCACCCAGATTCTGGGCAATGAAACTGGATATGGCATTGGATACCGTACTTAATGCTGCAAGAATAAATATCTGTATTTTAAATGCTGCAGAATATCCTGCAACTACGATAGCTCCAAAACTGTTGATCCTTCCCTGTACAAACAGCTGTCCGATAGACACAAATGACTGCTGCATAATACTTGGAACCGCAATCGTCATAACCTTTCTTAATAAAAGAGTATTAAATTTCTTATATGCAGGAGTTTTGATTTTCTTAACTTTTATAAACACTGTTATAACAGCTAATACCGAAGCAATTCCCTGAGCTATAAATGTTGCCCAGGCAACTCCTGATACTCCCATATGAAAACAGGTTACAAACACTACATCAAGAATAATGTTCAGTACAGATGAAAATATAAGGAAAACCAAAGGGGTCATGGAGTCTCCCAAAGCTGTAAAAATTGAAGTTGCCGCATTATACAGCATCAGAAAAATAATCCCCCAGATATATATTTTCAGATATAATGCCGCATCTGAAAATATATCTGTCGGCGTTGACAGAAGTTTCAGCATTCCATTACATCCAATGCTGCCCAAAACAGTTAATATCACACTCATAATGACCACTGTTATGACAGAAGTAGAAATGGTACTTTTGACCCTTTTATATTTCCTGGCTCCAAAAAAGTTTGATATAACAACATTTATTCCCATACCGGTTCCAACAGCAACAGCAATAAATATTGCTGTTATAGGCTGAGAAGCGCCTACGGCTCCTAAGGCATTGACACCTATGTACTTTCCGGCAACAATACTGTCTACAACACTATATACCTGTTGAAAAATCATGCTGAAAAGCATTGGAAGGGTAAACCTTAGAATGACCTGAAACGGATTTCCTGTAGTTAGATCCTTCATTTTTTCCTCTCATTCTTTTTTCGTTTTTAATTTAAAATATCTCTGGATACAGAATAAAGCGGACAAGTCCGCTTTTTATATCTAACATTTCTTAGTATTTTTATGTAACAATAAACCCCTCTATAAAACTTATAGAGGGGAAAATCGTTAAGATTTAAGCAAATTTTGTTGAATCTACTTTCACTCCAGGTCCCATTGTTGAAGAAATTGTTACATTTCTGAAATACTGACCTTTTGCTGCTGCAGGTTTTGCTTTGATAATTGCATCGATTAACGTTTGGAAGTTGTCCGCTAACTGTTCTTCACCAAATGAAGCTTTTCCAACTGGTACGTGGATAATATTAGCTTTATCTAATCTATATTCGATTTTACCTGCTTTGATTTCTTTAATGGCTTTTGCAACATCCATTGTTACAGTTCCAGCTTTAGGGTTTGGCATTAAACCTTTTGGTCCAAGGTCACGACCTAAACGACCAACGACACCCATCATGTCTGGAGTAGCTACAACAACATCGAAGTCATACCAGTTTTCTTTCTGGATTTTTGGTACTAATTCTTCAGCACCAACGAATTCTGCTCCTGCTGCTTTTGCTTCTTCAGCTTTTGCATCTTTAGCAAATACAAGAACTTTTACTTCTTTACCTGTTCCGTGTGGCAGTACAACTGCACCACGAATCTGCTGGTCAGCCTGACGTCCATCTACTCCAAGGCGGATGTGAGCTTCGATTGTTTCATCGAATTTCGCATTCGCTAATTTTTTAACTAAAGAAATTGCTTCCTGTGGATCATAAGCTGTTGATTTATCCACTAATTTCTTAAGTTCTACGTATCTCTTTCCTTTTTTCATTCTAAAATACCTCCTGTGGTAATATCGGGAGCAAGCCCTCCCACTTTTTTTACTATTATTTAAGGTAGTTACACCTGACTGGCATTCAATGCCTATTCTTCTACAGTGATTCCCATACTTCTTGCTGTTCCGGCAATCATGCTCATAGCAGCTTCAATAGATCCTGCATTCAGGTCTTTCATTTTTGTTTCAGCGATCTTCTGAATATCTTCTTTAGAAATAGTAGCTACTTTCTTTCTGTTTGGTTCACCTGATCCAGACTGAATATTACAAGCTTTCTTTAATAATACTGCTGCTGGTGGAGTCTTTGTTATGAAGCTAAAGCTTCTGTCCTGATATACTGTAATAACTACAGGAATAACCACATCTCCCTGATCAGCTGTTCTTGCGTTAAATTCTTTTGTGAACTGTACAATGTTTACACCATGCTGTCCAAGTGCTGGTCCAACTGGTGGTGCTGGTGTTGCCTTTCCTGCTGGGATTTGAAGTTTAATATAACCTTCTACTTTCTTTGCCATAATCGTTAACCTCCTGATTATTGTGGTAATTACGGGATAGCCCTCCCACTTTGTCTCAAACAAAAAATATCATTACTTTTTGCTTTTCGTTACACTTTCTTAATATCTAAGAAATCAATTTCCACAGAAGTAGCTCTTCCGAACATCTCTACTTCAATGGTAACTGTTTGCTTGTGTTCATTGATTGCAGTGACTGCACTTGTTGTTCCTTCCCAAGCACCGGAAGTTACAACAATCATATCACCAATTTCTACATCAATTTCAACTTTTTCACGTTTTGGTGCTTCTTCCTGTGCTCCTCCACTGACCTGGATTCCTAATGGTTTCATTTCAGCAGGAGTAAGCGGCACCGGTTTTGATCCAGGACCGACAAATCCTGTAACACCTCTGGTATTTCTTACTACATACCATGTGTCATCATTCATTACCATATGAATTAATACATATCCCGGAAACATTTTCTTAGAAACTTGTTTTTTCACACCATTTTTCAGCTCTACCACATCTTCCAGCGGTACACGAACCTCTAAAATCTCATCTTGAAGCTTTCGATTCTCAATGGTTTTTTCAAGGTTTGCCTTAACTTTGTTCTCATATCCTGAGTAAGTGTGAACAACATACCAATTTGCTTCTGCCATATATTCTCCTTACCTCTATCCTACCAATGCCTGAATTCCATATTGGAGTCCCATGTCAAGAACTGCAACAATGATTCCGATAATAATAGCACAGATAACTACAATTGCTGTTTCTCTTACGATTTTTTCCTTTGTTGGCCAAATGATTCTTGCAAATTCTGCTTTTAATTCTTTAAACCATTCTGACTTTTTCGCTTTGTTAGTTTTTTCCATACTCCACTTCCTTAAGCTATTACCGGGAAACTATTTAGTTTCTTTGTGTAATGTGTGTTTCTTACAGAATTTACAGTATTTTTTTGTTTCCATGCGTTCTGGATGAGTTTTCTTATCCTTAGTCATGTCATAGTTACGCTGTTTACATTCTGTACATTCTAATGTGATTTTTGTGCGCACAACTTCCACCTCCATTATTATTGTTAATTAAAATAAGGCATAAAAAAAAGACCTTCTTCCAACGCTAAAGTCTAGCGTAATGAGTATATCATGGTCTTTTTCTCACGTCAATACTTTTTTAATTTTTGAACAATTTAAAAAAATAGCTTCGTGATTAAACAAAGCTATTTCAAAAAGAGAGGATTAAAAAATATATATGAAAAACTATGGTTTAAGTATAATCACATGTGTCCTTCTAATCAATATACTATATATAAACATTTATAAACAAATTATTAAATTCTATAAAAAACTCTTGAACAGGTCTTTTTTGCAAAACTTCCTATAAAACAAAAATGACCCCGCTTTCGTTGCGGGGTCTAAATGAAAAGAGAGGATTAAAATATATATATGAAAAACTATGGTCTTATTATATTCCCAACCCTCTCCTTAATCAATGTACTGATTATAAACAATTCTAAAGAAAAAATAAAATTGTGTAAAAATCAACAAAAGAATTTTAGTATTTATATTGTACAGAGTATCTTCCGCTGGTATTCTGTGTCATTTTCGTAACACGAATATAATATGTTCCTTTTCTCAAAGTCCCTTTCACATACCCGGATTTACTACCATTAAAATATAAATTCTTTGTTTTTAAACCTTTTCCGTATACAGTAACTCTAATATTTCCTGAATTTTGAGCTGTAGTAATATTAATTCTTGTACTTCTTCTTTTTGTTACTTTAATTTTATAGTAATGTGATTTTCCTTTAGCATCTGTTGCAGTCAAAACATTATATTTTGCTGATTTCTTACGACCTAAAGTTTTCGCTTTAGATTTTTTAGTTGCATAGGAACCAGAATATAATTTACTTCCATAACGGAATTCAACAAAATTTCCATTTGCTGGTTTCATAACAAAACGGTAAGTTCCAGTGCTTAATGCGTAATATGCTCTTTCTAATTTTCCATTGGAATTGTAAAAATAGTTCTGATAGGAAACAGTTTTCCACTTCCCACTTGTATATCTTTGAATATATCCATACCCTGCTTTATCAGAATCAATCCAAACCTGTCTTCTTCCACTGATTTTAAATGTTTGAACGATATTGTTTCCATTTCCAACAATTAATTTACTGCTTGTTGACATTCCAATATTTTCAGAAGTGACATAATATGGATAAACCGCTGCATAACCTATTTTACCATATGGTGCTTTTAATACCAATTGATATGTCCCTCTTCCTAAAACCTTCTGAGATTTTAATACTCCAGAACTACCATAGGTCCACCCAACCTTTGTATTTCCCTGATATAAAGTAAGTTCTGTATTTTGATCTAGTCCATTTTCATCCTGCCCTATAAATGGTACATATAAATATCCTGATTTCTGTAATGTAATGTTAACAACCATGGTATTGGCATCTGCTGTTGTTCGTCCTAATATCCAGTTTGTATAATGAGTCGTATCTTGTAAATCCATATTCACCTTGTCTATTGTATATGCATTATACACAAGATATGCCGTATCATACTGTACACTTCTTGCAGTCACTCTCCCTGATCTTGCAGATTTAGCTAATGGAATTTTCCCTTGTTCCACCCCAACGGAAGTAATCCGACAATTTATTCCGCTATTTGCGGTATCAATTGAAGCGATGTGCTCCTTTAATTCCATCTTATCACTTGCCCCTACCATGACCGTTCCCAGCGCCATCGACACTGCCAATGCCGCACAAACTGCTCCTTTTAAAAATCTTTTTCTCATACCTCTTCCTCCTTAAAATAAATATCCTTAAAATATTTGTTCCCTCTTTTTAATTCAAGACTCGCTCGCGAGTCTTGGCGCGGAATTCGGGTCTGCATAGCAGACATACTTCCAATCCGAATTCCTGCGCATCCTCGCGGAGCGTATATCAGATGGGGGATTGAAACCCGCCACTGATACATAATTGTTGCTCACCGCCTACAGAGGCGGGAGTCATCCCTCATCTGATATACTATCGATTATCGATCTTTTCCGGATACAAGTCATGGTTTGCCAGTCGATTCCAAGCTACTTCTTCCCATTTTGTCCCTGGTTTTCCATAGTTGCAATAAGGATCGATAGAAATTCCTCCTCTTGGAGTAAATTTACCCCAAACTTCAATATATTTTGGTTCCATTAACTTTATTAGATCTTTCATTATAATATTCATACAATCTTCATGGAAATCTCCATGGTTTCTGAAACTGTACAGATATAACTTCAAGGATTTACTCTCAACCATCTTCTCTCCCGGTACATAGGAAATATAAATAGTTGCAAAATCCGGCTGTCCGGTTATAGGACAAAGACTTGTAAATTCCGGTGCATTAAATTTGACAAAATAATCATTATCCGGATGCTTATTAGGAAACGTTTCCAGAACCTCCGGTGCATAATCATCTGGATATTTCGTTTTCTGATTTCCCAGTAAAGTGATATCCCCCAGTTCCAAATCATTTCTTCCGCTCATTGTTATATTCCTTTCCAAATTTCTGATATTCTGATTAATCTCATTATAACAAAAAAAGGCCATAATGCCATCTTAAAATGACATTATGGTCTACTTTTTTCTGACATTGCAAGACTCATAATAAAAATTCCTGCAGCACCAAACATAATACCGGATCCAAGTAGTGCTTTTAGTCCTAATACAGACATGATCCATCCACAAATCATAGAGCCTACTCCCGTTCCAATCCCATTTACCGCAACCGTAATCAAAGTAGTACCCTTTACAACATCTTCCGATGGAAGCTGTTCCATGACAAAAAAAACACTTCCTGCATAAAACAAACCAAATCCTAACATCTCAAAAATCTGATCAAAATAAATAGCATAAACATTTGTGGCAAAAAATAAAACTGCTGCTTTCAACGTATTCGAAATAGTGAAAATCATCAATAACCGGTTTAATCCAACGATTTCTTTCATCTTCATAAAAAAGACAGCGGTTGGAATCTCAACAATAGCCAGTACAAAACACACAATTCCGTATTCACTTTCTCCACCCCCGGTTGCTTTTACAATATCAATCAAAAAACAGCTTCCCGTATTATAGCAGATGGTCGTTAAAACACAAGACAGGAGAAATAATGTATATCCAGGATAATTTTTTAATAAATATCCAATACTATGGACTTCCACTTTCTGTTTTTTATGATTTGCCTGCTCTACTACTTGAGCCGGTTGGATGGTTAAAATAATCATGAACAGCAGAAAAGAAATTCCCATTTGAACGAGAAGGAGTTTTGCTGCACCGTACTGATCAGCATATCTGCCTAGAAAGATACTGGACACTGCCCATGTAAAAGAACCACATCCTCTTGCCATTGTATAGCTGATATTCTTTCCTGAATTTATATATTGAATAGACATTGCATCAATAAAAGAAACTATAATATTAATAGTCGAACCAAAAATCAGGAACAGAAAAACTGCTGTTATAAAATTTTCCGGACAGGAATAAAATACACCGGTTGCAATAATCCCTATTAGAAGTCCCGTGCCAATAATGTACTTTAATGGAATCCGATCTGCATGCCGATCGGAAAAATCTGCAACCCACATCTGTACAAATATAGAAGAGATATGCTTTACCGCAAGCAAAATTCCAATTTCCATACTTGAAAACCCTTTTGCCTGTAGGATTGGTGTCATAAATCCGGACATGATCGCTGCAAGTATCCAATACGCCCCTTGAACACAACAATAATGTACCTGTAATCGTCTGTTTGTCACTTTTTTTCCTCTTAGTTTTTCTTTATGCAAAATATGGCTGATCCCATAATTTCAAGTTAGTTCCATATCCTAATTCAACGGCACGGTCATAGCATGTTTTTCCCCATGCCACATCAAGAATCGGCATGCCTCCAACGCTTACCAGAAACATCTCATCATCTGAAGTTCTTCCTGGAACGATTCCTCGTACAATATCCCCCAGATGTCTTACCTCTTTAGGGTCAATTTCCCCGTCCTGAATCATATTTACAAAATACATTCCAGGAATACCTGATGACAGCCTTTTACCGGTTTGTTTATCATACTCTTCAAATTCATCCACATATTCCTCGTACATTTTAATATTATCCACAACCTTGGTCATATGATCTCTGGCAAATGTTAAATCTGTCAGTCCCATACTTCCGGAAGAAATAAATACAACTCCCGGTTTAAACCATTTTGGATCATAGACAGGCCATTTTCTTACAGTTGTAGAAACACCCTCACTGATAATATCAGCATCTTTCACTGCTTCCTCCAGTGTTTTACATACCGTAACTTCTTTTAAATCTGGATATTTCTCTTCAATAAACGCCTTTAATTCCATTGCTGTTCTTGATGTTGGAGTGCTACCTTTTATCTTTACTTTTTCTATTCCCGGAAACTTGGAAAGATAAGCCATAATACTTGTTTTGTTTACGACACCTGCTCCAATGAGTGCAATAACTTTTGAATCTTTTCTTGCAAGATGTTTTGCAACCACACCTGGCATGGCACCTGTTCTCATAGCACTTAGCAGATTAGCTGACATATAAGCAATTGGCTGCCCTGTTTCCAGGTCGTTCAAGGTTACCATAAGAATAGATCTTGGAAGTCCTTTTGCCGCATTTCTTCCATTGGAACCATACCATTTTTCACCACATAAATGATATTTTCCTCCAAGATAAGCCGGCATAGATACAAATCTGCGATCCCTGGAATCATTTAACGGAAAATCTTTAATGTCTGATTCATCCGGAAATGTTACATATAACCCATGGGAGTTATTTTCTTTTCCTCCCATACGGTAGTCACCTTCACTTAATAAGGTAACTACATCCTCCATAACATCCACACATCTTCCCGCATCCAGTACTCCGGATTTGATCATATCTTCTTCGTTTAAATATAAAAACTCAATTTTTGTATCACTCATATCCAAACCTCTTTTCTGTCTCATTACGTTGTCAATGTTCTAGTTATAAGCTAATTTATTTTTTCTTCCCTTCACAAACAAAATAATTCCATAAACCAATAGAGCAATCAGAAATGCTGCCAGGACTACAGTAGAAAGTGCGTTGATTTCCGGCTTAATTCCTTTTTTCAGCATAGAGTATACTCTCATTGGAAGTGTTACAGTGGTGGCATCTGCCAGGAAACTTGATACAATCAGATCATCCAGTACCAGTGTGAAAGACATAAATGCTCCAGACATTACTCCAGGCATTACAGCTGGCAGTATAACGTGCAAAAAGGTATAGGCTCTGTTTGCTCCCAAATCAAGGGATGCTTCTTCAATAGAAGGATCCATACCGACCAGTCTTGACTTAACTGTAATATATACATAAGGAAGTACCAATGTTGTATTTCCCAGAATCATAGCTGCAGGTCCCAGCTCGAACCCGGCTGTCTGCAGTGCAATAAAGGTTGCAATGGCAAGGACGATCTCCGGCACTACAATAGGAAGATACATGGAATTTGTGATAATCCCTTTCCCGCTGAATTTACATTTATGAAGCCCTACAGCTCCCAGCGTTCCAATGATAATAGCCAGAATTGTTGATACGATTGCAATCCATACCGTGGTTCCAAATACACCCCACAATTCTGTATCTTGAAACAGTTCTGTATACCATCTGGTTGTAAATCCACCCCAGGTGTTATTATTCTTTCCGTCATTAAAAGAGTAAATTACCATTACGATAACCGGAATATAAAAGAATGCAAGCATTAGCAGTGCATAAAAATGTCCAAATCCGGCAAATATTTTTTTCTTCAGCATTCTTGGATTTTTCATTTCCTACACCCCCAAATCATCCAGGTCTCCGCCCATCTTACTGTAAATTGCTACCATAATCAGAATAATAACCGCCAGAATAATTGATAATGCTGATCCGAATGGCCAATTTCTGGCTACGGTAAACTGATTATAAATAATATTACCAATCATAATATTGGTACCTCCTCCTAACATGTCAGTAATCATGTAATATCCAACAGAAGGTATAAATACAAGAATAACTGCAGCAAACATTCCAGGCGCTGTTAAAGGAAGAGTTACATTTAAAAATGTTTTAACAGGTCCTGCTCCAAGGTCTTTAGAAGCTTCCAGAAGGCTTTTATCCATTTTCTCAATGGAAGAATACATTGGAAGCACGGCAAATGGTAACAGTGAGTATACCATACCTACAACAATAGCAAACTTGTTATACAATAGATTTAGTGGTTGCTGAATTAGTCCAATATTTAAAAGAAATGTATTAATGATTCCTGTCTTATTAAATAATGTAACAAAGCTGTATAAAATAACCAGCTCGCTTGCCCAGAACGGAATCATCATCAACATAAGCATGGCATTAGATGCACCGGGTTTTTTTCCTGCCACATAGTATGCCAGAGGATATCCGATAAATACCGTTGCAATGGTAGAAATTCCTGCAATGACAATAGAATCTTTCACAACTTTCCAGTACACAGGTTCCAATATTGTTTTATAATTATCCAATGTAAATTTATATTGAATGGTTCCCAAAGGTCCTTTGGTCATAAAACTCATAAATAGCAATACAAGAAATGGAATAATAATAAAGATAACAGCATAAATACTAATTGGCCCTGCCTGGACAAATTCCGCAACTCTTGCTGCAACTGTTTTTTTACTTTTCTGCTTCATTCCAATCGCCTCCTAAATCTCTGACAGTATCTGTGTCAACGATGCTTCGGCTCTGATTTTCTACGGCTACACATTTATTCAGATGCCAGTATAGATAAACTTTATCTCCGATTTCTGCAAGATCTTCGGCATTGAAACGATTGATTTTAATCTCATCTCCATTATTTAACTGAACCATCATTTTAATAAGATTTCCTACATAAATCGTATCCTTTACGATTCCTCGTAATGAAAAGCCTTCCATTGGCTCTTTGGAAAACATCATATGTTCAGGACGTACGGAAATAGAAAATGTATCTCCGGATTTGTAGTTTTCTGTTTTAACCAGACCATTTCCTGCTTCTGAACCTACTTTCAGTACACCGTCTCCCATATCTTCCAGTGCTACAACATCAAGAATATTAGATTCTCCGATAAATCCTGCAACAAATTTTGTTTTTGGCTTTTCATATATTTTTCTAGGTTCATCAATCTGCTCCAAAACACCCTGATTAATGATTGCAATTCGGTCACTCATAGTCAAGGCTTCTTCCTGATCATGCGTAACATATACAAAAGTGATATTTAATTTTTTCTGCAAACGTTTTAATTCAATCTGCATCTGCTTTCGAAGTTTCAAATCCAGCGCACCTAAAGGTTCATCTAAAAGTAATACTTTCGGACGATTGATCAACGCTCTTGCAATGGCAACACGTTGCTTTTGGCCACCTGACATCTGGTCTATTCGACGTTTTCCGAAGCCATCCAGTTCTACCAGCTTCAGCATTTCATCTACTCTTTCTTTAATTTCAGCTTTTGGCACTTTTTTGACTTTTAAACCATATGCCACATTGTCAAAAACATTCATATTAGGAAACAATGCATAGTTCTGAAATACGGTATTTACATCTCTCTGATAAGGCTCTTTCTTCTCAACACTTTCGCCCTCGACTTTAATAGAACCTGATGTCTGAGATTCAAATCCGGAAATCATTCTTAAAGTTGTTGTTTTCCCACATCCGGAAGGGCCCAACAAAGTCAGGAATTCTCCTTCTGCAATTTCCATATTCATATTTTTTACAACGTGGTTATCGCCATACCATTTTTCCACATTTTCCAGTGAAACAATTATTTTATCCTTCATATCAATCTCCTCCTTGCATTAAATCAGCCATAAAAGGCAATGAGGCCAATCCCCTTAAGGACTGACCTCATTGCCAGAATTTGATATATTTTTAATTTAATGCAGCATCTCCACGTTCATTGGTTCGGATTCTTAAAGCATCACATACATCATAAACAAATACTTTTCCGTCACCAGTTTTTCCAGTTCCCATTGCACTTGTGATATCTGCCATAATATCAGTTAAAGCTGAATCTTCCACAACAGCAAACACCATGATCTTTGGAAGCAGATTAATATCATCTCCGGTGATATTCAGTTCTTCTATATATCCTTTCTGTCTTCCACATCCCATAACTGACATAACGGTCATTCCCTGACTGTTATGGACTGTAAGGACTTTCTTTAAATCATTTAATTTTTCAGGTCTTGTAATAATTTCAATTTTCTTCATAACGACTCTCCTTGCTGTTTATTATTTTTCACTCATGAATTTTGTGTAG
Organism: Anaerostipes sp. 494a; assembly: GCF_001940315.1. Taxonomy (NCBI): domain Bacteria; kingdom Bacillati; phylum Bacillota; class Clostridia; order Lachnospirales; family Lachnospiraceae; genus Anaerostipes; species Anaerostipes sp. 494a. Next base: position 1,782,489 of record NZ_MJIF01000001.1, on the reverse strand, counting down.
TACTTATCCATAAGCTCAATCTGTTTATCATTTACCGGTGCCATCCACATAGCTTTCTTGAATTTAGATGGAAGATTAAATGCCGGATTATCCATATATCCATCTGGCAGATATTTTTCACAATCCATACATGGCATATCGCCCCATTCCTGTATACTGACTGCCTGAACTTCCGGCTCACTTAAATAGTTCATTAGCAAATGAGCTTCTTTTGTCTTTTCTGTTTCTTTTGGTATTGCCAGTGTTTCCATAAAAGATTCAGATCCGGTTTCAAGATCAGCAATAGCAAATTTATCCCAGTTTTTCTTATCCTGCATCAGCAATGTGTAGTCCCACAAGAATCCTACAGAACATTCTCCCTTTAACATCTGATTTTCACCTGAAGATCCAACAAATGTTTTTACATTTGGTTTAATCTTTGTCAGTATATCAGCTGCTTCTTTAATTTCTTTCTCATTATTTGTTCCTGCACTGTATCCCAATGACTGAAGCGCCATACCAAACAGGGAAATAGTTGAGTTAACCATACATATCTGATTTTTTAATTTTGGATTTGCAAGATCAGAGAATTTTGTAATCTTAATCGGACATGTTTCTTTGTTATAAATAATTGTTGTAAAACCTTTTCCAAAAGCAGGTATTGTATATTCGTTTTTCTCATCACCTACAACACCCAGACACTCTTTATAAAAATTCTTATAATTTGGAATCTGCTCTTTGTCCAGTTTCTGTACCAGATCATTTTTAACAAATGATTCAACATAGGCTGATTCAATATCAATCAGATCATAATCTGCTCCACCATTGAGCATTTTAGACAATAATTCATCTGTATTATTGATATAAGTTACGTTAACATGGATTCCATATTTTTTCTCAAAATCCTTAAATACCTGTTCAGAATACTGAGAATCCCAGGTAATAAAGTTGATTTCTTTTGCATAACCATCTTTTGTTTTTTCTTCCTTTTTCCCGCATCCTGCCAGACCTCCAACAGCCATCGCCATGGTCATGGTAAGTGCAAGAATTTTCAACATCGCTTTTTTCATCTTATTCTCCTCCTTGCTGTCTGTTAACACTATGTCTCTCGCCTTGTCTTTGGAATTTAGAAGAACCAAGCGGAGCGATTTTTATTTCATAGGTATATTGCAAAACAATTTTTTAATGAAATAAAAAAGACGCCAGAGAAGACTTATGTCTCCTTTGACGTCTGTAAAATATCTATGCCTTATTTTATATTCTTTTTATTAACTTTTGTCAAGGTATTTTTTTATTTTTATTATACCAATCTATGACCAGCCATTAAAAACATTCATCATAAATATGAATAATATCTGCTTTTGTTAAAGGCACAATATAATCATCCAGTCCATCTCCCAGTGCCTTTTCTGCCATTACTTCAAAGTTCTCTTTTGTCTCAATACCGATAGATCGCAGTGTATCGCTTAATCCCATAGAATCAAAGACTTCTTTTGTTTTTTCAATGGCCTTATTGGCAATTTCCATTTTATCCAGTTCCCGATCAATACCAAACACATTGATTCCATAATTTACAAAGATATCCACAGTCTTATCGTTGAGAATGTGTTTCATCCACACAGGGATTAAAATTGCCAGTCCATGTCCATGAGTAACATCATAATATGCACTTAACTGATGCTCCATGGCATGTATCGGCCATGCTGCAGATTTTCCACATGCGATCATTCCATTGATTGCCCAGCTGGAGGTCCACATAAGATTTGCTCTGGCATCATAATCATCTGGTTTCTCACAGGCAATCGGTCCGTAATGTATACAGGTTTTTAATAATGCTTCCATAATTCTGTCCTGCATAAAAGTACCCTGGATTCCACAGAAATATACTTCAAAAATATGTGCCATTATATCTGCCGTTCCTGCTGCTGTCTGATATTTCGGCACAGAGTATGTATATTCAGGATCAAGAATAGAGTATTTTGGATAAACCAGAGGGCTTCCGATTCCTATCTTGTCTTTGGTTTCTTCATTGGATATAACCGCAAATAAATCCATTTCTGAACCTGTAGCTGCCAGTGTCAATACAGAAATAATCGGTAAAATTTCCGTTGCCTGGCTAAAATCACAGATAAGATCCCATGGATCACCGTCAAAATAATATGCCGCTGCAATTGCTTTAGCACAGTCAATTGTACTTCCGCCACCAATAGGAAGAACAACCTGAATACCGTGCTCCCTGCACATGTCAGCCCCTTTTGCAACTGTTGTAATTCTCGGATTAGGTTCTACACCTGATAACTCTTCATGAGAAATATCATTTTCATCTAACAGATGAATCACTGTATCATACAATCCTGTTCGTTTGATACTCCCTCCTCCATATACGATCAATACTTTATTGCCAAATTCTTTTACAAATTTGGGAAGCTTCGCAATTTCACCTTTTCCAAAGGCAATTTTTGTTGGAATATCATAATAAAAATTCTGCATAGATCCTCCTAATAAATAAAAAAGTGAGCGCATACTATGCCCCCATTGACCTCTGATATCTATAAAGCTTTAACCAGCTTTTATTGAGATTGAGTATAACATACAAATTTTTGAAAGACAATAAGTAAATTGACTTTTGGCACATCTTCCGATACAATAAATGATAGCAAAACAATCATTCTGAAGCCAAGGTTTTTCCTGATGCCAAGTTTGATTTCCATACTGATACATGGACCTTTTCAGGTCTTTTTCCAGTATCATTATAGAAAGATTTCACATGGCATATCCTCTTGGGATATGCCTTTTGTTATTACACAGGAAATTCCCTTGAATTTCCTGTGTAACAACAAACGCTCCGTGAAAGATGCGACCAGGTGTCCGGGGAAAATAAAAATGGAGGATTTTATCATGAATGAACCAACACGTATTGCTCTGATCGGTATTATTATCGAACAGGCAGATGCTGTAGAACCAGTTAACAAGACATTGCATAAATACAGTGAATATATTGTAGGACGTATGGGCATCCCATATCGTGAGAGAGACATCAATATTATTTCTGTAGTATTGGATGCTCCAGAAAAGACCATCAGCACCTTATCAGGACAGCTTGGCATGATTCATGGTGCCACTGTAAAATCAATGTTCACCAAAAAAAGATAGGAGAGGAAAATGTATAAACCAGAATCCGGCGTTGCTGAAGAATTTATTGATGATCAGGAAATCAAAGATACAATAGCATATGCTGACGCCAACAAAGATAACAAAGAGTTAATTTTATCTATTATTGAAAAAGCAAAAAAACTAAAAGGAATTTCTCACCGTGAAGCTTCCGTGCTTCTTGCCTGTGAAGATCCTGAATTGATACAAAAAGTTTATGACCTTGCCATTAAGATCAAAGAAGAATTTTACGGTAACCGTATTGTTATGTTTGCCCCACTTTATCTTGCAAACTACTGTGTTAACGGATGTACTTACTGTCCATATCATTACAAAAACAAAAATATCCGAAGAAAAAAACTGACCCAGGAAGAAATCAAAAAAGAAGTTATTGCTCTTCAGGATATGGGACATAAACGTCTGGCTCTTGAAACCGGTGAAGACCCTGTAAATATTCCTATTGAATATGTTTTGGAAAGCATTAAGACTATTTACAGTATTAAACACAAAAATGGTGCTATCCGACGTGTCAATGTGAATATTGCCGCAACAACAGAGGAAAACTACAAGAAACTGAAAGATGCTGGAATTGGTACATATATTCTGTTCCAGGAAACTTATCATAAGGATACCTATGAAGTCCTTCATCCTACAGGGCCAAAACATGATTATGCATATCACACAGAGGCTATGGACCGTGCCATGACTGCCGGTATTGATGATGTAGGTATTGGCGTATTATTCGGACTGGATATGTACCGCTATGATTTTGCAGGTCTTTTAATGCATGCAGAACATCTGGAAGCTAAATTTGGTGTTGGTCCTCATACTATCAGTGTTCCACGAATCCGTCCTGCAGAAGATATCAATCCTGATGATTTTGAAAATGCAATTAACGATGATATTTTCGAAAAAATCGTTGCTATTCTTCGTGTTGCCGTTCCATATACCGGAATCATCGTTTCCACCCGTGAAACCCAGGAATCCAGAGAAAGAGTTCTTCGTGTCGGTGTATCCCAGATTAGTGGTGCTTCTTCCACAAGTGTCGGAGGATATGCAGAAAAAGAAAAACCAGAAGATAACTCTGCACAGTTTGAAAGAAATGATGAACGTACATTGGATGAAATCATTGGATGGCTTATGGATCTTGGACACATACCTAGTTTCTGTACCGCATGCTACCGTGAAGGACGTACCGGGGATCGTTTCATGACCCTTGTAAAATCCGGTCAGATTGCCAATTGCTGTGCTCCAAATGCTTTAATGACTTTGAAAGAATATCTTGAAGATTATGCTTCAGATGAGGTAAAAGAAAAAGGAGAAAAATTAATCAGACAGGAACTGGCGAAGATTCCAAATCCGGTAGTAAAACAGAAAGCAACCGAATATATTGAAAATATTCATGAAGGTAAACGTGATTTTAGATTTTAGGAGATAGCTATGTTTGAACATTTAAATATGCATGTTCCAAAACGAATAGAGGAAGATCTTGAGAGGGTATCTGCAGTGCTCATACCTCTCATAAAAAAAGAAGACGGATATCATATTTTGTTCGAAGTCCGCTCCCATAAATTAAATCATCAGCCAGGAGAAGTGTGCTTCCCTGGCGGCCGGCTGGAAGAAGGAGAGACATCTCTGGAAGCAGCTATAAGAGAAACCAAAGAAGAGCTTCAGATTGATTCTTCCAATCTGAAGCTCTATGGTCCTCTGGATTATTTTATATCTCCTTCCAAGATACGAATTGAACCGTTTCTTGGTGAACTTATCCATTATCATGGACAGTTTAGCTCTGACGAGGTTGATTCTGTTTTTACTGTCCCTCTGCGATTTTTTCAGAAAACACAACCGGCTCTTTATTACACAGATATTCTCACTGTTCCAGAAAATAATTTCCCTTTTGAGGATATTCCTGGCGGAAAACATTACCCATGGGCAAAAGGAAAATACCAGGTTGCCTTCTATCACTATGAAAATCATATCATCTGGGGACTTACCGCCAAATTACTGCTGAATAACATTCAGTACATTAGGGATTAACTGTTTCTTTCTGGACATAACTCCAGGAAGAACTGCTACTTTTCCTTCAATCTCTGTCTCAAATGCCCGTTCAATAATTTCTTTACTGCCATCTCCTGTAACTGCAAGATATGTGGTTTCTTCCAGAATATTGGTGAGCATAAAGAATACCATATTTAATCCCTGCTCTTCTCTTACAGATTCCATATATGGCAGAATCTTCTCCTGAATTTCTTCTAATTCTGACTGATCAAGAGATGTAATCTGTCCAACTCCGAAAGTAATATCATCTGCTGTAAACTTCTTATAATCCTGATAAAAGATTTCATCTGCAGCTTTTCCTTTCAAATCACTTCCTGCACGGAACATGGATTTTGCATGCTCTTCCACATCAATTCCTGCAATTTGTGCCAGCTCTTTTGCTGTCTGTTCATCTACCGGTGTACATGTTGGTGAACGGAACATCAGTGTATCAGAAAGAATCGCTGAACAAAGCAGACCTGCAATTGGTTTTGTGATCTCAACTCCCTGCTCTCTATACATCTGGGTTACTATAGTTGCTGTACATCCAACCGGCTGGTTGCGGAAATAAACAGGTGATACAGTCTCAAGATTTCCAATTCTATGATGATCGATAATTTCAAGAATTTCACACTCTTCCAGTCCTTCAACTGCCTGAGATACTTCATTATGGTCAACCAGAATCATCTGTTTCTTATCAAATTCCAATAATCTACGACGAGATGCCATTCCCACAAATTCATGATCTGCATTCATTACAGGGAAATAACGGAATCTTTTCTTAGTCATTTCTTCCTTAACATCATCAACATAATCATTAATACAAAATGATACAATATTTTCAGATGCCATAACATAAGAAACCGGAATAGCCTGACAGATCAGACGGCTGGCAATAAATGTATCATATGGAGTTGCAATAACACGACATCCTTTTTCTTTTGCAAGATCAAGAACTTCTGTGTCAACTTCTGTACCCATACATACAACGATACACTGAACACCAACTTCAATTGCCGCTTTCTGAGCATCTGGACGGTTTGCCAAAATTACAATATCTTTTTCTTTTACAAACTCTTCCATTTTGTCAACACTTGCAGCAGAAACTGAAAGTTTTCCTTCTGAAATAACTCCTTCTTCATCTCCCACCAGCATTTTACCTTCCAGTGTGGACAAAAGATTTTTATATGGTGTTTTAGATTTAGCAAGAATTTCATTATCATAAACATCCATATCTGCATGTGCGATATCACTGATGGATACCAGTCCCTCCAGTTTTTTTCCATCTAAAACCGGCAGTGCCACGATCTTTTGTTTCTGCATCATATCCCTTGCAGTTTTAATGGAGTTATTGCTTTTCACTCCATCTACAATATGAAGATTGATATCTGTCATTTTAGGGCGTACATCGCTAACATAAACCGGAGCTTTTACACCAAACTGTTTTAAAACATATTTGGTTTCTCCGTTAACATTTCCCGCACGACGTGCTTCATATCCTCCGCCATTTACCTGATTCTTTAAATTGGCATATGCAAGTGCAGAACAGATAGAATCTGTATCTGGGTTGCGATGACCGATTACGTATACTTTTTTCATGTTTCCTCCTTTATTCTTGGCAGCCAGATGGAAAAAGTCGTATAACCATTCTGACTGTCAACCTTTATTGTTCCGTCATGAAGCTCCACGATCTCTTTTGCAATGGCAAGCCCAAGTCCTGCTCCTCCTGTTTCTGAAGATCTTGCTTCGTCCAGACGATAAAATTTTTCAAACAGTTTTTCTAATTGATGAGGCGGAATCGTCTTCCCCTGATTTCTTACAAGTATCCTTGCCCCTTCACCTTCCACAATTCCATGTACATTTATAGTACTGTTGGGATAGCAATAGGCTACTGCATTTTTTAAAAGATTCTCAAAAACCCTTGCAAGACGATCCGGATCTCCATTAATTAAAATCCTGTCATCTACATCAATTGTATATTGTAAACCTCTCTCCTTTAAAATAGGATTAAAGGAATCCAATACCTGCTCCAGTAAAACATAAAGATAAAATTCTTTTTTTTCCAGTGTGATATTCTGCAGATTGTATCTGGTAATTTCAAAAAATTCATTGATCATTTCTCCAAGTCTTTTTGCTTTTTGCAATGAAATCCCTGTATATTTTGCCCTCTGTTCCGTCGGCATATCCGGTGCCTCATTTAATAATGTCAGATATGCAATCACTGATGTAAGAGGTGTTTTCAGATCATGTGCCAGATACGCAATCAGATCATTCTTCCTTTGCTCATTTTCCTCTTCATTTCTCCTCTGCTCTTTCAGAGTTCTTTTAATTTCATTTAATTTGTTCTCCAGAGGTTGTAATGGTTCCGGAAGGAGAATCCTGTTACTGGATTCATCCAGAATCATCTGAATCCCGTTTTCAACCTGTCTTAAATACGTTGTGAACTTAGACATTCCAAGGTAAAAACTAAACAAAAGCAAAGTCATGAAAAAGCCGCCAACAATCAGGACTTTATTTTTCCAAAAAATCAAACGATATAAACGAATTGCCTCCACTTCATTCATGCCTATTCGCTGAAACATATAGACCACTGTTTTAGCAAATGGATCCTGAAGGACACCATCCACAAAAATATCAAGTATAAAATATCCTATCAGTGCTACAATGATACTGATTCCCAGAGTCTGCAACATTATTCGTATTTTCAGGCTTCGATATTTACTCCTCAACTTTATATCCAACTCCCCAAACGGTTTTAATCAGTTCTTTATGGCCCATAACTTCTCCCAGCTTTTCTCTTAAATGACGAATATGCACCATAACTGTATTATTATTATTTTTGAAATATTTTTCTTTCCATACCTGTTCAAACAGATTTTCTGAACTTATTACTTTGCCGCGGTTCTTTGTTAAAATCCATAAAATAGAAAACTCAAGAGGTGTCAAAGTAATTTCTGCTTCACCATAAAGACACTGATGGGTTGAACGGTTTAAAATCAAGCCTGCAATCTCCTGAGTATCTTCCTGATTGATCCCGGCCCCATCATTATACCTGATAAACCTGCGGAGCTGAGCCTTAACCCTTGCCATCAGTTCCAATGGTTCAAAAGGTTTTTCGATATAATCATCTGCTCCCAGTGTCAGTCCGTTGATTTTATCCATCGATGAAACTTTTGCTGTCAGCATAATAACAGGAAAATTATATTCCAGCCGAATCTGTTTTAAGATTTCAAATCCATCAACATCCGGCAGCATCACATCCAGAATTGCCAGATCAATGTTTTCCTGCTTGATGCACTCCAAAGCGTCTGTTCCATTGTAAAACTTATACACTTGATAATCTTCATTTTTAAGATATAATTCAATAAAATCAGCAATTTCTTTTTCATCATCTACTACTAATACTGTTGATTGCTTCATATCTTCCTCCTCAGCACTTTCCTCCATCTATGACTTGAAATATCCTATCATGTTTATCTTTTAATTCATTTCGTGAATAACCCTTTTGTCCATATACAGGTATACTGTAATAAATTCTTTCAACAAAATCACTAATTATCTGCTTTTTCTCTCTGGACTCTTCATCCAGCAGACTGATAACCTGAAGTACAATATCAGGATAGGCTGATCCATTCTGAACCATTAATACAATGGATTTCATAATTAACATTGCCTTATACCGGTCATCTTCTATTTCATCCAAAACAAAAGAAAAGAATTCTGGAATTCCATCCCAGCTGATGATTCCATTTCCCATTGCCAGATTAATATATTCATCTTTTGTATATTCCCTAAACTTAAGTTCAGGCCGCTGATTCCACTGATCAAATATCTCATTTCGATTGGTCACTTCACGGCTGGCAAAAAAAAGCCTCATATCTGTTTGATTCCTCAGCATCAGACCACTATTCCAGAAGATAATACGAATCATAAAAAATTCTTCCATCTGGTCATAGGTGATATCAAGATTCATGATTTTTTTAAATATCTGATAACAATAATAAATATCAAGTATTCCATAAGAAAACAACATTCCAAATATAACTTTTTCCCATTGTGTATACTTTTCAATATCAGACTTCATACGATGCCCTTTCATTGAAAAGAAAAAGATATCTTTCGCCTCCATGTTAACAAACAATGTTTCTTCATCCATGGATATAAATCCAAGATATCGAAGCTGCTGTAATTCTCTGAGATACGACTCCTTCATTATATTGGATTCTTCCATATCCCACAAATGAAACAGACATTCCACTGCCTCTTTCTGGAGCATGATTCCAAGCAGTTCCGGCTCATCCTGAAGCTTATTTGCAATCTTTTTTGCCATTTCATCTGCCTGACTTTCCTCATTAAATTCCAGAAACAGACGCTCACATATGACCATAAGATTTCTCAGCTGATTTGTTGCTAATTCTTCAATATATGTTTTTTCAGATGCCTGTATCTGTGTCATAGCTGCCTCCTTTATTTTATACAGGAATATACTTCCTTATATGATTATATCATAAGAATTGACAGCTTTAAAATAATTCCTTTATTTCTTTCATATGTTCTTTCGCCAAACGATACCCCATGTCATAAGTCTGTTTTAATACATCGATATCACTTTCCATACTATCTAATGGATATTCAGGCCTTAACACAACTGCCTTTCCTTGTTTTTCCAGACGTTCACAGAATTTTACTGTATAATTGTAGCGTTTATAACGAGTCAACAACTGTTGCGGCAGCTTCGGATATTTTTTATGAAATAAAAATGCCGTTACTTTATTACTTTTACTGAGTTTCTTTCGATATCCCTTTGGCTGTGTTAAAATGATCAGATTTTTTTCATTTCCATCCATAATGGATTTGCGAATCGGAATCGGATCCGCAATTCCTCCATCGAAATAAGGCATACCGTTCATTTTAATTGACGGAAAAATAAGCGGCAGTGCACAGCTTGCTCGAAGCATAGTACATTTTTTATCTATTTTTTTCCCATCTTTATATTCAATCTGTCCTGTAACTGCATTGGTTACTCCTACTAAAATTTTTCCCTTATATGCATAAAATGTATCCCAGTCAAAAGGATATAATTTATTAGGCATAATGTTATAAACAAAATCTAATCCTATCAGACTCTTTTCTTTTAACAGATTTCTTTTCCCCATATATCTTGGATCGTTCCTATGATTGAGCAATACATGAAGGTTCCTTTCCTTTTGTTTTGATATATAGGAAAAGCCATTGGAAATTCCAGCTGAAACACCAATAATGTAAGGGAACATTATGTCTTCATCCAGCAATGCGTCCATTACACCTGCACTGAAGATGGGACGAAATGTTCCTCCTTCTAATATTAAACCAGGCATATATTCTATCTCCTTTTGTTCCCTTTTCTCCAAACCTCCAAATCCTTCGGATTTCTCGGTCACGGGCTTCGCCTTCTCTGGCTCTCCTCGCCCTGCCTTCCCTCCAAATCCTTCGGATTTCTCGGTCACGGGCTTCGCCTTCTCTGGCTCTCCTCGCCCTGCCTTCCCTCCAAATCCTTCGGATTTCTCGGTCACGGGCTTCGCCTTCTCTGGCTCTCCTCGCCCTGCCTTCCCTCCAAATCCTTCGGATTTCTCGGTCACGGGCTTCGCCTTCTCTGGCTCTCCTCGCCCTGTCTTCCCTCCAAATCCTTCGGATTTCCCGGTCACGGGCTTCGCCTTCTCTGGCTCTCCTCGCCCTGCCTTCCCTCCAAATCCTTCGGATTTCTCGGTCACGGGCTTCGCCTTCTCTGGCTCTCCTCGCCCTGTCTTCCCTCCAAATCCTTCGGATTTCTCGGTCACGGGCTTCGCCTTCTCTGGTTCTCCTCGCCCTGTCTTCCCTCCAAATCCTTCGGATTTCTCGGTCACGGGCTTCGCCTTCTCTGGCTCTCCTCGCCCTGCCTTCCCTCCAAATCCTTCGGATTTCTCGGTCACGGGCTTCGCCCTATAGTCTGATGTAGATTTAACATGAATACCTCTTTTGTAAACAAAAGGTATTCATGTTAAATCTACATCTTCCTGCATGGCTCGGCTCTTACGTGTACATTATAGCATGTTTTGGTGCTTGTATGATATAATAGATTACATTAATTTATTGTGAAGAAAGTGAGAATTATTGATGAAAAATGTGAAATTGATTGCCTTGGATCTTGATGGTACTACTTTTAACAGCCGCAAGGAAATTTCCTCTCGTACAAAACAGGTTATTGCTGATGCCATTTCTCATGGTGTTTGTGTTCTTCCTGCTACCGGTCGTCCTCGGTCTTTTTTGCCTGTTGAGTTACTGGATATTCCTGGTATTCGTTATGCTGCCGTTTCTAATGGTTCTTCTGTTGTTGACCTGACACAGGATAAACCTCTTTATGAAGATTTAATGTCTGCTTTTAAAATTCCTGATGTTTTAAAGAAACTTCATGATCTTCCGGTGATTATTGAATTGTTTTTTAACGGAAGCTGTTATGCTGATAAAGGTCATTCTGAAAAGATGCAGAGCATTTTAGATGCTTTTCCTGATATTGCCCGTTTCCAGACTCCTAGAATCTTTAAAGAGAATCTCCTTGATCAGCTGATTTCGAATCCTTTTCCTTTAGAGAAAATCCATTTGCTTTTTGCTGACTTATCACTGCGCCAGGAGATTCTTGATTTTTATAAAGAAGAAGATTTTTGGGATGTTACATCTGCCTTTCGTGGAAATCTTGAGCTTACTTCTAAAACTGCAAAAAAGGGAAATGCTATTTTGAAACTTGCCCAGATACTGGATATCAAACCTGAAGAGACTATGGCTATTGGTGACAGTTTTAATGACCTTGATATGTTAAACGCTGTTGGCTTTTCTGTTGCTATGGGAAATGCTGAACCGGAAGTTAAAGAAATCGCTGATTTTATCACCAAATCCAACGATGAAGATGGCGTTGCATATGCCATCGAAAAGTTCGCTTTTTAGTTGATATCGTTCTTTTACAATGATACAATATTCTAGTAACTGAAATGGGAGCTTAAAAGACTTTTGTCTTAGCTGAGAGGAAGCATTGCTTCGACCATAAACCTGATGCGGATAATGCCGCCGTAGGGATTTGGATGCTATGATAATGGACAAATACTGAAAACATGATAATCGGTGTTTTTGTTTGTCTTTTTATTTAATGGATTTTTCAATTAAATAATATACAAAGAGTCTCCCAAAATATTTTTATCATTTTGGAGGTTAATATTATGACTTACACAACACAGATGAATGCAGCCAGACAGGGAATTATTACTGAACAGATGAAAGCAGTTGCTGCATATGAAGGACTTGATGTACAGGAGATTATGAAAGAAGTTGCTGCTGGAACAATTGTTATTCCGGCCAATAAAAATCACACCTGTTTAAAACCTTTTGGTATTGGGAATTCTTTAAAAACCAAGATTAATGTTAATCTTGGAACTTCCAGAGACTGTCTGAATCTCGATGTTGAAATGGAAAAGGTCAACAAGGCTGTTGCCATGGGAGCAGAAGCAATTATGGATCTTTCTTCTTTTGGAGATACTCATACTTTTCGTAAGAAACTGGTCAATGAATGCCCTGCCATTCTTGGTACCGTTCCAATTTATGATGCCATTGTTTACTATAACAAAGCTTTAAAAGATATTACATCCAGAGAATGGATTGATGTTTTTAAAATGCATGCAGAAGATGGTGTTGATTTTATGACTATCCATTGCGGTATCAATCGAAACACAGCGGATCGTTTTAAAGCTATGAAAAGAAAGATGAATATTGTTTCCCGTGGTGGTTCTTTAATTTTTGCATGGATGGAGGCAACTGGAAATGAAAATCCATTTTTTGAATATTATGATGAAATCCTGGATATATGTAATGAATATGATGTAACTTTAAGTCTTGGTGATGCATGCCGACCTGGATGCCTTCAGGATGCCAGTGATATTTCTCAGATTGAAGAACTGGTTACTTTAGGTGAATTAACTGCTCGCGCATGGAAAAAAGATGTTCAGGTTATGATTGAAGGACCTGGACATATGCCAATGGACCAGATTCAGGCAAATATGAAGATTCAGCAGACTATTTGTCATGGTGCTCCATTCTATGTTCTGGGACCTATTGTTACAGATATTGCCCCTGGATATGATCATATTACATCTGCCATCGGAGGTGCTATTGCCGCAGCATCCGGTGCAAGCTTTTTGTGTTATGTAACTCCTGCAGAACATCTTCGCCTTCCTAACGTTGATGACGTAAAAGAAGGTATTATGGCTTCTAAAATTGCTGCCCACGCAGCTGATATTGCAAAAGGTATCAAAGGAGCTATGGACTGGGATAACCAGATGGCTGCTGCGAGACAGAAACTTGACTGGGAAAGACAGTTTGAACTGGCTCTTGACCCTGAAAAAGCGAGAAGATATCGTGCAGAATCTACTCCTGAAAGAGAAGATACCTGCACCATGTGCGGAAAAATGTGTTCCGTACGCAACATGAACGCTGTTTTAGCCGGCGAAGATGTTGATGTTATATAAAAATATGTATGAAGGAAGGTAATATTTATGTCAAATGAAAGAAGCGGTTTCTCCAGCCGAATCGGCTTCGTCCTGGCAACTGCCGGATCAGCAGTAGGACTTGGTAACATATGGAGATTTCCGTATCTGGCAGCAAAGTATGGCGGTGGAAGTTTCTTATTAGTATATTTAATCCTTACTGTGACTTTTGGTTTTACATTGATGATCACAGAAGTTGCTTTAGGAAGAAAATCAGGAACCAGCGCTATTAATGCTTTTGGATATTTTAATAAAAAATATAGTTTTATCGGATATTTAACCAGTTTTATCCCATTTATCATTTTCCCTTATTATTGCGTTATTGGTGGATGGGTAACAAAATTCCTTTTGGTTTCCATAAAAGGTCAGACACATGCCGCAGCATCTGATACTTTCTTTACCGGATTTATCAGCCAGACAACAGAACCTATGATTTGTCTCCTAGTCTTTCTGGCGATTACAACCATTGTCGTACTGCTTGGAGTAAAAGGTGGAATCGAACGTGTCAGCACCTTTATGATGCCAATCCTTGTTCTTCTTTTAATTGGCATTTCCCTGTTCTGTATTACCAGACCGGGAGCAATGAAAGGTGTGGCTTATTATCTCAAACCGAGTATCAAACATCTTGGGCCAACAACATTTTTGGCAGCACTGGGACAGCTGTTTTATTCCATGTCACTTGCCATGGGTATCATGATTACTTTCGGTTCTTATATGCCTAAGAAATCTGACCTTGAAAAGTCTGTCAGTCAGGTAGAAATTTTTGATACCGGTATTGCATTTTTAGCAGGATTAATGATTGTTCCTTCTGTTTTTGTATTTTCCAATGGAGATCCTTCCATGCTGGCAAAAGGACCTTCTCTAATGTTTGTTATGCTTCCTAAAGTATTTGACAGTATGGCATTTGGAAATATTCTCGCAGCCGTATTCTTCATTCTGGTGTTCTTTGCAGCCTTAACATCTGCAATTTCACTGCTTGAGACTCTGGTTGCTGTAATTATGGATAAATTCCATATAAAACGTGTCACTGCCTGTATTTTAATGTTTATCATTGCCTGTTTAATGGCTATTCCTTCTTCCTTTGGATTTGGAATCTGGAGCCACATTACGATTATGGGATTCAGTTTTCTGGATTTCTTCGATTTCTTGAGCAACAGTGTTCTGATGCCGATTGCTGCATTCCTGACCTGTATCTTCGTTGCATATATCATCAAACCTGATGTTATTATCAATGAAGTAGAAAGTTCCGGAGAATTCAAAAGAAAACCTTTATTCCTGGTAATGATCAAATATCTTGCACCAATCTGTATTATTGCAATCCTTGTATTCTCTATTATGGAAGGACTTGGACTCATTACAGTATAAGAAAATATGGGATTTTCCCCATAATTCTATTCAAGACTCGCTCGCGAGTCTTGGCGCGGAATTCAGGTCTGCATAGCAGACATACTTCCAATCCGAATTTCTGCGCATCCTCGCGGAGCGTATATCAGATGGGGGATTGAAACCCGCCACTGATACATAATTGTTGCTCACCGCCTACAGAGGCGGGAGTCATCCCTCATCTGATATAGCCATGTTTCCCAAAACTCTCTCCGTATTTATCTACGGTTGAGCTTGTTCCGGGGCCCATGGCTATTTTTTAATCTATTTAATCTTTTCTCTTATAAATTTCTCAAATTCCTCTTTAGTTCCTTTTACAAATCCTCCTTTAGCTACAATAATGGACTGGTTTTTGTCGATCATCAATGCATATAAATTTGGAAGATTATGTACTTTTATAATTTGTTTATAATCAAATTCCATTTGAACATTTCCTTCATTCAATTCAATCCTATCACCAAATTTTATAATCATTTCAGGAAGTGTTCCGCCATGTAAATTATCTGACTGCTTTGTCATTGCTCTCAATACAAGAAAATAATAACAATAAATCATCAGTCCACCAAGAAAACAACAAATAAACAATACACTTTCTGATACCGTATATCCTGCAAAAAGGCTTAATCCAAAACCGCACATTGAAACAATCATCAGTATCATTCCCATGATTCGTGTCGTCTTACAAAATACATGCTTTGTATATTCTCTGATCACTGTATAATCTGCATAATATCTATTTTCAAATTTCATTGTTTTTTCCACAAGATTTCCTTTCTATAGACAGAAAGAATCCCGTCATAAAACGAGATTCTTTCTGCTTTTCATGTTTAACTTATTCTATTGGCACTAAATTCTTTAAAGAAATGTCAAGAATCGGTGCTGAGTGTGTCAATGCTCCACTGGAAACATAATCAACTCCTATTTCACGAATGGCTGCCAGACGTTCCTTGGTAACATTTCCGGAACACTCTGTTTCCGCACGTCCATCAATGATTTTAACAGCCTCTTTCATTGTTTCATCATCCATGTTATCCAGCATGATAATATCTGCACCAGCTTCCACTGCTTCTTTTACCATCTCAAGATTTTCTGTTTCCACTTCAATCTTACGAACAAATGGCGCATATTCTTTTGCCATGGCAACAGCCTTTTTAATACTTCCTGCTGCCCCAATATGATTATCTTTCAGCATAACACCGTCAGAAAGATTATATCTGTGGTTATATCCTCCTCCGACAGTTACCGCATATTTTTCAAAAGGTCTCATATTCGGAGTTGTTTTTCTGGTATCAAGAAGTTTTGTGGAACATCCTTCCAGCTCTTTTGCCAAAGAGTGGGTAAATGTTGCAATACCACTCATTCTCTGAAGATAATTCAAAGCAACCCTTTCTCCAGATAATAAAGCTCTGATATCCCCTTTGACAACTCCCATCAGATCTCCATATTTAACCTCATCGCCATCTTTCAGCTGTGTTTCAAAAACCACATCTGAATCCAGGAGTTTAAACACCCGTTCAAATACTTCCAGTCCACAGATGATTCCATCTTCTTTACAGATTAAATCTACTTTTCCCTGTCTGGCTTCTGGCATAACTGCATTGGTACTTACATCTTCTCCTGTAATATCTTCTTTTAAGGCATTCATTAAATATTCATCAATATTAATTGCCATCGTTACACCATTGATCATAAAAGCTCCTGTCCTTTCTCTTAATTTCATCTAATACCAGACGCTGATTTTCTTTCATCAGCTGTTCTTCCTGGCTGTACTTTTCATAATCCACATAAATATCCATATCCATATGTGCAGGATTCTTCTGTATATCTTTAGCAGCAGCTTTGGCAAATACTAACGCTTCCAATAAAGAATTACTTGCAAGACGGTTTTTTCCATGTACCCCGTTACAACTTGTCTCTCCAACAGCATATAAATGTTCCATAGTAGTCTTACTGTTTAGATCAACCTTTATTCCACCCATAAAATAGTGCTGTGCAGGAGTTACAGGTATCCAGTCTTTTGTCATATCATAACCTTCCTCCAGACACTGCCTGTATATATTCGGAAAACGCTGTTTTATTCTGTCTCCATCCAGATGAGTAACTGAAAGATACACATGATCCGTTCCATCTTTTTTCATCTGTTTCCGAATCTCACCTGTCACTACATCTCTCGGTTTCAATTCATCTGTAAATCTTTCTCCATCTTTATTCAGTAAATACGCACCCTCACCACGAACAGATTCAGAAATTAAAAATCTTCTTCCCGGTTTTTTTGAATAAAACGTAGTTGGATGAATCTGTATATAATTTATATTTTTTAACTCAATATTATGTCGAAGACAAATTGCCAGACTGTCTGCTGTTAAATGACGGAAGTTTGTAGAATTTTTAAATAAACCACCCAGTCCACCTGTTGCAAGAACCGTGTTAGGTGCAAACAAAGACGATACATTACCCTGTTCATCTTTATATATGACACCTTTACATTCTCCATCCTTTTCTATCACATCCAGCATAGTACAATGGGTCATAATCGTAATATTGGAACGTTTCTTAACTTCTTCGTAGAGATGACTGGTAATCTCTCTGCCTGTCATGTCCTCATGATGCAGAATACGGAAAGTAGAATGACCTCCTTCTCTGGTAAACTCAATCTCTCCGTCTTTCTTGTCAAACTGTACGCCAAAAGCAATCAGGTCATCTATAATTCCTGGAGACTCTTCGATCATTTTCTCCACTGCATCTTTATCATTTTCATAATGTCCGGCTTTCATTGTATCTTCAAAATAAGAATCAAAATCATCCTTATTCTTTAAGGCAGATATTCCACCCTGTGCCAGAAAAGAATCACTGTCTTCAACTTCTTTTTTTGTTATCATAATAACTTTGTAATCCTGAGGTAAAAATAGTGCGTGAAACAATCCCGCCGCACCAGTTCCAACAACGATCACATCTGCTGATTTCATATCTCTTTAGTTCCTTTCTTAGAACCTCTGTCTCTTATTTTAATTATCCGGCAATTCGTAACATCTCATCCAAAGCTTTCTTTGCATTAAGACGCAGTTCTTCCGGAAGTTCTACCTGATTCTTCATTTCTTTTAATGTGTCTCTCACATTCTCCAGACTGATTCGTTTCATATTAGGGCAGAATTGACGATGTCCTACTGAATAGAATGTTTTTTCTGGATTCTTCTGTTTCAGTTCATATAACACACCCATCTCTGTACAGATAATAAATGTATCCTTATCAGATGCTGTTGCATAATCGATAATTCCAGAAGTACTTCCAATATAGTCTCCCAATGCAACAACATCAGGTGTACACTCCGGATGTACCAGAATCTCTGCTTCCGGATGTGCTTCTTTTGCTTTTTTAACATTATCTGCTGTGATGCTCTTATGTACATGACAGAATCCGTCATTGTAAATAAAGTTTTTCTCTGGAAGCTGTGATCCAATATATCTTCCCAGGTTCTCATCTGGAATAAAGAAGATATTCTTCTGAGGAAGTGCTTTCACAACTTTCAGGGCATTGGATGATGTCACGCAAACATCAGAATAAGATTTGATTTCTGCAGTTGAGTTAATGTAACATACAACAGCAAGATCATCATATTCTTCTCTCACCTTCTGAATCTTCTCAACATCCACCATATGTGCCATAGGACAATCTGCCAGCTGATCCGGCATAATAACAGTTCTTTCCGGATTCAGAATCTTAGCACTCTCACCCATGAATTTAACACCTGCAAAACAGATAACATCCTTTGACTCTTTCAGTGCAACTTTTGCCAGATAATAGGAATCTCCCACATAATCAGCAATTGCCTGCACCTCGTCATCTACATAATAATGTGCCAGTAAAACAGCATTTTTTTCTTTTTTTAATTGTTCGATTTCTTTCTTTAATTCTTGCATCCTTTTCTCCTTACTATTAATGTTTAATATACCACTTCAACCATTTTGAATCAAGTATTTATGGGGTTTTTTCTCCTCATACTAGACTCATGTTTTTTAATAATGTATACTATTTTTATATAATAGAAATTAACAGGAGGTTGAAAATAGAATGAAAAAACCAGCTTTAGTTATCCTTGCTGCCGGTATGGGCAGTCGTTATGGAGGCTTAAAACAAATGGATCCTATGGATCCACAAGGCCATGCTATCATTGACTATTCCATTTATGATGCCAGACGTGCCGGATTTGGAAAAGTTGTCTTTATAATCAAAAAAGCTATTGAACAGGATTTCAAGGAGACCATCGGAAAACGTGTCCCTGATGACATGGAAGTATGCTATGCTTTCCAGGAGGTGGATGCACTCCCTGAAGGTTATTCACTTCCTGAAGGCCGTGTCAAACCCTGGGGTACTGCTCACGCTGTTCTTTGTGCCAAACCTTATATTAATGAACCTTTTGCTGTCATCAATGCTGATGACTATTATGGAGTCCATGGTTTTCAGGTAATGGCAGACTTTCTTATGAAAGAATCTAACGAGGAAAAATCTCCTTTTGCCATGGTCGGTTACCACCTTGGCAATACAGTAACAGAAAACGGCTATGTATCCCGTGGAATCTGTGAAGTTGATGATAACCATCAGCTGATTTCCATCACAGAACGTACCCACATCGAGAAACGAGAAGATCATGCAGAATTTACTGAAGATGATGGCACAACATGGAATTCCCTTCCTTTTGATAAACTGGTGTCCATGAACTTTTTCGGATTCCAGCCAATGATCATGGATGAGCTGGAAAAGGGCTTCCCTCTGTTTCTTGATAAAGCATTAAAGGAAAATCCTTTAAAAGGTGAATATTTTATTCCTAGTGTTGCCAGCGATCTATTAACTCAGGGAAAAGCAACCATGGAGGTTCTTGTTTCAAAAGACCAGTGGTATGGAGTCACTTATCCTGAAGATAAGCAAAATGTAATGGATGCTTTACAGAATTTTAAAAATCAGGGAATCTATCCTGAAGAATTTTAATTAAATATAGTTAAAATAGAAAGGCTGTCTTCCTAAGAAAGAACTGAATTAAATCTTTCATTATTCTTAGGGCGACAGCCTTTTATAAATTCTTATTTTTTAATCTTGTATACTTTTACTCCGGTTTTCTTTCCGAATCTCTTTGTCTGACTGTGGGATTTGAAGTAAATATCAATATGCTTACCTTTTACTCCTCCTCCAACATCTTCAGCCACATATGTCTTTCCATTAATTCTTACTTTTGTTCCAAGTTTGATTTTTTTTCTGTCTACTGCAATAGTTCTTCCCTGTTTTGCCTTTTTACCAGATGCAGTACGGTTTCCCCATTTCCCACTGCATTTTTTACAACCACAATAAGCTGTTAATTTATATTTTCCTAAGTACTGTACTTCTTTTGCTTTTGCATTGGTTGAAGCAGATCCTGTAAATAAGAATCCTGATGCCACGACTAACATCATTACTACTAATAACACTTTCTTCTTCATTACTTTTAACATAATAACCTCTTTCTAATTGTTTCCCTTTTTTTAAATTTTGAAACATTTTTGTAACATCTTTGTGATGTATGTTACGATTTTATCTTGAAATATTCTTTTTGTCAACCTTTGTATTAAAAAAAGAACAGTTTATTTCCATATTTTTCCAATTATTTTTTACAGAAATGTTAACTAGCATTTTATGATTGTATACAAAAAAAGAGCAGAAATAACATAATTTCTACTCTTTCTATTCTTATTGCTATATTTTTCAGACTCTAAAGTCTATTAACTGACAAATTTAAACAAGCATGTCAATAATCCCATCAAGGTAAATATTTTCCACATCTTCAATCAATCCATTGTCACATGCTTCTGTTAATTTTGGATCGATTGGCAGTTTTCCAAGAACAGGAATGTTAAATTTATCAGAAATCTCTTCTATATGACTGTCTCCAAATACTTTAATTTCCTTTCCACAGTCCGGACATTGAATGCAACTCATATTTTCAACGAGACCTAATACCGGCACATTCATCATATTTGCCATATTTACCGCTTTCTCAACGATCATTCCTACCAGCTCCTGTGGTGTTGCCACAACAATAATTCCATCTAAAGGCACAGACTGGAATACTGTCAAAGGTACCTCTCCTGTTCCTGGAGGCATGTCTACAAACATTACATCAATATCTTTCCATAATGTTTTACCCCAGAACTGTTTTACCACATCTGCTACTACCGGCCCTCTCCAGATTACCGGCTGTGTTTCTTCTTCCAGCATCAGGTTCAATGATACAATTTCAATTCCAAAATTAGTCAACGCCGGCAGAATAATTCCTTCACTGTTTCCCAGAAGTCTTTCATGCAGACCAAATGTCTGTGGAATGGATGGTCCTGTAATATCTCCATCTAAAATTCCTGTGTGAAGACCTTTTCTGTTGGCTGCAACAGCTAAAAGAGATGTTGTCATAGATTTACCAACACCACCTTTTCCGCTGACAATTCCAATAACCTTTTTTACACTGCTTTCTCTATATAAAGGTTCCAGAAAATCTGTTTTACTGTTTGCTCTGCTATCACAGTTTGCGCTACAGCTTCCGCAATCATGATTGCACTCACTCATTTGTCTAATCCTCCATTAATTTTAATAATTCTTTCACATTGGCCGTAATATCGCCATTAAATACAGCAGATCCTGCTACGAAAACATTAGCTCCGCATTCTTTTATTGCCTGAATATTATCTGCTTTCACTCCACCATCAACCTGAATATCAACATTCAGCCCTTTTTCTGTTATGATCTTTCTTAAATCGCGAATTTTCTGATTCATTCCCTGAATATAGGACTGTCCTCCATATCCTGGGTTTACTGTCATAATCAGGACCATATCAATTTCTTCCAAAACATGATCCAAAGCACTTAACGGAGTTGCCGGATTTAAAGAAACTCCTACCTTGCATCCGTGAGCCTTCACCTGCTGAATTGCTCTGTGAAGATGTTTTGTTGATTCGGCATGAAGTGTGATTAAATCTGCTCCGGATTTTACAAATTCATCAACATATCTTCCTGGTTCTTCAATCATTAAATGTACATCAAAAACAATATCTGTCAAATCTCTGATGGATTTAATAACCGGAAATCCAAAAGAAATATTTGGCACAAATGTTCCATCCATAACATCAATATGAAGCCACTGAGCACCTGCATCTGCAGCTTCTTTAACATCTGCACCGAGTTTTGCAAAATCTGCGGATAAAATAGATGGGGATAAAATATATTCCATAATGCTTCTCCTTCTGTTTTCTTAATGAATCTTTCCTAAAACAAGGCAGAGACCTGGAAAAGTAACTTTCCCAGGTTCCCTATCTACCTTTGTATATTATTATATCATAGCTTGTTCAAAAAGTAAGTTCTAAAAATAAATATAAAACATTTTATGTAAATATCAGTTTCTCTCCTTGATTTTGCCTATCTGCTTTGCCACATTCCAGATATGATCTCCAATTCTTTCAAAATCCGTTAACATTTCAGAGAAAATAATACATGCTTCGTCATTGCATTCCCCTCTTTTAATTCTCTCCAAATGCTTCTGATAAAATTCTTCTGTTTTCTCATCCACATAGTTTTCTGAATCATGAATGGCTTCCAGCCATGTGGCATCATCCGTTGTTATTTCCTGTACCGCTCGGAACATACCTGCACATATCATTCTCATTTCTTCTATTTCTGCAAGAGATTCATCTGAAAATTTAATATTATTTTCTTCTATCAGTTTTGTATAGTCACAGATATTTACTGCATGGTCTCCTATTCGCTCAATATTTCCTGTGATATCAAAATATGATCCAATATTTTTAGAGTTTTTCTCATTGGTCTCATGAATCATCATTTTAGAAATTGCTCTGGAAATTTCTTTATTTAAATAATCAATGTATTCTTCTCTTTTTTCAACATCATCAATAGACTGGCTATTTCCCTGAAGACATGCCTGGAAACTCTTTTCAACATTAATTCTTGCCATTTCAAGCATTCTGGAAATTTCTTTTTTCATTCCTTCCATATATATAGCAGCTGTACCGATTGTTGCATCTACACTGGTGTCGACTTCTTTCATATACTTAAGATGCTTATGGTGCTCTTTCTCTTCTTCTTTTTCCGGAAGAATTTTTACAGCCAGTACTGCCAGCTGATTTCCAAACGGAATCAGCAGAATACTTGTTGTAATATTAAATAATGTATGCATATTGGCAATCTGTCTTGTAATACTTGATCCGCTAAACGCAGCCACATAATCTGTTAACGGGAATACCAGGCAGACCACAGTGAATATCACCGTTCCGATAATATTAAACAGTAAGTGAATGATCGTTGTTCTCTTTGCATTTCTTTCTGTTCCAATGGAAGCCAGTACTGCTGTAATACAAGTACCGATATTTTGTCCAAACAATACAAAAGCTGCATTTCGCAAACTGATAACACCGCTTAACGCCAGTGCCTGCAAAATTCCTACAGATGCAGATGAGGACTGAATCAATGCTGTAAAGACCATTCCTGCCAGAATACCTACTGCCGGATTAGAAAATCTGGTCATTAAATTAATAAATGGCGGAAAATCCCTCAGCGGCACCATTGCATCACCCATCATATTCATTCCGATAAATAAGATTCCAAGTCCTGCAAATATCTGACCGATATACTGGATTTTGGGATTTTTCATGAATACAATCATTGCTACACCGATAAAAGCAATTAATGGTGCCATGGCTCCCACGTCCAGGGCAATCAGCTGTCCGGTAATTGTTGTTCCTATGTTTGCACCCATAATTATCCATACAGCCTGATTTAATGTCATCATCCCTGAGTTTACAAATCCAACAGCCATAACTGTTGTCGCAGAAGATGACTGAATAACTGCTGTAATAACAGCACCCACTAAAACACCTAGAAAACGATTGGAAGTCAATCGTTCCAGAATTTCCTTCATTTTATCTCCTGCCGCAGACTCTAATCCTGCACTCATCATCTGCATTCCATACAGGAACAATGCCAGGCCCCCTAACAGCCCTAATATTATTGTACTGTTCACTTTTTTCTCCTTTTGATTTTTAACTAAAATTTAACTACATTTTTACGACATCTATATTTTACACGATTTTATAGTACTGTAATGTTAAATTTAGGTAAAATGTTCGTTAACTATAAAAGGAAAGGACAAAGCGGACAAATCTGCTATCAACTCCCTGCATCTCTCACTCATGAGTGACTTGCCATACAATGAAAAAAATCCCCAGTAGATTAAATTAATCTACTGGAGATTTTATATACTTTTCAAACTTCGTCTACGACTCGTTTTCGCTAAATGCTTAATGCCTATTTGTCAGACATTTCTTTTAATTTAGCATATTTTTCTTCAGCATTCTTCTTAGACTGTGCGAACAGTTCTTTTGCTCTTTCAGGGTTCTGACGAGCAAGAGCGTTGTAACGAACTTCACCCATGATGAACTCTTCATAATCTGTTGAAGGAGCTTTAGAATCTAAGTGGAATGGATTCTTTCCTTCTAATGCTAATGATGGGTTGAATCTGAACAGATTCCAGTATCCAGAAGTAACAGCTTTCTTTTCTTCTGTCTGAGCAATCTTCATACCACCTTTGATACCATGGTTGATACATGGAGCATAACCGATAACTAATGATGGTCCTGGATAAGCTTCAGCTTCTGCGATAGCTTTTACTGTCTGGTTGTAATCAGCACCCATAGAAATCTGAGCAACGTATACATATCCGTAGCTCATTGCAATTGCTGCAAGGTCTTTCTTCTTGGTTGGTTTACCAGCTGCCTGGAACTGAGCGATTGCACCTACATTAGTAGCTTTAGATGCCTGTCCACCTGTGTTAGAGTAAACTTCTGTATCAAATACGAAGATATTTACATCTTCTCCAGATGCTAATACATGGTCAACACCACCGAATCCGATGTCGTATGCCCATCCGTCACCACCAAAGATCCACTGAGATTTCTTAGATAAGTAATCTTTCTTAGCAAGGATTTCTTTAGCAGCGTCACATCCACAAGCTTCAAGAGCTGCAACTAATTTTTCTGTAGCTGCTCCGTTCTTGCTTCCGTCTGTATATGTGTCTAAGTATTCAGCTGCTGCTGCTTTAACATCAGCGTTTTCTGTTGTTTCAGCTAATGCAACAACTTTTTCTTTTGTCTGTTCTCTTAATGTGTTCTGTCCTGTGAACATACCTAAACCAAATTCAGCATTGTCTTCGAACAGTGAGTTAGCCCATGCAGGTCCCTGTCCTTTAGCGTTTGTTGTATATGGTGTAGCAGGTGCAGAACCACCCCAGATAGAAGAACATCCTGTTGCGTTAGCGATGTACATTCTATCACCGAATAACTGAGTAATCAGTTTAGCATATGGTGTTTCACCACAACCAGCACAAGCTCCTGAGAACTCAAGTAATGGCTGTCTGAACTGGCTTCCTTTAACAGAATCAGCTTTGAATTTAGCTAATACTTCTTCTTTTGCTGGTAAGCTCTGTCCATATGTGTAAACTTCCTGCTGATCTCTCTGGCTGTCTAATCCTTCCATAGTAAGAGCTTTTTCACCCTTCTTACCTGGACATACATTGACACAAGATCCGCATCCTAAACAGTCAAGAACTGTAACTGTCATAGCAAATTTATATCCTGGCATTCCTGTCATGTCAGCTGCTTTTGTAGCTGCTGGAGCTGCTGCTAATTCTTCTTCAGTCATTGCAACTGGACGAATTGTAGCATGTGGACATACATATGCACAGAAGTTACACTGGATACAGTTATCTGGATTCCAAGAAGGAACGTCTACTGCAACTCCACGTTTTTCAAATGCAGATGCACCGTGTGGCATATGTCCGTCAACGTATGGTAATAAATCACTAACTTTCAGTGAGTTACCAACCTGTCCGTTTACTGGATTCTGAATATTGTTGATGTAATCAACAAGTTCTTTTCTTCCTTCTTTTGCTTCAATGAATAAGCTTTCTTCTTCACAATCAGCCCATTCTGCTGGAACTGGAACTTCAACGATTGCTTTTGCACCAGCATCAATTGCATCATGGTTCATCTTAACGATGTGATCACCCTTCTTGCTGTAAGAAGCTGTTGCTGCATCTTTCATATATTTGATTGCATCTTCTTCAGGGATGATTCCTGATAATTTGAAGAATGCAGACTGAAGTACAGTATTGATACGTCCACCAAGTCCGATTTCTTTACCGATCTTAATACCATCGATAATGTAGAATTTGATGTTGTGCTGTGCAAGGTAAGCTTTTACCTGTCCTGGAAGATGATCTCCTACTTCTTCTGGAGCCCAGCTGCAGTTAAGAAGGAATGTTCCACCATCTTTTAAGTCCTGAACCATATTGTATTTTGTTAAATATGGTGCACAGTGACAAGCAACAAAGTCAGCTTTGTTGATCAGGTATGTAGATTTGATTGGGTCATCTCCGAAACGTAAGTGGGACATTGTAACACCACCGGATTTCTTAGAATCATAATCAAAGTATGCCTGAGCATATTTGTCTGTATGGTCACCAATGATCTTGATAGAGTTCTTGTTAGCACCAACAGTACCGTCTGCTCCAAGACCCCAGAATTTACAAGATACAATGCTGTCTGGAGCTGTTACAGGAATTTCTCCTCTTTCAAGAGATAAGTTTGTAACGTCATCCACGATAGCTAATGTAAATTCATTCTTGTCAACATTCTTGAATGTTGCAATGATATCAGCTGGTGTAGTATCTTTAGAACCTAATCCGTAACGTCCACCGTTGATTGTGCAGCTTTCGAATTTTGTTCCTCTTAATGCATTAACTACATCTAAGTATAATGGTTCTCTTGCACCAGGTTCTTTAGATCTGTCTAATACATTGATAACTTTAGCTGTATCAGGGATAGCTTCAACTAATTTTTCAGCAACAAATGGTCTGTAAAGACGAACTTTAACAACACCAACTTTTTCTCCCTGTTTCATTAAGTAATCGATTGTTTCATCGATTGTTTCACAAACAGATCCCATAGCGATGATAATGCTTTCAGCATCTTCAGCACCATAGTAGTTGAATAATTTGTAGTCTGTTCCAATCTTAGCATTTACCTGATTCATGTAATCTTCAACGATTGCAGGGAATGCGTTGTAAGCAGAGTTACAAGCTTCTCTTGCCTGGAAGAAGATATCTGGGTTCTGAGCTGAACCACGAAGAACTGGATGTTCTGGGTTTAATGCTTCTGCTCTGAATTTTTCGATTGCATCATAATCAACCATATCAGCAAGGTCGTCATTATCCCACATTTCAATCTTCTGAATTTCATGAGAAGTTCTAAATCCATCGAAGAAATGTAATACTGGAACTCTTCCTTTGATTGTTGCCAGATGAGCAACTGCTCCTAAGTCCATTACTTCCTGAACACTGGAGCTACAAAGCATTGCAAAACCTGTCTGACGACAAGCATATACATCAGAGTGATCTCCAAAAATATTCAATGCATGAGATGCAAGTGCACGAGCAGATACATCAAATACACAAGGCATCATTTCACCAGCAATCTTGTACATATTAGGGATCATAAGTAACAGACCCTGAGATGCTGTATAAGTAGTTGTTAATGCACCAGCAGCCAAAGAACCGTGAACAGTTCCTGCAGCACCTGCTTCAGACTGCATTTCAACTAATTTTACAGGGTGTCCAAAAATGTTTTTCTTACCCTGTGTTGCCCACTGGTCAGTTGATTCTGCCATTGGTGAGGATGGTGTAATAGGATAAATTGCAGCTGTTTCAGTAAACGCATAAGACACGTGTGCAGCGGCTGTGTTACCATCCATGGTTTTCATTTTTCTTGCCATGTTTCTCTTCCTCCTAAAATAATCTCGTATGATGGTTGTCATACATTTGTTGCATCCTACATATAGTGGTAGGAACTATTGTAACAACTATAAGTTGCTTAAAACATAAACAAAGCCGTATACATTATCTGCATACAGCTCTATTTTACAATATTTGCATAATTTTTTAAAGGAATTTCTTATATTTTCGGGTATTTTTTTTTGTACGTTAGAAAATTAACAATTCCTTTAAAATCCATTTTTTATTTTTGTTTTGCGGTTGTTGCAGCAGCTTTGTGTTCCTCAAATGTTTTTGTAAATATATGGGTTCCTTTTCCGGATCCATCTGTCCTGTAATATAAATACTCATGTTTCTTTGGATGCATCGCTGATTCCCACGCTGAACTTGCTCCGTTGCAAATCGGTCCAACCGGAAGTCCTTTATTTTTATAAGTATTATAAGGAGAATCAACTTTTAAATCTTTATTGTATACTCTCTTGGCATCATATAATCCATCTGTGGTTACATAGAGTACTGTAGGATCAATCTGAAGCCTCATATTACGGGCAAGTCTATTCTCGATTACACCTGCGATCACCGGTCGTTCCTTTGTGACGCTGGATTCCCTCTCAATCATGGAAGCTATAATTGCCAGCTCATACATTGTATGCTTGCCTTTATAGGTTTTTGACAATGTTTTATATTTCTGTTCAAAATTATCCAGCATTTTCTGAATCAGATCTTCCGGCTTAGATTTCTTGTATATTTCATAGGTATCCGGATACAAAAATCCTTCCAGCTGATATTTTGTACCTTTTACTTTCGGGATATCCTTTATCCATTTGTTCTCATACAAACTTGTATCTTTTACAGCTGCTACAAAATCCTTTGCCTTAAAAATTTTCTGATCTTCCAAACGTTTTGCCATCATATCAATAGAATAGCCTTCTGGAAACATAACCTTCACTACCCGGTTTTGTTCCGCAATCCGTCTTGCCTCTTCTTCCTTTTTCTTCTTATACTGCAGTCCCAGAACAACACCGGCAGTAATCAACGCCAAAAGTATAATTCCAATAATAATCGGTAATTTAGATTTTCGGTTTCTTCTGCCTCGTCTTCTATGATTTTTTTCATAATCCAAATATAAATCCATAAGAACCTCCATTTTCGACATAATCCGATATTGTCATTATACTTAATAATTTCACAAAGTACATCCCTTTTTTAAATTTTCTTAATATTTTTAACGAACTTGTAACTTCTTATAATATTTTTTATCATTTCTTTTACCTAACTAATTTCATTCTCTATTCTGTACTTTTTATAAACTTTCTATTATAATCAAATCATACCGCTTAACGGTAATATCTGAATTTATTATAAATTATAGAAAGGAAAATTGTTATGGCAAATCCAATTGTAACCATCACTATGGAAAATGGTGATGTAATGAAAGCAGAATTATATCCGGAGATTGCTCCAATTACTGTAGAAAATTTTGTAAATCTTATTAAAGACGGTTTTTATGATGGTCTGACTTTCCACCGTGTTATTGAAGGTTTTATGATCCAGGGCGGTTGTCCAAAAGGAGACGGAACAGGAGGACCAGGTCATACCATCAAAGGTGAATTCAGTGGAAATGGCGTAATCAATAATCTGAAACATACACCTGGTGTACTGTCTATGGCTCGTACCATGATGCCGGATTCTGCTGGTTCCCAGTTCTTTATCATGCACAAGACTTCTCCTCACTTAGACGGACAGTATGCTGCATTTGGTAAAATAATTGAAGGTATGGATGTTGTAAATAAAATTGCAGAAACTGCAACAGATTACTCTGACAGACCTTTAGAACCTCAGATTATGAAAACTGTAACTGTAGAAGAATAGATTTTTAAGAACAGAGGATAAAAATGAACGGTAAATTGATTTTTGTTGATGTGGATGATACTTTATTCAGCAATACCACATCCAGTGTTCCTGATTCTGCCGTTAAGGCAATTAAACAAGGGCAAAAAAACGGTCACAAATTCTTTATTAATACAGGCCGGCCATTTTCTTATTTTGAAGACGAGATCCTTGAAATTGGATTTGACGGTCTCTTATGTTCCAATGGAGCTGATTTGAGAATCGGAGGAGAAAGTGTTTTCCACAAAACACTTCCTGATAATGTCAGCCGTGAACTGGAACATCTTGCTATAAAATATGGTATTTCCGGTTGCCTTCAAGGTTCTGAATGCCTTTACTTCAAAGATCATGACAGAAATTTTCATCCTCACTACACTTATATGATAGATTCTTATGACCGGAATCCGCAGATGCCTCATCAATTTACCTGGGACAATCCTAAACCATATGAAAAAGGCAGTTTTTTCTCAAATAATTCGGACCCTTCCAGTGACATGGCTGCATTTGTTCATGCTGTAAATGATATGGAGTTTGGCTTTGACTGTGTACGCATTCGTGATGACCATTATGAAATGCTTCCAAAAGGATATCACAAAGGAACCGCCATTGAATTTACTGCAAAATACTTTGGGAAGACTGTGGAAGATTGTTATGCTTTTGGTGATAGCAACAATGATACAGAAATGCTCATAACAGCTGCTCACGGTATCGCCATGGGAAATGCATGTGATGAACTGAAAGAAGTTGCTGACTATATTACTACAAGTGTAGATGATGATGGATTATATCATGGATTAAAACATTTTCAGCTGATATAATCACAAGAAATGTATCTTATGTGCAACCCTATGCCTTTGGTAAGCTGAAAGAAAAAACATCCCTTCGGAAACCAGGATTCGATTCTCCGAATCTCAACATGTTTCCTCTGGGATGTTTCTTTATTTTACCTATATGTTATTTCTCAAATTTTTTCTTCCGAAGCATTAGTACAAGAAGCAATCCGCTGCTTGCCACAGATATTAGCGCTCCAAGCCTTAGTCCCGGTGTTATATAATCCAGCTGTATATGATGCTTACCGGAAGATAGTTCAATTCCCATAAACATTCTCTGTATTCTCTTTATTTTAACCGGTTTTCCGCAGTCAAATGCTTTCCATCCTTTTGAATAAGGAATAGGTATGCAAAGGATTTTTTTATCCTTTACTGTAATATCTCCTGAGAAATGGTTTCCTTTATCATATTTAATGTTCTTTAATACCGGTTGATCTTTCCGCTCTTTTACAGTTGTTTTTAACTCTTTTTTATTTACTTCTATCAGAGAGATCCTATCAATTGAATATGTCCCTGGCACATGAAATCTAATGTTTATATTCCCTTCTTTTTCTCCATGTCTTCTTTCTAGCTTAATTATATAATTTCGTTTTCCAAAATAATATGAAGAACCTTTTTCCTGAAGAATAACAGAATATTTCCTTCCATTTGCCCAAATCCTCATTCTTATCTTATTTTCAGGGGATGACAGCTTCCATTTTTTGTTCTCATGATTTTGGGCTGTAACACCTATTCCTTCTATTCGAATATAGCTTTCTTTTTCAGGATTCAATGGTATATTTATTTTTTCCCACTGTGCCTTCCCCTTTTCAGAAACAAATCTGGAAGTATGTTTTCGTAATGTTTTTGTTTCTACTGAAATTTCAGGAGTTACAACCGGAAGGCTGCTACCTTTCTCTTCTACAACTGCATATTTCAGCAACGCCTCTTCTTTTTCCAGCGGATTCAGTTTTTCGTATTCTGATTCTGTTATACAACTATCATATGTATAACCAAACGGAAGAGCATTTTTATTTTCATACAATACACAACCATTCATTTCCTTTATTTTCTGATAGCTGCCTGAATCCGCAGGTGGATCGCTTTTCTTTCGTATCTGGTATTTTACAGAAAAGAGACTTAACAGACCTTCTCTTTCATCAAGTTTTCGAAAACGGAATAAATATCGGTAATCTGTGCTTTCTAAATCTCTTACTGCCTGAGATACATTTTTGTCTGTAATGCTAAAGTAGTTGGTTGTATTTGGAATACAATCAATCATGCCCCAATTATAATTCCTTGTTGACTTTGCTTCGGTACGATACAGTTCTTTAGTGCTGTGCTGGTCCAGCAATCCCACTTCCTTACCACATAGCACATTATATGCCTGTCCCCTCTGCAAATACTCTTTTAATACCGTAGACTTCTTTGGTGAAAAATGGTAGATTCCTGCCACTCCTATAGAACCACATACTACAGACAATATAAGCCAATGTCTGACAGCACTTTTTTGAATATTTTTCATATAATTAACAAGTAAAACCATGATCAGTGTGCCCGTCAGAACAACTGCTGCCGCCTTTACTCCTTTTCCTGCTGCAGCCAGCAGATTTTCCCGTCTGGATGCCAGAATAACTGCTAAAACATACCCTTCTGTTATCACGATTATTCCTGCCGCCTGAATCCTTGTTAAAGATAACAAATCTGGATACATTTCTGTTACAGTAATTGCCACCAGAAAAGTAACACTAAATATCCACCGGTTCATTGGATAAGAAAAACCATGTAATACATAACTGCACATTGGAATACTTAAAAACAAAATTGCCAGTATAAATGCAATTTTATAATCTGTTCTTTTCTTTTTTTTCTGTAAAAATAATGTCGTCACTGCCAAAACCGATAATGGAACAAAGTTTAAATTCGTACCTCTTTCCACCTTATCAAATCCAATAAACTGGAACAGTCCCCTAAGGTAATATGACAATGAATAGCAAAAATACATACCGGAATTTCCTGAAGCTCCACTTCTGGCATTTCCTAAAAATCCAAGAATCACAGGAAGTAATATTATAGCCGAGATTCCTACTCCAAGAAGATACCATCCTGCAAATTTCCCAACAATTCTGATAAAATTTTCTTTTCGTTCATAGTGCCGGAACCGAATCAATGCATAAATAACCGCAAAAACAGTTAGCATATAAAAATAGTAAAAATTACTAACTGCACTTATAGTTACAGTAAAAATAAAACAATATGGTTTTTCTTTACGAAATATCTTTTCAATTCCTATAAACAAAATCGGAAGATAAATCATAGGATTTAGGAAAAACGGATGACGCATTGCTGATTGAAATAATACACCACTGAAAAGATAAATCAGACTTCCAATAAGAATCCCATTATTGTCTTTCTTCATATATCTTCCATAACAGATAAAACTGATCCCCACCAGATACATTCGAAGTATCAAGCCAAAATCATAAAAATATTCTGCGTTATATTTATTGGAAAATATATAAATCAGATTTATAGGATCCCCGATGGCATAATAGTTTAAAGTTGTCAGAACATCTGCACCATACCCTATACTCATATCCCACATAGGCAATTTCATATGCCCTTCCAGCAGATTCCCAAAAAACTCTCTTATATATTGTCCCCAGTAAATTACTGCATTCAAATGCTGTGCCATGCCATCTTGAGCACCAATCCCCCATACAAAAGATTTGCCGGAAATATAAAATGGATAGAACACAATCATACACAATATTACAAAAAGAAATGAATATGCCAAAAATAAATATTTCTTTTTCATATTAACATATCTCCTTTGCAATATAGATCGGGCGGTGTTTTGCTTCCAGATATGTTTTTGAAAGATAGAGCCCAAGC
Source organism: Anaerostipes sp. 494a (assembly GCF_001940315.1). Classification (NCBI taxonomy): domain Bacteria; kingdom Bacillati; phylum Bacillota; class Clostridia; order Lachnospirales; family Lachnospiraceae; genus Anaerostipes; species Anaerostipes sp. 494a. The sequence goes on along the minus strand of NZ_MJIF01000001.1, from coordinate 1,748,946 downwards.
ACTCCGATTCCCATTAACTGTATTCCACTTAAGAATGTAATCAGACAGACCAGTGACGGCCAACCGGCAACCGGATCTCCAAAAATAAGAGCTCTCATCAGAACAAAGATAAAAAAAGCAAATGCTGCAATGCAGACAACCACTCCAATTAAAGAAACAATGGTCAAAGGTACTGTTGAAAATGCAATAATTCCCTCCATAGCATATTTAAACAGCTTCCAGAAAGACCACTTTGTTTCTCCGGCAATTCTCTCAACATTCTCAAATTCTAACCATTCTGTTTTGAATCCAACCCATCCGAAAATTCCCTTGGTAAATCGGTTGTATTCCTTCATAGACAAAATCGCATCTACCATTTCCCGCTTCATCATACGAAAATCTCTGGCTCCATCTACAATATCAGCATCAGAAATTCTATTGATAATACGATAAAATTTCCTGGCAAAGAAAGATCGTATCCGTGGTTCTCCTTTTCTGTTCACCCTTCGAGTTGCAACACTGTCATATCCTTCTTCCTCAATCAGCCGGACCATTTCCGGAATCAGACATGGCGGATCCTGCAAGTCAACATCCATCGTAATAACATAGTCTCCCTGTGCATGTTCCAGACCTGCATAAAGAGCAGCTTCCTTGCCAAAATTTCTGGAAAAAGAGATATACCTGACTCTATGGTCTTTCTCTTTCAGTTTTTTTATCTGCTTCAGAGTATGATCCCTGCTTCCGTCGTCTACAAAGAGCAGCTCAAAGTCTATCCTGTTCTTTTCCTGTTCCATCACCTCGCACATTGCATCGTAATATAGTATCACTGCTTCCTCTTCATTAAAACAGGGGACAACACATGTACACCTTTTCTTCATCTTAAGTCCTTCCCTTTCCGTTCTCTTATTATCTATATGATCAAAAAACATTTTCATATCCGGTCATAACACATAAATGCTTTACCTATATAATATATACAAATGAAACAGCTCTTTTATCTCATTTTTTTTGAAAAACATAAAAAAACTGAAGGACTCTTTAAATTACTGCAAAAAGTATCTTTTACCCGTCTCTGTCTGCGCCAGTCCTGCCTGACTGGTTTCTTTCAATGCACATGGCATAAGATCTCCTACTTCTGCCATTGCATCAATTACTTCATCTAATGGTACTTTACTCTCTATTCCAGCCATTGCCATATCAGATGCTGTTATCGCATTGACTGATCCAATAACATTTCTCTTAATGCAAGGAACTTCTACCAGTCCACCTAAAGGATCACATACCAGTCCAAGAAGACTTTTTAATGCAAAAGCTCCCGCATCCATAATCTGCTGAACTTTTCCACCTCTTATATAAGTGATAGCCGCTGCTGCCATACAGGATGCAGATCCTATCTCTGCCTGACATCCTCCCTGAGCACCGGCTATACTGGCTCTGCTGGCTATAACCTGTCCGACACCTGCTGCCACATACATACCTTCCAGCATTTTTTCTTCCGGGATACTATGAAACTCTTCATAAGTAAGCAAAACTGCCGGCAGCACCCCACAGGCACCTGCCGTTGGAGCTGCCACGATTCTTTTCATGCAGGCATTGGACTCTCCCATTTTCAATGCATTTGCCATTACTGTCCCAACAAATTCTCCTGTGAGATTCTGTTTTCTTCTGACTTCTTCCATCATTTTTTCTCCATCGCCCCCAGATAGACCGCTGGCAGATTTGAGATTTTTATCATAGCCTAAATTGGCTTCTTTCATAGCCAGGTACATTTCACTCATTTTCCCTATGGATTCAAGTCTGGTTACCTGACGTTCCTGCATATCATCTTCTAAAATCACCTGCCAGAGACTCATATTTTTTTCCTGTGCAATGGACACCATTTCCTTCACAGATGTAAAACTCATAATCAGACCTCCTTATCTTTCTTTGGAAGATACGTTACTTTCTGAATTCCCTCTAAATGACTTAACCATTTGATAGACTCTTCAGGGATTTCCTGATCACATTCAATAATCATAACCGCATCTCCTCCCCGGTGGTCACGGTACAGCTGCATGGTTGCAATGTTTACTGATTTATGTGCAAGCATTGAAGTTACTTCTGTTACATGACCCGGCTGATCAATATTGTGTACGACCAATGTGGTATATTCTCCTGAGAAATTAGCATCCAGACCATCAATGGTACATATTTTAATTCGTCCTCCGCCAAGGGAACATGCCACAATTTCCAGTTCTCGCCCGCTTATCCCTGTTAAAAGTAGTTTTACACTGTTTGGATGGGCATGTTTTAATTGAATGGTACCAATATTAAAATCCATTCCATTTTCCTTTGCCAGCTGAAAACTATCTGGAATCCTTATATCATCCGGTTCCATATCCATAAGCCCTGCAACCAGTGCTTTATCTGTTCCATGTCCCTTCCCTGTTGCAGCAAAAGAACCATGGAGCAGAATCTCTGCTTTTTTTACTTCTTCTCCTAAAAGCTGTCTGGACACCTGCCCGATTCGCACCGCTCCAGCCGTGTGGGAACTGGATGGTCCGACCATTACCGGCCCAATTATATCAAATAAATTCATATGCTCACCTTCTGTCTAATCTTAAAATGTCACTAAGTTCTGTACCTTCTCTCTGGAAACAATATCATAAGAAGTTTCCAGTTTTCCTTCCATATATCCAAAAGAAACCGTTTCTCCTTTTGTTGTTGTATCAGTTATCCACTCTTTACAGGAACTGTGCAACTGGATAATTCCCGTTTCTCTTCGAATCTTATCTGCATTTTCAGGATTTATGCCCGATCCTGCCATCAGTTCTATCTGTTTACCGTATTTTGTCTGCAATTCCTTTAACAACGAAATCCCTTCTTCGGCAGTTCTTTGTAACCCACTGGTCAAAACCCGGTCAATTCCTATCTCAATAAGTTTTTCCATGGTTTCATATGGATCTTTCACACAATCAAAAGCTCTGTGAAAAACAGCTTTCCCACCTTCATCATGAATCAGTTCTGTAAATTCCTTTACCTTTCGCTCATCCAGACTACGATCTTCCTGTAAAAATCCAAATGCAATTCCATCTGTCCCATAAGCCGCCAGTAGTTTTGCATCCTCAAGCATCTGTTCATACTGATAATCGCTATAACAAAATCCTGCACCTCTGGCACGTACCATAGAAATTACTTCCAAATCTGTATATTGTTTTACCATGATCAGACTTCCCAGGGAAGGAGTCAGTCCCCCAACGGAAAGGGCACTATTTAATTCAATGCGGTCTGCGCCGCCTTCATATGCAGCCATTGCATCTTCAAAGCTTCCACAGCATATTTCTATCATAAATAATTCCTCCTATATTTATTCAAAATCATTACACTGTTTTTGTATTATTATATTTCGTGAACTACCCACCACTTATAGAAGTGGGGGCTTCATGAGAACAGCGCATGGCAATTAAGCCATACGTATTCTCATAGGCGTTGCCACGACGCCTCTACTGTATAGTGCATCTAAGCACACAACATTACTTTTACGAAGGATATTGAGCGCACCGTTTACATCTGCATTGAATTCATAGCCCGTGGAAGTCCGATAGAGTCCTCTTTTCACTCTTTTTCCGCTGAATGTTGCAGGTGTTTGGCTATCTTCTTCGCCATAGACAGGCATAACATCCCTATCAAAAAAGGAAGCTTTGGATGTATAGCTTTCTTCACGCAGCATATAGTGGATGCCATAGAGGGCACAAAGATACTCCAATTTTTTGCGGATCTCACCAACTGGGATATTCATCAAGTTCTGATTGTTTCGATGTCCGATATTGGAATTCTTCTGCAGATCCTTATTGTAGCCGATGACTACATGACCAATCTGGTTATCGATGCAGTAATTGATGATATAGCGACAAGTCTTGTTGATATAGTCATTCACTGCATTGTTGCGTTTTCTGGCAAGGATAGCCTGGCGTTTGGTGCTTCCTTTGATGCCTTGCAGGTCTTTGATGCTCTGCAGCCTGGCGTTTTCCTTGTTGTACCACTGGTTGATGGATTTGATGTGTTTTCCGTCCACGATGAAAGAAGCACCTTCGTCAGTGACGCAGGTAGCTAAGTTATTGATTCCAAAATCAATGGCAAGTGCTTTGTTTGGATTGATCTGTATTTCGATAGGTTCAGCTTCATATGTATACTGAATTTCGAAAAACCTTGCATTGGCTTTTGGAATGATGCGGATCTCTTTGATCTTTTTATCCATCAGGATTGGTGGGATGGTGATAATGATTGGTTTATGGTTCTTTTTGAACGCATTGGAGTAAGGGAGGATGAATTGGTTCCCATTTAAGCGTACAAATCCCACTACCAGCGTCATGTATCCGTCTTTTGGCAGATAATGAGGCAGGGAAATATCCTGGAAGCTGTATTCTCCCTGTCTGGACAATTTTAAGAGTCCAAAGAAGGATTGAAAAGTTCCGTCTACTTCTTTGAGAATCTGTTGGCCCATGTTACTGTTTAACAGCTTATAGTTTTCGCTGTTTTTAAGGAGATGATAGTTTTTGGCGTAAGGAAGATATTCTTCCGTCTGGAAGAAATGCTGACGAACACTGTATAAGCCCTCGTTGTAGAGGTTTTTTGCAGCATGACAAAGTTCACGAAGGATGAGGTATTCTTCCTTCGTCAGACGTTTCAATTGCTGTTTTACACAAAGATAGTGTTTGTCCTTTTTCTTTCCTTTCATACTTACTCTTTCTCTCCTTGATCCTCGATGTACTGCCGAATGACATCCATGGTGACACCGCCTGTGGTCAACAAGCAGAAAGAACGGCTCCAGAACATTTCCTTCCAGAGTTTCTTCCGGATGGCCGGATATTCTTTCTTGATGAGACGGCTACTGGCAGACTTGTAGGCGTTGATGAATTTGGATAATTCACTCTTTGGGTGTGCCTGGAACAATACATGGACATGATCAATGTCATGATTCCATTCTTCCACGGTAATGTGATAGTTACCGGCCACGTTTTCAAAGATTTCTCTCAGTCTGTCAGAGATAGTGTCATCCAGTACACGCCTGCGGTATTTGACTACCATCACCAGATGATAGTGCAATGCAAAGACTGAATGGTTATTTGTTTGTAATTCCATTGGTATCTAGCCCTTTCTACATTTAAGACTGATTTTATTATAAGGGAATTTTTTGAAAATTTCAACCAGATACTATACGTTTTTATTGCCGTTCGAGGTATAATTGTATATTGATTATCATTGAGACGAACTTGAAGAGTGCGTAGTGGATAGGGTGGGATTGCGAAAATGAGTTTGAGTTGGCAAAAGCTTTTTATGAAATAGCCCAAAATGAAAGAGAGGAATACAATAGGCTCGAAATCTGTTGATAATTTAATTGATTCAGCCAAAACCCAAGCGCCAGCAACACGAGCAATGCAGCGTGAAATGGTGCGATGTGGGATTGGACGAGGGTAGGCGTATGAGCCGGAAATTCCGGCTCTATTTTCTACTAGGGCACGGCTTCGGCAATTCATCTCACCACTTATCCCGCTACGGGCTTGAAGTGGGAGTATTTTTGCTAGGTCGTTTGATAAAAACGAAGCGGACAAGTCCGCTTCAACGTGCATCTGGTCGCATCTTACGCAAAGTGTTTTTTGTTACATAGGAAATCCAAAAGGATTTCCCAAGTAACAAAAACTGCCGTATAAAAAATACGGCAGTCAAAGCAATTTATGTTTTAGAAATTAAAGCCTTTAATGGTAGCAAAATAATCTTCTGGAGTTTCAGCACGACGAATCATTTCTGTTGTTCCATCTTCTTTTAATAAAATTTCAGCAGATTTTAATTTTCCATTATAGTTATATCCCATGGCAAATCCATGAGCTCCTGTGTCATGAATTACCAGCAAATCTCCCATATCGATTTTTGGAAGTTTACGGTCAATGGCGAATTTATCATTATTTTCACAAAGAGAACCTGTTACATCATACATGTGATCACATGGCTGATCTTCTTTTCCCATAACCGTAATGTGATGGTAAGCTCCATACATGGCAGGACGCATTAAATTTACTGCACATGCGTCTACACCGATATATTCTTTGTGTGTATGTTTTTCATGAATTGCTTTGGTTACCAGATGTCCATTCGGTGCCAGCATATAACGTCCCAGTTCTGTAAAGATTTTTACATCTCCCATTCCTGCAGGTACTAAAATCTCATCAAATGCTTTGTGCACACCTTCTCCGATAACTGCAATATCATTTCCTTCCTGATCCGGAAGATAAGGAACTCCAACACCACCGGAAAGGTTAATAAATCCAATATGAACTCCTACTTTTTCTTTCAGTTCAACAGCCAGTTCAAACAGCTGTTTTGCCAGAGTTGGATAATACTCGTTTGTTACTGTATTGCTTGCAAGGAAAGAATGGATACCAAATTCTTTTACTCCCAGTTCTTTTAATCTTGTAAATGCTTCAAACATCTGCTCTGTTGTCATTCCATATTTAGCATCACCAGGGTTGTCCATAATATCTGTTCCCAGTGAAAAATATCCGCCTGGATTGAAACGGCAGGAAATCTTTTCCGGAATTCCAGCAGTTTCTTTTAAGAAATCAATATGTGTAATATCATCTAAGTTAATCGTAGCTCCCAGCTGTTTTGCCAGTTTAAATTCTTCAGCAGGAGTATCATTGGATGAGAACATGATTTCATCCCCTGAAAAACCACATTTATCAGACATCATCAGTTCTGTTAAAGAAGAGCAGTCTGTTCCGCAACCTTCTTCCTTTAAGATTTTTAAAATCGTTGGATTTGGTGTTGCCTTTACTGCAAAATATTCTTTAAATCCTTTATTCCATGAAAATGCTTTATATAATCCTCTTGCAGTTTCACGGATTCCTTTTTCATCATATAAATGAAATGGTGTCGGATATTTTTTTACGATTTCATCTAATTGTTCTTTTGTTACAAATGGTTTCTTTGCCATGTCAATTGTTTCCTTTCATTTTTAATAATTCTATTTCATTTGCTAAAGCATCTTTAAATACTTCAACAAGATTGTTATTGCTGGAATAAAGACAAGTTGCCTCATATTGATTGGTGATTTCGCCCGTCAGTACATCATTGGAATCTGTGATCAAACGAATCTGTTCTTTCCTGCATTCTGTCAGATAAACGGTAGCTCCTGTCAATTCAAAAGGTTCATTGGTTATGATTACCACTTTCTTACCCTGTGCTGTCATTTTTTCCAGATATACACGAAAAGATTCCAATCGTTCATTATATATGGATACATAAGCACGTTCTTTGGCATGAGACAGCATATCAATGATCTTGTCACAGATATGTTCTTCACCTCTGATCGTTAAATACCCTCCTTTGTTCTCTCTTTTGGAAGGCATCTCTGTAATCAGTACTTTTTTTCGGTTCTCCATATGACGAATCTTATTGTTACAAAACTCCTCTACCGGAACCGGTGTATATTTTACAGTATCTTCTTCCTGCATACGGGCAGCACCTTTATCCACCAGCCCTGCCAGTGCATTATAAGTATTTGATCTTGAAATACCACTTAATTTAGCGGCTTCATATCCATTGAGATTTCCTTCTAATGTAAGAAGAACATACAAACTGGCCTCATGTCTTGTCAGTCCAAACTCCATCAGACATTCCACATTATCCATCGTTTCACCTCGTGTTCCTATCTAGGAATACTATAGTTTAGAAAAAAAAGAATGTCAAGATGAACTTGACATTCTTTTTAGAAAATATATCATTTTCTACCATGTATCTCAAATCTTCTACCCTTATTATTCTGCCTTTTATACCCACCAAGGCCATTTGCACAACATAATTATGTATTCCATGTCCTTTCCCCCTCTAAAAGCATCATAATCCTCTTATGCAAAACATTCAACCAACTTGCGATGAACGTTTATTTTTCCTGATGAACGTTTCATTTTTTTATATCAGGTAGTACGATCTCAACCCTGAACAGATTCCCTTTATCTTCATATTGTATATCTCCATGATATTTTTCTATAATTTCCTGTATATTCCTGCTTCCAAATCCATGATTCTTTTCGTCACGCTTACTTGTTTGTAAATGTTTCTTTGTCTGAACGATTCCTTGTTCCGGATCCTTTTGATTTTCCTCAATGATAACCAGATTATGATCCATAACTTTAACCAGGATCCAGATATCTTTTTGGGTAAGATTCCTCACTGCTTCTTCCGCATTTTTCACCAGATTCGAAAACAAAATACAGATTTCACTATCTTTCAAAACAAGCTCTCCCGGTATCAGTCCTTTCCAGTGAAATACTACATCTTTATCCGCTATCCAATCATTAATGACAATATCTGCCACTTCATTTCCGGTATGTACTATTTTTTCCTTTCCCTGGATTTCTCCTAATAATTCTTCCAGATTTTGCTGTACTCTGTCATATTGACCCTGCGTAAGAAATTCATATATACACCGAAGCCGACTGTTCATATCATGACGGAATTTTTTTGTATGTTCTTCTTTCTGTAACAACATTTTGTAGTATTGTTTCTGCTCGTCTAAGAACTTCTGGTTCCACTGCAGCTCATTTTCATACACTTCTCTCTGACTGCGTTCGTTCAGCATTTTAAAAATCAGCCCCAAAATGCCAAGTCCCAATAAGATAATGCCCAACAAAAACCATATCCTGATTTTCATGGAATCCCAATTTCGTAATCCTGCTGTGACAAGAGGATTTACACATAGAATGATTCCTATTAAAATAATGACCATATATAACAAATCCTGAAATTGATATGGATCATTTTCCTTTCTGACCCGTTGCCTGCATAATGCAATAACCACAAGCAGACAGAGGCTCACTGCTTCTTCCACATTAGAAAAAAGTTCGCTTACATACATCTTGTCAAAATCCAGCTGAAAGATGATGATGATCGCGTAGGATAAAACGGCATCAAATATTCCCACAGAAAACACTGCCAGAAATCCATAGATGACTTTACCAAATATGACTACATTGGTTATAAAAAGCAAAAGGATAACAATAGGGTCAATCTGTTGAGGAAAACACCATGCTGCCACAAAGCTAAGTCCCATTCCAATTCCTATCATGATATAGTTATTTTTTCCTTTTGTTAAATTAATTCCAATGATCCCCCGAAGACAAACTATCATTTTCAGACATTCCACAAGATAAATTATCATCCAATATGTACATTTCATAATCATTTCATCTTTCCTCTCATACCTCTCATAAATATTCTGCCTGACTCTTAATGAACTGAAAATATTGTTTTTTCATTTCTTTCCGGCGTCTTACAGAAACCGCTACCGTTTCTCCATGTTTTAGATAAACTTTGTCATTTTCCAACTTTAAAATATTCTGCATATTTACGATATAACTTTTGTGACATTGATAAAATCTTTGATCCAGCCGCTTATTTATTTCCTTTAATGTTTCTTTTACAATAATATAATCTTTTTCCAGATGAAGTGCCATCTCATCTCCTAAAGATTCAATATACTGAATATCTTTTATCTTAATAAAGTATTCTTTCTTTCCTGAAAAAACTAAAAAATCATTTTCTTCCCGGTATTCCCGCAGTGCTTCTGTCAAAGCCTCCTGAAATCCGGCTTCCATGTCAGAATCCTTGTATAAATACCGAAATGCCTGAACTTTAAATGCTTGCTGTACCCATTCATCATGGCTGGTTATATAAATGATCCTTCCCGGTCTTTTTTGTTTTTTCCAAACCAATCCAATTTCAAATCCATCTATATTTCCCAATTCTACATCCAGAAACAGTACCTGGAAGACCTGATCAGACTGAATTAATTCTTCTCCTGTTTTAAATAGAAAAATTTTAAAATTTATCTGCAGTTTTTCTGAAGTTTCCATACAAAAGGTTTTTATTTTTTCTCTCCAGAACTCCTCATCGTCACATATGGCAATATGATATTGTTCTTCCATAGTTTCCTCCATATATTTTTTCTAGAACAAAGCGGACAAGTCCGCTATCAACTCCCTGTATCCCTCAATCATGAGGGACTTGCTCCGCTTTGCGTGCCGATGTGCAGCAGTTTTAACTGCTTTCCTTTGCACATCGTGCACATCCGCGCGGAGCGTTTTTTATTACATAGGAAATTCAAAGGAATTTCCTATGTAATAAAAAAAAACACCTCTGCGGAGAGAATTCACAGAGGTGTTTGTCGTTATATCATGGTCAGATCTTATTCGTCTGCTTTTCCGTCAGATCCGAATAATTTAATCTTTGTGATAACCATATCTTTGATTGCTTCTGCTCCTGGAGCTAATAATTTACGAGGGTCAAAACCTTTTCCTTCCAGGTCTTTTCCTGCTTCGATATATTTACGTGTAGCTTCAGCAAATGCGATCTGGCATTCTGTATTAACATTAATCTTAGCTACTCCAAGAGAGATTGCTTTTTTGATCATATCATCAGGGATACCTGTACCACCATGTAATACTAATGGCATATCTCCTGTTAACTTCTGGATAGCATCTAATGTTTCAAAGCTTAATCCTTCCCAGTTTTCTGGGTATTTTCCATGGATATTACCGATTCCTGCTGCAAGCATTGTTACACCTAAATCTGCAACTGCTTTACATTCTTCAGGATCTGCACATTCACCTTTACCGATAACTCCATCTTCTTCTCCACCGATAGAACCAACTTCAGCTTCGATAGACATTCCTTTTCCTTTTGTAACTTTTACAAGTTCTTTTGTTTTTTCAACGTTTTCTTCGATTGGATAATGAGAACCATCAAACATAACAGAAGAGAATCCTGCTTCGATACATTTGTAGCATCCTTCATAAGAACCATGATCTAAATGAAGTGCAACTGGTACAGAGATGTTTAATTCTTCTAACATTCCGTTAACCATTCCTACAACAGTTTTGTATCCTGTCATGTATTTTCCAGCACCTTCAGATACACCTAAGATTACAGGAGATCTTGTTTCTTCTGCTGCCAATAAAATAGCTTTTGTCCATTCAAGGTCGTTGATATTAAACTGTCCAACTGCATAATGTCCAGCTTTTGCCTTGTTTAACATTTCTTTTGCTGATACTAACATAGTTTGTCCTCCATATAATTCGTTAATTATTTCACATCGTATTTATTATACTCTATTTACCTCAGGGTTGCAAGAGTCCTGTCCTATTCTTCTGGTGCCAGAGTCTCCAGCAGATATTTTTCTGCTTCTTCACACCATACATTATTATTTGCCTGACAGATTTCTGCCAAACGTGCAAACATTGGATTATCTTTTCCAAGTTTTTCAAAATCTTCAATTGCTGTTAATTCCAGATTAATATGAGGGTAAATCAGTTTCTTTCCTCCCGGGATTTTAGGAAGATTCAAAATTGTCTCTGGTGCTGCATTAATTCCTCCAATATGTGTGATCATATAAGATGGATTGATTTTTCCTGCTTCAGATAATTCCAGAGATTCAATCATATCAGCTGGAGCTCCTCCAGAAGTTCCACAGATATGTGTGCTTTCATAATGTACATTATAGAAATTATATTTTGCTTTAAAATCATTTACTGTAGGTCCTGCAAAGAAGTTCAGACATCCGTCATTTCCAAGCAGATCATCTCCCATTTCAATTAATGGAATAACCGGTGCAAATACGAATACTTCATCATAACCTTTTCCGTCGTTTAAAGCTTTTAGATCCTCTACCGCATTATCATTGTCTGCAGTATTTACATAAATCAGTTCTACACCGTTTTCTGCTGCATCTTCTGGTGTAATCAGTGATTTTGCACGTTCCAGTCTTTCTTCGTTAATATCTGTTACAACAACTCTCTTTGAATTGTATGATCCATGCACAGCATAATCAATTGCACCCAGTCCCATAGGTCCTGCACATCCCAGAAGTGCTACGCTTCCACCATCCTTTAATCCCATCTGATGTTCATAAACATAAGGAGTTGTATGATAAGTTGCATGGAACGCACCAATGATACAAGACATTGGTTCTGCAAGAGATGCATTTGCAAAATAAGTTCCTTTATATGGAAGAACACATCCAAGGTCAATCGAAACTTTTGGAATAATACAATATGTTGCATTTCCCCCATAATATTCATAGCTGTATCCGGCAGAATATCCGCTTTCCAGTCCCATTGCAGGCTGTAATACAAACTTGTCTCCTTCTTTAAACTGATCTTTTAATTTTTCTCCAACTTTAACAATATATCCGCCAAATTCATGTCCTGTAATCGTTGGATGTTCCGGACTGACGTCATCTGGTACTCTCTTATGTTCCCCACCACGTAATGCTGCTTTGTATGTAGATAAACAGATACTATTGGACACAACTTTTACTAAAAGTTCTTCCTCTCCGATTTCCGGCAGATCCACTTCTTTTACATACACCTGATTTTTTCCTGCAAGAACTGCTGCTGTTGATTTCATGCTCTTTACCTCCCATTCAAACATGTGTTTTCATTCTACAATTTACCATACTGCTGCTACAGTAAAACATAATCCCCATCATCTTCAACCTTTAACATAAGGTCCCCTGGTAATGAATCTTCTAAAACTCTTTTTACATTTACACTGTCTGTATTATAGTACCATGCTTCGGCATCTTCCCTTGAAAGTCCACCTTTCATTTTTCTTCCAATCAGTCTATTCTTTAATGTTTCTTCTTTTGAACGAATCAGGATTGTATAATCTGCCACATCCTTAATGGATTTCCATGGTTCCTCACTTAATAAAAGCCAGTTTCCTTCAATTAAAATAATATCCTTTGTAACCTCTATTACATCTTCCACCACATCATGAATGTTTCTATCATAAATCGGCCATAAAATATTCTGTGTTTTAATACTTTTCACTTTCTCCTGGAGTTTGTCCGTATCATAAGTTTCAGGACATCCTTTCACCGTTTTCATCGGTACTGTCTTTCCAAGCACAACTGCATCATGAGAATTAATATAATCTGAGTGATAATGAAATCCATCCAGTCCCAGTGCCTGAACTTCTGTCACATCTTCTTTCTGTGATAAATATTCCAGAAACTGACATAAAGTTGTCTTTCCTACTGCCGGTGGTGCCGCTAAAAATACTACGATTCTGGAATCTTTCTCCTTTTGTATCTTTGTCAGTTTCTGCAGCAATGGAAGAAAAACATTCTCAATGGTTTCCTGATTATATATAGTCTCCATTTCAAATCCATTTACTGTGAATAAATATTTTTTCCATTCTTTCATTGCAATACCTCTTTCTCTTTTATCACAACTTCTTTTTGTTTATGTTTGTTTTTGTGTCCGTTTATTTTTGTTTATGTTTTGATTATATTTGTTTTATGTGATTATGTCAATAATAATTTTATTTAATTTTGGTTTTATTTTTGTTTCTGTTGTTTTAATTTGACTTGTGTCTGTTTTTCTATTAAACTATTATCAAGAAAAAAATCCGCAGGAGGAGCATTTATGGGAAAACTACTTGCCAAAGAACGACAAAATGAAATCATCGAATATATTAACAGCACCGGCAGTGCCAAAATTGGAGAACTGGCAGAAAAATTTGACGTCACAAAAGAGACTATTCGCAGAGATCTGACCCATCTTCAGGAAATCGGTGCCATAGAACGAAGCCATGGTGGTGCAACTCTGGTTTCCAGCTTAATCCCTGTTCCTATTGAAGCAAGAACTGATGAAAACCGGAATCTTAAACTTGCCTTATGTGAAAAAGCTCTGGAGCTGATACCTGAAAAAGCCGTCATTTATCTGGATGCAGGAAGCACAATGCAGTGCATGGCACAATTGCTAAGTCAGAAAACCGGATACACCATTGTCACTAATTCTATCAACACAACCTACTTTCTTAACAACGGAAACAATGTTACCATTTTAACCGGCGGACAGCTAAATCCAAATAATATGTCCACAGAAGGTTTCCAGACAACCAATCTGATCAACAGCATCAAAGTAGATATCGCTTTCCTCGGAACCAGTGGTTTTGAGGGGCATAATGGTCCTGCTGTCACTGAATTTACAGATGCCCAGATTAAACAGTCCATTATTCCACAATCCAAGGTAGTTGTTGTTATATCAGACAGTTCAAAGGCACATGTCTGTTCTCTTGTACAGTATGCCAATTGGAAGGATATCGATTATTTCATCACTGATCGGAATCTTCCGGCAGAAACGTTTAAAACCCTCAGTGAACTTACTGAAGTCATCCTTGTGTAATATTCAAGACTCGCTCGCGAGTCTTGGCGCGGAATTCGGGTCTGCATAGCAGACATACTTCCAATCCGAATTCCTGCGCATCCTCGCGGAGCGTATATCAGATGGGGGATTGAAACCCGCCACTGATACATAATTGTTGCTCACCGCCTACAGAGGCGGGAGTCATCCCTCATCTGATATAACAGGAAAAAGGGAAGAGATCCTATAATAATAGATTCTCTTCCCTTTTTAAATTAAATCACCCAGATAATCATATCCAAATTGATAAACCGCCATATTTCTAATCAGGGCAAACCCCAGAAATATTATAATTCCAGTTATTAACATCCATAATCCCGGCTTTAATATTTTAATTTTTATTTGAAACAGCTGTCTGGCTGCAATCCAGATAATACACCATAAAACTATCACAGCTCCATATACTACGGTCGGATTACAAAACAAAGCCCTCTTTACGTCCAGATGCATCAGTGCGATTACCGCCCTGGTTCCACCACAGGCGGGACAGTAAAGATGCGTTACTTCTTTAAAAAAGCAAGGCATCAGTCTTACTATCTTAAAAAGTATCATCATAATCTTCAACCTGTTCTTCATATGAATCATTAAATTCTTTTTCAAATGATTTCTGAAAATCGTTATTTAAAAAGATATTAAAAATAAATAGGAGAATCAGAAGAATCGTTCCGATAATCGAAACAATACCACAGATCAGACCTGCCTTTGCTTTTTTATCTCTTACTCCGGATACTTTAGGTGATACTGCATAACAGACGATAGCTGCAATTCCCAAAAAAATTGCAATTGGTGAACAGCAGCATGTAAGCATCAAAAGCACGGCTATAATTCCAAGAATCATCGAAGCCAGTGCAATACCATTGGACTGGCCATCTGCTGTTTCTTCTTTATGATATGTTTCTTTAGCGTCACCAATGACTATACTGTCCTGATTCAGTCCTTGTTTATTTTCCTGATCCTCATGAATTTCATATCCTGTGTAGGGATCATACTTTTTCTCATTCATCCATATTCCTCCTTAATATCAAAACTACGATCTGATATATCGAATCATTCCAGGTCCCAGCTCTTTGGTTGGCCTGGAAATAAATCCATGTTTCTGGTAAAAGGGTTCTCTTCCCACGGCGCACATCAGATCCAGCATAATTTCTGTTCCCTCTTCACATAAATTTTCCACATACTGGATTAAATCTTCAATAATTACACTTCCTATTCCATAATGCTGAAAATCCGGATGAATCATTAAATCCTGAATATAGCAGATAACTGCACCATCACCTACTAGACGTCCCATTCCGACAATTTGTGCATCTATGTAAGCACAGACAATATAAAGGCTATGATCCAGCGCTTTCTTTGCCTGTGTCCTTGAAAGCGGCTTAAATCCCACTGCTTTCCGCAGTTCCAGATAAGTATCGATTCCCATATGATTTGAAACTAATGTTACTTTACCCATTTTTCTCATCCCTCTATTTGTATTCATAGAAAAGTATTATATCATGTTACTTCAAATTATGATATAATGAAACAGATTATTTTGCAGATTTTAGGATAAATAGAAGGTGAATTTATGGATTTTATGATATTGAACTGGATTCAGACTCACATGAGATGCGACTTTCTTGATTTTATTTTTTCCCATATTACAATGCTGGGAAACGGTGGATTGATATGGATTTTCATCTGTGTCTTATTGCTTTTTACTAAAAGATACCGGAAGGCTGGTATTTTTATTCTTCTTGCCATGCTGACCGGAAATCTTTTAGGTGAACAGATTATCAAACCACTCATTGCACGACCAAGACCTTTTATACAGCAGTCCTTTGATTTAATCATTCCTGCTCCGTCCGGATATTCCTTCCCATCTGGACACACGGCATCTTCTTTTTGTGCAGCCTTATTCCTTACTTTACTTAACCGTCGTTTTGCTTTGCCTGCTTATCTTCTCGCAGTTGCCATTGCATTCAGCCGGATGTATCTATATGTGCATTTTCCAACAGATGTACTGGCAGGAATCATCTTAGGCAGTGTTTGTGCTTTAATATTTTATTATTTATACATATATAACAAAAAGACATCATAAAATTGAGGCTATGCTTTTGAAGCACAGCCTCTTATTTTTATGATCTTAATTCCTCTGGTAATACATCTTCTGTTAGGTCATTGATAATTTCTCCAGCTATAATTAGTCCTGCCACTGACGGGACAAATGCTGTGGAGCCTGGAATATCTCTGCGTTCTGTACATTTATGTTGTGCTCCTGGTGGACAGATGCAGTTTTCTCTACAGCTAATTGCCATATCATTTATTGGTCTTCTGGCTTTTTCTCTGGAATAGACGACTTTTAAATCCTTCACTCCTCGCTTCTTCAGTTCTCTACGCATAACCCTTGCAAGAGGACACACAGAGGTTTTATAAATATCCGCCACTTCAAACATTTCAGGATGTACTTTATTTCCTGCACCCATGCTGCTGATAATCGGAGTCCCTGCCTCTTTTGCCTGCATAACCAGCTGAATCTTTCCAGTGACTGTGTCAATACAGTCAACAACATAAGAATAATCTTTAAAATCAAACTGATCCTTTGTCTCCGGAAGATAAAAGCATTTGTATACGTTCACAGCACATTTAGGATTAATATCTAAAATACGTTCTTTCGCCACATCTACCTTATATTTTCCTATTGTTGATCTTGTAGCAATAATCTGGCGGTTTAAATTGGTTAAACATACTTTGTCATCATCAATCAGGTCTATTGCTCCAACACCACTTCTTGCCAATGCTTCTACAGTATATCCTCCAACTCCGCCGACTCCAAATACAGCAACTCTGGAATTCTCTAATCTCTCCATGGCTGCTTTTCCATATAATAATTCTGTTCTAGAAAACTGATTTAACATAATTTCCCACCTTTTAAATTTTTCATCTTTATCTCAATTTCTTATTTTATCATCTGACTAAATAATTCGTTTTCGAGCATACGATATCCTACTCCCACCTCTGTATAAATATACTGCGGAACAGCAGGGTTTTCTTCAATTTTCCTTCGGATATTTGCCATATTTACTCTTAAGATCTGATTATTATTATCTGCATGAGGTCCCCATATATTTTTAATAATAAACTCATAAGTGATAACTCTCCCTGCATTTTCCGCTAAAAGAGACACCAGCTTATATTCTATCTGCGTCAGTCTGATTTCCTCATCTTTTAAAAATACTCTTCTTTTATCAAAATCAATTTTTAATTTTTTTGCACAATATACAGGTGTAGTGGTTCCTGCCTCCATAGGCTGCTGACGATGACGTAAAGCTGTTCTGATTCTTGCCAGAAGCTCCTGATTTCCAAAAGGCTTGGTTATATAGTCATCTGCTCCCATATCCAGTGCCCTTACTTTCTCAGATTCCTGATTTCTTGCAGAAATAACAACAATCGGTGTTACAGACCATTGTCGTACTGCTTCTAAAACTTTTGCTCCATCCATATCCGGCAGCCCTAGATCCAATAAAATTATATCCGGACAATAGGATTCTGCACATTGTATTCCCTGATCTCCTGTAGTACATAGAATGGTTTTAAAACCATTAGCCTTTAATATGGCTGACATAAAAT
Source organism: Anaerostipes sp. 494a (assembly GCF_001940315.1). NCBI lineage: Bacteria > Bacillati > Bacillota > Clostridia > Lachnospirales > Lachnospiraceae > Anaerostipes > Anaerostipes sp. 494a. The sequence goes on along the minus strand of NZ_MJIF01000001.1, from coordinate 1,731,115 downwards.
TCCCAATATTTTCTTCATCTTCAACAATTAATGCTGTCAGCTTCACCTCTGCCATGTATCAAATCCTCCTATTTTCTTTTTTCTTCTTCCAATGGGAGACTAAAATAGAATAGTGCTCCTTTTTCATGATTTCTTGCATGAATCGAGCCCTGATGAGCCAGTATGATTGTTTTACAGATGCTAAGTCCTACCCCCATACCTTTACGGCTTTCGTTTTCACTTATTCCTCCGCATCCATCAAAAATAGTATCCAGCCGATCTTCTTCTATCCCTTTTCCATAATCTTTTATATAAAATACTACATTATTGTCTTCTTGTCGAATATAAAAATCAATGGGCTTAAATTCTCCAGAATGTACCCATGCATTTTCCAAAAGGTTGATTATAACCTGTTCTATCAGTGTAGGATCCATTGGAACCATCAGAAATTCTTCTGGTATTTTCACCTGGATTGTGCTGTCAGGATATCTTTTCTGAAATCGGATGACTGCTTCTGATACCACCTCTTCCAGCGGTTCCGGTGTTTTTTTTACGCAGGCAACATTATCACTTCCATCATTTTGAATTCTTGTAATGCTTAGAAGATTTTCAACTATATTTAACAGCCAGTTTGCATCCTCCTGTATTCCCAGAATCAGCTGATCTTTTGCCTCCTCATCTAAATAATCCTTTGCCTCCAGATAAGTAGAGCTGGCACCTATCATCCCTGTAAGAGGTGTTCTTAGATCATGAGAAATAGATCGGAGAAGATCAGATCTCATTTTCTCTTTTTCCTTTTCAAGTCTCAGTTCATTAATTTCCTGATTGTACTCATTTAATTTTGCAAGCTGTTTTTCTCTTTCTATTGCCTCTTCCTTTTGTGTATTTAGACTGCTTGTGGTCATATTGGTAATAATGGATATGATTAATATTCCAATAAAAGTCAAGGGATAATCCTCTATAAGAAAATTCAATCGAAAATACGGATATGTAAAACGCCAGTTTATCAGTAAAACACTGATAAAAGAAGATATAATCCCCCAGAAATATCCGTCTGTATATCGTGAAATCAAAAATGTTGCAAGAACATATATAATGGGTACATTTCCTGAATGACTGGTCTGATAAAAAAAGAAATGAGACACCAATGTTGCTGTAAGCAGAATAAAAACTGCTATCATTAGATTTTTCCATTTTTTCATAAAACAATTCTCCCTTAAATAACAAAGCATCGCTTTGCGTGCCAGATGCTATTGCGCAAGCAATTATCCCCTTGTGTATCAGTCCGCATCTTTCGCGGAGTGTTTTGATTACATAGGAAATTGAAAAGAATTTCCTATGTAATCAAAAACCGGAGGTTTCTTAATTAGAAATCCCCGGTCTTATTCCCTATGCTTCTCCAACATGATTAGATTGAATACTAACATCAATAATGCAGTTGGATACATGATCTGAATTGATAGTCAAATCATAATTCACTCTTAATTTCATATGATCTTCCTGTTCTTTCCACTCAATACTGCTGGTATTTACACCCAGGAGAAGACTTCCAAATGGTGTATCGTAATAAGAAAGATTCTCTTTTCCTTTTTCAAATACCATATGTGAACTGCTTCCGCCCTTTTTGGTAAGTTCTACTGTCTGCGGGCCGATTTTTAAAATATTTTTAACAACCTCATTATCTTCAGCAATCTCATCATACAGGATATAATGTTTTCCATTTTTCAAGTAGTAGGCACCGGTCGTCATCACTTCAATAGGTTCATCAGAATCCACATCCACCTGAAGACCGGAAATATTAATCAGTACATCTTTTGTCATAGTTATCACTTTCTAATATTTTTCAATTTCAACAGGCTGAACCTTATCTACTCTGCATGGCAGGACACGGTCTGCAAAAGAAAGAAACTGATCTGCCATGTCGCTGACATAATACTCATATTGTGCCATATGATTTTTCGAAGCAGATAATCCGTTTTCTTTCAAAACCTGTTTTAATGTTTTAGCTACTTCATATGCAGGATTTACAAGAGTTACCTGATCACCAACAAAATTCTGTATTGGATTGATCAATAACGGATAATGGGTACATCCAAGAATCAGAGAGTCTATTTTATATTGTTTGAATTCTCTCAGATATCTGGAAACCATATCCTCTGTAATACGATCATCAATCAGTCCTTCTTCCACCAGCGGTACAAACAACGGACATGCTTTTGTTACAACTGTAACCTTAGGATTCAGTTTGCGTAAACACTTACTGTACTGTCCGCTTTTAATCGTTGCATTCGTTCCTATAATTCCAATATTATTATTTTTTGTTGCCTGCATTGCCGCAATGGCTCCCGGCTGTACCATACCGATTATCGGAACTATGTATTCCTGCTGCAGTTCTGCTATGGCCAGGGCACTGGCCGTATTGCATGCAATCACAACAGCTTTAACACCCTTGCTCAGAAGAAAATTCACGATCTGTCTGGAGTAACGGATAATGGTATCTTTGGATTTTGTTCCATATGGCACTCTCGCCGTATCCCCAAAATAAATCATACTTTCTTCCGGAAGCTGCCTCATGATTTCTCTGGCAACAGTCAGTCCTCCAACTCCTGAATCAAATACTCCAATTGGTGCATCCATTGGAATACCTCCTTCTAACGATATCTTGTTCTTGCCTGTTCAATCAGTGTATCAATTAACTGTGGTGTATCCAATCCACAAGCTTTCCAAAGCATTGGATACATACTGATGGATGTAAATCCTGGAAGTGTATTGATTTCATTAAATACAACTCTTCCTGATTCCTCAAGGAAAAAGTCTACTCTTGAACATCCAAATCCATCCACAGCCTTAAATATTTCAACAGCATCTTTACGAATCTTTTCCTTTGATTCTTCCGGCATATCAGGATCAATCACTGTCTTAGATTCAGCATTATTATATTTTGCATCAAAATCATAAAAATCTGCTGCTGCAAGAATTTCACCAACGCAGGTTGCTTTCACTTCTTTTCGATCTCCAAGAACCGCACATTCAACTTCTCGTCCAATGATGGTCTCTTCCACCAGAATGTTACGATCATGTTTTACAGCTTCATAAAGTGCTGCCTCCAGCTCCTTACGATTCTCTGCTTTGGAAACCCCTTTGGAAGATCCTGCACAAGACGGTTTAACAAAAACAGGATATGGGATTTCTTTTTCCACACGATCCATTGCCTTATCCAGTTCCCCAAAATCTGTCTCTCTGATGTGAACAAATTTTGCCTGATCCACACCTAATTTTTCAACGATAATTTTTGTATATACCTTATCCATTGAAACTGCAGATGCCAGAACCCCACATCCAACATAAGGAATTTTGGACATTTCAAACAGTCCCTGTATGGTTCCATCTTCTCCGTTCATTCCATGAAGAACCGGGAAAATCACATCAACTTTCTGTAATTTATATGTCTCCTCTGCAAGAATAACAAGAGAACGTGTTGTTGTATCAGGAGAAATAAATGCTCTGACTTCTCCTTCTCTCCAGCTTCCATCCTCAATGTCTTTTAGTTTATCTACAAGCAGCCATTTCCCATCCTTTGTAATTCCCACAAGAATAATATTATATTTTTCCTTATCCATATTCTGGATCACTGTCATTGCAGAAAGACAGGATATATCATGTTCAGAGGAATCCCCTCCAAAAACAACCACTACATTTTTCTTCATAATTATCTCATCTCCTTAGATTCCATTTCTCATTTCATATATCAGATTTTAAGAATTTTTCCTGTAACATAGCAACAGTATAACATAATCTACGGAATAATGTGAAACCGTTCGAAAATAAATCCATTGAAATCTCTTTTATTTTTTAAATACTCTTTTTCACTGCGAAATGTCCATCCGTATATTGGAACATGATAAATCTTTCTGCAGATTTTAAGCGGAAGACAATTTTTGTATTTATAATGATAGGCAATAAAATCCGGCTTTGTAATGAAATTGGTTAAAAGATTCTTTACCACAAAATAAGCTGGAATATTATTCCATTCCTTTTCTTTAAAAAACTGCTCACTTAACTGACCTCTGATAACCTGTGGCCTGTGCTTTTTAAACCAGTATACTGCATATGGATGAAAACTTTCTATACAGTATAATCCCTTGTAAGCGTCCAGTGCCTTTGCTGTTAATGTGCACAATCTGGTATTAAAGGTTTCCATTTTCAGTTCCACCAAAAGAGGCACCTTCCCATCTATTTCATGAAGAACATCAATAAAACGTGGAATTCTCTCTTCTGTACCCATCAAAGAAATTTTCTGTAACTCCTGATAAGTCAGATCACAGATCTTTTTCTGAACACCACAGGTTCTGACCAGATCATAATCATGATGAACTACTATTACATGATCTTTCGTCAGCTGAACATCCAGCTCTATTCCATATCCCAGTTCCTTTGCCTTTCGAAAAGCTGCCATGGAATTCTCCGGTATGCCATCTATATAATGGAATCCTCTATGCGCAAAATATTTTACATCCAAAACCGGGGACTTTCTTTTTTCTCCAGGTTTTATCATTAGAATATACAATACACATCCAATCAATAAAATACCTAAAATCATAGATTCTTCCTCTTTTCATCTACAAGCTTCATTAAAGTTTCTTTTGTATTCAAAGACGGATCATCCAGTACTTTATCTAAAAGCCAGGAAAGCATGTCTCCAAGCTCTTTCCCCTGTGGCATACCTGCAGCCATCAGGTCTCCTCCGTTAACTGTAAGTTCTTTTATTGACAGACAGTTTTTCTCATCCATCGCCTGACGAAAATATTTCTTTGTCTGCTGTAAAATATATTCCTTTTCATCTCTATGAAAATAACTTTGCGCTTCAATATCGGCCTTTTGAATTTTCATAAGCTTATCAAAAAGCTCCGGTCCAAGATCACTTGCCCAGCGGCGAACCGTTTTAGGATTTACTTCTTCAGGGCTTCCGAATCTTCGATCATGCCATAATACCAGTTTCGTCACCTGACGTAATGTCTGATTATCAAATTTTAACCGACGCAAAATCTTTCTTGCTATTTTCTCTCCAATTACCGGATGCATTTTAAAGCGATCTTTATCTTTATCTTCTACCCTGGCTTCCGGTTTTCCCACATCATGGAGTAACATAGTCCACCGTAAAATATGATCCGGCTGAATATTTTTCATACTTTCCACCGTATGAATTCCTACATTATATTTGTGATGGGGATTGTTTTGCGGAGTTTCCATCATACGATCAAATTCCGGCAGAATAACAGATGTTACTCCCAGCTCATATGCATTGATCATAACTTCCGGATGATCAGATATCAGTAATTTATCCAGTTCAACCTGTATTCTCTCAGCACTAATGTCCCTAAGGAACCTGGCCTGATTTTTAATTGCTTTCTTCGTCTCTTCCTCTATCTCAAATCCCAGCTGAGCCTGGAATCGTAATGCTCTGAGAATTCTTAAAGCATCCTCATCAAATCTCTGAGAAGCAACCCCCACACAACGAATCAGCCCTTTTTTCAGATCCTCCATTCCATGATACATATCAACCAGACCTTCTCTGTCATTATATGCCATGGCATTTATGGTAAAATCTCTTCTTAAAAGATCTTCCTTCAGACATTTGGTAAACTGTACTTCATTTGGTCTTCGATGATCTTCATATTTGCCATCGATCCGATATGTTGTCACTTCAAAAGGCTGATGATCCATCATAACCGTAACGGTACCATGTTCGATTCCGGTATCTATGGTATAAGAAAAAATCTCCTTAATTTCTAAAGGAGATGCTGATGTCGTAATGTCCCAGTCCATTGGTTTTCTTCCAAGAACTGCATCACGAACACATCCGCCTACGATGTAAGCTTCGTAGCCGGATTGTTCTAAAGTATTTATAATTTTTTTTGCCTGGACAGGCATCTTGATTTTTAACATAAACATCCTTCTTTCAAAGGTTTAATATGCCTTTCCAAAATACACCATTTTTTTCGCAGGTTTTCCACAATGAATACAAACATCACCTAGATTTTCCTGTTCAAATGGCATACATCTTGTAGTAGCACCAGTTTCATCTTTGATTGCCTCTTCACATTCTGTTTCTCCACACCACATAGCTTTTACAAAACCATCCTGTTTTTCAATATGTGCTGTAAATTCATCCCATGTTCTTGCTTCTACGGTATGTTCTTCTAAATGTTTCTTTGCTCTTTCCAGCATATCGTTCTGCATTGTTTCAAGAACTTCTGCAAGTTTTGTTTCGATTTCATCTAAAGAAACAACTGTCTTTTCTCTTGTATCACGGCGTACAATAACTGCCTGATTTTTTTCGATATCTTTTGGTCCGATTTCAATTCTCGTTGGAATACCGCGAACTTCCTGTTCACTGAATTTCCATCCAGGACTCTTATCAGAATCATCAACCTTAACTTTAAAATTAGATTCCAGTCTCTGACGGATTTCTTCTGCTTTTTCCAGCACTCCTGCTTTTTTCTGCATGATTGGAACAATCATTGTCTGTACAGGTGCGATTTTTGGAGGAAGTACAAGACCTGAATCATCTCCGTGAACCATAATGATTGCTCCGATAATTCTTGTAGACATTCCCCATGATGTCTGATGTACATACTGCAGCTTATTATCCTTGTCTGTATACTGAATATCAAACGCTTTGGCAAATCCATCTCCAAAGTTATGACTTGTACCAGACTGAAGAGCTTTTCCATCATGCATCAGTGCTTCAATTGTATAAGTAGCATGAGCTCCTGCAAATTTTTCTTTTTCAGTCTTCTGACCTTTTACTACTGGAATTGCAAGATATTTTTCACAGAAATCTGCATACATATTTAACATCTGTACCGTACGTTCTTCTGCTTCCTCAGCTGTGGCATGTGCAGTATGTCCTTCCTGCCAGTAGAATTCAGATGTACGCAAAAATGGTCTTGTTGTCTTTTCCCATCTGCATACAGATACCCATTGATTATATAATTTAGGCAGATCACGATGTGACTGGATAATTTTAGAATAGAAATCACAGAATAATGTTTCTGAAGTTGGTCTTACACAGAGACGTTCCTGAAGTTTCTTATCTCCCCCGTGAGTAACCCATGCTACTTCCGGTGCAAATCCTTCTACATGATCTTCTTCTTTTTTTAACAGACTTTCCGGGATAAACATCGGCATTGCAACATTTTCCACACCTGTTTCTTTAAACATTGCATCCAAAGTCTTCTGAATATTCTCCCAGATGGCATATCCGTTTGGACGTAAAATCATACATCCTCTAACACTTGAATATTCAACCAGTTCTGCTTTCTTCACTACGTCGGTATACCACTGTGCAAAATCATCCTCCATCGCAGTAATGGCTTCGACTAATTTCTTTTCTTTTGCCATGAAATCTTCTCCTTTATTCTATGCTCAATGCATCCGCATTTTATGCAATTTTATCAAATTTTATATTACTGTAAATCCGTGGATTTTTCAAGTATCATAATTATATATCCTAATATGTTAAAAACATCATCTCATGGGCAATCAATCTGCAGGACCACAGGTCCGAAGCCGTTGCCGGGAGATGATGTTTTTATAAATCACCACTTGTAATGATGCAGTTGTCCTTCTGTCTGAAAATGTTTAAATCCCTGATGTCTTAACACTTCATATGCAACAATCGCTGCGGAATTTGACAGATTTAATGATCTGATATCCGGAAGCATTGGAATACGAATACTTGTCTCCTCATAGTTTAAAAGAATTTCTTCCGGTATCCCTGCACTTTCCTTTCCAAACATAATATATACATCTTCATCGTTTTCATACAGTGGTTCCGAATATACATGCTTTGCTTTTGTTGTTGCCATATAAATTTTAGGATTCTGATTTTTCTCAAGAAACTCCTCAAAATTAATGTATGTCCTTACATCCAGCTTGTCCCAGTAGTCCAATCCTGCTCTTTTTATCATTTTTTCATTTAATCGGAATCCCAGCGGTTCAATTAAATGCAGGACCGCACCGCATGCCACGCAGGTTCTTCCAATATTTCCTGTATTCGCCGGCATTTCCGGCTCATGTAATACTATATGAAGCATTTATTTCTCCAATCCTTTTATAAATGTATCCAGTCTTCCTAATGCTGTTTTTAGTTCATCAATAGAATATGCATAAGATACCCGCAGATATCCTTCCCCACATTTTCCAAAAGCTGAACCTGGTACAATGGCTACTTTCTGTTCATTTAAAAGACGGGTAGCAAATTCCTCTGAAGTCATACCAAATTTTTTGATCGATGGGAATATGTAAAAAGCGCCTTCCGGTTCGAAACAATCCAGTCCCATTTTTTCAAATGCATGAACAAGATATCTTCGTCTCTGATTATATGCTATCCGCATATCTTCTACCTCATCATCACATGCTCTTAACGCCTCAATTGCTGCATACTGACTGGTTGTTGGAGCTGCCATAATACAATACTGATGAACTTTTACCATCTGTTCCATGATTACCTTTGGTGCCGCTACATAACCAAGTCTCCATCCCGTCATTGCAAATGCCTTTGAAAATCCATTTATAACAATCGTTCTCTCTTTCATATCCGGTAAAGAACCAATACTTACATGCTTTCTTCCATAAGTCAGTTCAGAATAAATTTCATCAGAAATCACCAGAAGGTCGTGTTCTTTGGCAAATTCTGCAATTGGCTCCAGATCCTCTTTTGTCATAACCGCACCTGTCGGGTTATTTGGAAAAGATATAAAAATTGCTTTTGTTTTATCTGTCACAACTTCTTCCAGCTGCTCTTTTCGCAGTTTAAACCTGTCTTTTTCCTGTAAATTCACCACAACAGGAATTCCTCCTGCCATAAGGATACATGGGATATAAGAAACAAAGCAAGGCTGTGCAACGATCACTTCATCTCCAGGATTCAGGATTGTACGCATTGTGATATCAATCCCTTCACTTCCACCAACCGTTACCAGTATTTCATGGCATGGATGATATTCCATCTGATATTTTCTATGTAGGTATTTACTGATTTCAAAACGCAGTTCCTTCAGCCCTGCATTAGATGTATAAAATGTTCTTCCTTTTTCCAGCGAATAGATTCCTTCTTCCCGGACTCTCCATGGTGTATCAAAATCCGGTTCCCCAACACCCAGAGAAATAGCATCGGGCATTTCGCTGACAATGTCAAAAAACTTTCTGATTCCTGATGGTTCCAGTTCCGTTACCTGTTTTGATAAAAAATCTCTCATTATGGTGTCACCACCTGTCTCTCGTCAACTTTCTTAGCTTCCAGCACTGTTCCATGATCCTTATATTTCTTTAAAACAAAGTGGGTTACAGTACTTACCACAGATTCCAGCGGTGCCAATTTAGACGAAGTAAACATGGAAATTTCCTTCATTGTTTTTCCTTCCAGCATTACCATAAAATCATAACCTCCGGACATTAAATATACTGCTTTAACTTCCGGGAAATTATAAATACGCTCAGCGATCATATCAAATCCCTGCCCACGCTGAGGAGTCACCTTTACCTCAATCATGGCTGTCAGCTGGTCTTTGCTGGTGTTATCCCAATTGATCAGTGTATGGTATCCACAAATAATATGCTCTTTCTCCATATCCGCTATCTCATTGGCGACTTCTTCCTCTGAAACATCCAACATGATCGCCAGATCTTTTAAATCCAAACGACTGTTTTTTTCAATCAGCTTCAAAATCAATTCTCTCAGTTCCGTATTCATACCATATCCTCCATTCTATGAGTTAAAATATTATTCCTCATAAATTTTATATAATTCATCCTGTTTTGGAGCTTCCAGATTACTTGCTTTTCCCTGTCGGTAAATCAACTTTTCTCTGGAATCTGTCGTATGGCCGATGATCGTACCTTTGATGCCTTTTTGTTCCAGTGCCGCTACGAGCTCTCTTCCATGATCTGTAGTAATCAGCATTGATCCGCTGGAAATCAGCTGATATGGATTCAGATCATATCTTTCACATAATTCAATTGTATGTTGTTTTATCGGAATGTCTTCAATGACAACTTCCAGTCCTACTCCAGATGCCTTGGAAATTTCCCATAAAGCACCATAGATACCACCTTCCGTAATATCATGCATAGATGATGCATATTCTTTGGCGATCAATCCCTCCGGTACTACTGAAATATCCTTCAGACAATCTTTTGCTTCCTTTAAAAAAGCTCTCGAAAACCATTTTCCCAGTTCTTCTTCCTTTTCACCTGCAATGATTCCCGTTCCTTCTAATCCGATATATTTGGTAATGACAATGTCCTGTCCCGGTTTAGCACCTTTAGACAGAATCAGTTGATCTTCTTTTACTTTTCCGATTCCGGTAACAGATAAAACAGGCTGATTTACCACATCTGTAATCTCTGTATGTCCTCCCAGAACCATCATAGATAATTTTTCACATTCTCCATTAACCTGCTGCATCATCTCTTTGATCTGATACTCTTTAATGGATGACGGGAGTAATGCTGTTATCATCAGTCCTATCGGCTGGGCACCTGAAGATGCCAGATCGTTTGCTGTTATATGAACCGCAAGATGTCCGATGTCTTTGGTTGCACCTGTAATCGGATCTGTTGATGCCACAAAAACTTCGTCTTTTTCTAATTTAAGTGCCGTACAGTCTTCTCCTATTCCCGGACCGATCAGAACCTCATCTCTCTTTGTATGCAATTGTTCTATAACTACTTTCTGTAAGGCAGATTCTGATAACTTACCAATTTTCATAGCACACTCCCTATTCTAGATTCGATAACGCTATCTGGCGTTATTGCTGTTTTTCCGTGGTTTTTTTTGTTTCCTGTTTTGCTGCTGTAGTTGTAGCACTTGTAGTCTTTTTACTCTCAGTTGTCTTTTGATCTTTTTTATTCTCGGTTGTCTTCTGATCCTTTTTCTTCTTTTTATCTTCTTTCTGTTTTGTACCTTCCCTATAAGTGGCAGGTGTTGCCATATAAGAAGATGTATTAAAGACTTTCTTTGATTTCTGTTTTCCGTTTATCTTAACGATTTTCCATAATCTGGCAGTATATCCGGTATGTCCTGACTGTTCAAGAATCTTTTGTCCTTTTTCCAGAGTAGGATCTTGTATGATTTTTTCTCCTGTACTTTCTTTTACAGAAGTTGTCTCTGAAACAAATTCTACCGTACGGTCCGGATCTTCCTTGATTCCATATACTGTAAAAGTAATCGTTGATCCGTTTGCATGTCCTTCAATATAAACAGGAAAATCATTCTGATTTTCAAATTTCATATCCTTATAAGTCCCTGCAATTGCTGCATCTGCAGAACGTGGAACATAATGAACTGTCATAGAATGAGGATGACGTTCTTTAATTTTAAGCTCTGCACGGATCACCGCATTATATAAAGTTGTTGAAACCTGACAGATTCCTCCACCATATGTCTGAACAGTCTGTCCGTTTTCATAAGATCCTGCTAAAGCATATCCATTTTCTGCTGTAAACGGAGACACAGTCTCATATACAGAAAACGTTTCCCCTGGATATATTACTTTTCCATTAATCTTGCTGGCTCCATTTGCCACATTGACTTTACGTCCATATGGAGAAGAACCATACTCAGTTGTATAAGTTCCCATAACATCCTTGATTTTCTTCAGATCTTCAGATGTATATTTTGCTTTTTTCTTGGATACTTCCAGCTTTGCTTTCGTTTTGTTACTTTCAATAGCCTTCTTAAAATTCTTGAAAGTAGCATCCATTTTCAGTGTATATCCTGTTTTTTCTTTCTGAACTATAAATTTACCATTTTTTCTTTTGACTGTGGCATTTTTGGGTGCTGTAATAATGTTTTTTGTAATCTTTGTCAGTTTCTTCTCAAAAACAGCTTTATCATAATTCCGATACACACCGACCATATGCTTATCTTCTTTTACTATTGAATATTTATGAAAAATATTTCCACTTCTTCCAAGAGCATATGCCTCTTCTGCCGTTTTTTCTGAATCAGGAATAGCTCCCAGCTGTTCAATAGAAGCTTCTGTTTCTTCATCATCTATATATAATGTAATCTTTTCTTTATGAAGTTTTTTAATATGATTTTCTACTGCTTTCTGAGCCTCCTCTTTTGTCATTCCTCCAAGATTGACACCGTCACACTCAACGCCATCAATAATACGTCCTTCAGTTACTGCTCCTTTTACTGTCATATTAAGATATAACATGACTCCAAGAACCAGAATAATAATTCCGCCTGCTATTAGTCCTATTCTCTTTTTCATTTTAATTCTCATTCCCCTTCTAATTATAGATACTTACATCATTAATGCTCCAGCAACTGTCGTTACTACCATAACCGCAATCAGCAGAAGCGCAATAACCGTAATTATCATTTTTTGTTTCTTCATTTTCTCATCACTCCATAATTTAAAATAATGCTATCAATTTTTCGTGACGCCTCACTTTGCGACATCATATCAATATTAACAGTGTCCCTTATTGTATGATATTTCATTAGTTCCTTCAAGTACCGTTTTTGCTTTTCCGTAATCGGACGTTCTTTTTTTACCCGATACTGAAGCTGCTTTGGATTAAATACTTCTTTTTCTTCCGGAAATTCTTTTTTCATCTGTTCAAAGACCACAGCTGTTGCAAGAGCATCATCATAGGCTCTGTGAGCAGCCTCATTCACATAGTGATAATGTTCACATAAGGTCTCCAGCTTCTTGTTCTTAAGCTGTTTCAAAAGTTTTCTCGCTACAGCAAGTGTATCCACACCATCTCTTTCAAAAGATCTGGAAAAAGATTTTGCTGCAATCTTCATAAAGCTGTAATCAAACATCAGATTATGCCCCAGGACAGGAAAACCTTCACTAAATTCCAGAAATCCTTCTACACCTTCTTTCAATGAAATCCCTTTTGCCAGCATTTCTCTGCTGATTCCTGTCAGCTGAATAATAAAATCACTGACTGGAACTTCAGGATATAAAATACAGTTATATTTTCCTATAATTCTGGAATCTCTAATCTTAACGGCTCCTATTTCAATCATCTGATCCTTTTCAGGAGATAACCCGGTGGTTTCCAGGTCAAATGCAACATATTCTCTCATTCCTTAACCTCACAGGATGGACATACAGACTGCAGTGTACACTCTGCACATTTGGGTCTTCTTGCAATACAAATATTACGCCCATGGGTAATAATCTGGATATTATAAAGAATCCACTGTTCTTTTGGCAGAACTTTCATCAAATCATATTCTATTTTAACCGGATCTTCATTTTGGGTAAGACATAATAATCTGGATATTCGTTTCACGTGTGTGTCAACAACTATACTTGGCTCATGGAATATATTTCCACGAATTACATTTGCTGTTTTCCGTCCGACTCCTGCAAGGCTTGTCAGCTCCTGGATATCAGACGGCACTTCTCCCTGATGTCTTTCTAACAGCTGCTTTGCACATGCAATCAGATTCTTTGCTTTATTTTTATAAAATCCGGTAGAATATATATCCTTCTCCATCTGACGAAGATCTGCGTCTGCAAATGCCTGAAGATCCGGATATTTAACAAAAAGCTCCTTTGTAACCTGATTGACTCTTTCATCAGTGCATTGCGCACTTAAGATCGTGGCAAATAAAAGCTGCCAGGGAGTTTCATAATTCAAATAACACTTGTACTCCATAGAATATGTCTCATTTAAAATATCACATATTTTCTGCACTCTTACCTTTGTAATCCTTTTTGACACCTTTGCCATACAGTTTACTCCTTATATATCGTATCTTTTTATTATACACAAATGAATGTTCTCCCTCAAGGTACTTTCCTCTATATTTTTTGTACAATTTATGATACCATGAGCAAAAGGAGGATATAAAAATGATTGAATTAATCGTTTCTGACCTGGATGATACATTACTAAATAACCAAAAACAAATTTCTCCAAGGACAGTGTCTGCATTAAAACAACTTCAAAAAGCAGGAATCGGTTTCCTTTTAAATACGGAACGAGAATATGATGATGTAAAACCAATTCTAGATGCTGCCGATATTCAATGTGATATGATCTGCTCTGGCGGTTCCTGTTTTTTCAATCAAACCGGTAAGCAGAACAAAGCTTCATATATTCCTGCAGAGACGCTGCCACCACTTTTGCGTCTATTTGGAAAAAACCGTATTTTTTATGAAATATACAGCACCCGCGGACGTTGTATTTTAGCCTCAAAACAGGCTTACGAAACATATTTGACAGGAGAAAAGATTCCTGGATTACTGATGGAAACCAAAGATTTTGAAATAACCCAGGAACAATATGATACATTAATAGAAGAGACTCTTTTCTATGACAACGGCGAGCTTCTGCTAAAAGAGAATCCCGAAATCGTTAAAGTTGTTTCTCATTCCAATGACATATGGAAACTTCGTCATTTAAAACAGGATCTAGAAATATCTTTTCCTGACCTTGCCATTATCGGAGAATCACCTTATCACATTGAGGTTAATCATACGGATGCCTTAAAAGGTATTGCTCTCCAAAAATACATTAAACAGCAAAAATTGTCTTTAAAAGACACATTAGTTATTGGCAATGGTGAAAATGATTATTCCATGTTAGCTCTTCCACATGTAAAAAGTGTTGCCATGGGCAACGCTGTCCCTATTATAAAAGATATTTGCGAATATTCCACAAAAAATAATACCGAAGATGGAGTTGCTGTTGTGTTAGAACATGTAATTTCTTCTATATAATAATAAACCTTCTTCTATCCTCATGGATGCTTAAATATTCATGAGGATTTCTTTTATTTATAATATTACTATTATTTAACACTTCCTTTATTCTGATTTTTTATTTCCGTGTTAGGATATTTTCAGAGTAAATAGGAGGAATGAAAATGATTCGTTTAATTGCAGCCGATATGTATGGTACTCTTCTTCATAGTAATGGCTATATAACAAAAAAAACTGCTGATATAATCCGTAAAATTCAGAAAAGTGGATTTGAATTTATCGTAAATACGGGAAGAGATTATTATAGTGCAAAAAAAGAACTGGATGCGGCAAAAATCACCTGTGACATGATATGTAACAGTGGTGCATGTACCTATGACTGTTTTGGCAATCCTTTTCATATTGTCTCCATTCCTAAAAGTACCGCTAAAAAAATACTGGAAATCTTTCAGCGTCATCATGCCTTTGCCGACATCTCCACTGATTATGGAAAAACATCGATAGAAAATCCTGAGGCACTTCTAAAATATTATAAAAATGAGGTATTTCCAGCTTCTAAGGCTGAACATAAGGTTTACTTTAAGACACCCGCTGATTTTAAACAAATGACAGACAGAGTCCGTTATTTTGATAACGCTCTTTCTCTTCTGGGCAGTGAGACTCCTATATATAAGATTTCAACTACATTTCTCAACCAAGAAAAAATCCAACAGCTTAGACAGGAAATTGAAAAACTCCCTGGACTTCATATTGCCTCCACTGCCCAGACTAATCTAGAAATTAGCCAGGAGAAGGCTCAAAAAGGATACGCTCTCATGCAATATGCAAAACACCGTTCCATTGATCCTTCCGAAATTCTTGCTATTGGTGACAGCGAAAATGATTATTCCATGCTTTCTCTTAACCTTGGACAGACTGTTGCCATGGCAAACGCAGATGAAATGATTCATAACATTTGTTCTTCACAAACACTTTCCAATGATCAAGATGGTGTTGCCGTAATACTTGAAGGATTATTAATCGAGCGCTGTTTCTATGAAATGCATTGGCGTCATGCAGATTACTCCCTTATTTCATGACTTTTTTATTTGACTTCTAATTTATCTGTGATAGTATAAATAATGATTTGGTCAAACAATAAAGGAGGTTTTAATAAATGATTCGATTAGTTGCATCAGATATGGATGGCACATTACTTGACAGCTATAGACAGATCACTGAGGAAAATATTTCTGCCATTAAAGAACTGCAAAACAATGGTATTAATTTTATAATCAATACAGGACGTGAATATCAGAATGTTATGGAAATTCTTGATAAAGCTGGTCTTAAATGTGATATGCTCTGCACCAATGGTGCCTGTGGATGTGATCAGAATGGTAACATTTTATTCCAGCACTTTATTCCAAAAGAAACTGTAAAAAAGATTTTTTCTATTTTCCGTGACTTTGATCTGGTTCCGACTCCATTTTCTCAGGATGGACGCCTTTCCATTCTCTCTAAAGAAGAAATGCGTCAATACATAAAAGATGTCATGGTACCTGCAATGCAAATCAATCATCCCGACTTTCAATATACACCATCAGATTTCCAGGAGCTTCTTGACAACTGCATTTATGTTGATGGAACTGAAGAACTGTTAAACGGCACCCATCATAACATACTGAAAATTATTTCTCAGTCCCTGAATCCGGATTCTCTGGTTCAGCTGCGTACTCGTTTAGAGCAGGAACTTCCTGAGCTTGCTGTGGTTTCAACTGTACCTACTGATATTGAAATCACCTCAAAAAATGCACAAAAAGGAATTGCTTTGATGGAATATGCAAAAGAAAAAGGTTATACTCCAGATGAAATAGTTGCCATAGGTGATAGTGAAAATGACTATTCCATGCTTTCAATTCCTGGTTTACATTCTGTAGCCATGGAAAATGCAGCTCCTATGATACAGGATATCTGTGTTTATCGTACCCGTGCCAATACAAATGATGGAATTGCTTATATTATTAAATGTATTCTGGCAGATCGTGAAAATTTTGAACTGCTTTAATTATGAGATAAAGTTAAAAATGCCCATGAAATTATTCATGAGGCATTTTTTTTGCTATCCTTTCAGCTTCTCTTCCCGTATTTACCAGCATACTCATTGCTTCTGCCGGATATTTTCCTGCTGCTGTTTCTCCCGTCAGCATCACAGCAGATGCTCCCTGCATGACAGCCTGAAAAATATCATTTACCTCTGCTCTGGTAGGATAAGGAAGCTCAATCATTGAATTCAGCATTTGAGTAACTACCATAAATTTTCTGCCAGATACCTTACACTTTTCTGCAATTTGATATTGTATTGCCGGCAGCTTGTAAAGCGGCATGGCATTTCCAAGATCACCTCGTGCAATAACAATATAATCGCTATATGGTATCAGTTCATCTAAATGATCTACTCCCTGCATATTTTCAATCTTGGCAAATATCCGGACTCCTGGACAGCCCGCCTGTTTTAACGCTTCCCTTAGATTTATCAAATCTTCTTTCCCCCGTACAAAAGGAAGCATAACATCTGTGACTCCAAATTTCCTGGCATCAAACAGATTATCCATATCCTGCTTCGTAAGAGTAGGATTGTTTATTTCGCATCCTGGCAAAGCAATACTCTTTCTGGAAGTCAAAAAGCCACCACATAATACATGACATTTAACACTTGTTTCATCTATCGAATCTAAAACCTCCAGTTGAATTTTTCCATCGTCCAGTAAAATTCTTTGTCCTTTATTTAAAAAAGGCAGAATTATCTCCGGAATCTGGATTTGTCCATCTCCTAATATTATTTCTTTTCCTTCTTCTAAGATCATCTCTGCAGGCAGATTCCCAATTCTAAGTTCCGGTCCCTGCAGATCAATCATTAAACAAGGTTCTTTCCCCTGTTCTTTTGAAGCTTCCTGATAGTGAATAACTCCCTGTCGACTTTCTTTTAATGATCTATGAGACAGATTCAGACGAATCCCGGTCATTCCTGCCTGAATCATTTTCTCCAATGTCTCGGTTTCCCAGCAGGAAGGTCCCAAAGTTCCATAATATTCCATAAAATTCCTTCTTCCCTCACTACAAATATACCAATAAAAAATCTTTACGCTTTTGATTCTTTTCCTGAAATATGCTCCACTGTCAATTCCATAACCTCAGTCAATGGCAGTACTTTTTCAGAAAAAACATGTTCTTTTCCTTGTTCATATTGATTCATAATACATTTTAATGCCTTAATTTTTTCCTGTCCTTCAATAAAGCGAATTGTTCCATTTCCACAGACACTTTCATATCTCATGGTGCTGTCACAGGCTTTTTCTCCCAACTCTAACTGATGTGTTGTGTGCATGGTAAAGGCCGCCTTTTCATTCCTTTTTATAAAATCAATTTTAGTTCCCTCTTTTGCAGAATGAAAATATAATTTCAATTCATCATTTTCCTGGCAGAATCCAAAACTTAACGGAATTACATAGGGAAATTCTTCACCATTAAGAGCCAGATTACAGCAGTCACATTTTTTCATGATATTTACTATTTTAACTTTATCAGTAATTTCCCGATCTTTTCTTCTCATATTCTGATTCTCCTTTTGTACATCTAGTCGCATCTTTCGCGGAACATTTATTATTACATAGGAAATTTAAAGGGATTTCCTATGTAATAATAAAACAACCTTCTGGCATTGTCCATATCATAAGACATACCAGAAGGCTGTTACAATTTATTTTATTATTGAATATAAGTAAAATTTCTCTAGTTTTTTTCTACTCCCAGAGTAACTTTTTCACCATTAATATTCCATTCTTTTGTGAATCCTGCAGCTTCTCCTGCTTCAACCTTAGTTGCAAGTACATCCCCTGCAATTGCTGTTTCATTTCTGCCAATGATTTCTGCTGCCTTTTCACTTCCGGCATAGGAAAGAGTAATCTTATCTGTTACTTCAAATCCGGCTTCTTTTCTCATGGACTGAATCTTACTTACTACTTCACGGACAAATCCTTCTTCCAGAAGCTCTTCTGTCAGATTTGTATCAAGAACAACAGTTACTCCACCATCTGCTTCAGTAACAAATCCTTCCTGTTTTACCATCTCGATCAGCAGATCTTCTTCTGCCAGTTCCACAGGTGTTCCATCAATATCAAAGGAAAGAGCTCCTTTAGAATCCAGCTCAGCCTTTGCTGCATTTCCATCTACATTAGTAAGATAATTACGGATTCCTCCAACCAGTTTTCCATATTTAGGTCCAACAGTCTTTAACTGTGGTTTAAAGTTGTATGTGGTAAAGCTGGATACATCATCTGTAAATGTAATAGCTTTTACATTTAATTCATCCAGCACAATATCCTGATAATATTCTGGAAGTTCCGCTGCTGCTTTCACATACATCTGACCGATCGGCTGACGGTTCTTGATAGCTGCACTGTTACGGCATGCACGCCCAAGAACAACGATTTTCAGTACCATATCCATATCTGCTTCCAGTTTTGTATCAACCTGTTCTTCTTTATAAACAGGAAAATCACATAAGTGAATACTTTCTGGTGCAGAATCATCTACGCTGACAACGATATTCTGATAAATTTCTTCTGTCATAAACGGAATCATCGGAGCTGCCGCTTTACATACAGTTACCAGTGCTGTGTACAATGTCATATATGCATTAACTTTATCCTGTTCCATTCCTTTTGCCCAGAAACGATCACGACAGCGTCTTACATACCAGTTACTCATATCATCTACAAATTCCTGAAGAGCTCTTGCAGCTTCTGGAATTCTGTAATTACCAAGGTTATCATCCACTGCTTTTACCATGGAATTCATCTTTGATAACAGCCATTTGTCCATAACAGAAAGTTTGTCATAATCCAGTTCATGTTTTGTTGGATCAAACTGGTCGATTTCTGCATATAATACATAGAATGCATAAGTGTTCCACAGAGTACCCATAAACTTACGCTGACCTTCTGTAACTGCCTTTGCATGGAATCGGTTTGGCAGCCAAGGTGCACTGTTTGTATAGAAATACCAGCGGATTGCATCTGCTCCATGTTCTTCCAGTGCGTCAAACGGATCTACTGCATTTCCTTTGGACTTACTCATCTTCTGTCCGTTTTCATCCTGAACATGTCCCAGAACTACAACGTTCTTGTAAGGAGCTTTATTAAACAGCAATGTTGAGATTGCCATTAAAGAATAGAACCATCCACGAGTCTGGTCTACTGCTTCAGAAATAAAGTTTGCAGGGAAATTATCTTCAAAAATTTCTTTATTTTCAAATGGATAGTGCCACTGTGCAAATGGCATGGATCCTGAATCAAACCAGCAGTCAATAACTTCTTCTACACGATGCATTTCTTTACCGCAAACCGGACATTTGATAGTTACATCATCAATATATGGACGATGTAATTCAATATCATCCGGACAGTTATCAGACATACTCTTCAGTTCTTCAATAGAACCAATAGAATGCTGGTGTCCACATTCACATTCCCAGATATTTAATGGAGTTCCCCAGTAACGGTTACGGGAAATACCCCAGTCCTGTACATTTTCCAGCCAGTCTCCAAAACGGCCTTTTCCGATACTTTCCGGTACCCAGTTTACTGTATTATTATTTGCGATCAGCTGATCTTTTACATCTGTCATCTTGATGAACCATGATTCTCTTGCATAGTAGATCAGTGGAGTATCACAGCGCCAGCAATGTGGGTAGCTATGTTCGAATTTTGGAGCATCATATAATAATCCTCTTGCATCCAGATCTTTTAATACTTCCGGATCTGCTTTCTTAACAAATAATCCTGCAAAAGGTGTTTCCGGTGACATTTCACCTTTTTCATCTACCAGCTGTACAAATGGCATGTCATATTTACGTCCGACTTTTGCATCGTCTTCACCAAATGCAGGTGCAATATGAACAATACCTGTACCATCTGTTAATGTTACATAACTGTCACAGGTTACATAAAAAGCTTTTTTATGCTGTTTTTCAGCTACTTTTGCAGCACAGTCATAAAGTGGTTCGTATTCTTTGTATTCCAGATCCTGTCCTTTATATGTTTCCAGAACTTCATATGCAGCAGTTCCTGCTTCTTCGTCTGCTAATTTGCCAAGAACAGTATCCAGCAGAGCTTCTGCCATATAATAAACATGTCCGTCTGCTGCTTTTACTTTTGCATAGGTTTCCACAGGATTTACACAAAGACCGATATTAGAAGGCAATGTCCAAGGTGTTGTTGTCCACGCAAGGAAATATGCATCTTCATCTTTTACTTTGAAACGTACCACTGCAGAACGTTCTTTTACATCTTTATATCCCTGAGCAACTTCCTGTGCAGATAATGGAGTTCCACAACGAGGACAGTAAGGAACAATCTTAAATCCTTTATACAAAAGACCTTTGTCCCAGATCTGCTTTAATGCCCACCATACAGACTCGATAAAGTTGTTATCATATGTTACATATGGATCATCCATATCAGCCCAGAATCCTACAGTGCTGGAAAAGTCTTCCCACATTCCTTTGTATTTCCATACACTTTCTTTACATTTATTAATGAATGGTTCCAGACCATATTCTTCAATCTGTTCTTTTCCGTCCAGACCAAGAAGCTTTTCAACTTCCAGTTCTACAGGAAGACCATGGGTATCCCATCCGGCTTTACGGATGATTTTGTGCCCTTTCATTGTCTGATAACGAGGGATCATGTCTTTAATAACACGAGTTAATACATGTCCGATATGAGGTTTTCCATTTGCTGTTGGAGGTCCGTCATAAAAAGTATATGTCGGATCGTCTTTACGTTCTTCAATACTCTTTTCAAAGATCTGATTTTCTTTCCAGAACTTTACGGTTTCTTTCTCACGATCCACAAAATTCAGATCGGAAGATACTTTCTTGTACATTCTTAATTCTCCTTTAATTAATAATATTGAAAATTCGTATAATGAAATTTAAGATAGAATTTTTCTTTTCCCGAAAAAAGAAAAGGTGCTGTCCTAAAATAGGACAACACCTGTTGCTTCTAAACCACCTATTTCACATACACTGTTGATATGTTATCCCTTTAACGGAGGATACCGGCACAGCTTACTTTGTTCAGCCTGCAGCTTAGGAGTGATGTTCCTTATACTCTACTAATACCTGTCTCACACCATCACAGATTCGCTCTTACGTTCGCAGTATACATACTGTCTCCATCATCGCTATTTTCACATGGATTTATATTACCACCAGAACCAGTGTTTCGTCAATCGTTGATTTTAATTCTCCACCAAAAATTCATCTGGTTTTCGCGAATACTTTACATACATTTCACATTTTATTTACCGTATACCATATATATTCTATTCTTTTTATGGTAAAATAAATCATTATGATACTATTATACATTAAAATATAAGAAAAGGAATGAATATATGTTACGAATTGGAGTATTAACTAGCGGTGGTGACTGCCAGGCACTGAATGCAGCAATGCGCGCTGTCATCAAAGGATTAAGTGTAAAAAGAGACGATTTAGAAATCTACGGATTTGAAGATGGATACAAAGGATTAATTTATGGAAATTTCCATCTTATGACACCAAATGACTTTTCAGGAATTCTTAACCTGGGTGGTACGATTCTTGGAACATCCAGACAGCCATTTAAACGAATGCGTATTCCTGATGAAAATGGTTTGGATAAGGTTGAAGCTATGAAAACTACCTATCACAAATTAAAACTGGACTGTCTTGTTATTCTCGGCGGAAACGGAACACACAAATCTGCAAATATGCTTCGGGAAGAAGGATTAAATGTTATCACACTTCCAAAGACGATTGATAACGATCTCTGGGGAACTGATATGACATTTGGTTTCCAGAGTGCTGTTGATATTGCAACTGATACCATCGACTGCATCCATACCACAGCCTCTTCTCACAGCCGTGTATTTATCATTGAAGTTATGGGACACAAAGTTGGCCATGTAACCTTACATGCAGGCATTGCCGGTGGTGCGGATATTATTCTGCTTCCTGAAATTCCTTATGACATTGACAAAGTTGTAGATGTCATTGAGCAACGTGCAAAATCAGGAAAACATTTTACAATCCTTGCTGTTGCTGAAGGTGCCATTTCCAAAGAAGATGCTGCCCTGAAGAAAAAACAGTACAAAGCGAAACTGGCAGAACGTAAATATCCATCCATTGCCTATGAACTGGCTGCACAGATTGAAAGCAAAACAGATCGTGAAGTTCGTGTTACTGTCCCAGGTCATACACAAAGAGGTGGTTCTCCTTGTGCATATGACCGTGTCATCGCAACCAGAGTCGGGGCTGCTGCTGCAGAATTGATTCTGGAAGAAAAATATGGTTATATGATTGCTATTAAAAACGGAGAAACAGAACCTGTTCCATTGGAAGAAGTTGCAGGCAAATTGAAATATGTAGATCCAGACTGCAAGATGATTAAAGAAGCTAAAATCATCGGAATCAGCTTTGGAGATTAATCAGATAACTCTAATAAACAAAAAGCAGGACCATCCATACTAACGATATCAAATCATAAGTACAGATGGTCCCTTTTTATGCGGTAATCCTCATTACCGTTAATTATGATATCCGATAAGGGAAAACATGACAAAATTTGAAGTTGTAGCAATCAGGAAATGAGGAAATAATAAATGGTATCACATTGGTTAGCATGGATTTCATTTGGCTTTAGTATATTGCTGTTGATGAAATTCGTAACAAGAAAAAGTAGTATTAAAAAAACTGAACCGTACATTTAGCAAATTACATAGATCATTTGCTATTGTAATGTTTGTAACCGGCTTAGCACACGGAATTATTTCGCTTGTAATAAGCCTGAGCCATATTGCGCAATCATTTCAGGTATCCTTTTATTTGGTAGTGCTTTATATGTATGCCTTACTTGTATTCATAAGGAAAATCATAAAAAAACATGGATGAAGATGCATAGAGTTGGTTCTGTTATTCTTACCTTTCTTCTTATAGTACACTTGATTTTGGCACTTAATATTTAGTTAAAATAGTCGCATGAATTAGAAATCTAAATCATTATTCCTTAAAAAAACCGACAGAAATTAACCCTGTCAATCTCTATCGGTTTCATATCTTTATTTTTTCTCACCAAACACCGCCAGGGCAGTGACCCCTGCAATAATACATACAATCCCCAGTACATCCATTCCTTCAAAGGCCTGTCCCAGAAGCAATACGGAAAAAATGGTTGCCACCAGCGGCTCTACACAGCCAAAAATGCTTCCCTTTACCGATCCGAGAATTAAAATTCCTTGAAGGTAACAGCCAAAGGCAATGACTGTTCCAATGGAAATCACACCTGCCATCAAAGCAAACGTCTGAATGTCCCAGATGCCTGGCACCTCCCATATTTTCACAAATGGAATCAGAAAAATGCCGCCAAGCAGCATTCCCCATCCCACCGTCTCCAATGAACCAAATGTTTCTAATAAACTTTTCGGTTGAATACTATAGAATGCACAAGTTAATGCCGCGATCAGTCCCCAAAATAATGCCTGCCTGGTCATGACCAGACCATGAATATTTCCATGCGTTGACAGCAAAAATACACCAATGACGACTGCTGTTAAAACGACAATCTCTAAAATTTGTGGAAGTCTTTTTTCTACCGCCAAATTAAACAGCAAAATTAATACTGGGGCAATATACTGAAGCACCGTTGCTGTTCCTGGATTGGAATATTGTACAGCCAAAAAATAAGATAACTGGCACGCACCCATTCCAAAGATACTGAATATCAACTGTTTCCCCGCAGTCTCTTTCCTCTTCCATACATCAAATATTCTCTGTTTTCTCAAACAAAATGCCAAAAGCAACATAAAACATCCGCCTAAAAGCAGCCTTATATTTACCAGCCACATGGCATTTAACCCTTTTGCATCGAATAAATATTTTCCCATAATCCCAGACAAACCCCAGCAGGCTCCCCCGATAATAGAAAAACACATTCCTTTTGCAGACTTTTTCATTTTTCTACTCTTCCCCCATCAGCTTTCCAAACTCTTTCTTTTCAAATTCCTGTATGGAAATACTTTTTTTATTTGGATTGGCATAGACAAAGGTTTTGTCTACATTTTCAAGATAATTCTGAATCTTATCATTGGTTGCGCTAATGATTGCCTGGAATCCAAGTCCTCGAATCAGATCAATACAGGTTGCAACTTTTTCAGCGTCCATCTTGGAAAATGCTTCATCCAGCACAACCAGACGAATGGTTGGATTTCTTCGGACTTTTGGAGACAGATTAATTTTATATGCCTGTGCAAAACTTGCCAGAAGTGCCACATAAAGTGGATTCTGTCCTTCTCCTCCGGAATTTTTCTTGATCATTTTACTAAGTCCAATGGTCAACTGCTCTTCTCCATCAATAATCTGCTCCATATCAAATGACAAATAGGTACGGTAATCTGAATATTTCTCCATATTTCGTTTTGCCTCATCCAGCTCTTCCGGAGTTGCACCCTCTGGAGGTATGAAAATTTCAATTAACTCATTCATCAAATCTCCATACTGATTCTCATGATTCATGGTAAACAAATTCATCTGATTTTCCATAGAGGAATTTAGCATGGACGGATCAATGTTTAAAGAATCATCCATAAACATCTTATAATATTTTCCATCTGCTCCTTTGTTTCTGGTAATTCGGAACTGATATTTATCTTTTCCAAAATCCAGCCCGCTGATAATCCGGTTTAATTCATCTCTACGCTGATATGCCTCCCGAATCGCACTTCGGATTTTATAAATAAAGTCATCTTTAAAATGTTCTACCGCTGTTTTTGCCTGTGTGGCAGCTCTAGCCCGGTATTCTTCCAAATGATCACAAGATAGCTGCTGGTACAGTTTTTCATAATCCTGATTGTCTTCCGCAATTGCAGAAAATGTACGATTTGGATATTCTCGCAGATAGTCACTGCGGACTTCCACCAGCTCCCGGTATTTCTCTTCTTTTTTTGTTCCGGCATCATAAAACTTCCGGACTGCCAGATTACCAAGTCTTTCATAATCCGGATTCTTCATACCATCTATTTCTCTCTGGAACCGCTGTTCATATTCACCATTTGGAACAAATTCCTGTTGTTTTTGAAACAGCGCCTCATTCTGATCAATACTTTGCTGTTCATATTCCCGTAACTCATTTTCCATAGACCAGATAGATTCTCTCAGCTGATTCAATGCATCTTTTTTGGCTTCCTGCTGTTGCCGGTTTCGTTCTTTTTCTTCCTCCAGCCCTCTCAGAGATCCTTCTTTTAGCTGATTCAGCTGTTCTTGTAAATCATCCAGTTCCTCCTGCTTATCTCGCACTCGCTGGAAAGCCGTCTGCCACTCCAGATACTCTTCTGCCAGATGAGATAAATATTCCAGATTTAAAACATATCCGGCCTGTAAAACTTCTTTTTCTAAAGGTTCTTTCTGTTCCAGAAGTTTTTCTTTTTCCTCCTCCAACTGACGGATTCTCTGCCGCAGGCTGTTTTCTCCAATATAAGAATTTCTCGTATACTGCTTTGGATCCAGATGCTTTAACTGATAATTTTTATAAAGCATTCCATCCGGCGTAACACCAACGCGGCACTGACGAAGTTCTTCAACAGAATTACATTTCATCACATGACCAAGAAGATAGTCTATCAGTTTCTGTACATAGGTTTCTTTTGCTATTACTTCTTCTGATAAAGCTCCTCTTTCTGCCTCTGGATGACTTTTTTCAATGGATTCCGTATCTACAATAGAAATCCTCCAGTACTTTTTCTGATCCATCTTCTGATAAATATCCATTGCCTTTCGCACATAGGCAGGCTCAATAACCAAAGACAATTTATTGGAACCAAGATATCCCTCTACCGCTTTATGCCAGATTTCTGATTTTATATCCAGTAAATCTGCCAATACATGCACTTTTACAAAAGTACCACACTGTTCACTTAATTTTGTCTGTAATTCATATTTTGCATCAGATACTTCTTTGGGATAAGCCTTGTTTCCTTTTCGAAGCTCTTTTAACTCTTCCGTAATGGTTTTTTCCTGCTTTTTCATGGCACGAAGGGCAGATGCATTTTCCTGACGCTCTTCCTCTGTTTCTTTTCGAAGCATAGATAAAGTTCTTTGGAGCCTTCTAATCTCTTCTTCTGTAATTTCACACTTTTCAAATTTTTCAATATCCCATATTGCCTGATTCGGTGTAATATCCAGCTCACACCATTTTTTCAATTCACCGGCAGTCTGGTTCCATCTGGTCACATCCTTTTCCAGCGGAGCCAGCAACTCCTCCACGGCTGATTTTCTGGTCATAATCTGTTCATAACCACTACCTGCGATCTGTCCGACCAGTTCATCATAATCCCTGGATAGCTGTTCCAGTTTTTCAAGAAGAATCTGTTCATTTTCTTTTTGAACCTGTAAATCCTTATTTCCTTCTTTGATTTTCTCCTGTAAAAGATTAAGCTCTTCCCGGAGTTTTAATGTTTCAAACTTATCAATCCGATACTGGCAGTAATCCTGCTCTTTTTTCTTCTCTTCAAAGATTTCAAAACTATCCTGAACTTTCTGAAGTCTGGCCGTCTCTTTTATAGTATCTTCAATCCTCTTTCGCATTCTCCCATATTGCATGACACTTTCCTGCATATCTTCAATATGGATATCCTGCTCCATGCAAATATATTCTTTCACAAATTCTTCTAATTTAATATTCATTTTAAACGGGATGGCACGTTTGAAAAGTCTCGGAAATTTTTCCATATCCAGGCCGCCCAGATAAATATCATATAACTGACGACGGAATCGTTCATTGCTGGTACCAAAATAATATTCATTTTGTTTTCGATTTTTCTGAAGATACTGACGTACTTCCGAAATTGCCATGGTTCTCTCTTCTCTTCGATAATGATTTTCAGGAATACCACCTTTGTGCCAGAAAAACAGTCTGGAAATATCATTGGTTGAAGTTTCCACATCAAACACAACTCCAATACATTCTTTCTCTTCCGTATCCGTCTGAGTAAGTTCCAGAACAATAGTACTGGAGAAATTTTTATTTCTTAAATAAGTAATCTGATCCTGATCCCCGACGGCAACCATTCCCCGTAAATATTCAATCAGGCTGCGGTCAGAATCATCTGCTGCCGCTTTATTAAAAAATCCACGTCCATCCGTATTGGCATATAAAACAATCTGAAGAGCATCAATGACCGTAGATTTCCCACTTCCGGAATGTCCGGTAAAAAAGTTAATCCCTTCATTTAAAGACAAAACTTTTCGGTCAATATAATGCCAGTTATTCAGACAAATCTTCGATAACTCTTTGAACGTCTGTTTCTTCTCCATCTTCGTATCCACGTTCATCCTCCTTGGTAAAACTATCAACTAATTCTCTCACATCATCTCCCAAAAGCACCACATTCACACATGGATAAATCAGCATCCGGGTTTCTTCACTCAGTTCTTCCAGTACATCCAGCGGTTCAATCATCTG
This sequence comes from Anaerostipes sp. 494a, assembly GCF_001940315.1. Lineage (NCBI taxonomy): Bacteria > Bacillati > Bacillota > Clostridia > Lachnospirales > Lachnospiraceae > Anaerostipes > Anaerostipes sp. 494a. The sequence goes on along the minus strand of NZ_MJIF01000001.1, from coordinate 1,702,851 downwards.
GTATTTTTTCAGCAGTGCAATGGCACGGCGCATTTCTGTCACGGATGGAAGAGCTTTTAACAGACGAAATTCTCCTATCTTTTGATGGATTTCTCCTAAAGTTGTATAAATACTCACACTGGTGGAAGCCTCCGCCATATGTTCATCATAAATCAGTTTTAAAATCAGCAGGTATAATGTTGCCAGTTTTGGAATCTTTTCTCCAAGAAGAGTTTCTCCCTGCAGATACAAAATACCCATATGGATATTTTCTTTCAATTCAATCCCCGCAATCTGAAAATACTCTTTTAAAAAATCCTGATGGTATCCCGCAATCCGATAATCTTTGTTGTAAATCAGTCTTCCGGAACGCTTTTCATATTTTCTTTCCAGTAAATAAGTCTGTTTTTGCAACAGGCGGATGACCCGGGTAACTTGTTCTTTCTCATCATCCATCAGCTGTTCATAATATGATATCATGCTTTTCTCCTCACAAATGTCAATGCCGGATATCGGTATCTTCCATTATCCAGCTGTTTATCATCTCTTTCCAACACCTTATATTTGCTATCTCTTCTGGTACAGTAATCATATGCCAGAATCAGCTTTTCAAAATCTTCATCATCCTCAATAGATATATCTTTCACATCCAGATGATCTTCTTTCATATACTGTTCAAGAAATTCCTCAATTTCCTGCCTGGTATAACGCGTCTGTATCTTATTCATCTTCAATACATCTTCTCTGGAAAGTTCTTTATTTTCTTCTTCTGCCTCCATACCGCTGGCAAAATCTTTTCGTTTCCTTCGTTTATAAAGTGATTTCTCAGAGAGAATTTCAAAACTTGACAGATTCATCCGGTTGCCAACATCCTGTAATCGTTTTTCCGACTTTGAACCATCCTCCAAATGTTTTAACAGCTGAATCATCAATCCCTTCATATCTGATTCTCCATTCAGCATATAATTCATTCTTGTCACGGTTGCACGAATATACTTGGAATGTTCTTTATCCATATTGGAAATCCGGTGTTCAATATCATCAAAGCCTCGTTCAATAGTATCCAGCATATCCAGAACATCTTCCTGATTTGTTTCTTCAGCTTCTGCCTTTGCCTGTACTCTTTCAAGCCATACCGAATCTTCCCGCATCTCTTTAAGGCACTTTTTGATATCCATCTTATACAAATAAAAGTTATCATTGGTTTTTAAAATATGATATTTCTTCTTAACAATTTCTTCCACATAGCCTTCCAGATGCTCGGAAAGTATATCTCCATAAGACTTCTGTTTTAATAGACGGTCAAAAAACTGATCCATATTGTGAAGCATATCCTGCAGCGCTTTGTTAAGCCTTCTGGTATTAACCATGGCAGTTTTCAGCATACTGAGATTCATCCTTGGATCATTTTTAAATGAAAACAAGGTGGCATATACATTCTGAATATAAATATTGGTTTCATCCATGGAAGGATGAATCAGTTCTTCAAACGCATTTAGAAAAACCGCTGCATAATCCGGAATAATAATATTAGTTGTCAAGGTCCCGAAATCTTCTAGTTTTTTCAGCCAGCCCGTCCGAATCAGCCAATTTAAAATACGGTTGGGCGGTGTCTCTAAAAGATCTGTTTCCGTTTCAAACTCTTCCGGACTCAGCCAGATCCGTTTCCCTTCATTCCAGTCATTTAAAACCTGAAGGCAGACTTCTTTACTTAAATAGTAGTTGTTATATTCATACTCCTCATTGATTTTCAATAAGGCTTCCATATACGATTCCCGATTCACCGAACGAAACAGGCTCCAGAAAGAATCCGGAATATCATAAGCAAAATTCATAAATGCTCTCCTTCTCTCAAGCAAAAGGTTACTTTGACTATCATAACATAACCGGTAAAAATGTACAAAAGCCACACGAAGAAGTCCCATCCTGCTTATAGGAAAGCAGAGCCTTGCTTTCTTGTGTGTTCTTGTTATAATTATTGAAGCTTGAAATTTGGTATTTTTTTAAGGGGATGTAAAAATGTGTTCAGAAATATATAAAAATAAAAAAATGATGCCGGTACTTGCACTTTTATGTGCATTGTTATGGGCACTTGCATATCCGTTTATTAAGCTTGGATATAGGGAACTTGGAATTGAAGCCAATGATTTAGGCAGCAAGATCCTGTTCGCTGGAATTCGTTTCCTTTTCTCAGGATTACTCGTGTTACTTATTTCAGGAAAAAAGCTGGTATCTAGGAGTCGTATAAATAAAAATATCTGGAGATGGCTGTTATTATTTGCACTTATTAACACATCCCTGCATTATCTATTTTCATACATTGGTTTAGGATATATTCCCAGCTCAAGAGATACAATCATTGACTCTATGGGAAGTTTCTTTTTAATCCTTCTTTCATGTATGATTTTTGCTGATGACAGAATGACGGTATATAAAGCAATGGGGTGTATTCTGGGTTTTGGTGGAATAATACTTATGAATGTAGAACCGGGATATTTATCTATCCTGCAAAAATGTGGAATCTGTCCGTACTTGGAATCGTTCTGATTATTGCATTAACACTCATTTCAGCAATAAGTTTCAGCGTATACAATTCTCTTCTTGCAAATCATCCTATCAGCAAGGTAGCTATATTTAATGCGTTCATTCCTGTTTTCGGAGTGGTATTTTCGTGTATTATTCTGGGAGAAGCTTTCCAGTGGAAATATCTGATAGCTGGAATTATGGCTACAACAGGAACATATTTAGCAAATCACACGGGTAAGATTTAAAAATATATGCCAGTTATGAAAAATACTGAGTCTCATCAAAAACAATGAAACTCAGTATTGTATATTATTTTCTATTTAAATATCAAATTCTTTTTTACAAATTTTCACCAGTTCCGGTATTACACTGTCAACAATAATCTTGCCTCGTTCTGCACTGGATGAAACACTGCTTGCCAAAGCTCCGCTTTCCGGTACATCGCCTTTATACAGCGGATAACGGAAATAAGGTAATGCCACCGTAGGAGGTGCTTCTACTGCACGTTCGAAGTGTACCAGTTCCGGTGCAAAATACATCATCAGAGAAGTTTCCGTTACAGCTGCATGTTCAAACGCCCAGCCTGGAAACGGGACTTCATCAAAAACTTTATCTATCACATCTTCCGGCATTGGATCCCACCAGTTAGATTCGACAATAGTTGCCGCCCCTTTTGTGTCCCTGTTAACCAGATCCATAGCTTCTACTACAAATGCTTCATTTTCAAAATGTGCATTCATGATAAATATTTTTGTAAATCCATCTTTCACCAGTTCCATCAAGACATCATATACCATATCAATCACTGTTTTTCCATTTAAGTCAATGGTTCCAGGGAACAATGGACCGCCACCGCTTAGTGGTTTGGATTTATATCCATAAGATAATGTTGGCATAATAATTCCATCTATCTGCTCTGCCAGATAATGAGAAAACTTTTCTGCTATTTTTGCATCTGTGCAAAGAGGCAAATGCTGAGCATGCTGTTCTGTTGCTCCAATTGGTAATATAACAACCGAATCTTTCTTTTTTTCAAATTCCGGCCATGTAATTTCATGCATATAATATGACATTTCCTGTCTCCTTTCTTGCTATTTTACTGGATCCACACAAGCTTTATATCCATTCTGAGTTTTCTGACTATGATTGATATATGTTGAAATTCCAATCATAAAGATAGCTGACACCAGAATCGCTAACAAACATGAGAACCAGTAGTTTATTGCCATACCATAGTTAAATACCAGGTAAGAAACCGGACCTGCAATGGCTGAAACAATGGCTCCCTCTTTTGTAGATTTTTGTGAAATAATTGCTGAAAATAATGGAACACCAATACATGATCCTATTCCGCTTAATCCAAGGTATAGTACAACACTTAAAAATTCAGGCGGATTTACGAAATTAAATCCAAAACAAATTGCTGCAATTACAATAACCGCAATTCTTGTAACCAGAACTTCCTGTTCCGGTGTTGCATTTTTATTAATAGTCTTTGAATAAAAATCACGCCCGATGGCCTGCCCTACTACCAGAAGAACAGATGTTGCTGTTGACATCATTGCTGCAAAAATACCAATCATCATTAGTGCTGCTGCCCATGTAGGAAGCATTTCTTTCGCCATGGTTACTGTTAAATAATCTGCTGGAACATCTGGGAATAATACACGTCCTGTCAGTCCACAAAGATAAAAACTATTATAAACAGAACTTAAAATCAAAGCTGTAATTAAAAATGTACCGATAGTCTTTCTCTTGATATCTGGAATTGCAAGAAATCTTGAACATAAATATGGCTGACTGATAAAAATCACACACCAGAACATAAAGTTACCGATGACTCCAGATAAAGACATTTGTGCATCAGATGCTTCTGCCTGTACAATATTCAGCATATCCGGATTAATCTCTGCAAGTTTCATTTCCAGACCATTAAACCCTCCAACTGCTTTCAGAGACAGTACAACCAGCACTACACTGATTACCAGCATTGGCAATCCCTGCACAAAATCTGTCCATGCCACTGATTTTAAACCACCTACAATAACATAAAATACAATAACTACAGAAATAATTGCAAGGCCTGCCTTAAATGAAATGCCAGTAAAGGATTCCAGTAATACCGCTGCTCCTTTAAACTGTGCAACCAGAGGAAATATGTAAAAAACAGAAATAACCCCTGCAATAATCAATCTTAAAGTCTCACTTTTATAACGATCCCCAAGATATTCCGGAATTGTAAGAGATCCCAGTTTTTCAGCCTGCATTCTCATTTTAGGCATAAGCAAAACCGCCGGAATGATTAATCCTGGAATTACTGCAATTACAACCCAGTAATAAGGCCACCCTACCGTCGACATAATACCAGGGTCTCCCATAAAACAGGCTGCACTGATAGATGACGTTACATATGAAAATGCCAGTACTACTGTTGGAGTACTTCTTCCTCCAAGATAATAATCTACGTCTGCTGATCCGCTGGTAGTTCTGTTTCCTAACTTACCGGATATAAACGCTACCAATCCTACAAATATTAAAAATCCTATGAAAAAAATCACTGATGTTTGTTGTAATGTCATTTTTGTCCTCCCTGTTCAGTAAACATTTTCATCTATGCAGTCATTGTGTCTGCAGATACACCATTTTTTGATACTTTTGTTACTTCTTTATCTAATGGTTCTTTTTTTAACATAAATACCACTACTACTGCTGTTGAAACAGCCATTGAAATCAACTGTGCTCCCATCATAATCTGCCATGTCATCATAACGCTTCCCATCCTTTCCTGCTGAAAACAAAAAAAGGAGTTCACACAGATTATCTCTGTATAAACTCCTTTGTTTATTGAATGTGTTTTTCTTTTGATGCTGTCATTATATCCACGTTACTTTCTATAAGTCAACCCAACTTTAATATTATACATTAAATTTATCTTTTCTGTACAAAATCTCTTTTCTATTCTTGTCCATTACCAACAAGTTCTTGCATATCCATTCTTTAACACTGAATCTTTTTATGCTATAATCCCCGAGGAGGTTTTTTACAAATGAGTGATTTTATTTTTAGTTTAAATTCTACCATTCCGATTTTCTTTCTGATCTTTTTGGGATGGTTTTTAAAAAATAAAGGCTGGTTTAACGATTCATTTATTTCAACTGCAAACAAATTTGTTTTTAACATCGCTTTGCCTGTACTTGTTTTTCGTGATATTTCAGGAGCACCTATCCGTGAAGTTTTTCAGCTAAAATATTTTCTCTACTGTATGATCGTAACTTCTCTGATGTTCTGGGGCATCTGGCTTCTTGCAGAAATATTTATCAAGGATAAATCAATTATAGGAGCCTTTGTACAGGCTTCTTTCCGGGGAAGTGCCGCCATTCTTGGAATTGCATTTATTGAAAATATTTACGGTCATTCCACCATGGGACCTTTAATGATCGTCGGCAGTGTTCCTTTATATAACATTTATTCGGTTATCGTTTTAACATTTCGCGGAGAAAATAGCAAAGAAGGCACCGGGTCCATCAAATCCGCTTTTATTAATATTGCAAAAAATCCGATTATTTTAGGAATCTTGGCTGGACTTCCTTTTTCATTTTTCAGTGTGGATTTTCCAGTTATGATTGATAAATGTATTAACAATGTGGCAGTTATGGCAAGTCCATTGGCACTGCTTTGTGTCGGTGCAGGATTTGAAGGGCGAAAAGCCCTGGCAAAAATAAAGCCTACAATTGTCGCAACTATTACGAAATTATGGATTCTCCCGGCTCTGTTCCTTCCTGTGGCCATTTATCTTGGCTTCCGAAACGAAGGTCTGATTGCCATTTTAATCATGCTTGGTTCTCCAACCACTGTCAGCTGTTATGTCATGGCAAAAGAAATGGGCAATGACCATGTGCTTACTTCCAGTATTGTTGTACTGGCAACTGCACTTTCATCTATCAGCCTAACCATGTGGGTATATCTTTTAAGGATATTCTCATATATCTGATTTTCTGTTATAATAATATATTAGATGTGAGATGACTCGCGAGCGGGTCTTGAAAAGTTGTACATAATACTTTACTATCGTACGAAAGGAGTCTCTTATGAAAAAAGCTTTACGAAATGAAATGATTAAAAAAATATGTGTCAGAGATGGAGATAACATCCTGGATGTTGGATGTGGAGATGGAACATTTTTGTACGAATTAACCCAATGGCGTGACGCAGAAGGCTATGGTACAGATTCATCTGAGGATTCCGTAAGAATTGCCAATGATACATATCCTGAACTGCATATTGACACTGGATATAGCGATTTTCTTGCTTTTGATGATGATATGTTCCGCATCATTACTGTATGTGATGATTTCCACAAGTTTGAAAATCCTCAAAAATTTATCGAAGAAGCTGCCCGTGTTCTGGCACCTGGTGGAAGACTTTATATCGGCGAAATCGCCTTGCCTGAATTCATTCGACTGATTTGTAATATTCCGTCTTATATTATTCCTTCTAAAAAGAACAAATATCATTCAACCTATGAGATTCTGGATTATTTCAAACAGGCCGGTCTGACCAAATTCCGGGTATATAAGAAAAAAAAGCTGCTTCTTATTTCAGCAAAAAAACCATTATAGAAAAGCGGACAGGTACGCTTCAATTTTTCCTGTAACAAAAAAGAACGATTTTCTTATCGTTCTTTTTTATTTCCACAGCCATTGAAAATATGAATGATTTTCCAGAGATTTTACTGTCTTTTCTCCTAAAAGTTTTTTCATCTTTTTTTTAGCTTTCTGGTTAATTTCCATTTCATCATCCTTTGTAACACATAAATCAGGAAACATAACACACCACCAGTTATGTCCCTGCGCCTTTCCGATATCAATTCGCAGAGCATCATAGATTCCTTCCGGAAATTCATAACTTCCATAATTGATCTTAGGAAATTCTTCCGTGGTCAGATAGACATTCACTTTAGCTTTTTCTCCACACTGTCTTAATACTTTATTAGCTGTCTTTTCTATTCCTTTCCTGTTTTCTTTAATGATTCTGACTGCTTCTTCTTTTGTTCTGGCATTTTCCATATAAGGGCTCATGTAGGCAATGACTGCATCTCGAACAGAAAGTTTATTTCTCTGATCCTTTTCATCATCACTTTTTGCCCGGATATGAAATCTTATAATGTTATCTCTTAGACATTCTTTGATTTTTGTCTGAGAATAATTCCATTTCCAAATACCGGCGGTCAGGATTATTCCTATCACTGCCATTCCGGCAAACATCTTTTTTTTCTTCATGACTAGAAGATGCCCTTTTTTTTAGTTTTTATTCATATCCAGTTCATTAATTTTTTATAGAAAAATGTTAGAATTATCTTATCATTTATAGGAGGTCAACTTATGAATATCTTGCTTACTCTCAACGACAACTATGTACGTCCCTGTACTGTCATGCTGCATTCTATTATAAAATCCAATCCATCTTCCCAGATCCATTTTTATATAATCTACCAGAACCTTACATGGGAGAACCAGGATATCCTTGCACATTCTGTTTCTGGATATCAGATGACATTTCTTCCGTTTCCTGAATCTTATCTAAAGGATTGTCCAACATCCAAGCGCTATCCCGTTGAAATGTACTTCCGTTTGTTTGCTGCAGAACTCCTTCCTGATAATCTTGACAGAATTCTCTATCTGGATCCTGATATGATTATTATCAATCCGCTGGATCAGTTGTATCATATAGATTTTGACAATCATATCTTTGTGGCAACCACCCATGTACAGAAATTTTTCAGTAAACTAAATGAACATCGCTTAAGTTTAGAAGAGGACACTCCTTATATAAACACTGGTGTTCTGCTGATGAATCTTAAAAAGTTAAGACAGGAACATAATCAGAATAACATTCATTCTTTTATCAAAGAAAATAAAATGAGGCTTCTTCTTCCAGATCAGGATGTTTTTACGGCTCTTTATGGAAACCAGACCAAACTTGTGGATGCCTCCATCTATAATCTTGGAGAAAAATATTTACTGACCCACCATATGACTGGAGTTCTTACAGATAAATCTCTTGACTGGGTTAGAAACAATGCTGTGATCATCCATTACTACGGAAAAAATAAGCCATGGAAAAAAGACTATGTAGGAAATCTGGATATTTTTTATCATGAAATGGAACAGGATATGCTATAAATTGTCATTACTTTTTTTAAAATAGGGGTTGACGAAGACTATCCCCCTGTAGTATTTTATGAATACAAGGTCATATGACTGACGGAATCAGTGGAATCAACCACATGAAGTATGATCATTAACAAGCCGACCGTCTGGGCAATCTGCCTGGAGGTGCGGCTTTTTTATTTTATCAGCAATATCTAAAGTCACATCAGACGTATCTTTCATACACATTTTCCAGGCATTGTTTCTTAAAATTTTATTTTATATAAGGAGGTCAAATATGACAGTTGGCAGAGTCCATTCTATGGAATCCATGGGATTGGTAGATGGACCGGGGATTCGAACGGTTATATTTTTTCAAGGATGTTCTTTAAGATGCCGGTTTTGCCACAATCCTGATACATGGGAATTTAGCAGTGGTGAAATTACTGACCCTGAGACACTTGTAAAAAAAATATCTCGTTTCAAACCCTATTTCAAAAATACCGGCGGAGTTACTTTTTCAGGAGGAGAGCCTCTAATGCAGCCGGATTTTCTATTGGAAACTTTGAAACTTTGTAAACAGGAAAATATTCATACCTGTATTGATACTGCAGGCTATGGAATGGGCAGTTACGATGAAATTCTTGAGTATACAGATCTGGTGCTTCTTGATTTGAAACATGTCAGCGAAACTGATTACAAACAAATGACAGGACGCACCATGGATCGATTTCAGGAATTTTTATCAGCACTGGAAAAATCCGAAACACCTATCTGGATTCGCCATGTTGTTGTTCCTGGAATCACAGACAGCCAGGAGCATATGGAAAATCTTAAAACTTATATCAGCACCATACCAAATGTTGAGAAAGTCGAACTGCTGCCGTACCACCTGCTTGGCAAAAACAAATATGAAGTTATGGGAATTCCTTACTCTTTAGATGGAGTTCCTGCAATGGATAAAGAAAAAACAATGGATTTACAATCAAAATATTTTGGAGGATATGATCATGCTTAGCCAATGGAATGGATTTAGAGAAGGAAAATGGAATAAAGAAATTAATGTTAGAGATTTCATTCAGAAAAACTATACCTTATACACTGGAGATGATTCGTTTTTAGTCGGACCTACTGAAAAAACAAAAAAGGTCTGGGATAAATGCGAAAAACTGCTTCTGGAAGAAATGAAAAAAGGTATTCTTGATGTAGAAACAGACATTATTTCCGGCATCACAAACTTCAAACCCGGATATATTGATAAAGAAAACGAGGTTATTGTCGGATTACAGACCGATGCACCTTTAAAACGTATGGTAAATATGTACGGTGGAAAAAGAATGGCAAAAAGTTCTCTGGAACAGTACGGCTATAAATTAAACCAGGAAATCGACAAACATTTTGATGAGTATCGTAAAACTCATAATGAAGGAGTATTTGATGCTTACCCTGAAAGAACCAGAAAGGCAAGACATGCCGGATTATTAACCGGTCTTCCGGATGCATATGGCCGTGGACGTATCATTGGTGATTACCGCCGGGTGGCATTATACGGAATTGATTATTTAGTAGAAGAAAAGAAAAAAGATCTGGCTGAACTGGACGGTCAGATGACAGAGGAACGTATCCGTTTAAGAGAAGAAGTATCTGAACAGATTCGTGCTCTTGGAGCAATCAAGGAAATGGCCGCTTCTTATGGGGTTGATATTTCAAAACCTGCCTCCAGTGCAAAAGAAGCTATACAGGCAACTTATATGGGATACCTTGCAGGAATCAAAGAAAACAACGGTGCTGCAACATCTCTTGGACGTACTTCTACTTTTCTTGATATCTATATTGAAAGAGATCTTCAAAAGGGTATCATTACTGAGGCCGAAGCTCAGGAACTTGTAGATCAGTTTATCATTAAACTTCGTCTGGTACGTCATTTAAGAACACCTGAATATAATGAGTTATTTGGCGGAGATCCAACATGGGTAACAGAATCCATTGGAGGTGTTGGAGTCAACGGAAAACCTCTTGTAACTAAAAATTCTTTCCGTTACCTTCACACATTATATAATCTCGGAACAGCACCTGAACCGAATCTGACAGTACTCTGGTCTGAGAAATTACCGGAAAACTTTAAACGCTTCTGCTCTAAAGTCTCAATTGATACAGATTCTATTCAGTATGAAAATGATGATATTATGCGTCCTGTTTACGGTGACGACTATGCTATTGCATGTTGTGTATCAGCAATGAAAGTAGGAAAACAGACACAGTTATTTGGTGCCAGATGCAACCTTGCCAAGTCTCTTCTATATGCTATTAATGGTGGAAAAGATGAGAGATATGGTACGGAAGTTGTCCCTGGAATTGAACCGATTACCGATGAGATTCTGGATTATGATAAAGTAATGGAAAACTACAGAAAAGTATTGGCATATGTTGCTGAATTATATGTAGATACCGTTAATATCATTCACTACATGCATGATAAATATGCCTATGAAGCAAGCCAGTTTGCTCTTCATGATACGCATATGGAACGAATTGCGGCATATGGTATTGCCGGATTATCTATTGCTGCAGACTCATTATCTGCAATCAGATATGCAACTGTAAAACCTATTCGTAACGAAGATGGTATTGCTGTGGATTTTGAGACCATAGGAGAATTTCCAAAGTACGGAAATGATGATGAACGTGCAGATGATTTAGCTGTAGACATTGTTACAACATTCTCTGACCAATTAAAGAAACATCCGGTATACAGAAATGCAATCCATACATTATCTGCGCTTACCATTACTTCTAATGTTATGTATGGCAAAAAGACAGGTACAACTCCAGATGGACGTAAATTAGGAGAGCCTTTAGCACCAGGAGCAAATCCAATGCATGGACGTGATAAAAACGGTGCTCTGGCATCTTTAAACTCTGTTGCCAAAATTCCTTACCGCAGTGTATGTCAGGATGGGGTATCCAATACATTTTCTATTGTTCCAGATGCTCTTGGAAAATCTCAGGAACAGAGAGAAGAAAACTTAACAGCCATCCTGGATGGTTATTTTGTACAGGGTGCACATCATTTAAACGTAAATGTATTAAATAGAGAAACATTAATTGATGCCATGGATCATCCAGAAAAATATCCGACACTGACCATTCGTGTATCTGGATATGCTGTAAACTTCAATCGTTTATCTAGAGAACAACAGGAAGAAGTAATCAGCAGAACTTTCCATCAGAGTATGTAATTTTTATTAATGCTAATTTCCTTTTTTAATAACTATATAGTAGAAAACAGCCGGCGATATTTTTTATTGCCGGCTGTTTTCATGTATTATTTATTTTTTTGTCCTACAGACATATGAAAAACTTTATCTGCAATACTCATGGTTGACTTTCGATGAGATACTAAGACAACTGTTTTTTCCTTACAAGATTCTTCTAAAGATTTCAGGACAATTCCTTCATTTAAAGAATCCAGATTACTGGTTGGTTCATCCAGCAAAAGCATTGGTGCATCATGAAGAAATGCTCTTGCAATTCCAATTCTCTGCTTTTCTCCTCCAGACAATGAATCTCCCAGTTCTCCTACTTTTGTGTCGTAACCTTCTGGCAAAGATGCAATAAAATCATGAATCGAAGCCTTTTTTGCTGCCTCTATAATTTCCTCTCTGGAGGCTCTAGGCTTTCCGATTGCAATGTTATTTGCAATAGAGTCATGAAATACATGGGTTTCCTGCGTCACATAAGATTGGGTATCCCTAAGATTTTTTGTTGGAATTTCTTTTACATTTTGTCCTGATACCAGAACATTTCCTTTATCTGCTTCCCAGAACCGCATTAAAAGCTTCAGCAACGTGGATTTCCCGGAACCGCTCACTCCATGAATACCAACAATTTTTCCAGGTTCCATAGTAAGAGAATAATCATTTAAAATCCGGTCATTTTCATATGCAAAAGATACATGTTCTATTTCTGCACCACAAAATTCTTCGGGCTGCCTGTCTTCTCCCGGTATCTCCTCTACGACCGGTTCTTCTTCCAATAGAGAAAGAACCCTTTCTCCACTTGCCAAAGTCTGATTCAGATTATTAGAAAGACTGGACAATGCAACTACAGGTCCGAAAGATCCCATCATCGCAATTGTGCAGGTCAGAACTCCATCTATATTCATTTCCCCATTTTGATATAAAGATAAGGTAAAAAACAGCATTCCAAAAGAACATAACAAAATCAGTAAATTTGTCAATGACCTTTGTACACCTTCCATTTTGCTCAAATCCTTCTGCATACTGGTCAGTTTTTCTGAACGTTCTGTCATCTGACATTCTCTGATTTTTCCCTGTCCGTATTGAATAGTTTCATCTAAACCTCTAAGAGAATCCAGTACAAAACTATTTAATTCTCCAAATCGGGTACGAAATTCCATTCCTTTCATACCCCCGCGCTTCCCGTTCCACGCAGGCACAATAACTCCCACAGCAAAATAGGCTGCCAGCGCAAACAATCCTGCCTGCAAATGATAACTTCCAATGAAAACGACCATAATAACAGATGTAATCAATGCAATTGCAATTGGTGAAATCGTGTGAGCATAAAATACTTCCAGTAATTCAATATCAGTAGTAATAATAGAAATCAAATTTCCTTTATCTCTTCCATCTAATTTAGCCGGACATAGTTTTCTCAATGCAGCAAATACTTTATGACGGATAATTGCCAGCAATTTAAATGCAATAAAATGATTACAGTATTGTTCAATGTAATGAAGCATTCCACGAAGAACCGCTGCCAAAACCATAATTCCAAATAACCGGATCACAGATTCTGTACCAAATCCGTCTACCAGTACCTGTCCTGCAAAAATCGTAAGAAAAATAGCACACAGATATCCTGCAACACCAAATATGACCGCTGCCAGCATAATGTGAAGAAGCGGATAAACCAATCCGATTAATTGCGCCATGATCTTTATAGTGCTTCTTCTTCCTTTCCTTTTTCATAGATGTGCCACCTTTCCATAGTTTTCTAACGCCTGCTGGCTGTTATACAGATGCTGATATTTCCCCTGCATTTTCATTAGCTGTTCATGGGTTCCTGTTTCTCTGATTTCCCCTTCTGACAGCATATAAATACAGTCTGATCCAGTTACATTAGACAATCGGTGTGAGATCAGCAGAACAGTTTTTGTTTTTGCCAGCTGATAAATAACATTCATTATCATTTCTTCACTTTCTGCATCAATATTGGAAGTTGCTTCATCAAATATGTACACTGGCGTATCATGCAGAAGTGCTCTTGCCATAGCCAGTCGCTGACGCTGTCCACCGGAAAAATTCTCTGCCCGCTCCAAAAGCTTTGTCTGCAATCCTTCCTGTGTATTCAGGAAATCAAGCAGATTTACTTTTTTCAAAACAGTTTCCATTTCTTTTTTTGTTGCATCCCGTTTTGCCATTTGAAGATTTTCTTCTACTGTACCTTTAAACAGGTAGCTGTTATGCTTCACCAGTGTAATTTTCTGCATAATTTCTGACTCTTTTAATTTAGAAACAGGTGTTCCATTAATTAAAATATTCCCCTGATAATTCCGGTTTTTTCCTGTCAAAAGCCCGGTAATAGTGCTTTTCCCACATCCGGATTCCCCTACCAGAGAAACAAAATTTCCCTCTGGTAAAGTTAAATTGATATTTCTTAAAATCATTCGGTCTGTCTCATAGGCAAAAGATACATTGTCAAATCTTATCTCTTTAATCGCATCCGTCAGATCTTCTTCTCCTAAAACCGGTTCTTCCAGATCCAGCAGATGAAAAATTTTATCACTGGCCGCCATCCCATTCATAGCAATATGGAAAAATGAGCCAAGCAGTCTCAATGGAATAAAAAATTCTGATGCCAGCAAAATAATACTTAATGTTCCAGCAAAACTTAAATTCCCGTTTAAAAATTCGGTGGCTGCCACAATCATGCCAATTGCTGCTCCTCCATATGCCACAATGTCCATAACACTGGTTGAATTCAGCTGCATGGTCAGCACTTTCATCGTGATGGTCCGAAACTTCTGTGCTTCCTGATCCATTTCTTCTGCCTTCTGTTTATCAGCCTGATAAATTTTTAAAGTTGTAAGACCTTGAAGATTTTCCAAAAAGCTGTCTCCAAGTCCTGTATATACACTCCAGTATTTATTTAACAGCCTTTTGGCAATCTTCTGAACTGCCACAATGGAGACAGGAATCAATGGCACGCAAATCAGCAGAACAACGCTGGCTTTCAAATTGAAAAATGCCAGAATCACAAACAATGTTACAGGTGCCAGAAGACCGTAAAATAACTGAGGCAGATATTTCCCAAAATAGATTTCCAGCTGCTCCACTCCCTCTGCACACATCTGCACAACTTCCGATGTGGAAACCTGCTCTCGATAGGAAACTCCAAGCCGAAGAAGTTTTTCATATATCTTCTCTCTTAAAATCCTTTTCACATCTGCACTTGCCTTATGAGATGCTCTTACAGACATATAGTCACAAAGGAATCGCAGCAGGATTGCTGCAATTAAAACAATGCCTGTCACTGATATCGTTTTAACGTCCACATTTTTCTCAATAACTTCCTCTAATAAAGCAGCAATAGAAACTACCGCTGCTATTTGTCCCAGAAGTGCAAGCCATTGCCATAAAACATTGTAAAAAATATATTTTTTAGCATGAGCCAACAGCTTCACCAGTCTTGTCTTAATCATATATTGTCTTCCCTTCTGTTGTTTTCAAAGTTTTGACTCCCGAAAAGAAATATAAAACATGGCACACCCAGACAATACTTAAACAAATTCTTCCAGCAGGAACATTTTTCATCATAAAAAAACCTATTGCCATAACAACCGTAACAGTTCCCACAATTGTGGCTTTTGCTTTCATAGTCATTTCTCTTCTCTTCACAAAACTTTCTAAATGCTTCTTATACAAATCGGTTCCCAAAAACCAATGGTGCAATCTTTTAGAGCTTTTTGCAAAACAAAATACTGTAGCCATATAAAAAGGCACCGTTGGAAAAATAGGCAGAACAATCCCCATAGTTCCAAGTGCAAGACACAAAAATCCAGCTAAAAGCCATATAATTTTCAATGGATTTCTTTTCATTTTTTCTCCTTATAATGTTAATACAAATTTCTGATTATTTACTGTGGCAATATTTAGATCAATTCCATATAACTGACGGAGACTATCGGTGGTAATCACCTGATCCGGATTTCCATCCACCACAACATTTCCATCCTTTAACCCGATTACCTGATCCGAGAAATGAATTGCCTGATTAATATCATGAAGAATCATAATAATGGTAATTCCATATTCCTGATTCAGCTTTCTAATCAATTGCAGGATTTCCAGCTGATACCTGATATCCAGATAAGTTGTAGGTTCATCTAAAAACAGAATTTTTGTATTCTGCGTTAAAGCCATTGCAATCCATACCCGCTGTCTCTGCCCACCGGACAGTCTGCTAACCTCACGATGGCGGTATTCTGTTAAATCAGTAACTTCCATTGCCCATTCAATCAGACGGGTATCTTCTTCCCTGCGTCCAGCAAGCATTTTCATATACGGTGTCCGGCCATAAGAAATTAAACGCTCTACAGTAATATCATCCGCTGCAGAGTTATACTGGTGCACAATTGCAATTTTTTTGGCAAGCTCTGTTAACCGCAGATTCCTGATATTTCTTCCATGGAGAAGTATCTTTCCTTTTCCCGGTACCACATTCTTCGTCATTAAAGAGAATAATGTAGATTTTCCACATCCATTTGCACCCATAATCGTTGTTATTTTTCCTTCCTGAATTTTCAGGGAAATATTTTTTAAAATTCTATTTTTTCCATAGGCAAAAGATAAATTCTTTACCTCCATTGCTGGTTTTTCCAATTGATTATCCTGCATATTTTCGGGACCCCCTTAGTAAAATAATGAAAAACGGACCGCCAATAACACTCATAATAACAGCTGCACTGACCTCATAAGGCGTAGCAATGGTTCTTCCAATGGTATCTGCCAGCAAAAATGTAAAAGCACCTGATAATGCTGAAAACGGTATCAGTACCTTATGGTCACTTCCTACCAGAATCCTTCCGATATGAGGTACGATCAGACCGAGAAAACTAATGGCTCCTGCAATGGCAGTTGAAATACCTGCAAGTAATACAGCTACCAGTGAAATAATTATTCTTGTAACATTTACATTCAGTCCTAATCCTCTTGCAGTTTTATCTTCCAGAGAAAGGAGATTACATTCTCCACTGAATAAAAGTGCTAAAAATAACCCGGCAGCTACATAAGGAAATAATACAGTTACATCATCCCATGTTTTCTGGGTAATATTGGCTTCTACAATTGCTGCCGCACCAGTTCTATCTCCCCCGGCCATGGATTTTAATGTACTTGCAAGCCCTGTAAAAAAAGCATTTACTGCCACACCAGTCAAAATAATACGTAAAGGACTAAGTCCTCCTTTCCAGGACAAACAGTACACAAGGAAGAATGCTATAACTCCACCTAGAAATGCTGCAAGAGGCGTAAAAAAGTATAGAGCTGGTGCAAATGCCGTAATCAGTACTGCCGCAAAACCTGCACCGCTGGAAATCCCGATAATACCAGGATCAGCCAGGGGGTTTTTAAGTACCGCCTGAAATAAAACTCCAGAGACAACAACTGCTGCACCTGCAAGAATAGATATGACAATTCTGGGAAAACGCAGATCATAAATAGTTGCCACATTGGCATTATATTTTATAAATAATCCTTCCATTAATTCTCCAAATCCAACCTGAAGGCTTCCAATATTAATGGCCGTAAAAAATAAAACAATCAATAATAGAATCATAATTGCAAAAGAGAAAACTGCACGCACCCTTTTTTTATGTTTCCGAATCTGATCTCCATTCTTTTTCTCGTCTGGTTCAAGTTTAAGAATTTTTACTATATTCATCTTTTCCTCCTGATTATGACTCATTTTCCGGATATAAAAGTGGCTGTAATTCTTCTAGTGCTTCCGGGTAATTAAATGTGGCACTCATACCAAATCTGTCATAGGTTAAATCGTGTACCCGTTTATTTTTCACTGCATCAAAGTGTTTCCAAACATCATTGGTTTCAAAATCTTTTTGAAACATTTTAATTACCTGATCTGGCAGAGCATGTGCCGCACGAAGGATCACATCCGGTTCTTTTTTCTTCATATCTTCCGTATTTACCGTCAAAAATTCCTGACTGTTATCAGAATATACATTTTCTCCACCTGCCAATTCTACTAAACTTCCTACATAGGAATTTGGCATAGCAATCACATAACTTCCGGGCAGTCCCATCAAAATCAGCACTTTCGGTGATTTTCTTTCTTTGTTTTTATTCTGATAACTTTTATAAAACCTAGAAAACTGGTCCACTAATTTCTGAGCTTTATCTTCTTTTCCAAAAATAACACCTAATTCCTGAATGGAACGATACATACCCTGCACACTTTTCAGATTTAAAAATGCCCACTCTGTATTTATTTCTTCGTATTTAGGCTGCAGATCTTCCTGCAGAGAGGAAGGGCCCAATATCCAGTCTGGTGACAGGGATGCTACAATTTCCATATCCGGACTCATGGCTGTTCCAATCTTTTTTACTTTTTTATAACGTTTTGGAATATCAGATACAGAGCTTTTACAGACACCCACCAGATTAAGCCCCAATTTGTCACAAATATCTGCTGTGGCAGGAGATGTTGCTATAATTCTCGGTTCCTTATTCATGGCTGCAACTTTTGCCCTGGCAGCTTCCACAGCCGCTTTTTCTTCAGGATCTGTGATTTCCAGCATAGTGTCAATGTTGACAATTTCCGTTTTGGTTTTACTGTTGCCTTGATCTTCAGGATGCTGATTGACACAGCCGCTAAATAACAAAGAAGTAATACATAAAAGACAAAGGATATTTATTTTTCCTATGTATTTTTTATTCATCATCATAGTCACTCCACCGATTCCAGTTTTTTCGATAGTAATATACAATTCCTGCTCCTGCTGCCAGTAAAATCAAGCCTGACAAGGAGATGGAAGTGGTCAGTATCACTATTCCTTTTCCCATTTCTCCTAACCTGCTTTCATCTTTCTTTTTACTACTTGTCATTTCGGACCTGGTAGATAAACTCAATCCCTGTGCATTTTCCAGATTGGAATCTTCCGTACTTTCTGCTATCTGATTTTTCTGAGATTCCTCTGTTACCATGGTTGCTTTTATACCAGAATTGTTTCCCTGAGAAAAATCACCTGGATAAAAGTAGAAAATCACATTTCTTCCCATCGGCTCTACATACATGGAACAGCGTACAATACAATCTTTATCAGGAACCTGAACACAAATATCGGCGGTCTTTCCGTTATCATCCTTTCCATTGGCAGTGACTGCCATGGCTGCTTTGGACCAGCCGGTGCTTCCTCTTTTCTGTACAGAAAAACTGTGGTTGCTGGTGTAATCCACCAGACTCATACGGACATTCAGATAATATTCTCCACTGTCTGCCGCTTCAAGAAGCCCCTGGGAGGCTACTGCACCTTCTACCATTCCCTGACCGGTAGCATAGGAAGAAGAACCTCCGGAATCTTCTATTTTCCCTGTAACCGGATGCTTATAACTGGGAGTGATTTTACATGTATACACATTTCCGCCAGCTGCTTTAATAATCACTGAAGCATCCGTCCACATACCTGTAAACAACATTACTACCAGAATTCCTGTAAAAAACTTTAGTGCTATATTTCCTGGTTTCATAACCTTCCTCCATTAAAACACGCCTCTGCTTTTTCCTTTATAAAACATTCCTGCCAACGATACTAAAATACTGATGACAGACGATGCAGCATTTGGTGTCTCGCCTTCCTCTGTACTGACAGTATTTGATTCTGAAATTTCTATGATACTTTGTGAATTATCACTGCTTTTCAACATATCCTGAGTATCCCCGATTATTGTTTCAGAAGATAGCGGTGCTTTTAAATTTCCTGTTCCTGCAATTAAAGAAGAACTTCCCAGACCACCAGAAGATAAACCTTTCCTTGTAGTATCCGTATCTTTGAATACCGATTCACCTGTTACGGATTTTAATGTTGACCAGTCCAGTTTCAAAAATACAGGCTGGGTTCCACTTCCTGAAGAAATAGATTCCATAATTGGAACAAATACTTTAAGGGGAACATATCCATCTGACAAAGCTTCTTTTATTAATGGAAATGTTACTTTATCAGGATAATTTGTTCCAAATCTATCCCTGACACGATTTCCTTCTGAATCTTTCTGATATGAATCTATGCTAACTTCTTTTACCGATCCTTTTGGTGCTCCATATTGATCCAGAGAATATCCGGATATAAAATATTTTAAATTGCTTAAATATCCAAACTGAGAATTAATCTCCAAACCTTTAAAATCCAGTGTCAGATAATATTTTCCTTTTTTTACTGCTAATTTAATGGTATGTCCAACTGCCTCATTTGCCATGGACCTGGTTTCTTTGTCTATTTTCAGCATCTGCCCAGAAACAGAGTATATTCCATCTTTTAAATTATTTACATCCAGCTTGTCACTGGTGTTTTTACTACTGCTTGTACTGGTGTTTTTACTGCTGTCTGTACTGCTGTTTTAAAGACTATCTTTATCTGTTGAATCTTCTTCCTCTTCTTTCATATCTTCTGGTATTTCCGTGCTGATTTGCTTTAATGTATCCCAATCAAGCTGCAATGTCATTAAGTTAAGAATCAGTATTGTTATCTCATCAACAGATATTCATTATGCCTGTTGGTGAGATTTTTATTTTCTGCATTCCAAAAAGACAGATTGATTTCTGCCTACAAAAAGATTATATTAAAGTTGATGTTAGTTGTGTCTGAAAGTGGTAAAAACACTCTGATGTCTGGACTTATCTCGTTTAAACGATCGTCCATCCCTGATCGGAGTCATTTCCATTAATATATGTCCTTCTACATCATTTGGAGTTTTTGCATTTCGGAGATAGTCCTTGCACATTTGGAGTGCATTGGTCATATTCGGCTTATATTGATACTTTCCACGATCTCTTTTATATCGCAAATGTTGGGTGATCGTGGTCGTAAAGTTATAAAAGATCATCTTGGCCCATATCTCCTGTTGCAAAAACTCTATTTTTTTGAATGAAATTCCAAAAGATTGGCAGAATACTTGATCAAACGAAAAGATGTTTCTATTTTCCAGCGTATACAATAAAGTTTTTTTAGTGTTTCTGGTGGAAATTTATTTGCTGGCAGATTCGTGATCAGACATTCTTTCTGTCCATTCGGAAGTACGATCATCACAAAACGCAATGTCATTTTTACATAAGGGTGTTCTTTGTTTATAAAATAGGGTGAATTTCTTGTAGCGACCCTTTTATAAAGCTCTGGATTAGCTTTTGTCCTTTTGTTTTGTGTTTTCGTATAAATATAGGTAACTGTTTTATCAAAAGTACCATCTCTTGGAAATGGATATCCTTTGATCATACTGCCCTGTCCAAAATCTTCTCTTGCACGGATCAGGAAATAGTTTCCATCATGTTGGATCTGTGCCATCAGCAGATAACTTTCATAGCCACGGTCTGCGATAAACAGAGCTTTCTGCGGAAAATTTTTACGTTCCAACATCACAGAAAATACGTGAGTTTCACTATGTGTTCGAAAAGGTTCGATATAAGCATCACAGTATCTTTCATTGATAAGATCATAGATACAGGAAACATGAAACTGATAAGCAGGTCGGGTAGAGTCTTTATTGGTACGTACGCGTGCGTATTCTTTATTTTCATTTATTCTGTCCATAGGGACCGTGACACCAGTACCATCAACAGATAAAATATGAAGATTATACAAAGTTTTATCTGGAAACGGGTCATTAAATCTGTAAAAAAGAGTTTGAAATGCAGACAATTTTAATTTTTTTTGCTGTTGAAGAAATGCAGAAGTAGTTGGAGTTTTTTCAACTTTTGGAATGTAGCGTTTTATGCAACGGCCAATGCTGCCAGCATCATAAGTAACAATCGTATTAATGGTATCTTGAAAGGATAGTTTTCTTTTTCTTGTAAAATCTTTTTCTGGATTTTTAACATACGAATCTCGATTTTTAGCCATATCATTTAATATAGTTAAATAACGTTTTTTTACTTTCTGTGCATACTTCATAATCATTCACCTCCTACCTAATACATCACTCTTTATCCTGAGTTTGTCAATATATAAAAACAGAGATAAAAGATAAATTTAAAACTTATCTTTTATCTCTGTTTTTCTTGGTGACTTTAGTCTGTTGAGTGCTGGAGTGTTCTTCAGAAGGAGAATGCTCCGGCACGAAATAATAAACCACCAGCTCTGCTGGTGGAGCACGATTTTGGCTTTAGCCGTATATAAAAAACCTCCAATGTTCTATAATTTGTGTGGGTCTCAAACCGCACAAAAGAACAAAGGAGGAATATCCAAATGGATAAGAAAACATTATCACATACAAAGTGGGAATGCAAATATCATATTGTATTTGCACCAAAATATAGAAGACAGATTGTATATGGGAATATCAGGGAAGATGTAGGAAGAATTCTAGGAATACTCTGTAAAAGAAAAGGTGTCGAAATCATAGAGGCAGAATGTTGTATAGATCATATTCATATGTTTGTGAGAATTCCACCCAATTTAAGTATTTCATCTTTTATGGGATATTTAAAAGGAAAAAGTTCTCTAATGATATTCGATCGACATGCGAATTTAAAATATAAATATGGAAATCGAAAATTCTGGTGCAGGGGGTATTATGTAGATACAGTAGGAAAGAATGCGAAAAAAATACAAGAATATATAAAGAATCAACTGCAGGATGATCAAGCATATGATCAGTTAAGTCTAAAAGAATATATTGACCCGTTTACGGGTGAGCCAGTAATAAAAGGCAAATAGGAAATCCTTTAAGGATTAGCCATGTAAATATGGTGCGGTTGAGGCTTTTTATTCGAGAGGTCTTTGAGACCTAAGCAGGTAAAAGTCCCTTACAGGGACAGAGCAAACCTCCACTTGTCAGTGGAGGTTATGATTAACTTAATGACATTGCACAGGCACTGCGAATTTGTAAAAAACGCACTCAAAAAGTGCTCATGTTTGCCACCTTGATTCTTTCAAATATTTGTTTTTCTTTTATTTCTGTCACATACACCTGAAGTCTATTCAAACCACCACACAGTGTGTATGTTATACGATATTAGTTGATAATTTTTGTATTCGTTAACAGAAGATGAAGGGGCTTAAACAGCACCGATTTGACGAAATAATTAAACATTCTCTTATCTTAATTTCTATGAGACCTCTCTGTATATTTTTTGATCTACAAATTCATAATATCTTTCGCCATCTCCAAAATCACATCTTCTGCCTGCGGCATAACTCCAATCATATCAAAAAAGCCATGATCACATCCTTGATATCGAATCGTTCTTCTTAATTTCCCATGATCTACACATCTTTTTGTAAATATATCTACACTAAATCTTAAGAAATCATATTCACCTACTACAGTAACAACTGGTGGAAAATCAGATAAATCTTTTTGATAAATAATTGATGCATATGGATTTTCAAGTTTTTCTTTTCCCAAATACAATTCCCTCATCATTTTCCCAGAATTATCTAATCTCTTCATACGACCAACAATATATTTTTCTTCATCTTCTGGAATATCATAGTAATTCTTATCCCAAGGATTTTTAGGATTATTCGAATTATCAATATCACAACATGGATAAATCTCAAATAACAAGCGAATCTTATGTTCTTGATCCATTAATGCACATGCATTTGCAATACTGGCACCCGCACTGTCTCCAGCAACCACTATTTTATTTTTATTTCCGTTCAATTCATCTGCATGATCATAAATCCAATTTAAAATTTCAAATGCATCCTCAATTCCTGCTGGAAATGGATTTTCTGGTGCTAATCGATATTCTGGAAAAACAACACATGCCTGAGCTTTCTCCGCTATAAATCGGCATTGATTCTCAAACTGTGTATGATCACCTGTCATAAATGCTCCCCCATGAATGTATAGAACAATCGGCATATCTTCTTTATTATCAGGATAATAAAAGAATGTATTAATATAATGTTCATTCACTTGAATTAATTTCTGCTTTGTATTAATCGTATTTTCTGTCAGATCATAGTTCTTCTTATCAGGTCTGTAACGTTCCCCATATAATTGAAATGCGTCAATCGAAAATTCTGTTGGCAAATTTTTGATTTTTTCTTTTGCTGCTTTCAACATTCTTGGATCCATTCCAGATGTCTTTTCAATTTCTGGAATAGGTTTTACGATGAATTCTACACCATCTTCCATTACAGATTTAGAATCATTCTGCAATCTCGCCACCAATTCTTCTTTATACTTGCGCATCTAATCCTCCTTTGCCAATGTTGCGAAAATCGGATCTCCTGCTATGATTTCTTCTCCTTTCGCTAACATTTGTATATCTTCATAATCTTGTGTATTTGAAATTGCCATAATCGTTGTTTCATCGATGTTATTTTTCTCAAATACTGTCTTATCATATGTTAATACTTTCTGTCCTTTTTTTACAGTATCTCCTTCTTCTACAAAGACTTTAAATCCTTCTCCTTCCAAATTCACTGAATCAATCCCAACATGCATTAAAACCTCTGTTCCTTCTTTGCTTTTAAATGCCATTGCATGTTTTGTCTGAAATACAGATGCAATTTCACCGTCAACTGGAGAATAGCAAACTCCATCATTAGATACAATTCCTACTGTTTTTCCAATGACTCCTGTTGAAAATACTTCATCTTTGATATCTTCCTGTTTTACAATCTTTCCTGATGTTACGCTGACAACTTCTGAATCATCGACATTTTCATTTAATACGATGGATGCAGTATCCACATCTTCCGCAGATTCTTCATCATAATCATCATAAACACTGTCATCAAATCCTAAGATCCATACAGCGATCATTGTAACACCTATCGTAAGTGCTGCTGTGATGATTGCATGCTGTAAGTTGCTTGAATATTTTGCACTATAGTATCCTGGAATTCCTACAACTGAGAACAATCCAAATGCGAAAACTTTTAAATGTACAATACCCGCATAAATTCCTGCAACTGTTGATCCAATAATTGTAGCATATAATGGTTTTTTCATTTTAACACTGATTCCATATAATGCTGGTTCTGATGTGCCACCAAATAATCCTGAAATTGCTGCTGGAATTGCTAGCTGACGTAATTTTGAATTCTTTGTTTTTAATAAAACCGCTAATGCTGCTGCTCCCTGAGATAATGTAAAGCATAAAAATACAACTAATACAAATTCATCATATCCAACTTCTGCAATGGATGTCATTGCTACTGGAATTAAAGCAAGATGCATACCTGTCATACATAAGAAACTTGTTACAAGTAAAGTTAATGCAAGTGCAACCCATCCTGCTTTTGCAAAAATTGTCTGTAATACAACGGCTAATCCCTGTCCAAAAATTGCTCCTGCAGGTCCTGTTACGATTAATGCAATCGGTGTCATAAATAAAACAATTAATAATGGTCTGAATAAATGTACCACAACTTCTGGCAATATTTTGTCAATAAATTTCTCAATATATGACATCACCCATACTGTCAGGATAATCGGTACAACAGTTCCATTATAACTTGTCTGTGTTACTGGCAGTCCTAAGAAATGAATTGCCATATGTTGTTCCTGTGTCTGTGTTACCATACTTACAAAATTAGGATGTAATAACACTCCCGCAATTACAATTGCCAATACTTCATTACATTGAAAACGTTTGGCAGATGTATATGCAAGAATCACTGGCATAAAATAAAAGACGGCATCTGATGCTGTACTTAATAATGCATATGTCTGGCTCTGTTCTGGAAGCAAATTCAGCATAGAACAAATCGTTAATAATACCTTGATCAGACCTGAGGCTGCTAATGCCGGAACTAATGGTGCGATACAACCAGAAACTGTTTCTAAAAATCTGTTTACTATATTTCCTTTTGCTTTTTCCGGTTTCTTTCCTGCACCTGCAATTCCATATGCATCCTGTATTGCTTTGCATAAATGGATTGCTTTCGGTCCTACAATAACCTGATACTGATCTCCAACAATTGATGTTCCCATAACACCATCAATTTTCTTAATTGACTCTTCATCATATTTTGATACGTCTTTAATGTACA
Organism: Anaerostipes sp. 494a; assembly: GCF_001940315.1. Taxonomy (NCBI): domain Bacteria; kingdom Bacillati; phylum Bacillota; class Clostridia; order Lachnospirales; family Lachnospiraceae; genus Anaerostipes; species Anaerostipes sp. 494a. The sequence continues at coordinate 1,676,931 of NZ_MJIF01000001.1, read as the reverse complement.
TTCTTAATCTCGTCGCACAGTTTGTAATTGACTTGATATTTTTGGCGCCTCCTGCTGCCTCTATAATCTTTTTTCCTAAAGTTTTATTATCGCTCATATTATTTCTCCTTAAAAAATAAGAAACCAAGAGTCCATAAAGACTCTTGGTTTCGCCGATTTGAATTTATTCATCGTTACAATCCAATTATTTTTTACTTTTTGTTATAATATTTTCAATATGTACTGTTAAATATAACTGTTCTTCTTTGGATATCTTATAATTGTATTTATTATCTACAAATTTTACAACTGACTGAGTACAATTAAATGCCTTCTTATATTGTTCTTTTACAATATGATATAATGGATTATCTTCATCTATGTACTGCTTATTTTCTAAAAATAGTCTCTGGGCAAAAAATTTTAAATGTGTGATAAACCGATAATAATATACCGATTCTTCATCAAAGTCTAATCCCATCTGATATTTCACAATATTCGTAATCTCTTTTACAAGCTTCATGATATCAACCATTTTGGAAGATTCCAGATTTTGCTGCGCATTCACAAAATGAAATGCTATAAAACCGGCTTCATCTTCTGGCAGTTCTACTTTCAGCTGATCTTTAATAATCTCCAATGCCTGACATCCAATCTCATATTCCTTGTTATAAAATCGTTTGATATCCAATAATAATGGATTTGGAACCTGCATTCCATCCAGATAGCGCTTTACCGCCATATGGATATGATCTGTCAATGAAATGTAGATATTATCATCTATCTCTGCATCTAAATATTTCTTTGCTCGTTCAATAATACAATTACTGACTTCTAAATATTTTGATGGAATATCCAATAATATTTCCTGAAATTTCATTGAAAAATCTTTATTTGATGGAACAAATTGTTTCTCAACTTGTTCTACATCAACACAGTCTCCTGCTTTCTTGTCATAAGTAATTCCTTTCCCCATAACAATAATTTCGTTTCCAGTTTTATCTGTCACGACAGCTACATTATTATTAAGTTTTTTCTTAATTTTCATGTATCTCCCTTTCCAAATGATATATTCCAAGACTGGCCTCACCTTTTCTTATATCCGTTTCAGCAAATTCATGCCAAAATAAAAAATGACCCTATAATTTATGCAATAACATATACTATACAGGTCATGCTTGGCTTCACAATCGCAATCCAATTTAAATGTCTAATAAAACAGAGTATCGCCCATTACTTAAAACGGTCACAATCTCTATACCTTTTTATTATACCCACTGCCATAGCAATTGTCAACTGAATAAATTTTTCAAATGATATCCGTTAAATAAAAAAGTAAATTCCACCTTAGGCTGAATTTAGTCTTACATTCTGGTCAGATTCCATGTATGCTACATATTGCCTCTTATCCGCAGTAGAAATGAGGTAAATATGTCAATGAAAATAGAAACAAACCAGAAACACATGACCCAGGATAACCGTGTAGTGATCGAAAAGGGGTTAGATGCTTCCAAGCCCTTGTCTGCCATTGCTGCCGAACTAGGTAAAGATCCTACCACTATCTCTAAAGAGATAAAGAAGCATAGGGCTTTTCAAGAACATAACAAATTCAATGAGCCAGCCTTTCGTTGTGCTCTTGCCAGGGACTGTCACAAGAAACATGTTTGCAGTACGGAACTCTTTTGCAAAAGGGAATGTAAAAGATGTAGCAAATGTCATACTTATTGCAAAGATTATGTTCCATTCGATTACTCATGCCCCAAAACAAAGAAAGCACCCTATGTTTGCAATGGATGTTCAAAAAAGAGCGGCTGCCGTCTTGATAAGTTCTATTATCGTGCCACACGAGCTCATAAAGAATACAAGACTATTCTTGTAGAGTCCAGAGCAGGAATTAATGCTTCCCAAGAAAAAATCAAAGCTCTTGATGATATCATTAGTCCTCTGGTTGAAAATGGTCAGTCAGTCTACACCATCCTTCATAATCATCCGGAAATCACACAGTGTGAAAAGACTATCTACAACTACATCGATGCCGGCGTATTTTCTGTCGGAAACATGGATCTTCCCAAGAAAGTGACCTACAAGCCTCGCCAATGTCACAGAACTGAAATCGATGATACCGGTGTTTTTGAAGGTCGTACCTATAAAGACCTTCAGAATTATCTGAGGGAATATCCCGATACAAAGATAACCGAGATGGATACAGTGGTTGGCCCGGAAGGAAGCAGCAAAGTCCTCTTAACTCTTCATTTTTGTAATGCCGATTTCATGATGGCTTACCTTCTTGACTCCAAAGAATCAATTGGTGTCGAGAAAACTTTTGATAGAATTAACAAAGCAATTGGATCTCATCTTTTTTGTAAAACAATGCCTCTGATAATCACCGACAGAGGTGGCGAATTCAAGCACCTAGAGACCCTAGAATGCGGAATCGACAACATACTAAGAACAAGCATCTACTACTGTGATCCAATGGCTTCATGGCAGAAACCACACTGTGAAAAAAACCATGAGTATATCAGAAAAATCTGTCCAAAAACTATCACTACTTTTGATAGATTAAATCAGAACGATGTAAATCTTATGATGAGTCACATCAATAGTTCTTGCCGCGAGAGTCTTGGTGGCTTAACTCCATTCGCTCTTGCAAAAATGATGCTGCCAAAAGAATTACTGGATTTCTTCGGTTTAAAAGAAATACCTGCGGACGAAGTTATACTTACGCCCGCACTACTCAAGGGTAAAATCGAAGTAAACGCGTAACACGCGAGCATGAGAAGCTGGTATTTCATGTGTTTACATTAGGGATATCTATGCTAGGCTGGCACAACATGCCAACAGGCTTTGTACCTGGTCCTGTCCCAATAGGACCAGGTGCCGAGCCTGTTCCCAAGCCTGTTACAGCATAGATATGGGTTCCTGATGTCAACACTTTAATTATCCTGCGACAAATGCTCCCAAACAATATAAATCTGCGGATATGAGCCACCATAGTTTTGTCCCTAGGCAGGTGGAATTCAGTCTTGCAGGATCCAATTCCAGTTGCTGGCGACCGCATACTTTTTTTTAGAATACATATGTTCCAGAATAACTAAATTCAAGAATAAAGGGTCTGACAACATATGTCAAACCCTAATAAAACTGAATTTAGTCTTCAGTATGGAATTTAAGTTTACAAGTGGAATTTACATTTTCATTCAACTTTCAAATGATATCTGCCAGTATATCACAATCCTTCCGTCTACGAACACAAAACTTTATCTTAATTTCTACGAGGCCTTAAAATGAGAGAATTTTCATTTATCCACTGCTTAAATATATAATCCAATACAATAAAACATATATACTATGAGTTTTGATTTATTGGATTTAATACCTGTAAACTTTAGGTATCTTAGAAAAACGAAATAAAAGAATAGAAGATCCAGAACCATTGAAATTTTGCCGTTATTTTGACAGGTTCGCAGCAAATTTGCAATGTCATTAAGTTAAGAAAAACAGAGATAAAAGATAAGTTTTAAATTTATCTTTTATCTCTGTTTTTATATATTGACAAACTCAGGATAAAGAGTGATGTATTAGGTAGGAGGTGAATGATTATGAAGTATGCACAGAAAGTAAAAAAACGTTATTTAACTATATTAAATGATATGGCTAAAAATCGAGATTCGTATGTTAAAAATCCAGAAAAAGATTTTACAAGAAAAAGAAAACTATCCTTTCAAGATACCATTAATACGATTGTTACTTATGATGCTGGCAGCATTGGCCGTTGCATAAAACGCTACATTCCAAAAGTTGAAAAAACTCCAACTACTTCTGCATTTCTTCAACAGCAAAAAAAATTAAAATTGTCTGCATTTCAAACTCTTTTTTACAGATTTAATGACCCGTTTCCAGATAAAACTTTGTATAATCTTCATATTTTATCTGTTGATGGTACTGGTGTCACGGTCCCTATGGACAGAATAAATGAAAATAAAGAATACGCACGCGTACGTACCAATAAAGACTCTACCCGACCTGCTTATCAGTTTCATGTTTCCTGTATCTATGATCTTATCAATGAAAGATACTGTGATGCTTATATCGAACCTTTTCGAACACATAGTGAAACTCACGTATTTTCTGTGATGTTGGAACGTAAAAATTTTCCGCAGAAAGCTCTGTTTATCGCAGACCGTGGCTATGAAAGTTATCTGCTGATGGCACAGATCCAACATGATGGAAACTATTTCCTGATCCGTGCAAGAGAAGATTTTGGACAGGGCAGTATGATCAAAGGATATCCATTTCCAAGAGATGGTACTTTTGATAAAACAGTTACCTATATTTATACGAAAACACAAAACAAAAGGACAAAAGCTAATCCAGAGCTTTATAAAAGGGTCGCTACAAGAAATTCACCCTATTTTATAAACAAAGAACACCCTTATGTAAAAATGACATTGCGTTTTGTGATGATCGTACTTCCGAATGGACAGAAAGAATGTCTGATCACGAATCTGCCAGCAAATAAATTTCCACCAGAAACACTAAAAAAACTTTATTGTATACGCTGGAAAATAGAAACATCTTTTCGTTTGATCAAGTATTCTGCCAATCTTCTGGAATTTCATTCAAAAAAAATAGAGTTTTTGCAACAGGAGATATGGGCCAAGATGATCTTTTATAACTTTACGACCACGATCACCCAACATTTGCGATATAAAAGAGATCGTGGAAAGTATCAATATAAGCCGAATATGACCAATGCACTCCAAATGTGCAAGGACTATCTCCGAAATGCAAAAACTCCAAATGATGTAGAAGGACATATATTAATGGAAATGACTCCGATCAGGGATGGACGATCGTTTAAACGAGATAAGTCCAGACATCAGAGTGTTTTTACCACTTTCAGACACAACTAACATCAACTTTAATATAATCTTTTTGTAGGCAGAAATCAATCTGTCTTTTTGGAATGCAGAAAATAAAAATCTCACCAACAGACATAATGAATATCTGTTGATGAGATAACAATACTGATTCTTAACTTAATGACATTGCAATCAAGCTGGAGTCTTGCATATTGCAAACCGCTTCCTTTACTGATTTCTTCCATTACTGGAACGTATACCTGCACCCAGATTTCACTTTCTCTTTCTTTTACAGGTATGGTCATATATTGGGGATACAGCTTTCCTTTCACTTTTGCATCGGTTCCTGTTTGAGGATGATTATACTTGTCATACACATTTTTATAATAAGATTTCACCGATGCTGCCACTGGAGCTTCATTTTTCGGCAGCTCATAACCACTGCTTCCTCCTTTCCAACCTGGAAAATAATGAAAAGCTCCCAGATACCCGGTAAACTGAGCGGTTCCCAGGCTGGTTGTCAAAGCCTTGCACTCCATTCTCAGATAGATTTTATCTCCATCCGCAATAATCTGCATTGGTTTTGCAATAGCTGCATTTCCCATAGATGCCTGATTAGATGTGGCACTTCTTAATATTCCATCAACGGAATAAGTACCACTGGAAAGAATTTTTTCATTGGCAGATACCAAATGCCCTGTAAAAGAAAGAATTCCATATAAAAAAATCATGCATGCTAGAATTCCACTTATTATACCTGCAAATATTTTATTTCTCATAATTCTCCTGACATAACAAATCCATTGATTATATCAACCAATGGATTTGTTCTTTTGGCTTTATTTTTTAATTGTTACTTTCACTTTACTGGAATAGCTACTGTATACTTTCTTCTTTCCAACTTTACGGTAGGCTCTGACTTTATAATAATATTTTTTCTTTTTGATCAGTTTTTTATTGGTATATGTCACAGTGCTTCCCTTAGTAATTGTCTTTACTTTTTTAAATTTTCCATTGGATTTTGTAGCTCGAACAATTTCATATCCACTGGCTCCACTGACTTTTTTCCATGTGACTTTCGCTGCTTTTGAAGATGAATTTTTTACTTTCACACCAGTGACTTTTGCTAAAGCTGGTTTTGCTGATACTGCTTTAGAATAACTTCCATAGGCTGTTTTTCCAGATTTTGTTGTATAGGCACGAACCTTAAAAGTATAACTGTTTCCTGTTGTCAGTCCTGTTTTTGTATATGAAGTTCCTTTCACAGTTGCCACTTTACTGTACTTTTTGGTTTTGGAATTATATTGATATACTTCATATCCTGTTGCTCCACTTACTATTTTCCAGCTGATTTTTACTTTACTGTACGCAGCACTTACTGCTTTCACAGTCTGCGGAACTGCCGGTGTCTTCACTGTAACCACCGGCTGTGCTGGCTTCTCCGGTACATCTGGGAGTTCTACCCATTCTTTCAGTGATGTCCAATCCAGTTTTAAGAACACCGTTTGTGTACCTGTTCCTGCAGATATCGCCTCCATTACAGGCACAACCATCTGAAGAGGTACATATCCATCTTTTTCTGCTTCTGGAATTAATTCAAATGTGATTTCTGCCGGATAACTGGTACCAAAAGAGTCACTGACCAATGTTCCATCTTCATTTTTCTGATAAGTATTTACTGTCACATCAGATAACATTCCCTGTGGATTGCCATACTGATCCAATGTATATCCAGTCTGAAAATATTTTAGCTGATCCAGGTAGCCAAGCTGTCCTGCCACTGTCAACCCTTTAAAATTCATAGTCAGCATTTTTTTACCATCTTTGACTGTCAGTTTCATATCATGATCGATTGCCCCATTGGACATAGATAAACTTTCTTTGTCAACTTTCAACATCTGTCCACTGATCTTGTAAACACCATCCTGTAAAGAAACTTCATTATCTTCTCCCTCTACATTGGAAGAATCACTTGTGTCATCACTTGTCTTCTGAATATTCTTCCAATCAATGGCAAATATTGCTTTATTCGCATGATTTCCGCCTGTGTTCATTGAGACATACACACCGTTTGCACTGATATCCGGAATTTTAAAACTAATCTTACTTGGATTTCCTTCTTCTGTTACCTCATCAACTCTTACTGCCTTTGACTCTGTGTAAGTTTTATCCTGAGCAATTACCCATTCAGATGCCCATGCCGTTATAGGTCCCATACTTACTGATGTCAGGTTTAATGTTGCAGTTGCCGTCCCATCCTTATGTACTACAAGGACTGCCGGTCCATTAATACAGCTTCCTGCCATAGATGTGTATGCATCACTAAAATAGTCTTCTGCTTCCATATCTGTACCTGATTTCTGCAGTTTAACTGCAACGCTGTAGGTTCCTGGAGTCACCTCTGTTTGTGCAGCTCCATTTCCTGCCAGAAAAGCTTCTCCCCCGGCCTTGCCAAATTCATTTACCACATTTTCTCCCGCAAAAGCATTGATTGATTCTGGAACTGTTGAAACTGCCATCATAAGTGCTAAAACCCCGGCAGCTATTTTTGCTGTGATCTTTCTCATAAAATCCTCCTTAACTGCATATATAAATTCGTTCCTGGTTAGTCTTGACTACCTCTTTTTATCACGAAATTTACTATGCCGTCAATTGGAATATTTTTCCTGTCTAAATGGATTTTTTTCTTAATATTCTCACAAGCCGCATTTTTACTATACAAAAAAGGTGCTGCACCTGTGCAACACCTTTTTATTCCTGATATTTTTTCTCACTTTTATTACATTTTTATTTTGAAAACTGCCATGCTTTTCATTGATCCTTATTCCAGCACAACTACTTCATAAGGTTTCATCTGTAGTTTCTTTCCAATCATTGTGGTCTGCTGATAATTTACAAAAATTACATTTTCATAATCTTCTGTTAATGTGATTTCTGCTGGCTGACCACTGAAATTACAGATCAATACCAGCTTTTTCTCTTCTAATTCCCTTGTATAGGCAAAAATTGATTCTTCCTCCTGATACAAAGGTTTAAAATCTCCGTAGGTCAGAATTTCTTTGTATTTTTCTGACTTGCGAAACGCAATAAGTCTGCGGTAGAAATTTAACACCGAACCATACTGGACTTCCTGTTTTTCCACATTGATTTCTTTATAATTTTCATTAACCGGAAGCCATGGAATCCCTGCAGTAAACCCAGCATATTCTTTATCATTCCACTGCATTGGTGTCCTGGCATTATCCCTGCTGTGATGTCTGCATATTTCCAGCGCCTGATTACTGGAATAACCTGCCTCAACAGCAACCTGATACTGACTCATGGTTTCCAGATCATCAAATTCCGACAATTTCCATCTACGATTACACATGCCTATTTCCTGTCCCTGATAGAGAAACGGAAGCCCTCTCTGACACATAAGAATCGTTGCCAATGCTGAAATACTATGAAATCCATAATCCTCTTCCGGAATAAACAGACTTGCTCCTCTGGGCTGATCATGATTTTCAATAATATTTGCTTCAAATCCGGTATTTCCTATGATTTTCTGATTATGAAAGGTTTCTTCCCGCCATTCTTTAAACGGCTGCGGCCAGACATATTCCTTATAATTTTTCCCTTTTCTATAGGCATGACATGGTTCAAAAGCAAAGATAGACGAAAAATATCCATTCTCTCCAATAAAATTCTTTATATTATCCTCTTTTAAAAACATGGCTTCCCCTATAGAAAAAGCATCATATGGATCAAAACATCTTTCTTTCATTTCCATAAGAAATTTTTCAATTCCACTTACTCTCTGACTGACTTTATACACATCTGCCATGCCATCCGGTCCATCTGCCGGAAGATTCTCCCATGTAAGATCTTTTTTTATGTTCATTATCGCATCAATACGAAATCCTCCCAGACCTTTTTCCAGCCACCAGCAGATCATTTCATAAATTTTTTCCCGGACAAGTGGATTCTCCCAGTTAAGATCCGGCTGTTCCTTTGCAAAAGAATGAAGATAGAATTTATTATCATGCCCCGGCAGTTTTTCCCATACACTTCCTCCAAAATAGGACCGCCAGTTTGTAGGAGCTTTTCCGTCTTTTCCGTCTTTAATATAAAAAAACTCTCCATAAGGTCCTTCCGGATTTTTCATTGCTTCCTGAAACCATGGATGTTCACTGGAACAATGATTCACTACCAAATCCATTAAAATTGAAATATTTTTCTTTTTTGCCTCTGTGATCAACTGATCCATATCATCCATAGTCCCAAACATCGGGTCTATAGCATAATAATCCGAAATATCATAACCGTTATCCACCATTGGCGATTGAAATACCGGAGATATCCACAAAATATCAATACCCAGCTTTTCCAGATAGTCCAGTTTGCTGATAATGCCTTGAATATCACCGATGCCATCTCCATTGGAATCCATAAAACTTTTTGGATAAATCTGATAAGCAACTTTCTCATGCCACCATTGTTTTTTCATAGTTCTTCTCCATAAACAGGGTTTTCCTGGCTATCTCCAGTCCAAAACTATTATTATGTACTACTGAATCTGATTTGCGCTGATTACTACATCTCCTTTTTTCACTTTAATGCCCTTAGCCTCCAGCAGTTCAGAAACAGTACACACTTCATATCCTTTTTTCTTTAACTGAGGAAGCACCTGTTCCACTGCCTGAACCGTCTGCTCATGAATATCATGCATCAGAACAATATCCCCATCCTTTGCCTTCTGTAATATGCACTTAACTGTTGCAGCTGTATTTCTTGTCTTCCAGTCCAGTGTATCAACACTCCATAAAACCAATGGTCCATCAATGTTCTGTTTAACTGTCTCATTGATTCCACCATATGGCGGCCGGAAATTAGCTGCTTTACTTCCACATGCTTTCACCAGCGCATCATTCATTCTTTGATACTGACTGGCCACTCCTGCTGCTCCAATCTTTGTCAAAAGAGGATGATCATAAGAATGTCCTGAAACTTCATTCCCTGATTTCTGTACCTCTTTTACTATATCCGGATAACTTTTTGCATTTTGTCCAAGCATATAAAAAGTTGCCCGGTAATTCTGCTTATCTAATGCCTTGATGATTCTTTCCGTATTCCCAGGTTTCGGCCCATCATCAAAAGTAAAGGCAATCAGCTTCTTGGTCTTATCTATTTTTCTTGGAACGTATAAAGCCTTTTTCATCTGTTTCCCGGTATCTTTGCTTAATATTCCTTCGTTAGCCTTTACAACATACTGTCCTAATCCTTCATTAACTGATACGTATTTAGTCTGTCGGCTCTTTACAATAAAAACACTTCCCAAAACCAAAACAGCAATAATTGCTAAAAGTGCTGCAACACGGTCTTTTCTCCATTTTCTTCTTTTTTTCATCTTTTCCATCCTTTTTTATATCTTTTGAAATTTAACAACATCAACCAGACCTTGATCTGTCAGTCTTAACTCAGGAATAACCGGCAATGCCATAAACGATAAGGTAATAAACGGATCAATATCTTTTGATATATTCAGACTCCATGCCTTCTGAAGCATCTCATCAATATTCCTCTGAATCTCTTTAGCCGGCTTCTGGCTTAACAAACCTGCCACCGGCAATGGAAGAGTTCCGAGTATCCTGCCTTCTGATACCAGAACATAACCTCCCTGAATATCCCTGATTGTTTCTACTGCTTTGATAATATCCTCATCATTATCACCAGCTGCAATAATATTATGGGAATCATGGGCTACAGATGTGGCAATGGCTCCATTGACAATTCCATATCCACGAAGAGGAGCTGCCGCTGCATTACCTGTTCCTCGATGTCGCTCAAATACACATAATTTGCTATATACACGATCTGGTTTAAAATAACCATCAATAGAAGGCACTTCTTCTTTGCAAAATTCTGTTACAATCTGATTTGGCACCATTCCGATCACTGGTATAGCACCTTCTGCCTTTACCTGAATTTTGTCCTTGGAAATTTCAGGAAGTACCACTGTGTGAAGAATGGATGGATCCACAGGTGCTATGTCCAGATGATCAAATAATTCTTTCTGAATTTTTACACCTTTTTTATATACTTCTTCCACCTGAACATCTTCTAAAGAATTCAGGATTACAATATCGGCATCCCGTCCTTCTTCAAGGAGCCCTGCATTGTCAAGTCCATATGTACAAGCAGCGTGATATGTTGCCATAGCAACAGCCTGTATAGGATCAAGTCCAAGCTTAATACTCTTCTTGATATTGTAACTGATATGTCCTTCATTTTCAATAGTATCCAAATGCTTATCATCCGTACAAAACATATAATGTTCCATATCATCAGGATCTTTCAATAATCCAGGAATAATATTTTCAACATTTCTTGCCGCACTTCCTTCTCTGATTAAAATCTTCATTCCTGCATGACACTTTTCTCTGGCCTCCTGATAGGAAGTGCATTCATGTTCTGTCATAACTCCTGCTGCCACATAATTCTTAAGATCCTCCCCTGTCAATCCCGGCGCATGCCCATCAATCACCATATCTTTACATAACGAAATCTTATTCATAATTGACGGATCCTTTGCAAGAACTGCCGGATAGCACATAACTTCTCCAAGCCCTAGAACTCTTTCATGATCTTTCCAGCGTTTCATATCTTCCGCTGTAAAATCAGCACCATTGGTCTCGAATGGTGTAGCCGGAATTGATGAAGGCATCATCACATAAACCGTCAGCGGAAGCTGATCTGTTGCATTAAGAATATATTCCATAGCATCATTGCCTTTTACATTGACCAGCTCATGGGGATCCGCAATAACTGTAGTTGTTCCATGAGGCATAACCGCTTTTGCAAATTCCAAAGGAGATGCCATGCTGGATTCAATATGGACATGGCTGTCAATAAATCCAGGACACAGATATTTTCCCTTACAATCAATTTCTTTCTCTCCGGAAAAATCACCAATGCCGCAGATAATTCCATGATTTACTGCAAGATCTGCCTCAACAATCTTTCCCTGCCTTACATCCACGATTTTTCCATTTTTAAAAACCATTTCATATCTTTCCATTGTATTGCTCCCTTCTGATTTGGTTCTTTTTAAATCGTACCATTCCCACAAAATATTTTTTTTGAGAATCAAACAGAATATCCCAATTAATTTCTTCCCTTTCTCCACAATTGGACCATATAATCAAATGTCTGTCTGTATCATATCCGGTAATAGTTACCCAATGCCAGTTATCTTCCCGGAATTCTCTGGCCGGATGCCTAAGAATCAAAAACGCCACCGGATTTTTATGATCAATGGCAGACATAATAAACTCAAGAGACTTTTCCTTATTATGAGGCAGAAAAACCTGTTCCGAAGTTAAGGAAACACCTTGGTCTGATGCATATCTAACAAAATCTTTAGCAAATCTCCCAATAAGAGGATATCCCATAAAACCAGGCTTCATATATGTGTACATTGTTTCCATCAGTTTTATAAACTCCTGATAATCTTCAGGATTGCCATGTGCCGGATATAATGACTTCATAGATTCATCAGTCTGTGCATATACAGCGGCAATATTACTCCCTGTAACGCTGCCACATCCTGCTTTTTTCTGGAACTCACCTGTAAACCATTCCTGATTTCCACCATAGCCTATAACTTTATGATTCCTTTCTATCACTGGACATTGCAATTCTGCTTTCATTTCCCAAACCTTTCCCTTTATTCTTTCCTTCTAGATAACGTTCCATAAATTTTTCAATCGCAATTTTTACAGATGGACGTCATTTCATATCTGATATATACTGAACTTAAAATAGTCAAATATTTTCAATAAAAACTTGAAAGGATTTTATTTATGAAACAAATGATTTTATCTGTAGTGCTTACTATTTTTATTATCACCGGTTCCATTACCTTTACTCTAAACTTTCGCATTTTATATTATCATGATATCACTGCTTTGAAAATAGAACAAACTTCCGGCCTTTCCAGAAAAACCATATGTGAAAACTACAATTCCCTCATAGACTATAATTCTGTTTTTTCCAGAGAGCCTCTAAAACTGACTATGAAAATGTCCAAAGAAGGAAGAATCCATTTCCAGGAAGTAAGAGAAATTTTTTATGCTGTTCAGATTCTTTTGGGAATCAGTTTTCTTTGTTCCCTCTTTTTAGGCTTCCGCCAGATGAAACAAAAAAATTATCATTTTCTTAAAACCACTTCTATTCTGACTCTTACTATACCTCTCATTACAGGTGTTACAGTTTCTTTGTTTTGGAACAAAGCCTTTGTTCTTTTTCATAAATTATTATTCAGTAATGATTACTGGATTTTTGACCCCTACTTTGATCCTATAATTAATATTCTGCCTGATACCTTTTTCTTCCATTGCACTGTTATGATAATCCTTTTAATCCTGGCAGGAAGCGGCACCTGTTTTCTACTTTATAAATTTTGTTCTTTTTTTCGACACAAATCTATGATATAATACATGTTAATTATTTATTTCATTTATTACAAATATATTACATCGTCAGAGAGATTTGTTTATGAATACCAAAAAATTTAAAACCGGTGAAATCCGTAAAATATTAAAAAAGCAGCAGCAATCAGAACATTTCATTGTTTTTATTACTATTCTTCTTTTAGTAACACTTATCGGACTTCCAACACTGTATTATATTCATACAAAAGCTTTGGAGAGAAAAACCCAAAAGGAGATAGCAAAAGAACATGCTGCTATTGAAAAAACAATAAAGCAGGCACAAAAACCAGTATTAAAACCATGGTACACATACCGTGGTGTGGCACATGCACTTGGTGGCGTGGATGGAAAAGATTATCTTAATTCCATAGACGGTTTCTATCAGGCTTACGCCAAAGGTTACCGTATTTTTGAGATGGATCTTCTCCTTACAACAGATCAGGTTGCCATCGGTAAGCATAAATGGGGATGGAATCTGGCTGATCCTACTTCCAAAAAAGGCAATGCAGTAAGTTATCAGACTTTTAAAAGCACAAAAATATATGGAAAATACACTCCAACCTCATTGCTGGATATGTTCCAGGTCATGGACAAATATCCGGATTTTTATCTGATGACTGATTCCAAAGGAGATGAAATTGCCGATGTTCGCAGCGATTTTAATGTCATTGTTGAAACCGCCAGAAAGGCAAATAAAGAATATCTCCTGGATCGTCTGATCGTCCAGGTTTATAACCAGCAAATGTTCCAGACAATCAAGGAAATCTATCCATTTAAACATTTTGTATATACTACATATAAACAGCCTGATGCTGCTTTCTATGAAATGGTTCGTTTTTGTCTGGCAAATCATATTGAAGGAGTTACCTCTCCTCAAAACGATATTAATGACTATCGAATGGATATTTTAAAAGAAAAAGGACTTTACTCTTTTACCCATTCCATCAACAGCTCTTATCATACAAAAGAATTTATGAAACTTGGAGTATATGGCGTTTATTCCGATTTTCTCACTCCTGCTCAAATAGATTTATCTTATATCCGGGCAAATTATCCTACATTTATCATTCGTTTCATGAAGGAACTCATACCGACTTACCGTAATCTGTAAGTCGGTTTTTTATTTTCGATAACCTGTTTCCCGATCCACAATATTCTTTAAATCTTTTCCTGCCAGATATCTGCGTAGATTTTCTGCTACAATATCTGCGATTCGATATAAAGTTACCGGATGATGAAACTCTCCGGACACATGAGGAGTAATTACCGCATTGTCCATATTCCATAATTTATGCTGATTTGGCAATGGTTCCGGATCTGTAACGTCAAGTCCGGCTGCATAGATTTCTTTTGCTACCAATGCATCACATAATTCTTCAGTATTCACCGCAGTTCCACGTCCTCCATTCAAAAAGATCGCGGAAGATTTCATTTTTTTGAAACGTTCTTTATTAAATATATTTCTTGTATCCTTTGTATCTGGAAGGACAGACAAAATCACATCTGCTTCCGGAAGCAATCGATCCAGATCTTCCATCGTATACAACTCATCTACATTCTCTGGAAGTTTTCCAGGTCTTCTCTTAATTCCGACCACATGGTAATCAAACTTTTTCGCAAGTTTGGCAAAATATAACCCTATATCACCCAAACCAACGATTAACAGATTACCTCCGAACAAAGATAGTACTTCTCCTTCATCTTTCCACTCACATTTTTCCTGATTATTTCTATATAAATGAAGTTTTTTCTGAATGGAAAAAAGTACAGCAAACAAGTGCTCTGCCACACCTGGTCCATAAGCTCCCGTTGCATTGGTTAAATAAACATCCTCTGGTAAAACGCCTTTTTTCACATATGCATCAGCTCCCGCTGAATTTAACTGAATCCATTCCAGTTTTGAAGCATCCTGAAGATAATATGGATCTGCGTTTCCAATAATAATTTCTGCATTCTCAACCTGCTCCGCTGTGACTTTGTCATAGGATGTATATGTAAAGCTGCACCCCGGTGCACTTTCTTCGATTGTTTTTTTCTGTCTATTATTAAATGGTATTACTACCAGAATATTTTTGCTTTTCATAAAGATTATCTCCTTGTATAATATTTTCAACTATATTATAGCACAAAAGAGATATTGAAAAATCACTTATTCAATATCTCTTTTACCATTAACGTGATTTTGCAGAAACAATTTTTGCTGTTCTGGATCTCCATTCCTTCCCCTTGACCGTTTTGCATGCATACACTTTATAATAATATTTTTTTCCAGACTTTAATCTTGTGTTGATATATTTTCTTGCGGAAGATGCTTTAATCTTTTTCTTATAAATATATTTTCCATTCTTTGACGTTGCCCGATATATTTTATAATATGAAGATCCACTGACTTTATTCCATGTAACAGCTACTGTCTTTCGTTTAGAAGACTTTGCTTTTACTCCACTGACTGCTTTCGGATACACCTTAATATCAAAGGTTTTCTCATATCCCAGACAACTGATTTTTCCCTTTTGAACTCCAATCCGAATATCTGGTTTCACCAGCTTGTAATCATTTAAAATTTTCTTACTTCCATCTCTGTAATATGTGATCACTTTAAGACCTTTTATCTGAAAAGTTTCTCCTTCTACATAAATTTTTTTGGTTGGAGCCACAATTTCCACTCTATCTAAAAGTGGACTCCGGATATAATACCCTTTCAACCCATATTTATCAGAATGATTTTTTGCATATTCATGTGCTGATGTATTCGCATATACGTACATATAACTAGGTTGATTTATGATGGAACTCAGATTATGTGCAATATATTTTACAGAATATGGCATATATACGCTTAAATTCATAATATTTTCAAACGCATAATCCTCAATACGTTCTACTCCCTCTGGAATCACCAAAACTTCCAGCCCTCTACATCCTGCAAAACATTTTTCCGGTATTACCTTAATTCCAGGCGATAACTGCACCTTTTTAAGAATTCGATTATTTTCAAAAGCTCTTTTTTCAAGTACAGTAATCGAAGATGTCATTGTAATTTCATCCAGAGTATCCACATCTGTCAAATATATATTTTGTAATGAAGTTCTCTTTCCTCCAAAATTCACCTTTGTAATTCCTGTATGAGAAAATGCCTTTTCTCCAATCTCTCTCACTCTATCTGATATATTTAATACTTTTGAAGTCTCATTTTGTACAATCCAGCTTCCCATCTGCCTAAGGTTTTTGCATCCATACAATGCATATTCTCCAATTGCAGTAATCGTATCTGCATTTTCAATTACCTCCAGCCCGGAATCATTGACAAATGTATTATATGGTATCTCATTCTCTATATCGGGATTCAAAGTTACTTTTTTTAGTCTTCCACAACCTGAAAACATACCACTTCTAAGCTTACAATCAATAACTGCCGTCTCCAGATTGTCACAGTATGAAAAAATACTCATTCCGATTGTTTTAATATTTCCTGGAACATATATATTTTTTAATCTTTTGCAAAAAGAAAAAGCTCCATTTCCTATAGATTCCAATTGCTCTGGCAGCTTGATTTCTTTGATTGCACATCCATAAAAAGCCTGATTACCAATAAAAGTAACGGACTTTGGTATTTCCACAGTTTCTAATCCCGAACAGTTGGAAAAAACTCTATCTCCTATTTTTTTTACTCCCTCGGGTATCTGCACAGAATGAATTTCCTGTACTCCACCTAATGCCCCTTCTGGTATTTCTTTAATATCCTCCTGGAATTTTACTTGTTTAATCTGTGTACAATGATTAAATACAGATCTTCCCATTGATTTTATTTTAGAAGATATTATTAGCTGTGCCTGATCTCCGTTTTGATTTAACACTCCATCGATCGTCTTCAATTTTTCATCATAATCAAATGCAAAATCTCCAATTGTAATCTTTTCCATTCCATCTGGAAAATTTATATTCTCTAAGTTACCACATCCTCTTAACATATAAGGTGTGATCGTAATATCTTTTCCACGAATCGTGATATCTTTTAAATTAGAACACGCAGAAAAAACTCCTTCTCCCAACTGACATTCTGATGGAATCTCTGCAGATGTAATCCCTGTTCCTTCAAACCCATCGACTTTTATATCTCTTAAACTTTCTGGAAGCAGAATCTCTGTCAGTTTTCGACAATTAGAAAAAGCCTTCCCTTCAATAAAAGCTAATCCATCCGGCAGATTTATTTTTTCCAGATTTGAACAATATGCAAAGGCTTCTTTTCCTATTTTTGTAACCGTATCCGGCAGCCTGACCTCCTTTACATTATTCCAGGTATACAATGCCTGATCTGGAATCTCCTGCATATTCTCTGGCATTTCTACAATATTAATTCTGGAACATCCTGAAAAATCAACCTTTCCAGTAAATTCTTTGGACGGTATTTTGTAAATGATATTGTCTCCCTCTTTTTCAAAAAAATGATTCACTTCTTCCAGCTTCGGACAGTCTTCAATGTACAATCTTTCTGCCAGATAATCATAATTTTCCGGAATTACAACCCTTTTTAACTCACTACAGTCTTCTATTCTTCCAATCCGCTTTATATTATCTGGAAAAACAATACTTTCCACCGTAGCATTTCCACTAAAAGCTCCTTCCTTAACACTTGTTACTCTTTTTCCATAAATTTCATCTGGTACAATAACATTCTTATCATTCCCTATGTATTTTGTAAGAGCAATGTACTCTGTATATTCTTCATACTCAAATCCATCGTATTCTGGTTCTAGAATTTCAGCCTTCACTGATACTATTGGCAGCCCTGTTACAGAAAAACAAAGGCAGACAGCCACAAAAAAGGACATCATACCAAGCAATCGTTTTTTCATTCTTCTTTTCATTCTTTTCCTCCTGTTTTTCTTTATATATAATATACAAATTGAAGTACAGGAAAATCTCATTTTCCTTATATTTTTTTTGTATAGAAAAAGGCTCCTTACATATAAATCACATAAGGAACCTTTGATTTAAAAATATTTTAAATTATAATAAAGATTTATAGAGTGCAATAATATCTTCCAGCGAAGCATCCTTTGGATTTCCAGGTGCACATGCATCTGCAACAGCAGACTCAGCCAGGAACTGGATATCCTCTTCTTTTACGATTTCTTTCAGATCAGCAGGAATTCCTACATCAGCAGACAGCTGTTTTACAGCATCTACAGCTGCTTTTCTGTATTCTTCCTGAGTCATATCTTCTACCCCTTCAACACCCATTGCTTTAGCAATATATTTATATTTATCACCTGTTGCATCAGCATTAAATTCCATAATTGTCGGAAGGAGAATTGCGTTTCCTACACCATGTGGTGTATCATAAACTGCTCCTAATGCATGTGCCATAGAATGTACGATTCCAAGACCTACGTTTGAGAATCCCATTCCTGCAATATACTGTCCAAGAGCCATTCCTTCTCTTCCTTCTGGAGTATTATCTACAGCACCTCTTAAACTATTGGAGATGATTTCGATTGCTTTTAAGTGGAACATATCTGTCATTTCCCATGCACCTTTTGTTGTGAATCCTTCAATTGCATGTGTCAATGCATCCATTCCGGTTGCTGCTGTTAATCCTTTTGGCATAGAAGACATCATATCCGGATCAATAATTGCAATAACAGGAATATCATGAGGGTCTACACACACAAATTTACGTTTTTTCTCAACGTCTGTAATAACATAATTGATAGTTACTTCAGCTGCTGTTCCTGCAGTTGTTGGTACTGCAATGATTGGTACGCTAGGTTTTTTTGTAGGTGCAACGCCTTCCAGACTTCTCACATCTTCAAATTCCGGATTGTTAATAATAATACCAACAGCTTTGGCAGTATCCATGGAAGATCCTCCACCGATAGCTACCAGATAATCAGCCTGGGCTTTCTTAAATGCTGCAACACCATTCTGTACATTTTCAATAGTTGGATTTGGTTTAATCTCAGAATAAATTTCATAGTCTAATCCAGCTTCATCTAAAACATCTGTCACCTTTTTTGTAACACCAAATTTTACAAGATCCGGATCAGAACAAACAAAAGCTTTTTTAAATCCTCTTGCTTTTGCTTCTGTTGCAATTTCTTTAATTGCTCCCGCTCCATGATAAGATGTTTCGTTTAAAATAATACGATTTACCATAATACACGCTCCTTTTATATTGATATTTTTTTAACTATCTTCATTTTAATATTGTACAAATTTTAATACAAGTTACATTTTCCTTAGAATGTAAAAAATGTTACACTTCGAAAAAAGTGTAACATTTCAACATTTCCTATCTGCTATTCTCAAGTAAATCATATAACATTGGAGGTAAAGCTGCCATTAAACGATCTGCCATCTCTTCCGGAGGAACCTTCATCCCTGTGGTCGCCCATTCAGCAGTCATATGTACAGATCCGCGACAATACATCCTCAGCAGAAATTCTATATCATCTGGAATATCCTTCACACCTTTCTCATGAACCATACCCCGATAAAACTGATAAAACCATTCATAATCATATTCTTTCAAACAATTTTGACTATCACAGGTAAATGCTGCCGGAAAAAATTTTCCTTCACGTTTAATAAACTCAAATTTTTTTCTTAAACCTTCCCTCAGATTCAGACTTCCCCCCATTTCCTGAAAAGATTTCTGAACAAGTTTATCAAAATGCCAGTTTACCAAATCGTACTTATCCTTAAAATGGCGGTAAAATGTAGGGCGTGTCACTCCACACTGATCTACAATCTGTGTTACTGTAATCTTTTCTACCGGATAATGATCTAACAACTCTTTCATTGCTTCTGCCAGTTTATATTTCATCTTCTCTGACGCATCCATTGAAACCGCCCTTCCTTTCCTGTGATTCTTCTTTCAGAAAATATTATATCAGAATTTGCATTATTTGAACTATTAAATTTTCTGATGGAACCATCCTTCTTGTTTATTCTAATAACTTTTTGTAACTAAAATCTATTGCAAATGCCCCTAATGGTGCTGTTAACACAATGACAAGAACAGCAACTGTTAAAACCATATCTCCGCATGAAAGTCCTATACTAAGCGGAATACCTCCGATTGCAGCTTGAACAGTTGCTTTGGGTGTATATGCCAGCATTGTAAACATTCTCTCTTTCCAATTTAGTTTTGTTCCTAACAGACACACGAATACACCTGCCATCCTAAGGACCAATGCTCCTGCAATAACAATCAATGCATTACTTCCCACATTTTTAAGATATCCTATATTTACTGTTGCCCCAACTAAAACAAACAGAAATATCTCTGCTGCAACCCATAATTTATTGTATTTTGCGGATAATCTTTTTGCAACAGGCTCACGAAATTTTTGTATTGCAACACCTATAAACATAATAGCTATCAACGCTGCAAATGTAATGTTTGTATTTAATGTATCTTCTGCTGTTACCAGCATAAATGAAACAGAAAGAATGAGTAATACTTTCGTTGTATCTCTTATATGCACCTTTTCAAAATATTTTGACAGGATATATCCAAGTCCCACTCCAATTAGTACTCCAAGTGTTATAGATATTGGAATATTTATGAAACTTATTACAGATATTCCTTTTCCTTGTATGATACCTATAAATGTTGTAAACAACACAATTACATATACATCATCAACAGAAGCTCCAGCTAAAATCAACTGCGGAATGCCTTTTTTTGTTCCATATTCTTCCTCTATTAATTTGACCATACGTGGAACTACTACTGCTGGAGAAACAGCAGCCAAAACAGAACCTAAAATTGCAGACTCCAACACACTAATTCCCAATATTTTTGGTGCTAATAGAATAATTCCTAGCAACTCAAAACTTGCAGGAACAAAACACATAAGAACTGCTGGTCTCCCTATTTTTTTTAGTCCGGAAATATCAAGGTTTAATCCCGCCCTGGTCAATATAATTATCAATGCTATTTTACGAAGTTCAGATGAGATGGAAAGTATGCTGGGATCAATCAGATTCAAAACATATGGTCCCAATATAATACCTGTAATCAGCATTCCCAACAAACTAGGTAATTTACATTTCTGGCATAACCATCCTAAAATCATGCCTAAACTTAAAATTAATGCAACACTTAATAACATAAAAAAATCTCCTTTTTACGCAGAAAAAGCCGATAGCTTCTGCGTATTATAATTGCAGAAGTCATCAGCTCTAATAAGCGGTTTAAGTATAAATACTAAGGGAGTACTTCATTCCCATGTATAATCCTAACACAATCTATACCATTTTTCAATAATCATCATCCCTCTGAATATTATAAGCATATCTTTCTATCATTCGATTACAAAAGCTCCAATTAAATTAGACCATTTTCTCCTAATGCTTTTTCTATAAATTTCTGATCATATTGACAATGAGATTCACCCAGTTGAATTGCAGGTTTGGTTTTTCCATGAAAGTCACTTCCACAAGTTGTCATGATTCCATACTCCTGCCCTTTTTTATAAAAATAATCCACTGTTTCCGCATCATGATAGTTACTGAATGCCTCAACTCCATCGAATTTTACAGCCTCCATCATTTCATCAAAAATTTCAAATCTTCCTTTTAAATTTTCTCCCGGATGTGCCAGTACTGCTTTCCCTCCGTTTCTGTGTATCAAATCTACTATTTCCGCAAGAGATGGATAAATTACTTTCGTATAGCATGGTTTCCCTTGTGCATAAAAATCCCAGTAGAAATTTACATATGGATTGTCACTTCTATCTCCGCCTTTTCGATATGGTGTTAATAATGGATGTTTCTCATATTCCTCTTTTGCTAAAATTATTTCTCCAAACATCTCTCCTGTATACACCCCATTGTCAGATAACTGATCTAATTCTTCTTTGGATACCTGAAAACCAAGCTGCTTTGTTAATTCAATTTTTTTCATGGAAAGTTCCAGCTCCTGGTTTAGAACAGATTCACCCAAAACTGTAAATTCTGGAGCTTTATCATTAATTCCATATCCAACTACATGCAGATTAATATCCTGATATGTACAATCAATTTCAATCGCCGGAATGTACTGAATTCCCAATTCTTTCGCTCTTTGTTTCGCTTCAGTAATTGCATCGACCTTATTATGATCAGCAATTGCCATAATCTGAATTCCCTTCTCTGCACACATTTCTACCAGTCTGGACGGCATATATTCTCCATCATCACTATATATACTATGCATATGCAAATCAATGTAATTTTTCATTTTTCACACCTTTCCTCTTTGTTTATGTAATTTGCTCCAGTTTTTTATTTTTTCTTCCGGTCAAAGAAAACATTTTTTCCAGACACACTGATCGGGATTCCCTGCCATATTACATCATCTGATGTGTCAAACATTTCCATTGCTGCCTTTCCTGCTGAAAACATAATTCGATTGTCTACTCTTGCATCCGCCGCCACTGCCACCGCAGACGAAAGTGCAATTCCCAGATCTACAAACTGGAATGCACATCTTCCATTTTTAGCTCTACACTCACCGCAATCTTTAAATCCACAGAATCCGCATTTCTGTACTCCTCGATATGTACGTTTTACTCCGATTAATATAATGGCATCTGCCGCTTTTACATTGCGTGCATCTCTTATATACCAGTCCTCTGCCTTTTCTCCAAAATCCCGTTGCCCGATTTTTTCCATTTCGTCCGCTAACCGGTCTTTATCTTCTCCAGTAAGAACCATCGTCTGAATATCATCAATTCCTTTGGTTTTTGGAGCTGTTCTCGCCGCTGCACACATTCTGGCTGCTGTTTGCAAAACCGCCTGTTCTTCCATTTGTTTTTCTTTATAAATCATAACACTTTTCCTCCTTTTAATCTTCCATTAATTGCTCTATTGTCAATGTATCAAAATCCGATACAACAAGATCTGCCAGAGTTAAATCCTGTTTTAAAGCTTCTGGCTTTTCCTTAAGCATTGATGCTGCCTTTAAAAAAATTTCTGAATCTGGCTTTTCTTTTCTGCTGTCTCAACATAATAGGAGACATCTTCTGGTAAATGAAATTCTTCTTTCATCTTTTCCCACATAAATTCATAAGTCGTTCCAAGAAATTGATCATGATAATGCCAATCAACTTCGATTCCCAAGCTCTGCAATAATTTATGCTTTGCCAAAATATTTATATATTCAGAATCAGAGATTACTCCATCCATGTCAAAAATAACTGCTTTTTTCATCGCTTCCTCCTTTTTCGTGTATATACACATATTTCTTTAAGAAAAAAATCCCGCTTTGCGGGATTTTCCGCTGATAGATTATATATAATTATTGCTCCAAAAGTCGAAGTAATATTTCTTCTAATTTCGCTGCATCCTCTTTCCCTATACGACGTTCTATTTCCCTTTGTGATTCACTCCACAACTCTTTTGCTTTCCGAATAACAGTTTTTCCCTGATTGGTAAGACGCAATCTTCGATCCCGCTCTCCCGGTTCTGATACGTCCACCACCAAGCCTTTTGCTGTCAAAGGTTTTAATGTACGCACTAAAGTTGTCCTTTCCAGTCCTACATATTTCGCTAAATCACTAACATTACAGTTTTCCATATGCCCAAGACTGCTCAATAATGAATACTGGGTCACAGAAATCCCAACCGATTTCAGTGCATCATCATATAAGTTTGAGATGACCTTTGCTGCCTGTCTTAAATTAATACAATAACAACTGCTTTTTTTTCTTTTAACTTGTGTCATATATACCTCTTATTACTTTTCGTGTATATACACTATAAGTGTTTTTCTTTATTTTGTCAATAATTGTTTTCTTTTGCACATCCGCGCGGAACATTTTTTATTACATAGGAAATTCAAAGGAATTTCCTATGTAATAAAAATATCCTGCAGAAATTTATCTGCAGGATATTCGTCTATAAAATTTTATTCACGATGCATAGAGAATGAATCCATATCATAATTCTTCAGATTTTCATGAATTTCTCTTTTATCTGCCTGACTCAATAATGCATTTCTGCTCTTTTTGCTGACATTTGGCTTGTTAAATGAACTTGGTCCATTGACACATCCACCTTCGCATACCATACCTTCAATAAAGTCTTCCGGTAATCTTCCAGCTTTCAGGAACAACAATGCCTTCTTACATTCTGCTGCTCCGTTTGCCTTACAAACCTTTGCATCAATCTCCTCTTCAGATTCTTTCAGACTCTGAATTACAGCTTCTGTAACTCCTCCAGAAGTCGCAAACTTTTTACCATAAACAGAAGATTCCTGATAATCATTTTCTGCCGGTTTTAAAACAACTTCTTTTGCCTTCATAATGGCACGAATTTCACTGTAGGTTAATACATAATCTGCATTTCCTTCAATCTTCTGATCTACAACTTCAGATTTCTTTCCAAGACATGGCCCAATAAATACAGTTACTGCATCAGGATCCTTTGCTTTGATCAGTCTTGATACTGCACACATCGGAGAAACTGTTGTGGAAATCTGATCTTTTAATTCTGGAAAATGCTTATGAATCATATTAACAAAAGCAGGACAGCAGGAGGTTGTCATCTTCTTACCTTCTTTATATGCTTCCGCCCATTCTTCAGATTCATAGGCTGCTGTCATATCACCGCCAAGCCCTACTTCGAAGAATCCATCAAATCCTACTTCTTTCATTGCATTCTTCCAGCTGCTCATTGTAATTTTTTCGCCAAACTGTCCTTCTGTAGCAGGTGCAACCATTGCATAAACCTTTTTGTCTGACTTCAGTGCTTCAACTACATCTACAATGAATGTTTTAGAACCAATAGCACCAAACGGACAGCTATGAATACATTGTCCGCAACGGATACATTTCTCTTCATTAATTATGGAAATACCATGTTCATCATATGTAATGGCATCTACCGGACAGCTGAATTTACAAGGTCTTTGCAGATATGCAATAGCATTATACGGACATGCTTTAGCGCACTGTCCACATTCTTTACATTTTGATGGATCAATATGTGAACGTTTTCTTCCGCTCTCAATAGCACTAAACTTACATGCGTTGATACATGCTTTTCCGATACAATTCTGACAGTTTTCCGTAACAACATAACTGGAAATCGGACAGTCTGCACATGCAGATGAAATAACCTGAATGACATTTCCATCATCTTTCACTCCTGGAGCTTTTCCTTCTGCTAAACGAACTCTCTGACGAATAATCTCTCGTTCTTTGTAAATACAACACCTAAATTGTGGTGTTGGACCAGGAATTAATTCCATGGCAATATTATCTCTGTTCTCTTCCAGTGTACCTTCAAAAGCAAGTTTGGCAACTTCATAAAGTACAGCATGTTTAATTTTTAACAAATTTGCGTCTGCGAGCATTATCTTTTCCCTCATTTCCTTATTTTTTCTACCAGTCCGCCATTGTTTGTCATTTTTTTAACATATTTATTATAACACAAATTTGCTTATTTTCGTAGTATTTATCCTTAGATTTTTTAACTCTTTTTATACTGCATGCTTTCTGTTTTTTCGTTTTACAATATGGTCATATTCTATAAGTTTCTGTTTCTCTTCCGGGCTTAAATTTGTAGGAACCTGAATCTGTACTGTTACATACTGATCCCCGCGAACAGAGGAATTCTTCATAGATACAATACCTTTTCCACGAAGTCTGATTTTCGTTCCAGACTGGGTTCCTTCCCTGATTTTACAAACAACATTTCCATAGAGTGTTTCTACCACAGCCTCTCCTCCAAATACTGCTGTGGTGAAAGGAATGCTGACTGTTGTATATACATCCATTCCCTTTCTCTCATATCCTGGTTTGGTTCCCACGGTTACTTTCAGCAACAGATCCCCAGGCTCGCCACCGCCAAGGCCCGAATTGCCTTTTCCACGAAGCCGGATACTCTTTCCTGTATCTATACCAGCTGGAATCCGAACCTGAAGAGACTGAACACCTCCATTAGAAGACTGGAGATGTATGGTCTTTGTACAACCTGAAACCGCTTCATCAAAGCTGATGGATATTTCTGCTTCTGCATCAGAGCCTTTTTGCTGAAAATGTTGTCCGCCAAACCCATCATGAAATCCGTATCCTCTATATCCTTGTGAAGCTTTTTTCTTATTCCCGAACATTCCTCCAAAAATATCCCCGAAAATATCATCCATGTCTCCACTTTCAAAATGATATTCTCTATAATTTCCCTGATTTCCATTAAAAGGATTCTCTCCTTCGCCTGTTCCATCAAAAGCTGCATATCCATACTGATCGTATAACTTTTTCTTCTTCGGATCACTTAAAACCTCATAAGCTTCTGTTACTTCCTTAAACTTCTGTTCTGCCTGAGAATTGCCGGGATTCATATCCGGATGGTACTTTTTCGCAAGTTTTCGATAAGCCCTTTTGATCTGTGCATCATCCGCATTTTTACTGATTCCCAGAATATCATAACAATCTCTCTTTGCTGCCAATGTTACCACCCCCTATATACCTTGACAGTTTGGTTTCCTGTAATAAAAGATAAAAGTATCCCCGGGAATCATCCCGGGGAAATACCATTTTTAATTTGTTATTATCCTTCAATAGTTACATATCGTTTTTCTTCCGCCTTCTTTGTTTCTTCTTTCTTTGGAATATCCAGCATCAGAATACCATTTTCAAATTTGGCATGAATATCATTTTCCGTAACTTCTTCACCTACATAAAAGCTTCTGCTCATATTACCACTGTAACGTTCACGTCTGATATATTTGCCGTCTTTGTCTTTCTCATCATTGTTTACATTTTTTGCTGCATAAATTGTCAGATATCCATCTTTCAATTCTGCTTTTACTTCATCTTTTTTGAATCCTGGCAGATCAATAGATACTTCATAACCATGGTCTTTTTCTTTAACATCTGTTTTCATAACAGCTGCAGTCTTTTTACCATAAAGTTTCTCGTCAAAATCAGGAAATGAAAAATCCATCCAGTCATTAAATAAGTTTCCTCCAAAAATACTAGGCATCATCATAAGTCATCTCTCCTTTTTCTAACAATCTATGTTTAACACTATGAGTTTGTTCTCATGTGCCTGGTTTCCTGAACTATGAATTCGGTTCCTTTTATTACCTCTTCCTTTGTTCTATATGTAATATAACACCTATTGTTAGCACTGTCAACAGGTGAGTGCTAATTTTTTTGAAAAATTTTTTAACCTACGCCGTACATTTGAAATATCTCAGAGCGTTGATTCATCCCTTTTTTCTGTCATACACATATTGAAGTAAAATTCCTCCAATAATAAAAATCAATGCCACAACTGTCCGAATATGTATTTTTTCCTTAAGAAAAACAGCAGAAATAATCAATGATAGAAATGGCGTGAAATATGCAAGATTAGCAATCGCTGCCGTATTTTCAGTTCCATTTAGCGCCAGTGCCCAAAGAAGATATCCCACAGCATTTATTACCACTCCAATCCATAGAATTCCGATTCACTGTATTCCCTGAATTGGAATCCACTTTTCCACTGGTGCACCAAATACCAGTGCACAGACCGCTGTGATCAGCCAGATTATCATCATGGCAATATTCTGATTACAGTCTGCTTTCTTATTTAAAACAGAAAACAATCCATAACATGCTGCTGCCACAATACAGCTGATCATCCCCAAAGATACATTTCCAGAAGAATGACTCCCACTATCCAGAGAAAGTATAACTATCCCCAAAAAAGAGCTAATCATAGCTATGATTTTCATTATTGTCAATTTTTCTTTTAAAATGATACATGAAAATATCACCAGCATAATAGGCCATAAATAGTTTAATATGCATGCTTCCTGAGAACTTAGCTGTGATAATCCATAATAATATAGTGCATTATAAAGGAATAATCCAATAAATCCCAATCCACTCATAGTTGCATATTCTTTTACTGAATAATTTTTCATCTGGTTGATTGTTCCACTTTTAATATTTACCATCAATAAAAATAAAAATGCAAAAAAACTGCTAATACACAGTGCTTCTAAATTTGGTATATCCAGTAACAGTTTCTTAGCCAATGCCGCCAAAGTTGACCAAATGCAAACTGTAATAATTGCATATGTATATTTTTTCCTCATTTGTCTTCCTCTCCAGATTCTTTTTGATTTTTTAATTCTAAAATAGAACAAAGCAGGCAAAGAAGTTATTTCAGGCTTCTTTGTCTGCTTTTTAATTAATATACTTTGAAAATTATATGATGTCAATAAATCAATTTACCCTATGTTCTTTTTAATGGCTGGTTCATTAATACAACAGAACCCATAACCAGTAAAATCCCTAAGAAATTCATTCCTCTGATCTGTTCCTGATATACCAGCATACCAAGTACTGCCGCCACAACTGTTTCCACTGATGCAATCACCGGAACTTTACTACTTTCTCTAATTTTCTGTACCCCCATATAATATAACAGATAACCGATTGCTGTAGGAATCAGTGCATAAAGAAATCCTATGATCCATACTTCTTTTTCAATATAAAATGACATATTCCATGGCTTCATAAAAACCGCCAGAAATACTGCTGCAAAAAAATAACTATATGTACTGACAACAAATGCATTTATTTTTGAACCGGCAATTCTTCCAATAATTGCTGTCAGAGAATAACAAAAACCAGCTGCAACACCAAATAGGATCCCTATCAGTGAAATAGTACCCGATGAAATATGTCCACCTGTTGCCGCAAGACTGCATCCGATTACATTAATCACTAATGCTGTCCCTTTAATCCATGTGATTTTTTCCGAAAATAAAACATAAGATACCAATGCAGTAAACACCGGTGCTACATTTAGTAATACTGCACTTATTGTTACTCCTGTCATAACAACTGCATAACTGTAAAAAATATTATAAACTCCCTGACAGAGCAATCCAAGCAGAGCACATGATAACAAATCTCTTTTGGGGATAATCAAAGACTTCCATCCAAATTTAAAAACAGTAATCACTAACAAAATCAAAAATGCAAAAAATATTCTTAAAAAACTGGTCAAAGCTGATGATGCTCCATTATGACTCATATCCGTTACAAATAAGCCAATGGTTCCCCATAATATACCTGCCAGAAAGACTTGCAGATATCCTTTCTTTTGTGTTGCGTCTTTCACGTTAATCTAAATCCTTTCTCATCTGCTTTGATAAGTGGATCAGTCGAAAAACCTGCTCACTGGTATTGATCATATTTCTTTTTGCATTAGAAGAATCCATTGCTTCTTCCAATGTTGAAATTTCTCTTAAAATCGGGAAGAATGCATCAATACCTGCCTGATTACACTCTACCGCATCTTCTGTGACTGCACCTGCAAAAGCAATGACTGGTTTGTTATATTTTTTTGCAATCCCGGCAACTCCAACAGGAGCCTTTCCCATAACTGTCTGACCATCCAAACGTCCTTCTCCGGTCACAATAACATCTGCATTTTTCACAAATTTTTCTAGTTTTGTTTCTTCAAGAACAATCTTTATTCCTGATTCCAATGTACCCTTGGTAAAAGTTAAAAATGCAAATCCCAGTCCTCCTGCAGCTCCCGTTCCGGCATATCCAGGATCAGCCTTTGGATACTTTTTACATGCCAGACTGGCATAATCAGATAACCACCGATCCATCTTGGAAATCATATGCTGATCAGCACCCTTTTGCGGGCCGAAAACGACACTACACCCATCTTTCCCACATAGTGGATTGGTTACATCACAGGCAATTCGAAATGTACAGTCTTTTAACTCTGGCACCACATGATCATCTGTAATCATCACCAGTTCTTTTAATCCTTTTGCACCAAAATCTACCTGATTACCATCCTTGTCAAGCATTCCATATCCCAATGCCTGCAGCATTCCAATACCACCGTCATTGGTAGCACTTCCTCCTATTCCGACAATAAAATGCCTGCATCCATTTTCAATGGCATCCAGAATCACTTCTCCTACTCCATATGTAGTAGTATTCAGCGGATTTCTTGCTTCTTCGGGTACTAATGTAATTCCTGATGCCCCTGCCATTTCAATAATGGCTGTTTTACTCTCCATAAGAATTCCATACTTACAATCAACCGGTGTCCCTAAAGGACCTGTTACATGAACTTCCCTTAGGACACCACCCATACCCTGGGTTAAAGCTTCCACTGTTCCTTCTCCGCCATCAGCCAGCGGACGAACGCTGATCTGAGCTTTTGGACAGACCTTTTTTATTCCTTCGGCAATAGCATGTCCTGCTTCCATAGAAGAAAGACTGCCTTTTAAAGAATCTATGGCAATGGTTACTTTCATATTTTCACTCCACTACATTAATACCAGGTTCACTATCTGCATCCTGCATATTTTAACACTTGCTCTATTGTTTCCACTGGTACAATTTCTATTTTCTCTTTTACTTCTTCTGCTACATCTTCCAGATCTTCCACATTTTTTACAGGAATCAGGACTTTTTCCATTCCTGCTCTGACTGCTGCCATTAATTTTTCTGGCAAACCACCAATCGGCATAACCATTCCCTGCAAAGAAATTTCACCTGTCATGGCAAGTTTAGGACTGACTGTTGTTCCTGTTACCAAAGATGACAATGCTGTTGTCAATGTAATTCCTGCTGATGGTCCATCTTTTGGCACTGCCCCGGCAGGCACATGAATATGCAGATCGTTTTCCTTAAACAATTGTGCTTTTTCCGGATACAGATAT
This sequence comes from Anaerostipes sp. 494a, assembly GCF_001940315.1. Taxonomy (NCBI): domain Bacteria; kingdom Bacillati; phylum Bacillota; class Clostridia; order Lachnospirales; family Lachnospiraceae; genus Anaerostipes; species Anaerostipes sp. 494a. Next base: position 1,645,927 of record NZ_MJIF01000001.1, on the reverse strand, counting down.
TTTACCAAAGTTACGGCAATCTGAACAGATTCTTTCATCACATCTCCCAATTGTCCCGTTACAATGGTTTTTCCTTCTCCCTTGGTAAACATGGTTTCAATAAATAAAATATCACCGCCTGCCTGTGTCCATGCCAGTCCTGTAACAATCCCCGGCTTTGGATTTTCCAGAACATGATCATGAGATATCGGCTTTTCATTTAAAAATTCCTTCAAACGTTTCGGACTGACTGTAACTGATTTCTGTTCTCCTTTTACCAGTTTTACCGCTGCCACACGGCAAAGGGTATCCAGTTGCTTCTTTAAACCACGCACTCCGGCTTCCATGGTGTAATCAGAAATAATTGTGTGAAATGCCTCATCTGTCACTTTCAGATTAGCAGCTTTGATTCCCATGGATCTCATTGCTTTTGGAAGCAGATGCTTTTTGGCAATCTGATATTTCTCAGATTCTGTATATCCCTGGAACTGAATCACTTCCATACGATTTAGCAACGGTTCCGGTATGGTATCCATTGAATTTGCTGTGCAGATAAACAGTACATCTGATAAATCATATGGCACATTCATATAATGATCAGTAAATGTATTATTCTGTTCCGGATCCAGAACTTCCAGCAATGCACTGGAAGGATCTCCTCCATAATCTTTTACCATTTTATCTACTTCATCTAAAACCATAACCGGGTTGGAAACACCGCTTCTTTTGATTCCATCCATGATACGTCCCGGCATTGCACCTACATAAGTCCTCCTGTGTCCACGAATTTCCGCCTCATCGCGAATACCACCAAGACTGACTCTTACATATTCTCTTTTTAATGCCTTGGCAACACTTTGACCTATACTTGTCTTTCCTGTACCTGGTGCCCCTACAAATAATAAGATAGAACCGGATTGCTGCTTATTTAACGCCATTACTGCAATCTGCTGTATAATTCTTTCTTTCACCTTTTTCAGACCATAATGTTCCTGGTTAAGAATCTCCTCTGCTTCCACAAGATTGATATCTGAAAAAGTTTCTTTCTCCCAGGATAATCCTGTTACAAAATCCAGATAATCATACAGCATACCATATTCATGACTATCTTTCCCTTCCTGTTTCATACGATTAAGAACTTTTTCAGATTCATTTTTTGCAATCTCATTCATATGAGATTTTCTTATTTTCTGTTCAAATTTTCTAATATCCGATACATTTTCGGGATGCATTTCATCCAATTCATTCTGCAGAATCTCAATCTGTTTTTTGATGGCTTCCTCCCGATAAACCTTCTCATGGGCTTCCGTTTGTACTTTTTTAGCTTCTTCTCCTATTTTAGAGACCTCGATGAATTCATATAAAACCTGCTCCATCAATTCAAACCGTTGGGAAATCTTGTCTGCTGCAAGAATCTCGTATTTTTCTTCATTTGAAATATTCAGATGATTGGATAAATTGGCAATCATTTCTTCCATGGACTTCCATCGTACAACATAGTTTCTCACCATGATGCCCCATTGGAATCCATTAATATACTGCAAAACAGCAGATTTGACCTGTTCAAAACGTTCTTTCTGCTGCTGGGAATCAATATCTTCTATTATAATACGATCTGAAAATGTTGTTTTGATATCATCTTTATCCACTTCAACGCTATTAATATCTACACGACCGAGAGTTTTAATTCCGATATTACCATCTTTATCCAGGTTTTCAACAACACCTGTTACCCCGATAGGATAAAAATCTTCTGGTGTCATATCTTCCCTTTGTTTGTCTTCTTTTAGCATTAGAAACAGGATTTCATCGCCTTTCTCAGCATCTTGTCCCGCAATTTCCTTAAAATACTCTCCTTGAAAATAGAAGGTAACTTCTGGAACCACTACTAAATTATAAAAAGGTACCACTATCATCTTATATTCCCCCTTTACAAATATTTTTGTTAGCACTCTTCTTTATAGAGTGCTAATCCGTTTTTGAATAATTATAAACCTATTTTAAAATCTGTCAATACTATTTTAAAAAGGAGTGTTATCCAATAGATGTTTCATCTATTGGATAACACTCCTATAATGACATTTCGTAGAAACTATTTCTAAGATAATATGCGGTATTTCCTTTCCTATCTTAACAATCTGCCGGAAAAACAATGCCCATCTGTTTTCTTGCCTCGTCCATAACTTCCAGCTCCCACAGAGAATACTGATTATGTTCCCTGGCACTTCCTTTTTCCTGAATTAATCTTATAAACTCTTTTATTTCGTAATACATATTATTTTCTTTTTTGGAAATTTCGATTTCTTCCCAATGTCTGTCACGATAACGGATCCTAATCTTTTTAGTATCTGGAATTTCCTCAATAATCATAGAAGCTTCTTCTCCCTGAATTTGACTTGGAAGGATTGCATCTGTAATTTTTGCATACATTAATTCTGCCTGCATATCTTCATACATAGCTACAATCGTTCCAGCTGCCTCAGCTCCGTTATCTAATTTCAGGCAATGTGCAGAAATCTCTTTTGGCATTCCAAACAACTTAACCAATGGATGAACACAATAAACACCGATATCCATCAAAGCACCATTAGACAATTCCGGTTTAAAAGCATTCTCCACAATACCATTTTTATAATTGTCGTATCTTCTGGAGTATTGACAATACTGAAATGTAGCTCTGCGGATTTTTCCCAGTTTCTTTAAATTATCCTGAATTGCCTGGAAACCAGGGTCAAACGCTGAACGCATAGCTTCCAGTAAAATAACATGATTTTCTTTTGCCACCTCCAGCATCTGTTTCAATTCCTTCAAATTGGAGGCTATAGTCTTTTCACATAATACATGTTTCCCTGCATTCATCATCTGAATACTTTGTTTTGCATGGAAAGCATTAGGGCTTGCCACATATACTGCATCGATATTTTCTGCCTTAGCAAGATCATCTAAAGAATCGTAACAATCTTCAATTTCATATCGATCTGCATATTCCCTTGCTCTTTCCATAGTTCTGGAATAAACTGCCTGCACATGAAAATCATCACATTGTCTTCCTGCATCAATGAAACTATCCGTTACAAAATTTGTACCGATTACTGCAAAATTTACCATCATTTCACCCTTCTTCCGTCTCATTTCATTTTCGTATCCTACTTCTATTAACAGTTTTCCATTGTCTTCCCTTTACCAACCAGATTTTCAAAGTCTGCTGTGAAAGCATCGATTGCAGAATCTACACATGCATTTTTTAATAATCCTTCGATGATATCTGCTGCAACCGTTGCTGCACCTACACCATATTCTGCCAGTTCCAGCACCTGCTGTGTATTTTTGAAACTTGCAGCTAATACTTCTGTGTGAAGATTATTTTTTCTATAGATATCGTGGATCTTCTTTGCTGTTGCCACACCGTCTGCTCCCAGATTATCAATACGGTTAACATATGGTGCTGCATAATCTGCACCTGCTTTTCCTGCCAGAAATGCCTGCTGTGCTGTATAAATTGCAGTTGCAGTTACATTTACACCTTCTGCTTTTAAAGCTTTCATGGCTTTTAATCCTTCACGGGTTGTAGGAATTTTTATATATGTATTAGTCCCTAATTTTTCTCTGATTTTTGCTGCTTCTGCAACCATTCCTTCTGCTTTTTTTGAAATTACCTGCACATGCAGTTCTGCATCTGCCCCAATGATTTCACGAATTTCAGATAATACATCATATGGATTTCTTCCGCTTTTTGCCAAGATTGATGGATTTGTTGTAACACCATCTACTGGAAAATATTCATAAAGGGCCTTGATTGCTTCTACATTTGCATCATCGATAATTAATTTCATTCTTGTTCCTCCTGGTTATTTTCTTCGTTTTATTTCTTTTTATTATTTTATATTATTATTTATTATTATTCAATAGCTTCAATTATTTATTTTGCATTTATCCTTATGATTCAATAATAATATTTTTTACACCTGCTTCTTTTGCCCATTGACCAAATTGCTGCATCTGTTCCTTAGAGTACATTTTTGGATTTTCCTTAAAGCAGTATTCTTTATCGACAAGATGATATTTGGCTTCTGCAAGGGGATTATAATTTAAAATCTCATAAGAAACATCTGAATAAATATTGCTGATAAATTCTGCAATTCCCTGAATATTTTCCTTACTCGTGGTAATTTCCAGAATCATTGGTGTCCGGATAATCACATGCTCCCTGATTTCTGAAGACAGCAGTATTTCCATGTTCTTTTTAATGATTTCATTGGACACACCCGTATATTTTTTGTGTGCTTCATCATCCATTAGTTTCAAATCTGAAAATGCCATACTAAGATGTGGTATTAATCCTTTTACCACTTCTGTTTTTGCATAAAGTGAAGTCTCAATTGCTGTATGTATATCCTCTTCCTGGCATTTCTTTAATAATTCCACTGCAAATTGCCATTGCATTAGAGGTTCCCCTCCAGACAAGGTTACTCCGCCGCCATGGCGGAAAAATACTTTGTCTTTGCGGATTTCTTCCATTACTTCATCTAAAGATAATATCTGTGAATCCATCTCCAAGGCTCCTGTTGGACATTGGTAGATTAACTGATTCCAATCCTCATCTGCCTGGATATTCAACTGAATTTTTCCGTCACAAGTTCTGCATCCTCCATCTTTGCTCTGGGCAACACAGGTACAGCAGTGAATGCAGCGATTTTCAAAATAAATCGGCCGTCTCTTTGCAGAAATTCCTTCCGGATTCTGGCACCAGACACAGGATAATGGACATCCCTTGAAAAACACAGTGGTCCGAATACCATCTCCATCGTGTGTGGAAAATCTCCTGATATCAAATATCGTTCCTTCCATTTTAAATATCTCCATAGCTTGTTCTTGCAATGATTTCATCCTGCAGGTCTCCTGCAAGCTCTGTAAAATATGCTGTATATCCTGCTACACGAACAGTTAGGCTGCGATATTGTTCCGGATTTTTCTTTGCTGCAATTAAGTCTTCTCTTCTTACTACATTAAACTGAATATGTGGAATTTCCAGGTCTACAAAACTTCGTAAGAAGTTTGCAAACTTCTGTACACCTGTTTCTGTATCGAAAAATTCCGGAAGGAATTTCATATTTAAAAGTCCGCCATTGGTGGTACAGTTTTTGTCCAGTTTTGATACAGATTTTAACACTGCAGTCGGTCCCTTTATATCTCTTCCATATACCGGTGACATACCCCCATCTGCTAGTGGCTCCAGGGCATAACGTCCATCTGGTGTCGCCCCTACATTCTGTCCCATTGGTACATGGGCTGACACGGTATACATACCTGTGTGATACGGACCACCACGGTAATTTTTATATGTACGGAGACGATTTTTAAAATAATCCGCCCATTTTGCACCAAGACCATCTACCTGGTCATTATCATTTCCGTATTTCGGTACCTTATGAAGCATTGTAGCTCTCATTAATTCAAAACCTTCAAAATTCTTTTTCAGTGCCTCTAATACTTCTTCTCTGGAAAATCTCTTTTCTTCATATACTAATTGCTTAATAGCTGCAAGACTATCTGCCAGATTGGCTATCTGAATCATCTGAATTCCAGATAGGTTATATTTTGCTCCACCTGCAGTTACATCTACCCCATTTTCCATGCAATCAGAAATGGTAGCTGAAAGAAATGGAGATGGAAGCAGATCAATATGTGCTTTTTCCACTTGTTCGCATGCAAGGATCATCTTATCCATAAAATAATCAATCTGCTTTTGAAGAGCATGTTCCAGATCCTCATAGGTCTCATATTCCGGAAGACTTCCGTAATCTGGTGCAATCTGTTCCCCTGTTAAAAGACATTTTCCACCGGTAAGTGTTACCTCTAAAGCTTTATTTAAATTAAACATTGCAGAATCACTCCATCCCAGGTTATTTCCCTGTGTGGTAAGTTCCACGCAGCCTACAATGGCATAGTCCAGTGCATCCTTTTCCTCAATCCCCAATTCCATCATAGACGGGATAACCGCCTTATCATTAAAAAACTGCGGCATACCACTTCCCAGGGCAACCGTATGGACTGCTTCTTTTAACAGTTCTTCTCCTGTACCTTCGTGAAGCCTGACAGACAGATTTGGCTGAGGTAATCCGATATGCTTCTGTGCTTCCAAAAATAAAAATGACAGATCATTGACATAATCATTTCCATTTTCATCCTGTCCACCTACTGCAATATTAAATCCAATTGGAAATCCTGCAAAATACTTTGCTCCTCCGGAATTTCTCATATATACGATTTCATTAAACTTTAACCACAGACATTCGATGATCTCCAACGCTTGCTGTTTGTTCAGCCGCCCTTCTTTTATATCTTTTTCATAATAAGCGATCAAATGTCGGTCCAAACGCCCCGGTGAAAATGATGATGCATTGGACTCCATTTGCAAAATCACAAATAAAAACCAGATTGCCTGTACCGCTTCATGAAATGTTTCTGCCGGTCTTTCACTTAAATTCTTACAGTTGTTAGCTACTATCAGCATTTCTTCTTTTTTCTTCTCGTCCTCCTCTTTGTCAGCCATATCTACAAGAAGATCATAATAGCGAACCATAAAATTGGATGCACCTTCCATTACAAGTGCTACTGCTTTATAAAATAATTTCTGAGATTCTTCTGTAACTGTATTAAGCTTTTCTTCTGCCAGTCTTCTGTACCCTGTTGGTCCAAACTGCAGCCACTCTACACAGTTTGGGCAAATATGTCCCTGGGCATGATCCTTTTGATTAATCTTTACTACTTTCCCAATTTCATTAATCTCTTTTCCATATCTCTGATTTAAAACATCTTCCAGAGATTTTCCTTCCCAATAAGGCTTGATCACTTTGCGAAAAGTCGTAATATCTTCTTCATGTACATTGAATTTATCCTGCGGTCTCGTTGGAAGTGTTTCAAACTCTTTATCAACCCATGTGCTTCCACTTTCCGGAAAAACAACACCATAACGTACTCCTGCTGTACGATTACCAACAATTAATTCTTCCGGTTCTGCCTTAATTTTGATTTGTTCCAAAGCTGCCTTCAATGCCAATGCTCTCTGAATAATTCTTGGTTTATCCTCATTTGCTTTATATACATCCGTAATGATCAGTGCCTGCTCAATGGATGCATATCTTGGCTCTGACAACATTTTATCTTTTAAATATCTTACTCGATCTGTTTCATATACTTCGCTCAACTTTATCTCCTTTCATAATTATTATTTATTCTTGTTTTTTATTATTCTATATAGTTTTCTTCTTGCTGTCAATTGCTTTTGTTTATTTTGTATTATTTTTTTATAATAAAAAACAAAGCAGACAAGTCTGCTTTGCATGCTGATGTACAACAGTTTTAACTGTTTTCCTATAATGTAAAAAATCCCGCATCATCTGCGGGATTCCTATTTTAATGAAAAGAGAGGATTAAAATATATATGAAAAACTATGTCTTTATTATACCTGATTCCTTGATGGATTCAATTTTCTCCATATAAAATTTTATAAATAAAATATAAACAAACATAAGAATTCTATAAAAGGTATTGATTCCTCTCATTATGCCCAGTTAAAAGAATCTTTTCCGGCACCAAGTTCAAAATGATACTTAGCAATACCAAGATCTATTTTTGAATAAAGTCCTATTCCTGCTTTTGCTAACACCTGATCTCCTTTTAGATTAAATGAAAACTTCTGTTGATTTATCGCTGTTGGTGCAAGCAGTGCTGCTTCTATACCTCTTTGAAACCAATCCGGTACCTGATCATCCACTTTCATAACAGCACTAGCCGGTTTTGATTTATGAGGCACTCCCTGATTTTCGCCATATCCAAGAGCTATTACAATACAGAGTTTTTCTCCACTGTCAATGATAAATGCACTTTTTATCTTACTATAAGTCAGAGCTACCCAACAGGTATTTAGTCCTAATTGCTGTGCAGCCAAAACAAGCCTTTCTCCATAATAACCACATTTCTCCTCCAGATCATCTGTTTTTTTCCCGACCAATGCAAAATAATTTGTAACACCACTAAATTTTCCATAATGGGCCATAAAACCATTAAATGCTTTTGGTTCATTGGTAACAAGCTGAATGTGCAGACCACTTTCCCTGTTACAGGCTTTAACTTCTTTCTTCAGCGCAAAAATAACCTCTGGTTCCAAAGGTTTGCTTTTATATTGTCGTACACTATGACGATTCTTCATTGCTTCTAATAAATCCATTTTTTCTTTACCTCCACAACTCTTTTCTTTCCAAATAAGGGGCAAAGCCAGCAATGACTTTGCCCCTCGTAACCCATTCATCAAATCGCACATTCTTTGTAAATTTTACAAAAACTTTGAAACGATTTTGCGGTAGAGAATATATTTATTACGCTATAGTATCTTCTAATTAAAAAATGTCGATACTTCCCCTAATTTCTCCATTAATTGTATAATATGCTTTTCCTTCTTCCGGTTTTACATATATATCCAATTCTTTTAAATCTTTGACTTTGTTTCCTTCTTCTTTCCATACTTCCTTGATTTTTGTTATAATCTCTTTTTCTTCAAATTCATTTCCCTGATACTGTACAAAAAAACGTGATTTCATATTTTCTTCTTCTACCTTTCCTATCTCTTTTATTTTAATCGCTTTCTGTAATGCCTTATTTTTCTTTTTTGTGATTCTTCGATTAGCCATATTCCCTCCCACATGATATTTATGTCACAATGCATACTACCATATAAAGAGCCAGTTAGTCAAACAATTATACAAAAGACGAAAGCATGTGAAAATAACACAAAAAATTAAAAAAATAAAGCGAGAATTAAAAAAACATATTAAAATAAAAAAATAACTTAAAACAAATTAAAAAAATAAACTCATAATTCAGATAGCTTGACATTAAAAAAAGTTAAGCATATCATTGTTTCATCACAAACCAATCAGACAAAGCAAAGAAGCTTTACAGAGCATAGAAAATGCTGTGTAAGGCTTTTTTTGTTTTGGAAAAGTATGAAAAGGAGATGAAGAAATTGCAAAAAGCACAGAAAATGATACGGAAATCAGTATCATTTGCTCTTGCTGTGATACTTACTTTTGTAATGTCAGTGACCACAGTACTTGCAGATACAGATTATTCCAGACTAGAACGATTAACGCAGCCATCTTACCAATATACTTTTGTGAAAGATGAACTAGCAGTTGTTAATTTCCAACCCAAATGGGGTGACAAAAAGACAAATGTAAACAGTATGATTGAGTATATCGAGGAAGCACATAAAAAAGGAACAAAGATTATACTTTTCCCAGAAATGTGTGTAACTGGATATGCATCATCCAGTAACGAAGAATCTGAAATTTATCAGATGCCAATCAAAAATGCAGAGGATTTAGATGGTCCAACCCAGAAAACCATTGCAGCATTATCAGACAAATATGACATGTGGGTCATCTATGGTGGTACTCAGAAAGTATATAATGATAACAAAACCGTAGATACCAAGCATGCCTACAATTCAGCATTCGCCTGCTCACCAGAAGGAAAAGTAACTGCTTATCAGAAAATCACTCCTGTAGAAGGAGCCTGGTGTAAAGCAGGTACAACACCTGTCCTTTTAGATGCAGGAAAATATGGAAAGATTGGTTTAAGCATTTGTTATGATACCTATGCTACGCCTGAACTTGGAAGATATTATGCAGCCAAAGGTGCCAATATTTTATTAAATCCAACAGCAACCTCCAGAAGCTATCGATCTGATAATGATAAGGGATGGGAATGGTATTATAAAAACCGTCTGGAAAGTGGTGCATCTAGAGAAGGTTATACTATCTTAAGTTCCAATCTTGTTGGAAAAGATGGGCCAAATGAAAATTATAACTTCCCTGGTGGAAGTATTATTTTGAAAGCAGTCTTCAATGGACCAACCTACTATGCCGGAACTACTGATACAGAAGTAAAAGCAAATGAGAAAGCAGATATTTTAACAGGAAAAGAAGGGCTGCTAACCAACATGGAAAAAATCACCTGTGCAACCGGCTCCACCTGCTCTAACAAAGACTTTAATCCGGAAATGTATGCTACACTGTACAAACGACTGGCAACAAAGAAAGCCAATGGAGCTTCTTTATCTTACTCCTCAAAAGTAACTGATGGTCCAAAAGCTGCAGTTGTCAATATGGCAGGTGTATGGGGTGATAAAGAAACTAATATTAATAATATGAAAAAATATGTGGAAGAAGCAGCTGCACAGGATGTAGATATCCTAGTATTCCCAGAGACTGTATTAACAGGTTATGAATATCAGAAGCCAAAAGACGGGGAAGACGCCATGCAAGTGAAACTTGCGGAACTGATTCCAGGTCCAACCACCAAGAAATTCTCTGAATTGGCACAAAAATATGATATGTATATTATTTTTGGAATGACAGAAAAAGACAAGAGTGGACCAATTTATGAAAATGGAGTTGAAAAAGTATACAACTCTGCTGCAATCTGTATGCCAGATGGAACTATTGATTCTTATCGTAAGATTCATCGTGCAGGAGCAGAAGATCAATGGTCAGTACCTGGAGAAAATCCGAAGATGTTTGAAACAAAATGGGGTAAAGTTGGTATCGACATCTGTCGTGACGGTCACTTCTATCCTGAATTAGGAAGATACTACGCTGCGATGGGTTGTACTTTATTCATTCATCCAACAGCAACCACAGGAAACCCTTGGTACCGTGAAACAAGAATCGGTTCTTATACCGATCGTGATGGAATGGCTGCAATTACATGTAACCTTCTTGGACCAGATGGAACCTTACAATCTGATGGAACCTATTCTGGTGGAATTTTTAATAGTACCAGTTTGATCATTACCAAACAGCAGCATGGATTTAATACAGAAACCGGATCTGCCATTGATTTAAATGGTACTGGATATGAATCTGAAGGATATGAAGAACGCAAAACCAGTCCAGAAGGATTAGAAGTTGCAACAATGAATTTAAATGGATGTGGATTTAGAATCAGCAACTTTAACCCAGATCTGTTTTCCAGAATGTATGACGATTTGGCAAAAGATTACCGTGCAGGCTACACCAGTCTCTACAGTGAATCCATCAATCAGCCAGAAACCATTGATTTGTCTGAAAATAAAACTGTAAATACGGTAACTGTAACCTTTAAAGGAACTTCCGAAAAAACTGTAAAAGTCATGAAAAATGTAAAAACAGGAACAAAATTGCCTGCATGGAGCAAAGCTCAGTACAAGGCGGCTGGTAAGAAAGGTTACATCTTTGCAGGATGGACATATAATGGCAAAGTCATCACAACCGTCCCATCTGTGAAAGAAAAAGTTACTTTAACTGCTAAATTTGTAAAACTTTCTGTAGGACAGGCAAAATCACTTTCCGTAAAAGGGAAATCCGGAAAAGGCGTTGGATTTGTTGCCACCTCACAAAAATATACAAAAACTGATGGATCCAGACGTGGATTTACATACCGCTATGCCACAAACTCAAAAATGAAAAATGCTAAAACAAATACAACCGGTATTGCGAAGAATGTATATACCAAGACCGGATTAAAGAAAGGAAACAAATATTACATACAAGTTCGCTATTACTACTATGATTCCACAAACCAAAGAGTTTATGGAGCATATTCCAAAGCGAAATTGGTAAAGGCATATTAAGAAAAATGTTTCTGATTGAAAGTGCCCACTAAAAAAACTTTAGCGGGCACTTCTTTTCTATACTTATTTTTCATTAACTGCAATCCAGATTTCGCAGGTATAATTTGGATTGCTGACCTTATCAGAAGGATATACTTCAAGTTCAATCCCCTGACCATACTCATACTTATCACTCTGTGGAAAGAATTCTGAAACAATCTTCCGATAAGTTTCCACAAAAGCATCCGGCATTTTCCCTTTGCAGGTGAACACAACATAAGTATATGCCGGAATTTCTATAATCTCCAGGCTATCCTGATCCACCGGGCTGCCGTCATACTCTACACCAATACCATACGGAAACTTTGAAGCTTGCATTTCGGCAGAAAAGCATATGCCAAGCAAACCTTTCAGTTTAGGTTTTTTAGGAAAATAACTGATAATCTGCTGTGTAGATCCATCCGCTGCACATTCTCCCCAAAATGCAGAAATATCTGCTGTTGCCGCTGCATTTGCAGGTTTTCCTACTGTCTTACGTTTGCAGATAACCTGAAAAGCATCCAATTTCTCAATTCTATAGTCCATCGTACTACCTCCTGTTAAAATAAGTTTTACAGACAGTCTGGAAAAAGACTTGATATTACCTCCATGCCTTGCTTCTGTAGGCGTAATTCCGTGGAAACGGGCAAAAGCTCTGGTAAAGCTTTCTGGCGTGTCATAACCATATTTCAAGGCAATGTCTATAACCCTATCATCTGTTTGAATCAGGTCTTCTGCTGCCAGAGAAAGACGCCGCATACGGATATAATCTCCCAACGTAAATCCACACAGAATACTGAATACCCTTTGAAAATGAAATGATGACGAATAGGCCTCTTTCGCCACAATCTCATAGTCTATTTCTTCTGTTAAGTGAGCTTCCGTATAATCAATCGCTCTTTGAATCCCTGCTATCCATTCCATATTCTTTTCCTCCTGTTCTGTGACTACATTTTATCAAGAAACAAATCCAGTCTCCCGACATTTTATGCTGTGTAGTGTTAATTGGAGACAAATCTTATAATCCAAAGAAAACGAGACATAGAAACTGATTGCAATAAAGCAAATTTAGAATTGTATTTTCTTCCAGATAATATACATATTTGTCTCAAGAGTTGGAGAAAGAGCACATTCATGTTACTTTAGCAGGGATGCTTATGCCAATATGATAAACGATAATCCATATACTGATAACAAGGAACTTCTGATTATACCTGACATGGTTCACACAGACTTATATGATGGCGGTGGAAAGGATGCAATTCCGTTTGATAAGCTTGAAGATTTCTTTAAAGTAAATCTGAAATAGGGACGATATCACAGGTTGTAAAAACCAAAGATATATAAAAGTATGAAAATAAAACCCTCTGGATTACCATAATCGATATCCCGGAGGGTTATTTCTACTTTTCAGGGTTCAAAACATCTCACCTATTAAAACAGAACTCTTCACATTTTTTCATTTCGTACTAGTTTAATGATTTGGCTTTTCTTGACATCAAACACACCGTCTCAACATGGCTGCTATGGCTGAACTGATCCACAACGCTGACTTTTTCTACCTGATACCCGTTTTCTCCGAGCACCTTCACATCTCTTGCCAGAGTTGCCGGATCACAGCTGACATAAACGATCCGTTTTGGTGCCATCTTTACCATAGTATCCAGAAGCTTTCCGTCGCATCCCTTTCTTGGCGGATCCACTACGATAACATCTGCATAGACACCATTTTTCTCATACTCTCTTGGAAGAACTTCTTCTGCTTTTCCCACAAAGAACTGTGCATTGTCAAATCCGTTCATTCTGGCGTTCAATCTGGCATCATCAATGGCTTCTTTAACAATTTCCACTCCATAAACCTGTTTTGCTTTCTGTGCCAGGAACAAGGAAATAGTTCCGATTCCGCAGTATAAATCCCAGACAGTTTCTTCTCCATTCAGCTGAGCGTATTCCAGTGCCTTTTCATATAAAACCTTAGTCTGTTTTGGATTTACCTGGAAAAATGACAGCGGTCCAATCTGATATTTTACATTTCCAATGTAGTCATGAATATAAGCAGGACCATAAACCTCTTGTATTTTATTTCCTAAAATACGGTTTGTTTTTTCTTTATTCACATTAATACAAATACTGGTCATTCCCTTAATTTCCTTTAAAGAATCCACCAGTCTGTCCAGATTTCTCAAATCTTTTTTCTGCCCATTTATAACGAAGCAAACCATAATCTCGCCAGTGACGAAGCCAACACGAGTTACAATATGGCGCACCAGTCCTTTGTGTATTTTCTCATCATAGGCAGTAATGCCGTTTGCCTTCATATAATCCAGTACTTTTAACAAAATTTCTTCATTGACCGGATGCTGAATAGCACAATGAGTGCAATCAATAATGCTATGGGTTCTTCCTGCATAAAATCCGGTAACCAGATTTCCTTCTTTATCTGTTCCTACCGGGAACTGAGCTTTGTTGCGATAATAGAAAGGTTCTTCCATGCCATAAATCGGTTCCATTTTCTCTTCAATACCATTAAGTCCGCCTATTCGTTCCAGACAGTTTTTTACTTTATTAAATTTATACTCAAGCTGTTTATCATAGGACAAATGCTGCAAGGTACAGCCACCACACGGTCTGGCCACAGGACACTTTGGCTCTACACGATCTTTGGATGGTTCCAGGATTTCTTCAACTCTGGCAAATCCATAATTTTTCTTTGTTTTTATGATCTTTGCTCGAACTCTGTCTCCAATAACGGCATCTTTCAAAAAAAGGGCATAGCCGTCAATATGACCAATGCCCTCTCCCTCATTTCCAATATCATCAATATATATTTCTACAATTTGATTCTTCTTAAATTCCATACATACCTCTAAATTGATGTTTTACGGATTCTTGTATCTAACAGTCTCTGGAAACCTGACCATTCCTGATCTTCTTTTTGCTTTTCCATAATCTCAGCAAAAGTTTCCATTTTTGCATCCAGATTATCTGCCTGACTTAAAGCGATTGCCTCCAGCAATGCCGGTTTCTTTGGAGATCCAAACTCCAGCTCCCCGTGATGTGCCAGCATACAATGCTTCACTTCATTGGCAAGCTTTGGTGGAAATCCCGGAATTTGTCGAATCAAACGATCCAGCTTAATGGCTCCCATAACAATGTGACCCACCAGCTGTCCTTCATCTGTATAATCATTTTCAGGGAATCCGGATAATTCTTCAACTTTACCCATGTCATGCCATAACGCACACATAACAATAAGATCACGATTGATCTGTGGAAACAGATCTGCATAACTTTCGCAGATTTTCGCCACCGATAAACTGTGTTCCAACAGTCCTCCTATGTAACCGTGATGTACACTTTTGGCTGCAGAATGAACCTTAAATTCCCTGGCAAAATCCTTATCTTCAACAAAAATCATTTCTGCCAGTTTCTTTAAATGTGGTTCTTTTGTTTTCCTGATCAGATTTAACAACTCCTGATACATGCCATCAATATCTTTCTTCGTACTTGGCATGTAATCAACCATTCTGTATTCGCCTTCCTGTGCTTTTCGAATCTGCTGTATGTTCAGCTGATTAGACCCCTGATAACTTGTCACCTGACCTCTGACTAAAATATAATCCATTGCCTCAAAATGACCGATGGCATTTGTAAGTTCCCATACTTTACCATCAATCATTCCTGTTTTATCCTGCAGTGTCAGGGAATAATAAGATTTTCCAAACTTTGAGGTTCCAGGAGATTTTGTCTTACATAAATAAATCTCAGAAACCTGATCCCCTTCACGTAATTCACTAATATATCTCATATATAATGCCTTTCTAATTTTGGTATTGCTGCTTAACGCATACATGTTTCATTATGCCACAGTTCTTTTATAAAATCCATATAAAAAGCATGATATATTTTGGATTCTTTATTTTCTGCAGAGTATGTGGAATTTCTACATTTTTTCGGCATTTTTATATGCCTGTTCATAAAAGAATTCCTGTGAATTCAAAGGAGTATCCTGATTTTCACAGATTTTATAATTTCCTTCACTGTCCTCTTCTCTGGCTTTCTGATTATCACTTAGCATTGTAATGAACATTTCATTTAACTGCATCTTAATATCATTATCATAAATCGGTGCGGCTACTTCTACTCTTCGTAAAGTATTTCTTGTCATAAAGTCTGCAGAAGCGATGTAAATCTTTTCTCTGCCCTGAACCCCGAAAATGTAAATACGGGAGTGTTCCAGAAATCGTCCTACAATACTGGTCACTTTAATGTTCTCTGTCTTGCCTTTCACTCCCGGAATCAGACAGCATATTCCTCGCACAATCATATCAATCTTTACACCAGCACAAGATGCTTCGATTAATTTTTCCATAATCTTTTTATCTGTCAGCGAATTCATTTTCAATCCAATATAAGCTTTTTCTCCTGCCTGCGCATGAGCAATTTCCTCATCAATCAAATGTAATACTTTATTCTGTAGGCAATTTGGTGCAACCATAAGATGATTGGTTGAATCCACTGTTTCTCCCATAGACAGAGATTGGAATACATCTGCAGCTTCCAGAGCAATATCAACATTAGCTGTCATCAGAGATAAATCTGTATACAAACGACTGGTTTTTTCATTATAATTTCCAGTTCCAATCTGAGTAATATATCCCACATGACCTTCTGTTTTTCTTGTAATCAGACACAGTTTTGAGTGTACTTTATAACCATCCAGTCCATAAATCACACGACATCCGGCATTTTCAAGTCTGCGGGACCATACAATATTATTTTCTTCATCAAATCGTGCCTTTAACTCTACAAGAATTGTAACTTCTTTTCCATTTTCAGCCGCTTCAATTAACGTTTCTACAATTTTGCTCTGTTTTGCCACACGATACAGAGTCATTTTGATTGATACTACATCTTTGTCATTGGCAGCCTCCTGAAGCAGTTTTAAAAATGGCTTCATGCTTTCATATGGATAGCTTAATAATTTATCTTTTTGGGCAATCTGATCCATGATCGGCTCATCATCGTTAAATTGAACAGATTTTTGTGGTACCCGCTTTTTAAAAAATAATGAAGATTCTTTTCGTAAAATATCCTGAATGACAAATACAAAAGAAAGATCCAATGGTGTACGGTTCTGGAATACATAGTCTGGATCCAGATCCAGGTATTCACATAATGTATTAATAATTTCTCCGTCCATTTCCTTAGAAAGTTCCAGACGGACAGGAGCAAGTTTTTTTCTCTTTTTGATCAGTTCTACCATAAAATCACGATAATCCAGATCCTCATCGTACATGGCATCTGCATCAATATCCGCATTTCTTGTTATTCGAATCAATGCTTTGGCTTTTACATGGTAGCCTTTAAATACCCTAGGTACATAATGAAGAATCATCTCTTCTGAAAGTATGTACTCATCACTGTTTGGCAGTTTTACCAAACGCTGAAATACACCATTTCCACATGGGATAATTGCCAGTTTTTCTTTTCCGCTTTTTGTTTCCAGTACTGCAACTGCATAAATTTCTTTGTTCTTTAAAAACGGAAAAGGCTGACGCTTTCCAATGATTGTAGGAGAAATCAGCGGTGCCATTTCTTCATTGAAATATTCTCTCAAATATTCACTTTCCTTTTTGGATATCTTCTGGAAATTCACTAATTTTATTCCATACTCTTCCAACTGATCCATGATTTCTTCATAAACCATATCTTTTCTTCGGTTCAGTTTACGTACCTGGGGCATAATTGCCTGAAGCTGCTCCACTGGCGTCATTTTAGTTTTATTTTCTTTCATATTTTTATCAATCAGCATCTGGTCAATCAGGGAGCCTACACGTACCATGAAAAATTCATCCAGATTACTTTGATAAATAGATGCAAATGTTAATCGTTCACATAATGGAACATTTTTGTTTTCTGCTTCCTCTAATACTCGTTCATTAAATTTCAGCCATGAAAGTTCTCGATTCATAAAAATTTTCTGTTTCATTCTGATAATTCACCTTTCAATTATTCCATATTCTCTTTTTTAGCATACTCCTTCATCGTAAAATTTATTTTCCGGTAATGTTAATTTCTTGTAAAATAACCTCACGTTTCCTTATTTTTCGACATTTCCTCGCGTTTACACCGCTATCAATATATGTTAAACTCATTATATTATGATGAAACATTTCATTTAAATTAAGAAGGATTATTAATTATGAACCAAAAAGTACTACAAACTTTAGAATTTGATAAAATTATTAACATCCTGACCGGTTATGCCACTACAGAATTAGGCAAATCCATGTGTTCCGGTCTAACTCCTATGACCGATGAGACTGATATTTTGAACGCACAGGATCAGACACAGGATGCATTGACACGCATTTACAAACGTGGAAATGTATCTTTTTTTGGAGTATCCGATCTCACTCCATGCCTGATGCGTCTGAAAATGAAAGGAACATTGGGAACCGGTGAGCTTCTGGACATTGCCCGGCTTTTAGAAACAGTGAAAAATGCTGTTTCTTATGGTGTCCGGACAGAAGAGGATCTGGAACCTGATTCACTGGATGAACTATTTGAAAATCTGATTCCGATGGAAGATCTTCTCCGCGAAATCCGACGTTGTATTATTTCAGAAGAGGAAATCAGTGATGATGCATCATCTTCATTAAAAAGTATTCGTCGTGCAATGAAACAGACCAATCAGAAGATCCATGCACAACTGACATCTCTTGTCAGTTCTGCTGCCAATCAGGATAAGCTGCAGGATGCTATTGTTACCATGAGAAATGGCCGCTACTGTATTCCGGTAAAACAAGAATATCGAAGCAGTTTCCAGGGAATGATCCACGACCAGTCTTCTTCTGGAAGCACATTATTTATTGAACCTATGTCTGTAGTGAATCTCAACAATGAGTTAAAAGAACTGGAAGGAAAAGAACAGACAGAAATTGAACGAATTCTATCCGCCTTAAGTGAACATGCTTCTTATGGAGTTGATGACCTTGCACATAACCAGGAAATTCTCATTCTTCTGGATTTTATTTTTGCTAAAGCAAAATATGCCAAAGACCTGGATGGTTCCAAACCTATTTTCCGCGAAGATGGTATCATTGATATTAAACAGGGACGACATCCTTTGCTGGACAGAAAAAAAGTCGTACCAATCAATGTATCTCTCGGGAAAGATTTTTCCATGCTGATCGTTACAGGCCCTAACACCGGTGGTAAAACCGTTTCACTGAAGACTGTAGGGCTTCTTACATTAATGGGACAGGCCGGCCTGCATATTCCAGCTTTTCAAGGTTCCAGCCTTGGAATTTTTGAGGAAGTCTTTGCTGATATTGGTGATGAACAAAGCATTGAACAGAATTTAAGTACTTTCTCTTCTCATATGACAAATATTGTATCCATCATCCAACAGGCGCACCGCAACTCCCTTGTTCTTTTAGATGAGCTTTGTGGTGGAACTGATCCTATTGAAGGGGCTGCGCTGGCAATTTCTATTTTGAATGATCTTCATGCCCGTAGTGTTAAAACCATGGCAACCACTCATTACAGTGAATTGAAAATGTTTGCCCTTTCCACAGATGATATTGAAAATGCTTCCTGTGAATTTGATGTGGAAACTCTTTCACCAACTTATCGTCTGATGATTGGTATTCCTGGAAAAAGTAATGCTTTTGCCATTTCCAGAAAACTGGGACTTGATGAGCATATTATTCAGGATGCATCCGGACAGATTGATCAATCTGTAAAAGACTTCGAATCTATTCTGGCAGATTTGGAAAAAAGTAAACAAACCATTGAACAGGAACAGGAAGAAATATTAGAATACCGAAAGGAAATCGAATCTCTCCGACGCAGTTTAAAATCAAAACAGGATAATATAAAAGAAAAACGTGATAAACTGCTTCGAGATGCCAGAGAAGAAGCCCATAATATTATTTCCGAAGCCAAAGAAGTGGCAGATTCTACTATTAAAGAATATAATAAACTGAAAAAACAGACCAACAATCAGAATGCCAACAAGAAAATGGAGCATATGAGAAGTGATCTTCGTGGCCGTATGACTAAGCTGGAAAATCAAATGGCATACAAATCTAAAAAACGTTCTAAAAAACGCCATGATGCCAGCGATTTTCAGGTTGGGGATGAAGTATATGTTACCAGTCTGTCTTTAGCTGGTACTGTACAGACATTACCAAATGCCAAAGGTGATCTTTATGTTCAGATGGGAATGATGCGTTCTCTTGTAAATATTAAAGATCTGGAAATTACAAAGACTGCAAAAGAAGTGAAAAAGGAAAATCAAAGAAACGAAAGTCGAAACCGGGGACGTACCGCCATCAGTAAATCAGCTTCTATTAAACCGGAAATCAATGTAATGGGAATGACCGTAGACGAGGCCATCGCCCAGCTTGATAAATATATTGATGATGCCTGTCTTGCAAATCTTAATCAGATTACAGTAGTTCACGGAAAAGGAACCGGTGCATTACGAAAAGGACTTCATAACTATTTTAAATTATTGAAAAAGCAAAAACGAATCTCCGGATATCGTGATGGTGAATACGGCGAAGGGGATCTGGGAGTAACTGTGGTCATGCTTTAAAATATTTTTCTACAACAAAAAGCTTCACCTTATCAGTAATAGTTTTTAAATCCGACAGCGGATACTGTTACTGTAAAGTGGAGCTTTTTATTCTAAAACATTTTATTTAATTTTTATCTGGCATACTTTCATAGCTTCCAGTGCATTTTGATGACTTTCCGGTGTCACCCCTGCACAACATGACGAATCAACTACAAGCTTGGCCTCAGGAAGCGCAGCTTTAATTATCATGGCATTTGATATTACGCAAATATCCGTGCATAATCCAATTAACTGGATTTCCACATCAGCACCTGCATATTCTCTTCCAAGTACATGGGCCAGCTGGGTAGATCCAAAGGTATCCTTTTTACAAAACTCATGAACATTCCCCTTTGTATCTGCAATGGCCTGCATAATTTCTCCATTCAGTGCCCATCCATCTTCCCCATAAATACAATGAGGAACCGGAAGATTCATCCCTTCCTGGGTAGAAAGGTAATCTTCTTTGTGAGTATCCAGCGTACCATAGATATCTCCCTGAAAATTTCTGATCTTATCTGCTGCAGATGAAACAATCATCTGGGCTTCTTCTGTTCCCAGTGCTCCATCGATAAAATCATTTTGCATATCAATTACTACTAATGCTTTTCTCATTGAAGCTTTTCTCCTACTAACTGATTTACCAGTTTGCCATCTGCTTTTCCTTTTACTCTTGGCATCAGATTTTTCATAACTTTTCCTTTATCTTTCATGGTTGGAGCATCAATTCCAAGTTCTGTAAGAACAGCTTCGATTTCTGCTCTGATCTGATCCTCACTCATCTGCTCTGGAGCAAATTCTTCTAAAACTGCAAGACGAGCTTTACATTCATCAATAATATCTGTACGGTCTGCAGGACAGGAATCCATAGTTTCTTTTGTCTGTTTGATTTCTTTTGCAATAATTGAATTTTCTTCTGCTTCTGTCAGATCTTCTCTTTTATCAATCTGTGCATTTTTCAATGCATTTAACAGCATGGACAAACTATCTTTTCTTTCTTTGTCCTTGTTTTTCATTGCAGTCATCATTTCTTTACGAATTACATCAATCATACTCATGAGATTAGTTCCTCCTCTTTCTTTCTCTCGTTTCCTTCTATTTTATACCTTTTACAACACAAAAGGAAGTCTCCATTGGAAACTTCCTTAAACCTCCCAGTAATATCTGCTTCCCTTCAAATCTCTTTTTAATGATTGGGCAAGCCACACATCTTTATATTTTCTCACATTAAGAAAATCCTTCTGATTCATCTTAAAAAAAATCTCCTCTTCAAAAACATAAATATACATTGGATCTTTTTTATTTTCTGGTTCTATGATCTGGGCCGCATCCACATATGCACAGCCAATATCCAGTCTCTTTCCTGTTCGTGTCTGCACACAGGTCTGCTCATACACAGGTATTCCCTCTGACATAAACAAAAACAGCTTAACAGGATGAATCCATAGACAGTTTTCTGATACTACCTCCATCTCGCAGGGAATCTGCCTACCGAAAATATAATCTCGAAGCTGATGAAGCACTTTTCTCTCTTCTTTATTTTCGGCTTTTAAAATACCCATTCCACCAAGATCACTCTTTCGGGAAATAATACCTTTTTCCAAAATCATTACTGCTTTTCCCTGCTCTTTTAAAAAATGCGCTTCCACTGCATTTTTTAAAGTTGCTTCCAAATATACGACATCGGCTTTTTTATCTGATTTCAAAATTGGATAATCGGGAAAATCTATTTTTTCCTGCCAGATTGAATGCATCCTGCTACCTCCTGAATAAATCTTCTACTGGTAGCATATGCATTTCTTCAAACCTCATACCCTTAATATTTACACTTTCCAACAGTTCTTGGATATGGAATTACATCACGTATATTTCCCATTCCGGTAACATACATTACCATTCGCTCAAATCCCAGTCCAAATCCTGAATGTCTTGTAGAACCATATTTCCTTAAATCCAGATAAAAATCATAATCCTCCGGATTCATTCCCAGCTCTTCCATTCTTGCTTCCAATTTATCCAGACTATCTTCTCTCTGGCTTCCTCCTATGATTTCTCCAATAGCCGGCACAAGAAGATCTACTGCTGCCACTGTTTTATTATCATCATTCATCTTCATATAAAAAGCTTTGATATCTTTTGGATAATCTGTTACAAATACAGGTTTTTTGAAAATCCTTTCTGTAAGATATCTTTCATGTTCTGTCTGCAGATCAATTCCCCAGGAAACCTTATATTCAAATTCATCATTATGCTGCTCCAGTATCTTCACCGCTTCTGTATAAGTAACTCTGGCAAAATCAGATTCTGCCACATGATGAAGTCTTTCCAAAAGCCCTTTGTCTATAAATTTATTGAAAAACTCCATTTCTTCAGGAGCCTTTTCCAACACATATCTGATAATATATTTTATCATCTGCTCTGCCAGAATCATATTATCTTCAAGATCTGCAAATGCCATTTCCGGTTCAATCATCCAAAACTCCGCCGCATGTCTGGTAGTATTGGATGCCTCTGCCCTGAAGGTAGGACCAAATGTATAAATATTTCGAAATGCCTGTGCAAAAGTCTCTCCTGAAAGCTGCCCGCTTACTGTCAGATTCACCGGTTTTTCAAAGAAATCATCTTCATAATCAACTTTCCCTTCTTTTGCAATTTCTTCCAGATCCATAGTGGTTACCTGAAACATTTCTCCTGCCCCTTCGCAGTCCTGTCCGGTAATAATCGGTGTATGAACATATACAAAATCTCTCTCCATAAAAAATTTATGAATTGCATATGCTACCAGAGATCTGACACGAAATACAGCCTGAAATGTATTGGTTCGTGGTCGTAAATGGGAAATACTCCTTAAATATTCAAATGTATGTCTTTTCTTCTGCAATGGATAATCAGAAGGACAACTTCCTTCTACGAAAATCTTTTCTGCCTGTATCTCAAACGGCTGTTTGGCATCAGGTGTTGCCACAAGATTTCCCTGAACGATTACTGCTGTTCCTACCGTCATCTTGCATATTTGTGAGAAATTGTCCATTTCTTTTCCATAAACAACCTGAATCGGCTCAAAAAAAGTTCCGTCATTTATAATCAGAAATCCAAAATTCTTTGAACCACGATTACTCTTCACCCATCCACATAATTCTACTGATTTCTGATCATATTCTTTAAAATTTTTAAATATTTGTCTTCCTGTCATCATCTTCATGAAACAGCTTCCTCCTGCTCCTTAAAATTTGAATAAGTTCAGACCAATTTCTTCATCATACTCTCGATCAACATTTCCTTTAATCTCTGTTAAAACCATTTCTCCGGTTCCGCTGATCACAGCCTCTGTCAGATGTCCTCCATAAACATGTCCCTCTTCATCTGCGATACTAATATGAAAATGTGCATAGGTCTCTCCATTCATGGTATTTATATTTCCTCCTATGGAAACAACCTCCAGATCACCTTCCCATGTATGTCCTTTAAACTCTTTTTCTTTTGTGTCAAATACTCCCGCCGTTACTTTTCCAACAGCACCTATTCCTGTCAAATATGCCAGTTTAATACCTTCTTTTTGCGCAACCTCCTTAAGTTTGGCAACGATTTCTTCTCCTCTGTCCAGACGAATCACATAATGATCGTCAAATTTACGGTATTCCATCTTAAATGTCTCCTTCCTGATGTTCCTTATATATTTCAAAGGATGCTTTTCCTTTTTTCTTTACGTGATATAAGGCATAATCTGCCTTTTTATACAGTTCTTTAAGTTTTTCTCCATGTGCCGGCCATAAGGCAATTCCAACGGATGCAGATAAGGTAACTGCTTTATCCTTTTGCTCATATATTTTCAGTATTTTTCCTAAAAGAACCTGCATATTCTTCGGTATAATATGTATCGGAATATTTTTCATCAGAACTGCAAATTCATCTCCTCCCAGACGATAAATGATATCTTCTGCATGAAAATGTCTGTATAATACATCTGCTACTTCTTTTAGTGCCAGATCACCAATCTGGTGTCCAAAAGTGTCATTGAGCAATTTAAAATTATCCAAATCCATAATAATAAAAGCATGACACACCTCGCTGTTTTCTGCCTCTTTCTCAAGGAATCTTTCTACCTGCTCCTCACCGCTCCTTCTGTTAAACAACCCTGTAAGATAATCACGATCCGCTTTTTCTTTCAGTTCTTTCTCACTCTTTTTCTTTTCATCAATCTCATGCATATATTGTTTCTTTTCTTTATTAGTATAATAAACAATAATTCCACATAACAATATTACTGCAATAATAATCTTCCAGATAAGCATATATATATCATTACCTAAAAGAATTTCTGCATCCACATCTAATTGTAATTCAAGTATCCTTTGCTGGATTCTGCTGTAAAAATCAAATAATGCTCCACCAACAAATACCAGAATACATATTAGAAATATTGTAATTTTTATATTTGATTTTTTATTTGAATATTTCAAAATTATTCCTCCTTGTTGATGTTTTCTTCCATTTTATCACGAATCCACGGAATCTACAATTCTCAAAGGCTTTTACCACATAGGTTACGGTAAATGTTGATATTATTTATAATCCTGAACTGATTATTTCAATATTGACAACGAAAGTAACAATCTCTATAATAATAAATCAAGTTAGGTTGCTAACTTTTTTCAATGGAGGAAACACTATGGAAGATATAGAGACAACATTAAAAGAAATGCATATGGGACGTCTGATTCAGATGCTGTCTCATAAGTTAAAACGTGATAATTACTGTCAGTGTCAGGAAGCAGATCAGGGTCTGACTCCTATTCAGAGGCATGTACTCAATTTTATTTTACTGGAAACATTGCACAGAAACGTATTCCAGAAAGATATCGAGGAAGAATTTCAGATTCGAAAATCAACTGTGACAGGAATTCTAAAGCTAATGGAACAAAACGGCTTTATAAAAAGACAAAATGACCCGAAAGATGGTCGATTAAAAAGACTGATTCCAACAGAAAAGGCAGAAGCCCTTCGTCCCGAAATTCTTGAACATATATGTCAAACAGAAAACTATCTAACAAGAGGGATTTCAGAAGAACAACTCCTGCTGTGCAAAAAAACTCTATATCAGATGCTCCAGAATCTCACATAACAAACTATCAACATTAAGGAGGTACGCAAAAACGATGAATAAAACACTTTTAAAATCAGTCCGTGAATATAAATTTCAATCGCTGATGTCCCCTTTTCTTGTAATTCTTGAAGTTCTAATGGAAGTTCTTATTCCATTGGAAATGGCTAAAATTATCGATATTGGAATTGCTCAGGGAAATATGGATTATATCATCCAGAGGGGGATTATTCTTGTAATCATGGCAATGCTTTCCCTGTTTTTTGGTGTTACTGCCGGTAATATGGCAGCCATTGCCGGTGCAGGATATGCTAAAAATCTTCGTCACGATATTTTTTATAAGGTACAGGAATTTTCTTTTCATAATATTGATCATTTTTCCACATCCGGACTTGTTACCCGTATGACCACTGATATCACCAATATCCAAATGGCCTATATGATGAGTATCCGTCTTTTAGCAAGAGCACCTATTATGGTCATTCTTTCCTGGATTATGACCTTACTGCTAAATAAGAAAGCGGCTCTGCTGTTTCTGATTATGATTCCAATTCTTGGCGGAACCCTAATCTTCATTGCAAAAAAAGCTCATCCCCATTTTATTAAAGTATTTGATGAATATGATGTATTAAATAATTCAGTTCAGGAAAATGTCAATGCATCCCGTGTAGTTAAGGCCTTTGTACGAGAAGATTTCGAAATTAACAAGTTTCATGGAATTTCTCAATATGTTTATGACTTATTTACAAAAGCAGAAAAAATTGTTGCCTGGAACTCTCCTGTTATGCAGTTTACCATGTATGTAGTAATTCTGCTCCTTGTATCTATTGGCGGAAAGAGCATTATTCAGGGAACTATGGAAACTGGAGAATTAACCAGCATTATTGTATATGCACTGCAGATTATAGGTTCCCTTATGATGGTAACTTTTGTATTCGTTATGATTATGATTGCAGAAGCATCTGCCGAACGTATTACAGAAGTACTGGAAGAAATACCGGAAATGCAGAATAAAGAACAGGCTATAACCAACGTAGCCGACGGAGACATTGTATTTGATCATGTAAACTTCAGTTATGCCGGCGAAGATGGAAATCTTTCTTTAAAAGATATTAACTTACACATCAAATCTGGTCAGACTATTGGTATTATCGGGGGAACCGGAAGCTCTAAATCCACTCTGGTTCAGCTGATTCCTCGCCTATATGATGTAACAGGAGGATCAGTAAAAGTAGGAGGTGTTGATGTCCGAAACTACCAACTGGAAGCCTTAAGAGACCAGGTATCTATGGTACTCCAGAAAAATGTCCTTTTTACCGGTACTATTTATGACAATATCCGGTGGGGAAATAGAAATGCCAGCGATGAAGAAGTTAAACACGTCTGCAGACTTGCACAGGCAGATGGATTCATCAATGAATTTCCATCTGGATATAACACTATGATTGTTCAGAGTGGTAATAATGTCTCCGGAGGTCAGAAACAAAGACTTTGTATCGCCAGAGCATTATTGAAAAAACCAAAAATTCTGATTCTTGATGATTCAACCAGTGCTGTAGATACGAAAACAGATGCTTTGATCCGTAAAGCATTTCGTGAAGAAATACCGGATACTACAAAAATTATTATTGCCCAGCGTATTTCATCTATTGAAGATGCAGACCAGATCATAGTCATTGATGGTGGTAAGATTATGGGCATGGGAACCTCTGCGGAACTGTTAAAAACAAATGAAATTTACCGGGAAATATATGAATCACAGATGAAGGGAGATGAAGATAATGAATAAAAATAGAAATGCATTAAAAACAGCAAAACGCCTGTTGCAATATGTTACAGAAACATATAAATTCCGCCTCCTTTTGGTATTTATCTGCATTCTGTTCAGCTCTATTGCCTCTATCTCTGTTTCTCTATCATTAAAATATTTGCTGGACGATTTCATTATTCCTTTGATTGGACACACAAATCCAGATTATACTGAACTTTACAGGGCTCTAACTGTACTTGGCTGTATTTTTCTGATTGGTGTTCTCTCTACTTTTATTTATACAAGAATGATGGTTTATATTGGACAGGGTGTGTTAAAACGGGTACGTGATGATATGTTTGAACATATGCAGACACTTCCAATCCGTTATTTCGACCAGAATACCAACGGCTCTATTATGAGTCTTTACACCAATGATACAGATACCTTAAGACAGATGATCAGCCAGTCCATCCCGCAGGCATTAATGTCCTTTTTTACCATTGTTGTTACTTTTATATCCATGTTAGTATTGAGTCCTCTCCTTACGATTCTTGCTGTTATCATTATTATTGTTTTGATTGCTGTAACAAAAGCAATCGGTGGAAACAGCGGAAAATATTTTGTTCGTCAGCAAAAAGCTCTGGCAGATGTTACCGGATTTATTGAAGAACGTATGAATGGACAGCGAGTTGTAAAAATCTTTAATTACGAGAAAAAATCTCAGGAGGAATTTGACCAGTTTAATGAAGTCTTATTTGAAAGTGCCGCTCAGGCAAATAAATATGCAAATATGATGGGACCGGTCATTGGTAATATTGGAAATCTTCAATTTGTATTGACCGCAGTCTTAGGTGGTCTGCTGTCTGTTAAAGGTATCGGTGGAATTACTCTTGGAGTTATGGCATCCTACCTGCAGTTTACAAAAAGTTTTACACAGCCATTTATGCAGGTGGCACAGCAATTTAACGCTATTGTTATGGCACTTGCGGGGGCAGAACGTATTTTTCAGCTTATCGACGAACAGCCTGAAGATGATGAGGGCTATGTAACCTTAGTCAATGCAAAAAAAGATGCACAGGGAAATATTGTTGAATGTAAGGAGCATACCGGAATGTGGGCATGGAAACATCCTCATTCTGCAGAAGGTACCGTAACCTATACTGAACTGACTGGAGATGTTCGCTTTGAAGATGTCACTTTTGGTTACAATGATGATAAAACCATTCTTCATGATATTAATCTGTTTGCTAAACCTGGTCAGAAACTTGCCTTTGTTGGTTCCACCGGGGCCGGGAAGACAACAATTACCAATCTAATTAACCGGTTTTATAATATTCAGCAGGGAAAGATTCGTTACGATGGAATCAATATTACCAAGATTAAAAAGGATGATTTACGACGTTCTCTTGGTATTGTCCTGCAGGATACTCATTTATTTACCGGTACGATTAAAGATAATATCCGATATGGAAATCTGGATGCTTCAGATGAAGATATTTACAAAGCAGCCCAGCTTGCCCATGCGGATCAATTTATACAAATGCTTCCACAAGGTTATGACACCATGTTAAACGGAGATGGAGAAGAATTATCTCAGGGACAACGTCAGCTTCTATCTATTGCCAGAGCTGCTGTTGCAGACCCTCCGGTACTGATTCTCGATGAAGCGACCTCCAGCATTGATACCCGTACAGAAAGTATTGTTCAAAAAGGAATGGATAATCTGATGAAAGGCCGTACCGTATTTGTCATTGCCCACCGCCTCTCTACCATTCGAAACAGTGATGCAATCATGGTCTTAGATCACGGAAGAATCATTGAACGTGGAGATCATAAAGATTTAATAAAACAGAAAGGAACCTATTATCAGTTATACACCGGTAAACTGGAACTTTCTTAAAGTAAATACTTTGATATATGAATTCAATAATAAAGGAGAGGCTGATTACACCTTGTGTAACAGCCTCTCCTTCTTATCATTTATTTTCTTACTCAGAAATCATAGTAAAATCTTCCCATGGAATGTCAACTTCTGCACCATTATTAATAATATCATCTACATGCATAAGTAATGGGTAATCTTTCAAATCAACGATTCCTCTTTCAGCCAGTTTCTTAACAGCACGAGCTGTTCTTGTAGCAATAACGATAGATTCCAGAGTCACACCTTTTAGTTCTTCCATTGCTTCATCAAATGATAAGCCACGTCCTAATAATGTTCCAATTTTACGTGTTCTTCCTCCGAATACGGTTACATATAAGTCACCAGCTCCGTGAATGATATTTTCTGGTTTTCCACCGATTAAGTCTAACAAACGAATCATTTCTTTAACACCTTGTCCAAACAGTGCTGCCTGAGAATTATAATGTACAGCACCTATTTCTCCATCTCTCTTTTCTGCAAGACCTACTGCCAATGATACACCTAATGCATAAGCATTTTTCATAGCTACAGCACATTCAACACCAACAACATCTGTAGATAAACTGATATGATAGTAATCTGTAGCAAGCAGAGATTTGATGAATTTCAATGTTTCCATATCTTTTCCGCAGAAAGCAACATGGCTGTCATCATGATCTGCTAATTCATAACTTGTACATGGACCACCGATTGCGTTAAAGTTAATATTTTTTCCTTCTGGCTGTCTTTGTGCAAAAATATGTGGATAAGGTACTAATGTTCCATCATCCAGATCCACCATACCTTTTGTTACTGTTAACAATGGTACATCTTCTGGAAGTACTGGTAATATTTCATCACAGAACCAATCTAAACCAAAACTGCTGACTCCACCAAGAATTAAATCTGCACCTTCCAGTGCTTCTTCTAATTCTTCGATCTGATAATATTTGATTCCATCATGTAATGTTCTCTTTAATGTAATATGGAAATTATCTTTTCTTAATCCATCAATGATATCTCTATCAAGTGGTGATCCAACAAGACGAACCTCATGTCCGTTTTCGAATGCTGGGAATGTGATTGCAGAGTTCATCTGACCTGCACATACAAATGTTATAACGCTCATTTCTTTTCCTCCTGAAATTTTAATTAAATTATTTTGCTACTTTTTTACATGCAACAATATCTACACCAAGTCCTAATACATCTGGAATCACTACATCTCCCACCTGTACCGGTGCTTTAACTGTCACCTTTGTTAACTCGTCCATAATATCATATATTCTTCCCTTAGGAATATCCCCTTTGGTTTTTACCGGAACACGCCTTGCTGTCTGAGCATCTACTTTTACTGTAGAAGTAATTACTCTGGTAGGATTTACCAGCTCTTTTTCACCATAGGCAGCTCCTCTAGGACATCCGTTTCCTGTGACTTTATATCCATTTTCCTCATCAACTTTTAAATGACATCCTTTTGGACACACAATACAAATTAACTCTGTCATTTTCTGCACCTTCCTTTTCTACTCCACAGATACTGTGATTTCTCCATTTTCAACTTTATCTAAAAAT
The DNA here is from genome assembly GCF_001940315.1 of Anaerostipes sp. 494a. Classification (NCBI taxonomy): domain Bacteria; kingdom Bacillati; phylum Bacillota; class Clostridia; order Lachnospirales; family Lachnospiraceae; genus Anaerostipes; species Anaerostipes sp. 494a. The sequence continues at coordinate 1,615,294 of NZ_MJIF01000001.1, read as the reverse complement.
GCCTTTGGAATAACGATTTTTTCCATCTCACCTGGAGCCATATGTTCACGTTTGAAAGATGCAAGCTGTTCTCCATTGGATCTTACTTTGATTTCAACGTTTTTGAATACATTTCTTACACGAAACATAACTTCAACCATTTTATCTACATTTGCCGGACGAATTTTCTGTGGTACTGTATATCCGACATTATCTCCGTTCTTCAATTCAATACAAGTCTGATCTTTTGTTTCTCCATTTTTTACATATTCTGCAGCACTTCTTCCTGCTTTCTGGCTTTCTGCTGTAACGAAGTCAACCAGATCATGTACATGTACAACATTTCCACTGGCAAATATACCTTCCGCAGAAGTTTCCATATTTTCAAATACAACTGGTCCATTTGTTCTTGGATCCATTGTTATTCCTGCTGCTCTTGTCAATTCATTTTCAGGAATCAGACCTACAGATAGCAGAACTGTATCTACATCAAATTCGATTTCTGTTCCCGGAATTGGAGTATTTGTTTCATCCACTTTCTGAACGATAACTTTTTCTACTCTCTTATCTCCCTGGATATCTGTAATGGTGTGAGATAAGTACAAAGGAATATCATAGTCTTCCAGGCACTGTACAATGTTACGTGTTAAGCCATTAGAATATGGACAAAGTTCTACACAGCCAACAACTTTAGCACCTTCTAAGCTCATACGTCTTGCCATAATCAGTCCGATATCACCAGAACCTAAAATCAGGACCTTTTTACCTACCATATATCCTTCAATATTTACATAACGCTGTGCAGCACCTGCGGTAAACACTCCTGCCGGGCGGTCCCCGGGAATTGCAATAGCTCCTCTTGTTCTTTCTCGGCATCCCATGTTTAGAATAATAGATTTTCCTTCCAGTTTCATGTAGCCATCTTTTTTATTCATCGCATGAACACATTTTTCCTGTTCATCCACATCCAATACCATAGTATCCAGCATCACCTGAATATTGGTCTGCTCTAACATTTCAATAAATTTTCCTGCATATTCAGGACCTGTTAATTCCTCTTTAAAATAATGAAGTCCAAAACCATTATGTATACACTGATTTAAAATTCCACCTAATTCCTGATCACGTTCAATCACCAAGATGCTTTCGGCACCATTTTTACTTGCTTCTACTGCTGCCGCTAATCCTGCCGGACCTCCACCGACTACAATTACATCATATTTCATTATCTGGCACCTCCATCCTTCGTTTCTCCTGTAATAATATCTGTTCCCAATCGATCCTGTGGCACATCTTTCAATGGAATATTTAATTCTCTGGAGATGATTTCCTGTACTCTTGGTCCACAGAAACCACCCTGGCATCTACCCATACCTGCATTACATCTTCTCTTAACAGCATCAATGGAAGTTGCAGGAATCGGACGATGGATTGCGTCAACGATTTCTCCTTCTGTAACTGTTTCACAACGGCAAATGATCTTTCCATATAAAGGATTTTCTTTTACTAATTCTGCACGTTTTTCATGGCTTAAATGTTTGAAACGATTTACTTTTCTTGTATCTACAATATCATTTTTCTCTTCCAGTACAAGCCCGGTATCAGCAAGCATTTTTACAACATCCAATGCAATCGCTGTTGCAGATGATAATCCTGGAGATTCCATTCCTCCGATATTGATGAATCCCTTGTTTTTCTTATCTTCATAAATCTGAAAATCATGTTTTTTTGTTCTTGCACGAACACCTGCAAAATTACGAATGGATTCTCTGAAGTTAATTCCTGGCACGGATTTTAATGCTGTATTTTTTACAAAACTAAGTCCGCTGCCTGTTGTTGATGTATCATCTCCAGCAGATGGCTGGGAATCAGGACCTACAATTAAGTTTCCATGTACTGTAGGTGAGACTAAAACTCCCTTACCTTTTTCATTTGGACACTGAAAAATAACATGATTTACCAGATTTCCCTGACTCTTATCTAATAAGTAATACTCACCTTTGTTTGGAGTAATTTCAAACGTCTTTTCATTTATCAGTTCATTAACTTTATCTGCAAAAACTCCCGCTGCATTACAGATATATTTTGCTTCGATCATTCCATTGTTTGTTTCAATCTGGTATGCATCATCTTTCTTTTCGATTCCAGTCACTTCTGTGTTTAATTTAATGTCTACTCCATTTTCTACTGCTGTCTCTGCAAGTGCAATTGCCAGTTCCCATGGACTGACAATACCGACATTTGGTGATAACAATGCTGCAACTGCATTATCTGATATGTTTGGTTCTTCTTTATGAAGTTTTTCTTTATCCCAGATTTCCATATGAGGAACACCATTTTGGGCACCGCGCTCTTTTAACTCTTCTAAAGTTTTCTTTTCTTCTTCACTAAAAGCTACAACCAAAGCTCCAATCTGTTTAAATGGTACATCCAGCTTTTGACAAAGTTCTTTCGTATAAACATTTCCTTTAATATTGTACTTTGCCATTAAAGTTCCCGGTTTTGGATCGTATCCTCCATGGATAATTGCACTGTTTGCTTTTGTGGTTCCTACAGAAACATCATTTTCCTTCTCGATCACTACTGCATTAATGTTATATTTTCCAAGTTCGTATGCGATTGAACAGCCTGTGATTCCTGCACCGATAATTGCTACATCATACACTGTTTTATCCCTCCTGTTTTCATTTACATTTGACTCTTACTGACTTAATCTAATCACACTTTTCCCCTTGTGTCAAACACCGCAAACGCCCATTTTATGCGGTTTTTCTCAATTTTAAATTAATCATTACTTTTGATTAACAATGCTTTTAAATACATATTTTTCTGATATTTTTTTCAGAACTGCAGAAACTCTTGAAAAGGTTATTAATCATTTGTATAATATTATTAATCGAATACAACTTTCAATTAATAATTTCAATTAATCAAAAAAAATCATTCTTTTTTTTTCAATGATTTTTGAAAAAAACTATAAGAACGGAGGATATATAATGGGAAAAAGAAATAAAGTTACCACAAGAGATATTGCAGAATATTCAGGAGTCTCACAATCTACAGTCTCGATGATTTTAAGCAATAAACCTCATGTATCTTTTTCAAAGGATACTATTGATAAAGTAAAAGATGCAGCCAAAGAACTGGGCTATATAAAGCCAGTGAAAGGATCAAAAAAGAAAGATACTGCTTTGGCAAAAAGTATTATTGTCATTTGTCCGATTTTATCCAATGGCTACTATTCTATGATTATCCATTCAATTACAGAGCGGGCAAAAGAATATGGATACACCGTTTTTACTATTTCCACATTAAGAGATGTTTCCAGGGAAGAGCTGTATCTCAATCTGTTATCTGGTTTCGAACTTGCTGGAGTTATTTCTTTATATCCTCCAACTAAAATTGCTGAAGCCAATGCATTATCCAAACAGGTACCTGTAGTCTCCATCGGTGACAAACCCGAATCCTGCCGTTTTGATTCTGTTGAACTTGATAGTAAAAAACCTGGTTATATTATTGGCGATTATTTAATATCCCTGGGACACACACACGTAACTTATGTGTCAACACCGATTCGTGCCAAAGAAGTTGGACGAATCCATCGTTTAGAAGGTTTGAAAGCAAGTTTTAAAGATCATGGCATTGATCCTTCACAAATCGAAGTGAAATCTCCAACCATGGCTGCCTATGGACGTTATCCCGCAGACAGCTCTGAATATCAAAACGGTTATGATCTTGCTGCACAGTCTTTAGATGAACAAACTCCCTCTACCGCTTTTGTAGGAAATAATGATATGACTGCTTTTGGAATTATGGCGGCTATTTCAGATTACGGTTATCGCATTCCTTCAGATTATTCTGTTTGCGGTTTTGATAATATTACTTTATCTTCTATGCCTCAGATTTCCTTGACTACCATAGAACATGCTTCTGTATACAAAGGACGAGAAGCTGTGGATATTATTTATAAAAAAATGCCCAAAAGGATAGTCCTTCTAAACACCACTATATTATGCGAATGGAATATGAACCGGAATTAATCGTTCGAAATTCAACTGGAAAGTGTAAAGTCATATAAAATTAAAGCACTAGAACAAATCGAACAAGATTATGTACAAAAAGAAAACAAAAAGGTCTGCAATAAATTAATATTATTGCAGACCTTTAAAATTGCGGGAGCCGGATTTGAACCAACGACCTTCGGGTTATGAGCCCGACGAGCTACCAGACTGCTCCATCCCGCGCCATTTTATGAAATTAAACTGAACACTTAGAATCACTAAGTGTTTAGAAAAGGCGCCAACCAGATTTGAACTGGTGATCGGGGAGTTGCAGTCCCATGCCTTACCACTTGGCTATGGCGCCACATAATAAATTGTATGCTCATATTTCAAAAAATATGACTCCAACGGGATTTGAACCCGTGTTACCGCCGTGAAAGGGCGGTGTCTTAACCACTTGACCATGGAGCCTTTTTTCTGACCGCTTCACGGCCTTCTTTTCCTGATACCTCCCGGTATCTTGACCTCCCCGAGCCGGGCTCGAACCAGCGACAGCACGGTTAACAGCCGTGTGCTCTACCAACTGAGCTATCGAGGATCATCAGGCTTGTGCCTTCAAAACATCATACAAGATCTCTTGCAAGTCATCCCTCACTCTGCCTTCTCTGGTTAAAGCCTCGACCGATTAGTAACAGTCAGCTCCATGTATTGCTACACTTCCACCTCTGCCCTATCAACCTCGTAGTCTTCAAGGGGTCTTACTACCTTATGGTATGGGAAATCTTATCTTTAGGGGGGCTTCACGCTTAGATGCCTTCAGCGTTTATCCCTTCCAGACTTGGCTACTCTGCCATGCACTTGGCAGTACAACAGATACACCAGCGGTCCGTCCATCCCGGTCCTCTCGTACTAAGGACAGCTCCTATCAAATTTCCTCCGCCTGCGCCGGATAGGGACCGAACTGTCTCACGACGTTCTGAACCCAGCTCGCGTACCGCTTTAATGGGCGAACAGCCCAACCCTTGGAACCTGCTACAGCTCCAGGATGCGATGAGCCGACATCGAGGTGCCAAACCACTCCGTCGATGTGAACTCTTGGGAGTGATAAGCCTGTTATCCCCAGGGTAGCTTTTATCCGTTGAGCGATGGCAATCCCACGTTATACCACCGGATCACTAAGTCCTACTTTCGTACCTGCTCCACCCGTCGGTGTCACAGTCAAGCTCCCTTCTGCCTTTGCACTCTTCGAATGGTTTCCGACCATTCTGAGGGAACCTTTGAGCGCCTCCGATACCCTTTCGGAGGCGACCGCCC
>NZ_MJIF01000001.1:1560000-1605000 GCF_001940315.1 Anaerostipes sp. 494a | reverse complement strand
ATTATTCAATTTCGAATAATTAAGTATTTCCTCAAAAGGATTATTTTGAATCATATATGCTACTTTTTCGTCACTAGACATAATCTGATTATATGTATCTGTCATTCCTACCAAAGGCATCATAGAAACAAAAAATAAAAGAAAAGCAATAACCAATACTCCTTTTGTAAAACCTAAAAGACCTCCTGCTGCCTTATTCACAAATCCAATTCCCGGAAGATCATTTACCTTGTTCAGAAAATGTAAAATCACAGAAAATATAAGTCTTACTATAATAGTTGTAATAATAAATGCAATAACATAAGTTATGTGATCTGATAATATGTTCCCTTGAATCTGCGGAAAATATTTAATCACAAACGGCTTCACCTCATCAGCCCCGTAAAAAGCTATAGCAAAAGTTAAAATCCATGCAACCAGCATTAACAATGATTTTAAAAAGCCTCTTCGGTAACCAACAACAATCTGAAATAATAAATACACCCCAAAAATAATTAAAATAATTTCTCCCATAGTACTTCACTCCTTATCGTAAGCAAATTAACTCCGTCTTATTTTCATAAGCCACTAAATACTTACGTGTTTTTCCAGTTGGTGATATATCCAAAATTCTTTTTTTAAAATCCTTATCAAACATCTCATGTCCGGCAAAATTAAAAATGGAACAATGATAATTTCCTGTTACCATTAATTCTTTTTTTCCAAGCACTACTTTATTATATTCTGATGAAAAGCCTTTGGACATAATCTCTCTTCCCGATTTATTATATATTTTAGCCTCAAACTTTTCTTCATCATTCTTTTTCTGATTTTCAATAATCATCGCAATATATTTATCATTGACAGAAACACTCTTCACGGATTTTTCTATTTTAACTTCCTTCTGTTTTGATGGTGATTTGCCAGCCTTAAAAATGATAAGTTTCCCATCACCTACTGCACACAGCCTTGAATCTCCCATAAAATTAATTTTAGGTATAATTGTATCAGATTCATCAAATCCAGCAATCAGCTGATCTTCTTTTTCCTGACCATCTTCTCCAAAATTATAAAAAGCAATCCTGCTTTTTGTTTTGATTCCATCTACTACCAGATAACTTACTGCAAGATTCTCTCCATCACTAGATAAATCTATATCCATCGGATATCCATTCTGATCTCCGGTTGTTTTTATCCTTACTAATTTTTTCTGTGCTGATTCATATAGCTCAATATAATTTGCATTTTCTCCTTGAAGAATCAATGCAATAACTCCCTGGCTTGCCACTTCAACATCTATGATTGGATATGATACACTGAATTGTTTTATATGTCCATCTGCATCCAGTAAAACAACCTCATTTCCATTTTTTGAAGCAATAACAATATATTCTTTACAATACGAAGCAATAGGATTTTTCAAAGAAAAAGTCTGATTCCACTTGGTCTGCCCATTTCCATCTAAAAATGATACACCATCTTCACTATAACTAATGGTTCCACTCTTATACGCAAAAGATTTCACTGACTCAGATAAATCTTTTGTTATAGACTTTACAACCTTCATACTGTGATAAGTCCGATATCGATAAGCAAAAAAACTCAGTACGCAAACAACCGCCAATGTTATAAGAAGCACCTTTCGATATTTTTTCTTCTTATCCTGAATAATAGCTGCCTTTTGAAAATTTTCATTACTATTAATATAAAGAGAAAAACCTGCTTTCGTCTTTTGTTCCATAGAACCCCTTCCAATCTACATTAACTTAGCATCTGAATATGGGTATTATACAACATTTCCAAAGGTGGTGACAATCCCTCTTCTAGTTTATGCTTTTAGGAACAAGCAATTTCTGTCCTGGATAAATCTGATTTTCATTACTCAATCCATTGGCTTCCTTTATTTTTTTAACCATTGTCTGCGTTCCATATATTCTTTTACTAATAGAAACCAGAGTATCTCCTTTTCGAACAATGTATCTTTGATATGCACCGGCAGACTGGGTAACCGTATTCTCAGTGCTGTTTTTCGGACTTTCCGTTGTGGTCGTTTCAGAATTATATTCCGTTGTGGTCGTTGCCCTCTGTATGGTAGAAGAATCTGATGTTTCTTTTTCTTCTGACTCAGTATCCAGTGTAGATGGCATTTCTTTATCTGTTGAATCTACCTGTTCTTTAACTCCCTTTCCCATTGTATTAACTGCCCCACGGACAATATCTTTAAAATTTACTGTCGTATCATTTTGTACATAATAATACATGGTTCCACCCATAAATATAATAAGTGCCATAGCTGCTGCAGATGACATTTTTCGAATCAGACCTTTGCGCTGACTTGATTTGGTCTTTTGAGAAATCTTCTCTCGAAACTGACGGATTACCTTTTCATCTCTTTTTGCTTCAAGCATATTTTCATAAGATTGAGCTTCTTTAATTCTTTGATTTCGCTCTATCAGATATTCCTGCATCATAGGATTCTTTTCATAATATATATAGTATCCATTCTGACGTACCAGGTCTTGTCCTCGAAAAACATAAAATGCATCTTCCTGTTCCAGATAATCCATCATATAAAGGATTTTTCCTTCCCCTGGGAAATTTTCAAAATGAGTTTTTTTGATTTTATCATTTAATCGTACCGAAAATCCCATTCTGGATAAAACCCACCCCATTACTTCCAGCTCAGGGAAGAATCTGTCCTTTTGCTGATAAATTTCTCTCCAGACATTATCATCAAACACAGTTTCATCCAAATCCAGTTCCAGATTCTGTCCTTCAATGGCCCCGCGAACAAAAATCACCGTGTCACTTCCTATAGACTTTTTTTCTCCAAACAAAATTGCTCCACGCACAAATGTATTTTTGTCAATTGCAATACTATTCAAAAAAGTAATGACGTAATCTTCAATGTAAACTTTTGTATGTCCCACCGGACTGCCGATCTGCCGGATATTTTTTGGTAACTGCTGCTCTGTCTTCACAAAAAAGCCTCCCTTTCTTCTATTGATAAAGAGACTTTATCATATTGTTTTTACTTTTTTTATCAAACCTCGTCGAAAGAAACTCTCTTTTTTTCTACATACTTTTTATTCTTTTGTATAAACTAGGAAGGCAAAGCAGACCAGAGCAGGAGGAAATTATTTTGTTTACCAGTAAAGTTTCATATTATTATCCAAGCGATCATAAAGCCTTCAAAAATTTTCAGAAAGATTTAAAACGAAAAATCCTCACCCAGCGAAAAAAAAATCAGCCGCTGGTTATCGTCTGTATTGGTACAGATCGTGCAACCGGCGACTGCCTTGGTCCTCTTGTAGGACAATATCTTCAACATAACACTTCCTATTTTTCTGTTTATGGCTGTCTATCACATCCTGTCCATGCCCAAAATCTCACAGAAACTATCCGGCATATTTATCAGCTGCATACCGATCCGTTCATTATCGCCATAGATGCCTGCCTTGGGTGTACTGAACATATTGGTTATATCACACTTTCCAACATGCCTCTTCTTCCTGGTCAGGGAGTGTCAAAAAAGCTTCCTCCTATTGGAAACATCTCTATTACAGGAATTGTAAATACTTTTTCTGATTTCAATGAAGAAAAAATACAAAATACCAGACTTCACACAGTGGTCAAACTGGCTTCTTTTATTTCTTCTGCGATAGAAACGTCTTTTCCTCTTATATATCCAACTTCATATCGCCGGATTTTATGATTCCTGCACGACGCATTGCTTCCGAAATAAAATAAGTAAGAAACGCCGGAGCAATGATATGCATAATCAGAATCATAGCTGCAGCCGCTCCTGCAGATGTCCCTTCCGCAAGCATAGTCTTATATGCCATAATAGGACCAACCAGTCCTGCAGTTCCCATTCCAGAACCAATAGCATTATTTGTCATTTTTAAGATTACTGTTGAAACAGGTCCAAGAATTGCACTTGTTAAAATAGGAGGTATCCATATCCAAGGCTTTCTTATAATATTTGGCATTTGAAGCATTGATGTTCCAATTCCCTGCGCCAGAAGCCCTCCTACTTTATTTTCACGAAAACTTGCCACTGCAAATCCTATCATTTGGGAACAACAGCCCACTGTAGCCGCTCCCGCTGCAATTCCTGATAGATTAAGGATAACTCCCAGAGCTGCTGAACTGATTGGAAGTGTCAGACAAACTCCCATTAAAACAGAAACGATAATTCCCATAAGAAATGGCTGTTGCTGTGTTCCCCACTGAATCATCTCTCCAATCTGTTTCATAAAATCTGATATGTATGGACCAATCATAAGTCCTGCAAACCCACCAGCCAAAATTGTTATCATAGGTGTCAAAATAATATCCAGCTTTGTCCTTCCAACCAGAAGCCGGCCCAATTCAATTCCCATATAAGCTGCCACAAATGCACCTAATGGTTCTCCCGGTCCTGAAAGCAAAACACCACTTTTGATCACCACAGACCCACTCATTAATTTTGATGCAAATGCGCCAATCATACCTGCAGTTGCAGCCGAAGCACATACTAATGGAGTTTCTTTAAATCTGCTTGCAACTCCTACTCCAATTCCTGCACCTGTCAGTGCCTTTGCAACTGCTGCAATAGCGACAACGGTATTCCCTATATCTCCACCAACAAAACTTCCTATCTGCTCTAAAATGGTTCCTATGATCAATGTAGAGAAAAGACCAAGTGCCATACCTGATAAACCATCTATAAAGATTCTTCTCAAAAGCTTCATGTATTTTTCTCCTTTATTTTCTTTTTTTAAGTATATCACACCGATTATTCTTTACAAGAAACAAAAATAAATCTATACTAAAATCTCAGAAGTAAGTGTTTGTAATAATATAAGATAAAAATTAAAGAAAGCAGGAAATGTCATGTTTCGAATGTGGGGAAAATTATTCAGCAATCACCATATGCTGATGGATACTGTTATATGTATTGATAATGATTTAAATCGTACCAGAAAGGTATATCAGGCTCTAGAGGAAATCTGTTACCAGTTTGACCTGCAAAAACCTTTATGGCTTGAAACAAACAAGCAGGATTTTATTCGTCACAGCAAAACCCGTTTTACACAAGACAGTTTTATGGAATCTATTGATTTTGATTATCTGGAAATTCAGGTTATAGAAGAATAATATTGGATTTACAAAACATTTTTTGTGAAATTATTTACAGTTTTCTTCTATTTAAGTATACTAAAATCATAATTTCAGCTTTTCCAAACCCGGTAATTATACTATAATTATTATATATGTTTTGGAGATATCTTAATATGGAATTACTGAACCTACATCCTGACGGAAGATATTATTCGCAAATCATTGCTGAATACTATTGTCAGTATTCTAATAAATTATATAATGCTGCTTTCAAATACACTTCTCAGAAAAATAATGCTGAAGATGCAGTTCAGATTGTTTTTGAAAAAGTAATGAAATATCCGGCAGCCATATCAAAAGTTCCAGAGGAACAGATACTTTATTTTCTTCTGGCTATACTTCGTAATGTAATGATAACAATCGAAAAAGAAGAACAGAAACACTATCATCTTTCTCTTGATTATGAAGACGGCAATGAATCTTACTATCTGGAAGACCCTGAGGATGCATACATACATTTTATCAGTCTGGAATCTATTAAAGAGAAGCTGTCTGCACTGAAGCCTCCTTTACGGGATGCAATACTTCTCCATTACGTTTATGGATTTAAATATAAAGAAATTGCAGCTGCATTTGATGTTTCTGAACGCACAATAAAGAAAAGAATTGCTCTCGCTAAAAAGGAGCTGCGAACAATGTTTCGAAAAGAGGATTTCTATGAGTAAAAATATTAACAAAAAAATTGAAGATCAGGATAAACTTCTCGATCATATTATCGAATACGGCGGAAAACAGTACATAGATGATGAAATTGAAGAATTCGATCAAATTCCTGAACTGGAACTATCTGATGAATTCAACCAGCGCATGGATAAAATGTTCAAAAAAGCCTATAAAAAGGAAGTACATAAAGAACACATGCAATTTGCAAAAAAAGTTGCAGCTATTGCAATTATTGTTTTAGGCATTACATCTATAACAGCTATGAATGTAAAAGCTTTTCGAGAGCCTGTGCTGAATTTTATATTTAAGAAAAATAATGAAAACAACAAAACAACTGTTCATATTTCAAATTCCAAAAAAAATCCTTATAAATTTGAATATATTCCTACAGATTATAGGTGTTCTAAAATACACTTTTCTAATGGAAATGAACAAATCATTTATACATTTGTATCAAAAGAAAAAAAATATTTGATCATAAAAATACAAATTAATACAATTTATGATAATTATATTAAGCAAACTTCTTCTGATTATGAGAAAATATATCATAACAAAAAAGAATTCTTCTTTCTAGATGGATCTCAAAATTCTTTAATTTTTTATAAAAATAAAACCATCTTTTCCATTATTTCAGAAGAATCACAATCAGAAATGATTAAAATCGCAGAAGGTATTAAACTAAATAATTAAATGGCAAAAAATCAAAAAAACTTTTACAAAGAAAGATCTTCTTTTTTAAAGAAGATCTTTCTTTTTTATTTAAAAACTATTTTCATCTCATTTTATCATCTAAAAATCAGATTTGATATTTGAAAAATCTATTTTTCCAAGTATCTTTATTAATCAAATAAAAGGACATCTTTTTAACTAAAAAATTTTATATTTTTTTCATTCTTTCTATCAAAAAAATATTGAAATATTAGTAAGGATAGAAAGGTGTATATATGAAAAAAATTCGTAAAATATTAGTTTTATGCTCTGTCTGCACACTACTCTTTTTATCTAGTATTACTCCTGTTTCTGCTGCTGATAGCTGGGCAGGCTTCCAAGATGTAACTATTGGTTTATCCTTTGGTACACTTGGCAAAGCTAATTTTTATACCACGGTTATTCCAAGCAAAGGAACTTATTACTCTACCATTAACATGAAATTACAACGTTATTCCGGAGGATCATGGCACACTTTAACCAGTGGCACTTATGGTGATACCGGTGTAAATTTGTACAGTCGTGACTACTACGTTACCAAAGGCTACACCTATCGTGTTTACAGTAAAGCAACCATTTATAAATCCAAAGGCGGTGCTAAGATTAACAGTGATACCTTTATTTTTAAACGTAGCTATAAATAATTATTAAAAATTAACTAAAAAACATTGTTTTAAAAATCCTTACTCGTCAAAATCTAATCCTTCGGGTGGCAGACAAATGTCTGCCTTTTTGGCGTGATAAAAATATTTTAAATTTTTTTGAATTTTAGTTCCCCTTTTGTCACAAAAATTAGTTTATAAAGTGAGAGGGATTTGACAATATATATTAGTAACAAATAATCAAGCAAAAATGTAAAGCAAAGTTTCTCACCTAACCACTCAAATTTACAGGCAGGGAGGCGATGCATTATTACTTATTTTTATATCTCTTTGAAGAGTCACATCCCTCTCTCAAAAAAAGCCGGAGTCCTCGCACGACTCCGGCCTATTTTCTATTAATTTACTTTTTAACAGTTGTACTGCCAAATCCACCGTTGCGTATTTCTGTCACTTCATCATCTAAAGTGATTCCATACTGCATAAAGATTCCCTGCACCATTCCTGTTCCTTTTTCCACAGATACGGTCTTCCCTTCATTGGTATCATTTGTCAGCTTCACAAAAATATGACCCTCATTATCAGAATAGAAATAATCACTATCAATAATTCCAACAGTATTATTCATCTGAAGACGGAATTTAAATCCTAAGCCACTTCTTGGAAAAATATTCAATACCCAGTCTTCCTCAATAAAAACCCGGATTCCTGTAGGAATTTTTATGGTTTCTCCTGGTTCGAGGGTAAAATCTACCGGACTGAAGAAATCATATCCTGCTGATCCCCTGGTTGCTCTCTTTGGCAATTGGATATCATCATAAATCTTTCTGATATCCTCTAATGAAGTTTCTGGAAAACTATCCTTCCAGCTTTCTTCAAACTGTGCATAACTTACTTTGTGAAATTGTGCAATTTTCTTCATGGTGTCTCCTATAATCTCTTTATAAATCTTTTCCTTCTAAACTCTAAAATGTTACATATATTTTATCAAACAACAAATTCCCTTTCAATAGTCCGGCAATTTTTTCAAAGAAAGAAATTGATATCCTTTTTTTCTAAGAGTACAAATCACTCTGCTTAAAGCATTTGCATTGGATTTAGAAACATTATGGATCAGCGGAATAGCACCATTATGATAATTTTGTTTAAAATGATTAATCACATATTCTTCTCCCGGCTGATTATTTACATCATAATCCAAATAAGCTATACTCCAGAAAATGGTTTTATATCCCATCTCCTTAACTACTTTCAATGTGCGTTCACTATATTCTCCCATTGGCGGTCGAAAAAATCTATCCATTTCATATCCAGTAGCCTCTTTACAAAATTCTGAACAATCATTAATCTCCTGCTTTATATCCCTGTCGCTTAAAGAAGGCATACTCTTGTGGTGAACTGTGTGATTTCCCACCACATGTCCTTCCTTTTTCATTCGTTTCACCAAATCCGGATTTTCACGAATAAATGCCTTCGTTACAAAAAAACCAGCTGGTACTTTTTCCTTTTTTAAAACATCAAGAATTTTCGGTGTAAATCCATTTTCATATCCACAATCAAAGGTTAAATACATACATTTTTTCTTCCCCGCCTTTGGATCTACATAGTAGGCATCATATCTTGATAAATCAACTTTATCTGATGCCTGAGGAATTGCATGATCCTGGTTTCTTTTTATCCACCAGCTCTCTTTCTCATCTTGTCCCTGCGCCAAAGTCTCCTGACTCTTTCGGATTTCGCTGTTTTTTTGTCGGCTACAGCCACTGATTGAAAGTATTATCATGACAATCAATACTAAAATTTCATGTTTCATAACACATAAATCCTTTTTTACTATTGTATGAAACATTCCGGGGTTTATAAGTCATTTATAAAATCTTTTAATGTCTGCAAATCTTCCTGTGTCAGATGAAATTCCTTTGCACTGGCAATCTGCTCCCAATGATCAACTATTTGCTCCGTCTTTTCTTTTTCCTCTTGGATTACAGCCTTCTGCCTTAGCTGCTCTTTTTTATTTTTCTGGTTTTTTGCTATTGTTTTATCAACCCGATTAGGCATAACATTTTCCAGAAAATGTATCAGATTTGCACGAATCAACTGTTTTGTATGATCAAGACGAAACAGGTAATCTAACATGAAAATGCCTATACCCGCCGAAATACTTATCATCAGACTTTGTATCCACAAAAAAGGATCTGCTCCAGCAACAATTCCCCTTACAGATCCTATACATCCCAGCAGAACACATAAAATACTGCAGAAACCAGGAATCTGCTCCCAGAAGGATGCATTTATCCCCAGTATCTTATGATTTTCAAAATACTTATCCACAATACATGCAATATTATGTACATTTGCATCCAGCTGATAATAATTTTCAAACTTTTTCTTTAGTACACCAATCCAGTTTCTTGAAGGTTGTTCCATATGGTCAGAAGCCAAAAGAAGTTTCCGGTAACTTTTCCATACCAGCAGTTTTGTCAAAAGACCAACTGCTGCCAACACACATAATCCCTGTACAAAATATGTTTCCCTTAAAATTCCCATACGCCTGTCTCCTTTTATTTCTTTGATTATTATTATAAAAGCATGCTTATAGAAAATTAAGAAAAATCATCCTGCAAAGTTAGACTACTCTTTGTCCAAAATACCAAGAACCAGACGAACAATATGTTTAATTGCTGCTTTTTCAAATTCTTCGTAGCTTCCTGTTGCTTCCTGATCGGCCTTATCGGAGATAGCACGTAAAATAATAAACGGAATTTTATTTAAATAAGCGGCCTGAGCCATAGCTGCGCCTTCCATTTCAGCACAATATCCATCAAAACATTCAATCAACTGATGTTTCTTTTCATTATCAGAAATAAACTGGTCTCCACTTACAACTCTTCCAACAAAACACTGAATTTCCGGATTTACCTCCCTGCATGTTTCCTGTGCAAGCTCAACCAGCTGCTGATCTGCTTCAAATATAGAAACTTCCATCCTTGGAATCATTCCCAATTCATATCCAAAAGCTGTAGCATCCATATCATGCTGAATAGCATCACTGGAAATCACAATATCTCCTACTTCAATATCTTTGAACAAACCTCCTGCTACACCCGTATTAATCAAATGAGTCACCTGAAATTTATCAATTAAAATCTGTGTACAAATTGCCATATTAACTTTTCCAATACCACTTTGTACAACAACCACTTCTTTTTTCTTTAAAATACCTTTATAAAAAGTCATTCCTGCCTGAAATGAAGATTCCTTGTCTTCCATTTCATCAATCAGTAAACTGACCTCTTCTTCCATTGCACCAATGATTCCAATAATCATTTATATTTCCTCCTAAACTATTCATTTTCTATGTTTATATTGCCTATTTTCTTTTCACATGTCAATATATGTAACAACAAAAAAATGCTCTGTATATATTTATACAGAACATTTCAATTTTAAAATAAAATGTTTTTAAATTCCTTATACATCTACATCTGATAAAATATCAAGTACCTTTTTCTTAGAATCTGCTGTGCGAAGCTGTTCAACTTTATCCAGATCAGAACATGTAATCGCCAATTTTGCAAGGATATCCAAATGTTCATCATTGACACCCGCAATTCCAATTACAATATAGGCTTTCTTTCCTTCTCCAAAATCAACACCTTCTGGAACCTGAATAAAAGATACACCTGATGCTTTAATAAATTTTTCTGAACCTGCAACACCATGAGGAATTGCCACTCCATTTCCAATATAAACAGAGACTTTTTCATCTCTCTCAATCATTGCATCAATATACTCCGGATCTACACATCCACGATCTAATAACATCTGTCCTGCTTTTTTAATAGCTGTAATCTTATTATCAAAAGATTCATTTAATAAAATGCTATTCTCATCAAATACGTTACCCATATACCTATACCTCACACTTCTTTGTAATACCAGTTTTCTATTTATATAATAATGGTAGCATACAAAAAATTAACAGGCTAGTAAAAGAATTTATAGATTTGTCAATTTTCATCGTGACAAATTTTTCTTTTTTCATGGACTATGATATAATATCCAGAAAGACTAAAATTATTATATTCTTATTATTAACATATTATATAAAAACAGGAGGTATACATCATGATATATAAAACAAAAGGAACCTGTTCCAGTGCCATTGAATTTGAAATAGCAGAAGGTATTATTACTGATCTTAAATTTCATGGCGGATGTCAGGGAAATACCACCGGCGTGGCAGCTTTAGCCAAAGGACGGCCAGTAGATGAAGTCATTGACAAATTATCCGGTATCCAATGTGGTTTCCGTGGTACATCCTGCCCTGACCAGTTATCACTGGCATTAAAGGCATATAAACAAAATCAGTAAATCAGGAGGCGTTATGAAACGTATTGTATTAACAGGTGGAGGTACTGCCGGCCATGTTACCCCAAATATGGCTCTTGTCCCAAAATTAATTGATGAAGGGTATGAAATTTCCTATATTGGTTCTTACAATGGTATGGAAAAAAAATTGATAGAAGATATTGGAATCCCTTATTATGGAATTTCCTCAGGAAAACTCCGCAGATATTTTGATTTAAAAAACTTTACCGATCCATTTCGTGTTATTAAAGGATATTTTGAAGCAGGAAAACTCTTATCCAGATTAAAACCAGATGTAATCTTTTCAAAAGGCGGCTTTGTAACTGTTCCTGTTGTAATGGCAGCCAAAAAAAGAAAAATACCGGTTATCATTCATGAATCTGATATGACTCCTGGTCTTGCCAATAAGCTTAGTATTCCAAGTGCCAGCAAAATCTGCTGTAATTTTCCTGAAACTGTAGAACATCTTCCGGAAGGCAAAGCTGTACTTACCGGATCTCCAATTCGCGAGGAATTATTCCAGGGAAAAAAGGAAGAAGGTTTAAAACTCTGTAACTTTTCACAAAATAAACCAGTTCTTCTTGTTATTGGTGGAAGCCTTGGCTCTGTGGCAATAAATCGTGCCATCCGTGATAATCTGGATCAGCTCCTGGAAAAATACCAGATTATCCACCTATGTGGTCGTGGTAATCTGGATCAGACATTAGCTGACACACAAGGCTATAAACAATTTGAATATGTCAAGAAGGAATTAAAACATTATTTTGCCTGCGCAGATATTGTTGTATCCCGGGCTGGAGCTAATGCTATTTGTGAACTTCTTTCTTTAAGAAAACCAAATATTCTGATTCCACTTGGACTGGAAGCCAGCCGTGGTGATCAGATTCTCAATGCTGAATCTTTCGAAAAACAAGGATACAGCTATGTACTTCAGGAAAAAGATGTGACCAGCGAAACATTGCTAAATGCTGTTAACACAGTATATGCCAACCGCCAGAGTTACATTGATGCTATGAACCAGAGTGAACTGGCTAATCCAATTGAGACCATTGTAAATCTTGCAAATAAACTGGCTTCAAAAAGGTAATATCTGTACAAAGAAAGGACGTGAGAGATGCTGATTAAATATCAGCTTCTGCAACACGCCCTTTTTTATGTTGTATCATTCTTATATTCTATTTAAACTTCACATAGTAATATCCATTGGTTCTTTTCCCAACTTTTGAGACTTTGACATAATATGTTGCCTTTGTTTTTGGCAGCTTATATGAATATGTACTGTCGCCTGTCAGTGTTTTGGTTTTTACCGGTTTTTTTCTTCCATAACGGTAAATAGTAAATTTAAACTTTCCATTATCTGCATCACCATTTAATACAATAGCTCTTCTCTTTTTAGCAGATGTTACTTTTATTTTATACCATCGGGATGCTTTTTCTCCGGTTGTATAAACATTCTCTTTGGTCTCCCTTGATCTGATATTAACTGCTTTTGATTTACTATAGGTTACACTTTTTTTGTGAGGTTCATTGATATATTCAACTGTACACGCCTGATTGGTTCCTGCCTTTAATATCAGTCGGTAAGTGCCTGCTTTCAATCCATATGTGCAGATTGTAATGTCCTCAGCCGTTGTATAATAAGTCTTTCCAATTGGCACCCATTTTCCTTTTATTCTTCTTTGAATATAAGATACTACAGTCCCTCCATTCTCTGTAACAGGTGACAGTTTCATATATGCAACAGAACGTTTCTTTAATGTAAATGTATGATAAGTCGGTGTTCCTTTTCCCTTTTGCAGATGAATACTATCATCTGTTAATGTATAAAAATCATTTTTCAAAGTATATGTCATTACAAAGGCTTCTTTAGTATGAGAAGGCATCTCTACATAGAAAACATCTCCGGCTTTTGCATCAACTTCTATATATGTTCCCGTATCTTCAGGGATATTCCCCATGAACTTCATATCCTTATTATACAAAGCTGTTCTGCCCTGATTTTCATAAGAAACTGATAAAAATAAAGTACCACTTTCCACAACAGTTACTTTTATTTTATTATTTTCTTTAAAAAAATTCTCATTATAATATTTCATTCCTCCAGTTAACATATATTTTAACGCATCAATAGCAGAATCAAAACGATATGATTTGATTTCTGGTCTGTTCCATTCTTCAGGTTCAGTTTTTTTGCCTTTCTTTTCAATCTTTTTCTGTGCAATCTTAAAAACATCCTGTGGAGCAATAAAATCTTCTGCAGCACTTACATACGTAACAGGAAATAACAATATAACGCAACATATAATAGCCAGACATACTTTCAATATTTTTTTCATTATTCTACCTCCTCAAAAAATAACAATGACCATAATAAACAGCATAGACACCATCGGATGTTTTTCCATCCTCAGAAACCTTAATATAAAATGTTCCTTTCTTCTTTTTATATTAATACAAATCTCAGCTTCAAAATATTTCATCTGCTTCAAAAATAATCCGATCCATCTTTATATCATGTTCATCCGTTGGAATTTGAGAAATCATTAGCTTTTTCCAGCATAGAAGGACTTTGGGAAAAACTGTATTCTGAAGATAACGGTCATAGAACCCTGCTCCATGCCCAAGTCTTCTTTTCTCCATATCTGCTGAGACACAAGGAATAATACCAAGTTCTATATCAGAAGCATCTATTAAAGGACATGTTTTTTTTGGTTCCATGATTCCATAAGCCCCTTTTTCCAAATCATCAAATGAATTTATCTGTCTTATCTCCATAACTCCTTTACTGATGCATAAAGGTACGCCAACCCGTTTTCCCTGTTCCAGGGCAAATCCCAGAATTGGCCATGTATTAACTTCATCTTCCATACTCACATAGCAAAAAAGCGTCTCTGCATTCTTATATTCAGTCAATTGCAAAACCTGTCTTAAAATTGACTGATTTGCCTTTTCTTTATACTCCATAGACAATTCTTTTTTTCTCTGACTAACTAATTTTCTTGCCTGATTTTTTGTCATAATCTTCTCCTAAAACAAAATGAGCCTGGTTGTTCACTCAAGCTCATTCTATCATATTTATATTACATTTCTATTACTCTTGGATAAATATTACAATTGTTTATATAATTCCATAATTTTTTCACCAGTAGCAAGATCTTCTGAAAATGCACTTGCACTTCCTGCAGCAGTTCCCATCTTTAATGCTTCATTATAATCTCCATTACTTCTTAAATATCCTGTTATAAATCCTGCAACCATGGAATCTCCTGCTCCTACAGAATTCTTAACTTCACCTTTTGGACAAGGGGAAATATGTACTTCTCCCGCTTCTGTAATTAGGATTGCTCCATCTCCTGCCATGGATACCAGTACATTTCTTGCTCCTTTTTCCTGAAGTTTTTTCGCATACTCAATAATTTCATCATTATTTTTTAATACTACCCCAAACATCTCACCCAGTTCGTGATTATTTGGTTTAATTAAAAACGGATGGTATTTTAATACATTTAATAACAAATCTTTTGTTGCATCTACAACGATTTGAATATCTTTTTCCTGAAGACGTTTCATAATTCTTTCATAAATATCTTCTGGAAGACTTGCCGGAATACTTCCTGCAAGAACAAGCATATCACCGTCCTTAAGCTGATCCAGTTTATCAAACATCTTTTCCAGCTCATCATCATGAATTACAGGTCCCAATCCGTTGATTTCACTTTCTTCATTGGATTTAATCTTAACATTAATTCTTGTCATACCTTCACGGAGACGGATAAAATCAGGAGTAAATCCTAATTCTTTTGCTCCGGCTTCAATAGCATCTCCTGTGAATCCTGCAATAAATCCAAGTCCTACACTATCAATTCCAAGATTAGATAAAACATTGGACACGTTAATTCCTTTTCCTCCACAATACATATCCTCTCTTGTTGTACGATTTACCATACCAAGTGTTAGATCATCAACTTTAATTACGTAGTCAATAGCCGGGTTAAATGTTACTGTGTAAATCATTTAAAATACCTCCTTAATAGTTGTCAGGTGATAAAAATCTTTATTCTTTAACTGATCTGTAATAATAATTGTATCTTCAATATTTCCAAACTTTACAGATGATATCTGATGAAATTTGGAGTGATCTGCCAAAATGTAAACTTCTCTGCAATGACTCAAAGCTTTTCTCTTTACCGATGCTTCTTTCAAATCAGGGGTTGTTAAACCACGATCTCCATCTATTCCATTGGTTCCAAAAAATCCTTTGGTAAAATTATATTTTTCCAGATTTTCCAAAGCATCATCTCCTACGACAGCCTCTGTCACAGCTTTGATCTCTCCTCCAATCAGAATCACATGAAATCCCGCATTCATCAGTTTCCTTGCATGTCCGATTCCATTGGTTACATAAGTTACATCCTGTTCTTTCAGATAGTCAATCATAAATTCTGTCGTTGTTCCGGCGTCAATATAAACAAAATCGTTGGAACTTACCAGATCGGCTGCATATTGAGCAATCTTCCTTTTTTCATCCAGATTCTTTTTGGATTTTAAAGTTACAGCTTCTTCCAGTGCAAATACGCTTTTAACAGCCGTTGCTCCTCCATGAACCTTGATCAGCAATCCCTGCTTATCCAATGCTGTTAAATCTCTACGAATGGTAGATTCTGAAGTATTCAATTGTCTCGTCAAATCTGACACAGACACTGACTGTTCTTTTCTCAGCAGTTCCAATATTTTCTCAAATCTTTCCTGAGCCAGCATACGATCACCTCTGATTTTTTATCTGTTATTCTTTCATTATACCACCAATTCAATCAAAGTCAATCATTTTCAGTCACAAATAACCATTAGAATTTATTATTCCTTCATCATACTTTTACTTCCTGAAAGCTAATCCAATCCACAGCTCTTGTCATTTAAGACTACCATTGTTTTTTCTTTTCAAAGCATTTATACTAGACTTATCTAAATAAACCGGTATGGAGGTAGTGTTATGTATTTAAAAAGTGAAGATGTAGTAATGGAAGCTGTAGAAAACGCCCGCGGCGGAAAAGGTACTATTTACAAAACTTGTTTTCTAACAAAAGAAGAGATGAAAGACAGTAGCCGCCTTTTTGGAAAGGTTGTAATTCCTCCAGGATGTTCCTTTGGATATCATGAACATCACGGAGAAGGCGAAGCTTATCATTTTCTCCAGGGTAAAGGCCTCTACAATGATAACGGCAATGAATACGAAGTAAAAGCCGGTGATACAACTTATACACCAGATGGATGCGGACATGGTGTTGAGAATATCGGTGACGAAGATTTAATTTTAATCGCTTTAATCTTATTGGATAAATAAAATAAAAATCAGCCATACTTTAATAAAGGAGGCTGATTTTTTTATGGATAAAAAAATTAAAAATCAAAAAGAACTAACTAACGAACAGATTGACGAGAATATTTTTGACATGTGCAGTGTCTGCTCTGCAACAGAATGTACCGGACTAATTCGCGTTGAACCGGCAAATGACTATGAAGATGAAGCTTATGAAGATATTATGCCGTATAAACCGCCAATTCTTCCAAATGCAGATGATAAACCGGGAGGGAGTGATTAACTCCCATCCTCTATTCTTTCATTTTCTATTATCCTATATAATCAAAATAATTCTTTCTGAATATTGTTTACCATCACTTTAGATGTTATCAACATTCTTACATTAATTTTTATGGATTTTCCACAATTTCTTTTAAATCAGATTCTTTTACCAATAATCGGAATATCTGATCGTTTTCAAATTTTTCTGCATATATAGTAACCATCATAAACAGGCAGATTGATATCTAATAGTATCAAATCTGCCTGTTCCTTAACACAATCTTCAATTATTGTTTCATACCTTGTAAGCTCTATTGTACGATAACCGTACTTACCAAGAGACTTACATATTTCAGCACGGATAGGTTCATGATCTTCTATTATTAGAATCTTTCCCTTTTCCATATGCTTTCCTCTTTTATTTTATAACTTCCATTCCACCCATATATGGTCTTAGTACTTCTGGAATACGAACTGTTCCATCAGCCTGAAGATTATTTTCCAGGAATGCAATTAACATTCTAGGTGGTGCCACTACTGTATTATTTAATGTATGAGCAAAGTAATTACCATCTTCACCTTTTATGCGAATACGTAATCTTCTTGCCTGTGCGTCACCTAAATTAGAACAGCTTCCAACTTCAAAATATTTTTTCTGTCTTGGAGACCATGCTTCTACATCTACTGATTTAACTTTTAAATCTGCTAAATCTCCTGAACAGCATTCCAATGTACGAACAGGAATATCCAGAGAACGGAATAAATCAACTGTATTTTTCCACAGTTTTTCATACCACTCCTTACTTTCCTCAGGTTTACATACCACGATCATTTCCTGTTTTTCAAACTGATGGATTCTGTATACTCCTCTTTCTTCAATTCCATGAGCACCTTTTTCTTTACGGAAACATGGAGAATAACTTGTTAAGGTTCTTGGCAGTGTTTCTTCCTCTAATGTTGTATCAATAAATTTACCAATCATTGAATGTTCACTTGTACCAATCAAGTATAAGTCTTCACCTTCAATTTTGTACATCATTGCATCCATTTCATCAAAGCTCATAACTCCTGTAACAACATTGCTTCGAATCATGAATGGAGGTACACAATAAGTAAATCCTCTGTTAATCATAAAATCTCTTGCATAGGAAATAACTGCAGAATGTAATCTTGCAATATCACCCATAAGATAGTAGAAACCATTTCCTGCAACTTTTCTTGCACTGTCTAAATCAATTCCGTTAAATTTTTCCATGATCTCTGTATGATAAGGAATTTCGAAATCAGGTACTACAGGTTCACCGAATTTCTCTACTTCTACATTTTCACTATCATCTTTTCCAATTGGTACAGATGGATCGATAATATTTGGAATTGTCATCATAATCTTTTTGATTTTTTCTTCTACATCTTTTTCTTTTGCAGATAATTCCTCAATACGACCAGCCTGTGAAGTAACCTGTTTTTTCACTTCTTCTGCTTCTTCTTTTTTTCCTTGTCCCATCAATGCACCAATCTGTTTAGACAACTTATTACGGTTTGCACGTAATTCCTGTACTTCCTGTTTTATTTCTCTATTTTCTTTATCCAGTTCTATTACTTCATCTACCAGTGGTAACTTATGATCCTGAAATTTATTTTTAATATTCTGCTTTACCACATCCGGATTTTCTCTTAAAAATTTAATATCTAACATTTTTTCCTCCAATTATTGATTCATACAATTTTTTAATGTTTCTGATTCTTCTTTTGATAATGCTACTTTAGACTCACCATTCACTACTTCCTTCGCATAAACATAGGTGGCTTTTTGACTATTCATTCCATTTATTAAAGTACCATTATTATTTTTATCTAACAACGCGATAACAAAACTTGTATCTCCTCCCATTTCCCTAAATGCATTGTACTTATATACTTCCATTTTAGAAAATGATTTTGCATATTCTTCATCAACTTTTCTTATTTCTCTCCTAATTTCTTCTTGTTCGTTTTTCATAAGTTCCAGCTGATCAAATTTTTCAAATATGCTTTTTTCCAATGATTTGCCATCATTTCCCGATAAAAATGTTTTATAATTCTTTTTCAGTTTTCCCACTTTAGCTAAAAGTATAATAATGAGAATAAATTCAAGAACTACAAAACCGCCTAATCCCATGATGATATACAACATGTCTACACCTTGTAAAAAGTCCATCATTCCTCTTATGTTCCTCCTAAATTGATTTTATCATATCCACAATTCGCTCAAGCTCATCGCGGGAATAGTATTCTATTTCTATTTTTCCCTTATTATCCTTTTTATTTTTTATACTTACTTTACTTCCCAAAACCTGTTTCATTGCCTCTTCCAGATTTGTATATAAAAAACTATGTTCATTTTCTTTATTATTTTCTTTTTTCTTTTTCTCTGGCTTATTTAATTCTTTTACCAGCTTTTCAATATCTCTTACACTGAGTTTTTCATCAAAGACTTTCATTGCAATTTCATATTGCTGATTTACATCGTGAATAGCAAGTAATGCTCTTGCATGTCCTGTACTTATCATTTCATCTTCTAACATATTCTGTACTCTTTTATCAAGTTTTAAAAGCCTTAATGAATTAGTTATGGCTGCTCTGCTTTTACTTACTTTGGTTGCAACTTCGTCCTGTTTCAAATCAAACTCTTCCATTAGTTTTTTATATGCCAAAGCCTCCTCAATAGGACTCAAATCTTCTCTTTGAATGTTTTCTATTAATGCGATTTCTACAATCTCATTATCTGTAAAGTCTCTAATAATTACCGGAACTTCTTTTAATCCCGCCATTTTTGCAGCTCTCCAACGACGTTCTCCTGCAATTATTTCATAGAAATCATCTCTCTTTTTAACAAGTAATGGCTGCAGTACACCATATTGTTTAATTGAATCTGCTAATTCCTGCAGACTATCTTCATCAAATTGATTTCTAGGCTGATCAGGATTTGGTTCAATTTTATTAATTGATAATTGAATCTCCCCTTTTTCCGAAACAGTTTCAGATTCTTCTTTTTGTTTTACTGTTTTTTTAACATTATCATTCTCGATTGGCACACTTGGAATCAATGTATTAAGTCCTCTTCCCAGACCTTTTTTCTTTGCTGCCATTATTCTGCACCCCCGTTTTCAATTACTTCTTCTGCTAAAAATCCATAGCTTTCAGCTCCAACAGAGCGTGGATCATACAAATTAATTGGAAGTCCATGACTTGGTGCTTCTGCAAGACGCACATTTCTTGGAATGATTGTTTTATAGATTTTCTGATTCAAATAGGACTTAACATTTTCCACGACTTGCAGAGATAAATTTGTTCTGGCATCGTACATAGTAAATACTACTCCTTCAATTTTCAGTTGCGGATTCAAGCTTTTTTGAATCAGTTCAATTGTATAAATCAGCTGTGTCAAACCATCTAGAGCATAAAATTCACACTGTATAGGTACAATAACTGTATTAGCAGCTGTCATTGCATTTACTGTTAACATTCCAAGTGCCGGTGGACAATCAATGATAATAAAATCATATGAATCTTTAACATCTTTCAAATTATCTTTTAAAATATATTGCATTTTATCAACTGTCATTAACTCAATTTCTGCTCCTGCTAAATTTCTATTTGCAGGTAACAACGACAGATTTTCAAATATTTCTTCTCTAATGCATTCTTTAATAGAATATTCATCTGTTATGACTTCATATGTAGTTTTTTCCAATTCATTTTTGTCTAGTCCTAATCCACTGGTGGTATTTCCTTGTGGGTCCATATCTATAATTAGCGTTTTCTTACCTCTTTCTGCTAATGATGCCGAAAGATTCACTGCTGTTGTTGTTTTCCCAACTCCACCTTTTTGGTTAGCAATTGCAATAATTCTTCCCATGTTATTCTCCTTTTGAGATTTATTATAGCACTAATTTTTTTCCTTTTCTATATGTTTCACGTGAAACATTCCTAATTTTTTATTTTGTACAATTTACTTTTAGATAAAAAAAGAAGATAATGTTTCACGTGAAACATTATCTTCTTTAATTCTTCTTTACATTTGTTCAGGACATTGAATTCCTAATAACTCTAATCCATCTTTAATAACCTGTTTTGCAACAATTACTAATTTCACACGAGCTTTCATTAGATTTTCATCTTCTACATTACATTGATTTTCATGATAAAATCTATTAAATGCTTGAGCAACAGCCATTACATATCTGGATACTACAGATGGTTCCAAGCGTTCTGCCGCTGTCTTTACAATCTGAGGAAATCTTTCAATTTCTTTTAATAATGCAACAGAAGTCTCATCAGTAACTAAAGATGCATCAATCTCTCCAACTTCAGTAATACCTGTCTTTCGCAATACACTTGCAGCCCTTGCATAAGTATATTGTACGTATGGACATGTCTCACCATCAAAATTATGAATTTTTTCCCAGGTGAAAGTTACATCTTTAATTCTTTGATTATAAAGATCATTAAATATAATTGCACCTATACCAACTTTCTTTGCTACTTCATCTTTATTTTCTAGATCTGGATTTTTCTGTTCAATGATTTCTTTAATTTTTGAAACTGATTCTTTCAGAATATCCTCTGCATAAACTATATTTCCACTACGGGTAGAAAGTTTACCGCCTTCTAAGCTTACAAGACCATAAGGAACATGTATTAACTGATCCTTTGCCCATTCATATCCCATCAATTCAACAACTTTGAAAACCTGTGCAAAATGTAATTTTTGTTCCAAACCGGTAACATAAATACATTTATCAAAATTGTAAGTATTCTTACGATAAAAAATTGCTGCAAGATCTCTTGTTGCATAAATAGAACTACCATCCTTCTTTGTCACAAGACAAGGAGCCATATCATATTTATCAAGATCTACAATCATTGCTCCTTCACTTTCTTTCAAAAGTCCTTTTTCATCCAGTTCTTTTACAACTGCATTAGTCTTGTCTCTATAGAAACTCTCACCTGTATAATGATCAAAATCAACATTTAAAACATTATAAATTCTTTTATATTCAACTAAACTAATATCTTTGAACCATTCCCAAATAGAAAGGGCCTCCTGATCACCCTGTTCCATTTTGGCAAACCATTCTCTCGCCTGATCATTCAAAGAGTCATCCTCTTCTGCTTCTTTATGAAATTTTACATAAAGATCAAGTAATTCAGGAATTCCTTTTTCTTCGACAGCTTCTTTACTTCCCCACTTTTTATAAGCTACAATTAGTTTACCAAATTGAGTTCCCCAATCACCAAGATGATTAATTCTTTCCACATGATATCCAAGTTTATCAAAAATATGATAAAGTGAATTTCCTATAATTGTTGTTCTTAAATGTCCTACATGAAAATTCTTTGCAACATTAGGAGAAGAATAATCAATACAGATTGTTTTACCTTTTCCAATATCAGAAGCACCATAGTTCTCTCCAACTTTTCCTAAAACTTCTTTTACGTAGATTTCCTTATTAACAAAGAAATTAACATATGGTCCCATAGAAACAACCTTTGATAAATCTTTTGTAACTTCAATCTTTCCAGCGATTTCTTCAGCAATCATATTTGGAGCTTTTCTGAAAATCTTTGCCAGCTGAAAACAAGGAAAAGCAAAGTCTCCCATATCTTCTTTTGGTGGAATTTCCAAAATACCAGCAATTGTATCTTTATCCAATTCCTCAATTGCATCATCAATCAAATTAATAATCTTATTTTTCATAATCTTCCCTTTCTATGACTCCATTAGAGCCTGTATTATTATTGAATTACTCTTCCATCTGATAACAGAATATTCTTTTGAAAGCTTTTCCTCCAAAATTCTTTTACTATTCTTAAAAACAGCAATATCTTTTGGCAATTTAGGCTTTATATTAAATTTTATTAATATTTTATATTTATCTATATATTTCTCGATATTAATTACATACACACCTGTCTCAAAAATCAGATAATCGATCAGCACCTGAAATCCTTTTAAAAAAGAAAAATTCATCAAAATCTCAGATGTATTGCCTGTTAAACTATTATTTATTCTTATTTCAGGATGAATCATTTTTACATGTTTAACTAATCTGTCAAAAGCCGGAATAAACGGAACTTTTTCATCTTCATCAGCAGTATAATCTGAATCCGCAACGAAATAATTTTCCTCTAGCCCCTGTAAATATTCTGATAAGATATTTATTTTATTATTAATCTCTTGTAGATTTTTTTCTTCTAACCGTATAGAATGGTCTATTTCAGATGTATCAATGAAATTGTTCTGATTTTCGTCTTCCTGATTAAAATCAAGTGGTGAAAAAATCTTACGGATACGATAGATTTTATTTCCGTCTTTAACAACATTTAATTTTTTATTTTTATCATCTTTATAAAAATTTAGTTTTGTACTAATTTTATCTTTTTCTATTTTAAGACAATTTACCTCATTTATCAGGTAATCATAAAGCTGATTAATCAAATGATCTTTATCTATTTTCTTTTCCATTCTATCACCACCTCTTATTTATCATATACGAAAAGCAGAAGAAATCAAAGTATTATTGTATCAAAACTTTATTTAGCATATAATAGTAATATAGACTATAAACTGGTACCCGATAAAGAAAGGAGCTACCTATGAAAAAATATAATAAACTAAAAAACATTACATTATTAGGAAGTCTGGCAGTTGCTGGAATTTATGCAATCAACCGCACAATAACTTTCATATGCAGTTTAAAAGATGCTCTTCCTTCTACAAACGAACATACTTATAAGTGGCGTTTTGGTAACATTTTTTATACTAAACACGGGAAAGGTTCTCCAATACTTTTAATCCACCATTTAAACAGTGGAAGTTCCGCTATGGAATATTATAAATTAATTGAACCTCTTTCTAAACATCATACAGTTTATGCCTTAGATTTGCTTGGATGTGGACGCTCTGAAAAACCCAAAATAACATATACAAGTTATATATATGTCCAGCTTATTAATGATTTTATTAAAGATATTATTCAGTCTAAAACTGATATTATTGCATCAGGAAAATCTGTTTCTTTAGTAATTCAGGCATGTAACATGGAAAAAGATAATTTTCATAAACTTTTGTTTATCAATCCTGAAAATATGGCTGTTTCCAAATATTTTCCAAATAAAAGAAAACAAATCTTAAAATATTTACTGGAATGTCCTATTATAGGTACTTTTACTTATAACCTTATTCAATCCATGCCTATGGTAGAAAAAAGATTTTATACTAAGTATTTTCAGTCACCAGCCAATATTAAAAGATATTATATTGATGCCTACTATCAGGCTGCACATTTATCTGGATCAAATGCAAAATACTTGTATGCAAGTTTAAAATCAGATTATCTAAACAGCAATCTTATTACATCTTTAAAGAATATCAATCAAAGTATGTATATTGCAATCAGTTCAAATCTGCCTGATGCACAAAATACGCTGGATCAGTATCAGATATTGAATCCATCCATTGAAAGCAGCTTTTTGAACAATACAAAACATCTTCCTTCATTGGAGGATCCTGAAAGTGTATACAATATCTGCAGAATATTTTTCTAGCAAATAGGTTCTTTTGAAGGCAATCCCGCTTTTCTAGGAAAGCGTTTTGGGGTTGCCTTTCTTTTCTTTATCTTTAAAATCGTTCTTTTCATATCTGTATCAGGTATTTCAAACGAAATGATATCTTCCAATTTTCCACCCAGAACAGAAATTGCTTTTTCTGCATTTTTTACCTCATCCTGAATCTCTCCAGATTTATATGGACAGAAATATCCATTTTCTTTGGCATAAGGAATACAATA
The DNA here is from genome assembly GCF_001940315.1 of Anaerostipes sp. 494a. Lineage (NCBI taxonomy): Bacteria > Bacillati > Bacillota > Clostridia > Lachnospirales > Lachnospiraceae > Anaerostipes > Anaerostipes sp. 494a. The sequence continues at coordinate 1,580,098 of NZ_MJIF01000001.1, read as the reverse complement.
TTCTGATAACACAGCTAAATTAGCAACTGCACGGGATACCACAAAATCAAAACTTTCTCTATAATCTTTTTGTTTTGCAAAATCTTCCGCTCTTCCGTGAATTGCAGAAATTTTCTCCAGTGACAGTTCCTCAATAACTTCATTTAAAAAACGAACTCTTTTATTTAAAGAATCAAGTAATACAATATCCAGTTCTGGAAATGCAATTTTTAATGGAATTCCAGGAAATCCTGCTCCTGTACCTAAATCCAGCATTTTTTTTCCTGATAAATCAAATTTCATCTTTACAAATGCCAGACTATCTACAAAATGTTTATCAATTACTTCCTCTTTTTCTGTTATAGCTGTCAAATTCATTACTTTATTTTTTTCTATGAGCATTTCATAATATTTTTCAAATTGAAAAATCTGATCATCTGTTAAAGCAATTCCCATATCTAATGCTTTTTGTTTTAATCTCTCCATTATCTATCTCCTATGATTCATCTGCTCAAGATAAATTAACAATACAGAAATATCAGCTGGTGAAACTCCTGATATTCTGGATGCCTGTCCAATAGATGCAGGACGAATCTTAGACAGTTTCTGCTTTGCTTCTATTCTAAGGCTTCCAACCTCATTATAATTTATATCATCAGGAATTCTTCTTTTTTCCATTTTTTTAAATTGTCTTACCTGAGATAATTGTCGTTTAATATATCCTTCATATTTAATATTAATATTTACCTGTTCTTGAACCTGAATATCTAAATCAGGGCGATCTTTATCAATTGGAGCAAGATCCATATAGGTTAATTCTGGTCTTCTTACAAGTTCTGCCATAGTTGCTGCAGATTTTAAAGTTGAACTTCCAAGCTGCTCCAGTAATTTCTGAACATCTTTTGAAGCTCCAACCATAAGACCTTCTATTCTTTTCATTTCCTCTTCAATCTGCTTTTCCTTTATTAAAAGATTTTCATATCTTTCATCTTCTATCAATCCTATTTCATGACCGATTTTTGTTAATCTCAAATCTGCATTATCCTGTCTTAAAAGAAGTCTGTATTCTGCTCTGGAAGTCATCATTCTATAAGGCTCTGAAGTTTCTTTTGTTACAAGATCATCAATCAGTACTCCAATATATGCCTGGGATCGATCTAATACTACAGGTTCTTTATTTTGAAGTTTTCTTGCTGCATTAATTCCCGCCATAAGTCCCTGTGCAGCGGCTTCCTCATAGCCTGAGCTTCCATTAAACTGTCCGCCACTAAATAATCCCTGAATATTTTTGAATTCCAAAGAAGGTTTTAACTGTGTGGCATCAATACAATCATATTCAATTGCATATGCATTGCGAACAATTTTAGCATTTTCCAAACCAGGCACACTATGATACATCTGATACTGAACATCCTCTGGCAGGGAACTGGACATTCCACCTACATACATTTCATTGGTGAATTCTCCTTCTGGTTCAATGAATACCTGATGCCTGTTTTTATCTGGAAATTTTACAACCTTATCCTCAATAGACGGACAATATCTTGGGCCTGTTCCCTCAATTGCCCCAGAAAACAACGGAGATCTATGTATATTCTCATTTATAATCTTATGTGTTTCTTCTGTAGTATAAGTTAACCAGCAGGAAATCTGATCTCTTTTTATATCTTCTTCACGATTTGTAAAGCTAAAAGGTACGATTTTTTCATCTCCCAGCTGTTCAGACATTTTACTAAAATCAATAGAGTTTTTATCAATTCTCGCTGGTGTACCTGTCTTAAACCTTCTCATGGAAATACCATTCTCTTTTAATGAGTCAGTAAGATAATTTGCTGCCTGAAGTCCATTAGGTCCAGTATAATTACTTACATCTCCATAAATACATCTGGCTTTTAAATAAGTTCCTGTTGTTAATATAACTGCTCTTCCATGATATACAGCACCGGAATAAGTTTTTATTCCTTTAATTATTCCATCTTCTACAATGATTTCTGTTACTTCACCCTGTCTGACAGTCAGATTTGGAGTATTTCCCATAATCTGAGTCATAGACATAGAATACATTTTTTTATCAGCCTGGGCTCTTAAAGAATGAACCGCAGGTCCTTTTGACTGATTAAGCATTTTAGACTGAAGATATGTTTTATCAATATTTTTACCCATTTCTCCGCCTAATGCATCAATTTCACGAACAAGATGCCCCTTGGAACTTCCTCCAATATTCGGATTACATGGCATAAGCGCAATACTATCCATACTAACGGTAAAACATATAGTCTTAAATCCCATTCTTGCAGCTGCAAGTGCAGCCTCACATCCGGCATGTCCTGCTCCAACTACTATAATATCATATTGTTCTTCTAAATTATTCATATTATTTACCCATACAAAATTCTGCAAATATTTCATTAACAAGGTCTTCCCCTACAGACTCTCCCGTAATATAACCCAATTGTTCATAAGCATCCATCAGGTCAATAGAAAAGAAATCTTCAGGCATATTATCTTCAATACTTTTTAACACTAGTTTTAAACTATCCAAGGCATTGGAAACCGCATTTTTGTGACGCATATTCGTAATATATATTTCATCATTAAAAGACACATTTCCATTAAAAAACATTTGATTAATTTTTTCATAAAGCTGCTCCATTCCTGTACGCTCTCGTGCAGAGATAACAACGATATGCTCAAAACCTCGTTCTTTCAAATATTTTTCACTTACAACAGATTCTAAATCTGCCTTATTTAATAAAACAATAACCTGTTTATCTTTGATCAGCTCAATTATTTCCTGATCTTCAGCAGATATTGGTGTAGAACTATCCACAACATATAATACCAAATCAGCTTTTTTTAACAATTCTTTTGCTTTATCCACACCTATTTTTTCAACAAAATCTTCTGTTTCTCTGATTCCCGCAGTATCTATAATATTAAGAGGTATTCCATTAATCTGAATAGATTCCTCTAAAGTATCTCTGGTAGTACCTGCAATATCGGTTACAATTGCTCGTTCTTCTCCTAACAATACATTTAATACTGAAGATTTTCCTGCATTAGGTTTTCCAACAATTACAGTCTGAATACCTTCTTTTAATATTCTTCCATTATCTGCATTTTTCAAATATTCATTTAATTCACCAGAAATATGTTCTACCTGTAATTTTAATTCATCTGAAAAGCCATCAACAGAATAATGCTCCGGATCATCCAGCGCTGATTCAATAAAAGCAACACTATGGATAATTTCTTTTCTCAGTAAATTAATTTTTTCACCTAAAACACCATCTAACTGTTTTAAAGAACTAGTCATGGCAAATTCATTTCGAGAATGAATTAAATCCATAACAGCTTCCGCTTTTGATAAATCAATTCTTCCATTTAAAAATGCTCTTTTGGTAAACTCACCTGGTTCTGCCGGTCTTGCTCCTGCTTTTATGACAGCCTCCAGTATTTTTTTCATTACAATGACACCACCATGGCAATTTATTTCTACCACATCTTCTGTCGTATAGGAATGAGGTGCCTTCATAATAAGTACTATACACTCATCCAGCATCATCTCATTATCAAAAATATGACCATAATGTGCTGTATAAGTTGGAACTTCCTTTATTTTTTTATCTTTTTTTGGTTTAAATATTTTCTCAATAATATTCAATGCTTCATTACCACTGATTCTAATAATACCTATTCCACTATTGGTCATTGGCGTAGCAATTGCTGCAATCGTATCTGACTTCATATCTTTTACCTCAAAAAAGGCTGCCTTAACTAAGGCAGCCTGAATTTCTATTTTTTCAACATAACAACAACTTTACGATAAGGATCTTTACCTTCACTCTTTGTGACTACATATGGATCTTTTTGCAATGCAGAATGAATAATTCTTCTTTCATTTGGATTCATTGGCTCTAAGTAAATAGGTTTTTTATTTTTCTTTACCTTATAAGCAATGCTTCCTGCAAGCTTTTCTAAAGTCTGCTGTCTTCTTTCTCTATAATTTTCTGTATCAAGTTTTATTTTAATAAAAGAATCGCTTTCTTTATTAACGAACAAACTTGTTAAATACTGAAGTGCATCTAAAGTCTGTCCATGTTTTCCAATTAATGCACCCATCTTTTCTCCAGACACATTAATATTCAAAACATTATCTCTTCTATTATAATACAGATTTAATTTAGGCTCTAATCCCATAGCTCTTAATACTTCATCGAGATATTTTTCTGTATTATTTACAATTTCATCAAGATTCTCCGGAGCTTTATTTTTCTTTGTTTCCTTAACAGGAGCTGCTTCTTTTACTTTATTGGCAGTCTTTTTATTTGCTGATTTCTTTTCAGTTTTTACATTATCCTGCTTTTTTTCTACTTTCTTTTTAGTTTTATTGGAAACTGCTGATTTCTTTTCAGCTTTTTCTATAATTTCAATAATTACAGGTTTTTTAAATAATCCTAAAAAACCATTGCTTCCTGGATCAATGACTTTATAATCAAGGTCGGTACTTGGAATTCCCAATTCCATAGCGGCATTTATTACTGCATCAGATTCAGTTTTCCCAGTAAATTGTTTTACTGACATTATTATTTACCTCCCTTATTTTTTCTATTAGCATTTGCTTTTGAAGCAATTCCTCCTTTTGTATTTCCACTGTAATCAAAATTCTTTGTTGATTTAGCACTTGCACCTTTTTTAATAGATGCACCGCTTGGCTGGTCAGATGCAGCTCCTGCACCTAACATTTTTTCATATAAAGAAGGACCTTTTTTCTTTTTCTTTTTAGCAGCCTTTGCACGGCTCTTTTCAATAATTTTGTCCATATCAGCATGATCATAATAATAATTAAAAGCAATCTGCTGAATCCACTGGAATAAAGCACTTGCAGCCCAGTAAATACCTAATGCAGCCGGAAGTGTAATACACATAAAGAAAGACATTAAAGGCATTGTGTACATCATACTCTTTGTCATACCTGCACCAGGTGTGCTATCATCCATCTGTGAATTTGACATAGATGTTTTTGCACTCAAAAACTGAAATACAAATGATAAAACAGGAACGATCATCATAATACTTAATCTAAATCCTGGAGTTTCCTGAATATTAAGTCCTGGAACAATTTCATAAACACTTTTTCCAATAGTTGCCACATCTTTAGAAATCTGTGGTATATAGACTTCTACTGCACGAATAACATAGTACAAAGCCATGATAATCGGAAACTGAATAAATGTTGTTAAACATCCGCCTGTAGGACTTGTTCCATATTTTTCATAGACCTTCTGCATCTCTTCCTGCTGTTTCATCATAGATGCCTGATCTTTTTTATTTCTATACTTCTTTGTAATCTTATTCATTTCAGGCTGAGCAATCTGGTTAATTTTCATTGAACGCTGCTGCTTCATAGTTAATGGTAATAAAATTAATTTAGAAATTAATGTAAATAAAATAATACACAAACCTACATTATGAATTCCTACTGCAGCTAAACCATGATAGATTCCTTCAATTACCCATCCAAATACTCTGACAATTGGATATAAAATTCCTCCATTGCCCACATTCTGAGCCTGTGACAATAACATCATTTTTCGTACCTTTTTCCTTTCCTGACTTCCGGAACAGGATCATATCCGCCTTTGGAGAATGGATTACATCTCAAAATTCTGTAAATAGAAAGCAGACTTCCTTTAATAACTCCATGCTTTTCCAGGGCTTCAATAGCATATTCCGAACAAGTTGGAACATAAATACATGTTCCTCTTCCCTTTAATCTAGATAAATACTTTCTGTAAAATCTAATAAAAGAAATTAAAATTTTTTTCAACTATACTCAACTCTTTTTTATTAAATGATGCAAATCTGCTAAATGCAAAAATGCACTTTCCATAGTATAATAGCCTATATCTTTAGTGTTATTTCTTGCAATTACCACCAAGTCGTAATTTTTCTTTAATTTTTTCTCATTTAAACGATAACTTTCACGAATTAATCGTGTTACACGATGTCTTACTACACTATTCCCAACTTTTTTACTTACTGATATTCCTAATCTGCTATATTCCAAATCATTTTCTATATAATACATCACAAGATACTTATTAGCCTTGGATTTTCTACTATTATAGACTTTTTGGAATTCCTTTGTCTTACTTAATGAATGATAATTTTTCATATTCTCTTCCTTATTAATAGAGAAAAGAAAAGGTCACATCTCTGCGACCTAAGCTGATAATCTATTTCTTCCTTTTGCTCTTCTGCTTTTAAGAACTTTTCTTCCATTAGCAGTGCTCATTCTTTTTCTAAATCCATGAACCTTAGATCTCTGTCTTTTCTTTGGCTGAAATGTCATTTTCATCTGCAAACACCTCCTTACAAATTTTTCTGATTATATATATGAATAATATATTCGTAAAAACATCGCTTCTATTATATCCAAATACATACCTTAAAGTCAAGCAAATAATTGCTTTTTTTAAGATAAATAGGTACTTTCATAGATATTGTGGGTATATATAATGTTATCCACAATTTGTGGGTAACTTGTGCATAACTTGGTGATAAAATGTTAATATCAATTATATATTATCTGATTTTCCTCTGTTTTTCCACATTTTTCGTTATGTTAATACTGTGGAGCAAGTTATCCACACACTGTTATTAACTTTCCTTTTTCTTCCCGATAAGTAACAAACAAAAGTTGAAAAAAAAGTTTTTTTGTTATACTATAAATATAGTGCACTCATATACCCTCGTGGACTATGTCTACCCATTACGAGGAATTCTTTATAAAAAAATTCTTCGAAAAAAGGGAAAAGAGTACAATTTTTAAAACTACGTAGAAAGGGATTTACTTTATTCATGAAAAATAACATTGAAAAAATCTGGGATGATGTATTAATAAAGCTGGAACAAGAGCATGATGTTTCCAGTGCAGCAATTAATGCCTGGATTAAACCACTTCATATTAAAGATGTTCAAGATAATAATATTATACTTTCATTGGATGCTAAATATGATGAAAGAGGTATCCAGTTTATTAAAAAGAAAATGTATGATTTTTATATATCTTTAGCAATTCAGGACCTTACAGGAACAAAATACGATATTTCTTTTGAACTGGAAAAAGAGGAGGCTCAGGAAAAAATCTCGAAAAAAGAGCCTGTTCAGGATAATAATAATTTAAATCCCCGTTATACTTTTGATACATTTGTTATTGGAGATAATAATCAGATGGCCCATGCTGCCAGTATTGCAGTTGCGGAAGCTCCAGCAGAAGCATACAATCCTCTCTTCCTTTATGGAGGTGCCGGATTAGGTAAAACCCATCTGATGCATTCTATTGCCCATTACATTATTGAACACAACAAACAGCTGAATGTATTATATGTAACCAGTGAAGATTTTACCAATGAAGTTATTAATTCCATTCAGCATAAAAAACAGGAAGAACTAAGAAACAAATATCGTAATATCGATGTCCTACTGGTCGATGATATTCAATTTATTATAGGAAAAGAAAGTACCCAGCAGGAATTTTTCCATACATTTAATGCATTGTATAATGCTAATAAACAGATTATTCTTTCATCTGATAAACCGCCGAAAGAACTGGATGTATTGGAAGAAAGACTGCGAAGCCGATTCAGCTGGGGGCTTCAGGTTGATATTCAGCCACCAAATTATGAAACAAAAGTTGCAATATTAAGAAAAAGAGCAGAATTAGACCATTTACACATCGATGATGAAATATTTGATTACGTTGCTACACATATTAAATCTAATATTCGTGATCTTGAAGGGGCTCTTAACAAAATTAAAGTATATTCAAGACTGAATAAACAGCCAATTAATCTTGAATTATCTAAAATAGCACTACAGGATTTAATTGATAGTAAAAATAAGAAGAAAATTACTCCGGAATTAATTCTACAGACAGTTGCTGAACATTTTAACATACAAACAGATGATATTATTTCCAAAAAGAGAAGCCATGATATTGCATATCCAAGACAGATCTGTATGTATTTATGTAAAAAACAGACTGATGCTTCCCTTGTTAAAATTGGAGAAATTATAGGAAAAAGAGATCATTCTACTGTAATTCATGGAGTAGAGAAAATTGAAAAAGATCTAAAAAATGATCCTCAATTGGAAAGCATTATTAATGTAATCCTTAAAAAAATGGAATAAACATATTTAACAGGACAGTTATCCACAAAATCTGTGGATAACTTGTGGATATCCTGTGTATTTATTATTTTTTAATATTTTCCAATGTTGATAATTTCCTGATTATCCTCTGTTTTTCAGAGTTTTTTTCACATTTTATCAACCCTTAAAAGCTTTATGTTTAGCGGTTTTTTAAGGTTATCCCCAAATCCACACCTACTACGACTATTACTACGAATTTTATTTATTTATTTAAGCCAACTTCACACCGAAAGGAGTTATTCACATTTATGAAGATTATATGTAATAAGAACCATCTTGTTCATGGAGTCAGTATTGTTTCAAAAGCTGTTTCCAATAAAACAACATTACCAATACTTGAATGTATTTTAATAGAGGCAAGTGCTGGAACTATTACTTTAACAGCCAATGACATGGAACTTGGAATTGAAACTACTATAGAAGGAACTATACTTGAACAAGGAAAAATTGCATTGGATGCCAAACTTTTTTCAGAAATTGTTCGTAAACTTCCAGATAATGATATTACTATTGAAACAAATAAAGATTTTAAAGCAACAATTACCTGTGAAAAAGCTTGTTTCCAGATTATGGGACAGGAAGGAAATGAATTTCCTTATCTTCCTGAAATAGAAAGAGAAAAAAGTATCACTTTATCACAATATTCTTTAAAAGAAATAATTCGTCAGACAATTTTTTCTATTTCAGATAATGAAAATACAAAATTGATGACTGGAGAACTGTTTGAAGTTAAGGATAATAAGCTAAGCGTTGTATCCCTGGATGGTCATAGAATATCCATTCGTAATATTCAGCTAAAGGAAAGCTATGATTCTTTCAAGGTTGTCGTTCCTGGAAAGACACTTCAGGAGATTGTTAAAATTATATCAGGCGAAACAGAAGAAGAAGTTACCATATATGTTACATCTAAGCATATTTTATTTGAATTTGATAATACAAAAGTTGTTTCAAGACTTTTGGAAGGGGAATATTATAAAATAAGCCAGATGCTCTCAAGTGATTATGAAACAAAAATCAGAATTAACAAGAAAGAATTTTTGAGCTGTATTGACAGAGCAAGTCTTTTAATAAGAGAATCTGATAAAAAACCTATTATAATTAATATTACGGATAATTCACTTCAATTAAATATTTCTTCTTTCTTTGGAACTATGGAAGAAAGTATTATGATCACAAAAGAAGGAAGAGATTTATTAATAGGGTTTAATCCAAAATTCCTGATGGATGTATTAAGAGTTATTGACGATGAAGAGATTAATATTTATCTTGTAAATCCAAAAGCTCCTTGTTTCATTAAGGATGATGCAGGAAGTTACACTTATCTGATACTTCCGGTAAATTTTAATCATTAGGAGAAGATATTGTTATGAATGAAATAAAATTAAAAGGTGAATATATTAAGCTTGGACAGGCTCTTAAAGCAGCGGGACTTGTTGGTTCAGGCATAGATGCTAAAATCGTGATACAAGAAGGAGAAGTTCTTCTCAATGGAGAAGTGGAAACCAGACGAGGAAAAAAATTGTTTGGAGGAGAAGTCATTTCTTTTAATGGTGAAGAAATAAATATTATTAAGTAGTTGGGTGAATTATGTATATAAAATCATTGGAATTAAAGAATTATAGAAATTATGAAAATCTTTCCATTGATTTTGCAAATGGGACGAATCTTTTGTATGGAGATAACGCTCAGGGTAAAACAAATATTCTGGAGGCTGTTTATCTTGGAGCCACTACAAAATCTCACAGAGGAAGCAAGGACAGGGAAATTATAAGATTTAAAGAAAATGAATCTCACATAAGAATGCATTATGAAAAGCAGGATATTATGCATCAGCTGGATATGCATTTGAAAAGGAGCAAGGCTAAGGGTGTCGCCATTGATAAAATACCTATCCGTAAATCAAGTGATCTGCTTGGACAGATTCCGATTATATTTTTTTCTCCGGAAGATTTGAAAATAATTAAAAACGGACCAAGTGAAAGAAGAAAGTTTCTGGATATTGAATTATCCCAGCTGGAAAGTTTATATTTATATCATTTGTCAAAATATAATAAAATATTAGTTCAAAGAAATAATTTGCTGAAACAGATTAATTTTCAGAAGAGTTTAATTGATACTTTAGAAGCCTGGGATATACAGCTTGTAAAATATGGTTCTGAAATTGTTCGGTATAGAGAGGCTTTTATTAAACATTTAAATGTTATTATTAAGGAAATTCATAGAAAACTTACCGGAAATAAAGAAGAAATCAGACTGGAATATGATAATAACGTAAATTATGATGAATTTCTGACAGAACTTATAAAAAAAAGAAATATTGATTTAAAATATTCTACTACAACAGTGGGTCCCCACAGGGATGATATTAGCTTTATCGTTAATGATATCGATATAAGAAAATATGGATCGCAGGGACAACAGAGAACAGCAGCATTATCATTAAAGCTTGCGCAGATTCAGTTGGTAAAAGAGGTAATGAAAGATTCGCCTGTTTTATTATTAGATGATGTTCTGTCAGAACTTGACAGTCATCGTAAAAAGTATTTACTGGAAAGTATTAAAGATACACAGACCATGATAACCTGTACAGGTTTAGATGAATTTATTGATAAACATCTGCCAATTCAGCGTATGTTTCAAATTAGAGCAGGAAAAATCGTTAAAAAAAATTAGGAGGAAGCTATGGGTACACAAAAACAGGGTGAATATGGTGCAGACCAAATACAAATATTGGAAGGCTTAGAAGCAGTTAGAAAAAGGCCGGGAATGTATATTGGAAGTACTTCTGAAAAAGGGCTTCACCATCTGGTATATGAAATCGTTGATAATGCGGTGGATGAATCATTGGCTGGATATTGTGATACTATCCATGTGACTCTAAATAAAGATGGATCTGTAACCGTGTTAGACAATGGTCGAGGTATTCCGGTAGGCATCAATAAGAAAAAAGGAGTATCTAGTGTTGAAGTCGTATTTACAATACTTCATGCCGGAGGAAAATTTGGAGGCGGAGGATATAAAGTATCAGGAGGTCTCCATGGTGTAGGATCATCTGTAGTAAATGCATTATCACAATGGCTGGAAGTAAAAGTATATGAGAATGGACATATTTATCAACAGCGTTATGAGAGAGGAAAAGTTTGTTATCCTTTGAAAGAAATAGGAGATACAGATAAGACCGGAACTCAGGTAACATTTATGCCTGATGATACAATTTTTGAGACGGTGGATTTTGATTATAAAACTTTAAAAAGAAGATTACGCGAAACTGCTTTTTTAACAAAAAATCTTAAAATTATTTTAATTGACGAGAGAGAAGATGAGAGAGTTGCGGAAACATTCCATTATGAAGGTGGAATTAAAGAATTTGTAGAATATCTTAATAAAGGGAAAGAAAGCCTTTATGAAGATGTTATTTATTGTGAAGGCGAAAAAGATGGAGTGTATGTAGAGGTTGCACTTCAGCATAATGATTCCTATAATGAGAATTCTCTAAGTTTTGTAAATAATATTATTACTCCGGAAGGTGGAACCCATTTATCTGGTTTTAAGACTGCTCTTACATCCTCATTTAATGATTATGCAAGAAAAAATAATCTGTTAAAAGAAAAAGAAGATAATCTGTCAGGTGAGGATATTAGAGAGGGATTGACTTCTGTTATCAGTGTAAAAATTGGTGAACCTCAGTTTGAAGGACAGACAAAACAGAAATTAGGTAATAGTGAGGCCAGAGGAGCAGTAAATAGTGTAGTTTCCAGTCAGCTGACATATTTTCTTGAGCAGAATCCTGCTGTGGCAAAAGTTATTTGTGAAAAGGCAGTACTGGCACAAAGAGCCAGAGATGCAGCAAGAAAAGCAAGAGACTTAACTAGAAGAAAAACAGCATTGGATGGAATGAGTCTTCCTGGAAAACTTGCTGATTGTTCTGATAAGAATCCGGAAAATTGTGAAATTTATATTGTCGAAGGAGATTCTGCAGGAGGTTCAGCAAAGACTGCTCGTTCCCGTGCGACACAGGCAATTCTCCCGTTGAGAGGTAAAATTTTAAATGTTGAAAAGGCAAGATTGGATAAAATTCTTGTTAATAAAGAAATTCAGGCAATGATTACAGCATTTGGAACAGGAATTCATGATGATTTCGATATAAGCAAGCTGCGTTATCATAAAATAATTATTATGACAGATGCCGATGTGGATGGTGCACATATTGCTACATTGCTTTTAACATTTTTATATCGGTTTATGCCGGAACTAATAAAACAGGGATATGTATATCTGGCACAGCCACCTTTATACAGAATTGAAAAAAATAAAAAGTTCTGGTATGCATATAGTGATGAGGAATTAAATAATATTCTCACAGACATTGGAAGAGATAATAACAATAAAATTCAGCGTTATAAAGGTCTTGGAGAGATGGATGCAGAACAGCTTTGGGATACAACTATGGATCCGGAAAAGAGAATTTTATTAAGAGTTAATCTTGATGAAGATTCTGCTTCTGAAATAGATTTGACATTTACTACACTAATGGGAGATCAGGTCGAACCTAGAAGAGAATTTATTGAAGCAAACGCAAAATATGTTAAGAATCTAGATATTTAGGAAGGAAGAAGATAATGGACGAAAATACAATTTTTGATAAGGTTCATGATATTGATCTTAAAGAGACCATGGAAAATTCTTATATAGATTATGCCATGAGCGTTATTGCTTCCAGGGCCCTTCCAGATGTACGAGATGGTTTGAAACCAGTACAGAGAAGAATCCTTTATGCAATGATAGAATTAAACAACGGTCCGGATAAGCCACATCGTAAATGTGCACGTATCGTCGGTGATGCCATGGGTAAATATCATCCTCATGGAGACAGTTCAATTTATGGTGCGCTGGTTAATATGGCACAGGAATGGTCTACCAGATATCCATTAGTAGATGGACATGGAAATTTTGGTTCTGTAGATGGAGATGGCGCTGCAGCAATGCGTTATACAGAAGCAAGATTAAGTAAAATTTCCATGGAACTTCTGGCAGATATAAATAAAAATACAGTAGATTTTGTGCCGAATTTTGACGAGACAGAAAAGGAACCTTCCGTTCTTCCATCTCGTTTTCCAAATCTTCTGGTGAATGGAACACAGGGAATAGCAGTAGGTATGGCGACTAATATTCCTCCTCATAATCTGACAGAAGTTATTAATGCAGTTATTAAAATTATTGATGATAAAGTAACTGAAAATAGAGTTACAACCATGGAAGAACTTTTAGAAATAGTAAAAGGTCCTGATTTTCCAACAGGAGCAACTATTCTTGGTCGTGGAGGAATAAATGAAGCATATCGGACAGGACGCGGAAAAATAAAAGTACGTGCTGTAACAGATATTGAGGCTATGGCCAATGGAAAACAGAGAATTATAGTTACAGAACTTCCTTATATGGTAAATAAGGCAAGATTAATTGAGAAAATTGCAAGTCTTGTAAGAGAGAAGAAAATAGAAGGAATTACTGAACTTCGAGATGAATCAGATAGAAGTGGTATGAGAATATGTATTGAGTTAAAGAGAGATGCAAATGCTAATGTCATTTTAAATCAATTATATAAGCATACCCAGCTTCAGGATACTTTTGGGGTTATCATGCTGGCATTGGTAAATAATGAACCCAAAATATTGAATCTTTTTGAGATGCTTAATTATTATTTAAAGCATCAGGAAGATGTTGTAACCAGAAGAACAAAATATGAGTTGAATAAAGCAGAAGAAAGAGCTCATATATTGGAAGGTCTGCTGATTGCACAGGATCATATTGATGAAGTTATAGAAATTATTCGTGAGGCAGCTAATATTCAGGCTGCAAAGCTTGAATTAATGGAACGTTTCGGATTAACAGATGCTCAGGCTCAGGCAATAGTAGATATGCGTCTGAGAGCATTAAATGGTTTGGAACGTGCCAAATTGGAAAAAGAATATCATGAATTAATGGAGCGTATTAAAGAATTAAAAGCAATTCTTGCAGATGAAAAGATTCTTCTTGGAGTTATCAAAGATGAGCTTATCTTAATTCGTAATAAATATGGTGATGAAAGAAAAACACAAATTGGATTTGATGTAGATGATATTTCCATAGAAGATCTGATTCCTAGAGAAAATACTGTAATTACCATGACAAAACTTGGTTATATTAAGAGAATGACAGTGGATAATTTTAAGAGTCAGAATCGTGGTGGTAAAGGTATTAAAGGAATGCAGACCATTGATGAAGACTATATTGAAGAGTTATTTATGACAACGACTCATCATTACATTATGTTCTTTACCAATATGGGAAGAGTATATCGTCTGAAAGCATATGAAATTCCGGAGAGCAGCCGTACAGCAAGAGGAAGCGCAATTGTAAATCTACTTCAGCTACAGTCAGGAGAGAAAATCACAGCTGTGATTCCAATTGAAAAATATGAAGATGGAAAATATTTAATGATGGCTACAAAACATGGTATCGTTAAAAAGTCATCTATTATGGATTACTCTAATATAAGAAAAACAGGGTTGGCTGCTATTACATTAAAAGATGATGATCAGTTGATTGAAGTAAAATTCACAGATGATCACAAAGATGTCTTTCTTGTTACAAAAAATGGACAATGTATCAGATTTAATGAAAAAGATGTACGTTGTATTGGACGTACTTCTATGGGGGTACGTGGAATTAATCTTACAGGAGATGATGAGGTTATCGGCATGCAGCTTGATACTCAGGGAGAAGCACTATTGATCGTATCTGAAAATGGTATGGGTAAGAGAACTATGATGGATGAATTTGTTTCTCAGCATCGTGGTGGAAAAGGTGTTAAATGCTATAAGATTACAGAAAAGACAGGTGATGTTGTAGGCGTAAAAGCTGTAAATGACGATAACGAAATCATGATGATAACAACAGAAGGAGTTATTATTAGAACAAGAGTGGGAAGTATATCAGTTCTTGGAAGAAATACTTCAGGAGTTAAGGTAATGAATGTCAATGAAAATGTTAAAGTTGCAAGTATTGCCAAGGTAAGAAAAGAAGAAGTCCAGGAAGAATTATCTGAAGAAGAATAATTTATAGAAAATCAGAGCATAGATTGATTGTCTGTGCTCTGATTTCGTTATATAATAGTGTTAATAGATAATAGGGAGGAGAATGTATGGGAAAAAAGAAAATTACAGGTATTCTTGTAGTAATAGCATTATCTGTTATCGGTATCTTTGTATTTCAGAGAAATCATAAAATCCATGCTATGGAAAAGAAATTTGAAGAAAGTCAGGAACGTTTTAATAATTATTACTTAAATAATAATGATGGAGAATATAAAAGACTTTTGGCAAATTTTGAATATGCTATTTCAAGAAAAAATATTGATGGAGCAAAGACTGCACAAAAGGAGCTGGATGAATTTGAAAAGGAGATTGTAAAAGAGAATAAAACAGATGCAGATAATGATTTAAAAAAATTAAAAGAAAGTGATACATCTAAAGCTTTTGACAATGAACTAAAATCAATCGAAAATTATGAAAAGCAAATGCAGAAATATATTGATGATAATCAATTTAAAAATGCCAGAAAAGTGAAAATAAAATGGGAAAAATTATTAGCATCTATTCAGATTGAATACGATAATTTAGCTATTCAGGTTGTTCAGGTTGATACATCACAGTATCCAAAGGTAAAAATTTATCTGGATATCAGAGATAAAACAACAGATAAGGTGCCTTCCGGATTGAAAAAGCAATATTTTTATCTGAAAGAAAAAACAGGAAGCAAAAATTTTGAAAGACAGACTATTATAAAAGCATCTCAGCTGGATCAGAAAGAAGCCCTAAATATTAATATGGTTGCTGATGTGAGTGCCAGCATGAATGGGTCTCCAATGTTAAAAGCGAAAAATATTATGCAGACTTTCTTGAATAGTGTTCAGTTTTCTATTGGAGATCAGGTTGAATTAACAACATTTTCTACAGGAGTTCAGACAGCAGTTTCATTTACAAAAGATAAAACGACTCTTGATGAAAAAATACAGAATCTTACAACAGATAATATGACAAGTTTATATGATGCATTGTTTGCAGCTGTTAATACAACAGCAGTTCAAAATGGGGCAAAATGTGTTGTTGCTTTTACAGATGGTGCAGATAATTACAGCTATTGTAAACCAGAGGATGTTATAGAAATTGCAAAAAATATAAAATTCCGGTTTTTATCATTGGAATAGGAAGTACCATAAAAACATATGATGTACAGAGAATATGCACTGAAACAGGCGGATTTTATCGTAGTATCGATAATATCGATAATATGGCTGAAATTTATAATGAAATTTATAGACAACAGAAGGAATTATATTTAGTTGAATATAAAGTAAGTAATAGCGAAAATAAAACAGACCTTCGTAATCTTATGGTAGAGTATCAGGATCGAAAGATAGGTGGAAAACAATATTCTTCTTATAAACCAGATACATTAATGTCAGCTTCTGCTTCAACCAGTGGATTGTCTGAGCCTGAAAAAATGATGCATAATTACTTAAATGCTTTTATCAAGGCAATTAATGAACATAATTTCTCTTATATTGAAAAATATATGGTGAAAGATGGGCCGGTTTATAAAGAAAACAAAGAATATATTAAAAAAGACATTACTGAAGAATTATTATCTTATAATTTCTTAAAAGTAAGTTATCCATCAAAAAATACTTGTATCATTCATATGCAGGAAACTTATAAAATTCAAAATCAAAAAGAACCTCTTCATATGAGAACTATTGATAGTTATTATAAACTTATGAAGAACAGTAATGGAGAATGGCAGGTACATTCTTATCCAAAAGACATGACTGTTGTGAAAAAAATAAAATATTAAATATAATAGTTGGAGGGCAACATGAGAACAATTCATACAGATGAAATTATTAAAAATGTCAGAGAGATGTGTATTGAAGCTAATTTATCTTTGACAGATGATATGCAATGCAGATTTCAAAAGGCATATGAAAATGAAAAAAGTCCTCTTGGAAAGCAGATTTTAGGACAACTTCAGGAAAATATGGAAATTGCAAAAGAAGATGCAACTCCCATTTGCCAGGATACAGGAATGGCAATTGTATTTTTAAATGTTGGACAAGATCTCCATATTGAAGGATTGCCTTTGAAAGATGCAGTAAATGAAGGGGTACGTCAGGGATATAAAGAAGGTTATCTTAGAAAATCAGTTGTAAAAGATCCTTTGATCAGAGAAAATACAAAAGATAATACACCGGCTATTATACATATTGATATCGTTCCAGGAGAAAATCTGGAAATACTGGTTGCTCCAAAAGGTTTTGGAAGTGAAAATATGAGCAGGATTTTTATGTTAAAACCTGCAGATGGTGAGGAAGGAATAAAGAGATCTGTTATAGAGGCTGTAAGGGATGCAGGTCCAAATGCATGTCCGCCTATGGTCATAGGTGTAGGTCTTGGAGGAAGTTTTGAAAAGGCAGCTTTTCTTGCTAAAAAAGCATTAACAAGAAATCTGGATCAGCCTTCCGCAAAGGAGCATATAGCTAAACTGGAAAAGGAATTATTAGAAGAAATTAATCAGTTGGGAATCGGTCCTGGAGGATTGGGAGGAAATACAACGGCATTAGGACTTAACATTGAAACATATCCAACACATATTGCGGGAATGCCCCTTGCAGTGAATATATGTTGTCATGTGAATCGTCATTCTCATAGGGTTTTGTAAGGAGGAACAATTATGGAAAAGCATTTAAATGTGCCGGCAGCAGAGGAAGAATTACAAAATTTAAATTCTGGAGATTATGTGTATTTATCAGGAACCATATATACAGCAAGAGATGCTGCTCATAAAAGAATGTTTGATTCTCTGAATAATAACGAGGATATACCAGTATCTTTAGAAAATCAGTTTGTTTATTATTTGGGACCAACTCCGGCAAAAGAGGGTCAGGTAATTGGATCGGCAGGCCCGACAACCAGTAGCAGAATGGATAAGTATACGCCAACTATGCTGGAACAGGGATTAAAAGGAATGATTGGTAAAGGAAAAAGATCACCTGAGGTTATTGATTCTATTGTAAAAAATAAAGCGGTTTATTTCGCAGCAGTTGGTGGTGCAGGTGCACTTCTTTCTAAATGTATAAAAGATTCAGAAGTTATTGCCTATGACGATCTTGGTACAGAAGCAATTCGTAAACTGAGAGTAGAAGACTTTCCTGTAATTGTTGTAATCGATAGTCATGGACATAATTTGTATGAAACAGCAGTGGAAGAATTTAAAAAAATGAATAATTAAAGAAAAGGGTATGAGGCATAAGAAAAAAGGTGTTTCATACCCTTTTAAACATAAAGTAGTAATATTTTATAGAACGGAGGAAATTATATGTTGTATATTGGGGCAGATTTAGGTACATCGGCATTAAAGCTTTTATTAATGGATGGTTCAGGTGAAATCAAAAAAATTGTATCAAAAGAATATCCGATTTATTTTCCAAATCCAGGATGGTCAGAACAAAATCCACAAGACTGGTGGAATGCTTTTGTGGATGGAATGAAAGAATTAACAAGTGATTGTGGACAAAATGATATTGGCGGCATTAGTTTTGGTGGACAGATGCATGGTCTGGTAATTCTTGATAAGAATGATAAAGTCATACGACCGGCATTATTATGGAATGATGGAAGAACGTATAAAGAATGTGATTATTTGAATCAGGAGATTGGACAGGAAAAGCTATCCCAATATACAGCAAATATTTCTTTTACTGGATTTACCGCTCCTAAAATTTTATGGGTAAGAAATAATGAACCAGAGAATTTCAAAAAAATAGATAAAATAATGTTGCCGAAAGATTATATTGCTTACAAGTTATCAGGAGTATTTTGTACAGATGTATCAGATGCTTCGGGAATGCTGTTGTTTGATGTAGAGAATAAATGCTGGTCTGAAGAAATGATGAATATATGTCATGTAAAAAAAGAACAGCTGGCTACAGTTTATGAAAGTTATCAGGTAGTAGGTAAGATTAAGCCGGAAATAGCAGATATGATAGGTATTTCACATGAAGTGAAGATAATAGCAGGTGCTGGTGATAATGCAGCCGCCGCAGTTGGTACAGGGACTGTTGGTGATGGAAAATGTAATATTTCGCTTGGAACATCAGGAACAGTATTTATTTCAAGTAAAAAATTTGGAGTGGATAAGAATAATGCACTTCACTCATTTGCACATGCTGATGGTAATTATCATTTAATGGGATGTATGTTAAGTGCTGCATCTTGTAATATGTGGTGGATGGATAATATAATAGGGACAAAAGAATATAAAGAGGAACAGAAGAAAATAGAAAATTTAGGAGAAAATCATGTATTCTTTCTTCCGTATCTTATGGGTGAACGTTCACCACATAATGATCCGGATGCAAGAGGTACTTTTATAGGTATGACAATGGATACAACAAGAGCAGATATGACACAGGCAGTTTTAGAAGGTGTTGCTTTTGCAATTAGAGATTCATTTGAAGTTGCAAAATCTCTTGGAATTAAAATCAATAGGACCAGAATATGTGGAGGAGGAGCCAAAAGTCAATTATGGAAAAAAATTGTAGCCAATGTACTAAATATAAAAGTAGATAGTATAGAAAGTGAAGAAGGACCAGGTTATGGTGGTGCAATGCTGGCAGCGGTAGGATGTGGAGAATTTAAAAATGTAGAAGAAGCTGCTGAAAAACTGGTAAAAGTAGTGGATACAGTTGAACCTGATGAAAAACTGGCAAAAAAATATGAAGAAAAATATCAGATATTTAAAGAAATCTATCCTACAGTGAAAAATCTGTTTAAAAAATTAAAATAAATAAAAGAAGAAATAAGTA